>DLNM01000055.1 GCA_002479485.1 Firmicutes bacterium UBA7510 | reverse complement strand
AACAACTTGAAATGGTTCTAAATGAGTTAGGATTATCAGAGTGTATTGAGGGTACTTTGCAAGAGAGCGCAAGTTTTTTACAAGGTTTAAAAAAGTTATTAATAAAGAACTAAAATCAGGAGGATATTATGAGCGATATAAAAATCGGAGATAAGGTAATTATGAATGACAATTATAGAGTAGCAGATAAGAATAAAGGCATTGAGTTTATAGTTAGAAGTGAACCATTTGATTTATGCGGAACAACTTGTGTGATGTTAGAAAATTATCGTGGTGGCTATGCTTTAGACGGGCTTACTAAAATTTTAAAAAAGAGAGGATAAGAAATGAACGAATTTAGAAATATAATAATACATAAGGCAATAGTACATATTTCTGACATGTCAATAACTTCACCAATATTATCTGAAATTCAATTAGAAATTAATGATGAAATATATGAATACATAGCTAAACACATATCAAAAATAACTTCTTTACCTACTAATAAGAAATATACATTATCTAATAATACTGAAAACTGTGAGCTGCTAATTAACTTTAATAAAAATAATTTTGAAGTTATAACTCAAAAATTAAGTAAAAGTATATTTGAGATAATGAGAAAATGTACAGATATAGAATCAGCTGATTTAATGTATTGTTTATATGAAACTGAGGGGAAATTAAAGCTATGTATGCTTAAATTAAATCACAGAGACAGTTACATACATCAAATAAATGAAATAGAAGGTAATAGATCAATAATGTTAGTGAAATATAAAACTACATTACCTAACGTCTCACATAAACCTGATGAAAGCTTTATATATGAAATTGAAAATAATATCCTATTTATTAATGAAAAAAGACATATAGTAGAAGACGAGAAAACAACATTATTTTCAAATTTATTGTTTAGTTTACCGTTTGTATTATCACCAAAGGATACTTATGATGCAATTGAAAAAGTATCAAAAAGGATGGTAAAAGAGTATTTTGACAATGATATTGAGAAAAAAATAGATATCAGTAAAGAAATTGTTGAATCATTTAATGCAAAAGGTGAAGTTGATTTAAATAAAATAACTGATAACATCTTTGAATCTGATTATGTTGTAAAACAAAGATATAATGAAGAATTAAAGAGCTCAGGAATAAAAGAAGATACAATAAGATTAGATAATAAGCTTGATAAAAATATTAATAAAAAACAAAGAATTAAGACCGAAGAGGGTATCGAAATACTTATACCAGTAGAGTATTTAGATGATACCGATAAAATATCATTTAATACTAATTCTGATGGCACTGTAAATATTGTTATGAAATGTTTGAATAGTATTTAAATTAAATTTTAAAACTAAGATTAGGAGGGCATATGGATAAAAATGAGATAAAGCAGAAATTACATAGTTATAGATATATTCTATTTAAAATAGAAGCTGCTAATGATAAACTAAATGATTTAGCGGCAATGATGGATACTCATCGAAATATAAAATCAACGGTACTTACTGGTATGCCTAGTACCAATAATGTAAGTGATCCTGTAGCTGATTCAGTAACAAAGATAATAGATATATATTGCAAAGAATATGCTCATATTGAAAATGAGCTAGACAAGCTGTTTAAAGAGAAACATGAAATAGATGACTTAATTATATTATTAGATGGTATGGAAAAACAAATTATAGAACTCAAGTATTTCAAAAAGTATAAGTGGTGGATGGTCGCACAGACAATGAATTACAGCGAGACACAATGTAGAAGGATATGCTTATCCGCTCTAGAAAAAATTAAAGAAAAAGGTAAAAATACTTAACATAAGCGATAAATTTGATATAGATTTTTGGTAGTAATTATAAACAATTTTATTTAAAAATACATAAAATTGCTACCTTGTATTTTTTATACTCAAAAAATAAGAAATAATTGAATAAATATTAGGAGGTACAATGGAAACAAGACCTAATTACTTCAGTATTATACCTGCGACAGTTAGATATGATAATGATTTGAAAGATAAAGCTAAATTATTATTTAGTGAAATTACATGTTTGACAAATAGCTTAGGTTATTGCGTAGCAAGCAATGAATATTTTGCAAAATTATATGGAGTTAGTAAAGAAACTATATCTAGATTAATCAACCAACTAGCAGAAAAAAATTACATAGAAATTACATATGAGAAACGTGGTTCACAAGTAACTAAGCGAATGATAATTTTGTCAAGTGACATACAAAAATGTCAACGGTCGAATGACGAAATAATCAACCGTACGGTTGACGAAAATGTCAAAGATAATAATACAAGTATTAATAATAATATTATTAATAATAATATTGTGCATCAGGATGCACTAAACACACCTTCAAAGAAAGAAATAAATGCTTATTTTGAATTGATATGGACTCTTTATCCTTCTAAAAAAGGAAAAGCAAATATCTCTGATAGAAAGAAAAAAGAATTATTCAAATATGGAGATGAAATTAAGAGAGCAATTCAGAGGTATATAGAGTTTGTAGAGCAAACTAGAAAAAAAGGATTTGCATTAGAATATAAAAACGGCAGTACATTTTTCAACAGTGGATATGTAGATTATTTGGATGATAATTATTCTCCTCTGCCTACTGAGGTTATCACAAAATCAAATAATTCTAAGCTTAATAGTCCTAATAAGTTTCATAATTTTGAACAAAGGGTTGAAGATTATACCCCTGAGCAGCTTGAAGAGATTGGAAGAAAAAATTTAGAGAAAAAGCTAAAAAAACTATGTATGGGAGGTTCACATGAAAGTGCAAACTAAGACTTCAACAGAAGTAAATAACATAATATCAGCGGTTGCAATAGAAAGATTCAAGAAAATTAGACTTGATGAAAATAAAACCTATAGAGTTAAAATAGCTATAAATGAAAGTGCTATTGGAGTTGTTCCAACTATTAAAAAAGTAAAAGCTAAATTAGAGCAGCAAACAGATTGGTTATTCGCTTTTAGCATTAAAACAAAGTCAGGTGATTGTAGAATAGAGATAATTTCTAAATTTGATTATTTAAAAAATCCAAGTTTAATTGAGGTGTTAAAATGATTAACAATATAATAAAAAATAAAGTTATATTCATAAGTGGCAAAATTACAGGAGACAAGGATTATGAGAATAAATTTAAAGCTGCTGAAAAAATACTTAAACTATTTGGGTTTATAGTTTTAAATCCTATTTCCATACCAAAACATTTAGCTTACGAAAAGCAAATGAATATTTGCTTCAACTACATAGATAATGCGGATTATGTATATATGCTTAAGGACCATAGACAAAGCAAAGGCTCAACTAGGGAACTACATTATGCATTGTCAAAAGATAAAATAATTTTATTTGAGAAGGACTAAATAAAATTTATATGGGAGGTAAAGTCATGAACAAAGGCTTGAAAATATTACAAAATAATATAAAAAAAATGATAGATGTAGGATGTCAAGATGAAATAATAAGCTATATGATTTCACACAGCACAAGTTTAGGTGATTTAAATTTTCGTATTGAAGATGAACTGTTATGTATAAAATGAATGGAGGTTAAAAATAAAATGAAAAATACTTTAGGAGATTTAAACAACCATCTGTTTGCTCAGCTTGAAAGACTGGGAGATGAAGACATAAATGGAGAAAAACTGACAGAGGAAATGGAAAGAGCGAAAACTATTACTGTAGTTGCAAAACAAATTATAGATAATGCCTCATTGGTTCTTGAAGCTCAAAAAATATTTAACAATAGTGATAAATTAAATGCAGATGCCAAAATACCTAAAATGTTGGAGGGTTAAATGCAGCATAAGTATACTGATGAGCAGAGAGAATTTATAACTATGAACTATATTGGCAAAGGTAATGCAGAATTAACAGAAATGTTTAATACCAAGTTTGACCTAGAGTTAAAAACATCTCAAATAAAAGCCTATAAGAACAGATATAATTTAAATAGTGGACTTGATGGCAGGTTTAAACCTGGCGCAGTACCTGCAAACAAAGGTAAAAAAGGTATTCGCATTAAAGGTACTGAGAAGACTTGGTTTAAAAAAGGAAGTAAGCCTCCTAATTGGGTGCCCATAGGCTCTGAGAGAATATCAAAAGATGGATATATACAAATAAAGATACAAGAAGGACAATTCCAAAATAACTGGAGAGGTAAGCATATTTTAATTTGGGAAGATCATAATGGACCACTACCTAAAAGCCATGCAATAATTTTTGGAGATGGGGATAAAAGAAATTTTTCTTTAGATAATCTAGTTCTTGTATCAAGAGCGCAGTTAGTTAAGTTGAATCAATATGGCCTTATACAAAAAGATGCAGATCTAACTCGAACCGCATTGATAATAGTAGATTTAAAAAGCAAAATTTCAGAGAAAAACAAAGAAATGAAAAATTAAAATTTAACTGAATAAAACGAAAGGAGTAAAAGAGGTTTGGTCGACCAATTAAACACGTGTTTACTCCTAAAAATAAAATGGCAGTATATACTTTTAAAGAAATTGCAGAAATGCAAAAACTAACACTAAAAGAAAAAGTTAAAAAAAGTGTTGAGATAATAAAAGAGGGATTATCTTTATCGCAAAGCAAATGTGCTTTAGCTTTTAGTGGTGGAAAAGATAGTCAAGTGCTGTGGCACTTATTAAAAACTTTTTTTCCTGAAGAACACAAGAATGTAGCTATTATATTCGGGAATACAGGATGTGAATTTCCTGAAAGCTTGCAGTTTGCGAGGAAATTAAAAAAGGAGTGGGCGGAAGGTAACTTCTACGAAACAAAATTATCTAAAACAACACAAGAAGATTTAAAGTATCAGGCTCAAGCAGAAGTTTTAAAATGGCTAACAGATCAGGGCAGAATTTCAGAAGTGTTAAAGCCAGACGGAAAATTAAAGACAACAGGAATTTTGTACAAAAAATGTACTCCTGAAATGCTTGAAGATTTTCGCAAACGTAAATTAGTTTGGAAGAAAGGACAGGTTAAAAATTACTTATGGTGTTGCGATCAATACGGATATCCGATACTTGGTAAAAGCTTCAGCAAGTTAAAGGCTCGCAGGATAAATATTGATACTTTTCTTGAGTATTCACAAAGTGCTAGTGAAGATGAAGAATTGCTGAAATATTACGAATTGTTAAGGCATGTAAAGATTAGCCAAGCATGCTGTGATGTTCTAAAAAAAGAGCCGAGCGAACGAATACAAAAAGAATTGAAAGTTGATGTTATATTTAAAGGCTTAATGGCGTCTGAAAGTCAAACACGTAAAGTGAATTTTAGTACTCGAGGCTACATATTCAAAAGTAGTAGAAAATATTTAGACATACCATTTTACCATTGCAATCCAATATCGCATTGGACCGATGATGATATTTGGGAATATATTCACACAAATAACCTTGAATACTCGCCTTTATACGATATTGAATACGAAGCAGAAGACGGAAGCATTAAAAAGATAAAAAGAAATGGTTGTATTGGTTGCTTTACTGATTTTGGCAGAAAAAACAGCCATATGTATGTACTTCGCCAAACACACAATAGTATCTGGAAATGGGTTATGAAGCACGGAATGGGAGAGCAGCTTGCAAAAATAAGAACATTTGAAGGCAAGCACAGAAAGCAATCAGCGTTAGATGCAATAGCAGGAGTAGAAACACAAAAGCAGACTGACAATATAATCGAATGGGCGATTGAAAATAGACCTTGTGCATTCGATTAATAAACAAAACTAAAATTAAGTATACATAAATGAGATATTTTATTTCAGAAAAATATATGGTATAATATAGAAATAAAAATAATTAAAAGGTTGGGAATTCTAATGGTAAAGAAAAAGAAAATAGTAACTATTGGACAATTAAAACATAAAAAAAGACAGGAAGATATGGTTATGAAACAATTGATTGAAAAATGTGAAGCAGAGGGTATACATTTGAGTAAATCACAATTGTTACAGAAGCAAAAAGTTATTCTAAAAAAAATCTCTGAAGAACATGCAATGAGAATTAAATGTGGTAAAAAACATGCTAAATTAATGAAAGAAAAAGATGATTGAGAATAAATATAAAGAAATTGTTAATAGATATGTTTTAGGTGCAGAATATCAATATAGAATATTAATGTTAATAAAAAACATGATTTACTATAAAAATTAAAAAAAGTTTACATTTTATAATAAGAAAGGAGTAATGTTGTGAAAGTTATTAAAGGTGTAAGAAAGTATATCAATAATGACAAACAAGATAATTATGATATTATAATCATTAGAGAAAAAAATTATGTTACTTATGACGTAGATGTTTGGTTTGCTTATTATACTGATATAGATGTAAATAATTTCATTAAATATCCGTTACTTTCAGCAGCTAGTGCTACACGAAGAACTATATCAGCTTGTAAGAGATATGCATTAATAGACACTGGATTAAAAAGTTCAGATTTTAATTGGACTACGTACGAAATTTAAAAAGTATCATCTATTACAATAAAAGATTTATATGGTAGTGAATAGTATTATAGCTTCTGATCATCATCACTTGGAACATAAACAGCAATGTCCTGAATATTACAGTTTAAAATTCTACATAAGTCATTAATAGTTTTCATAGAAATATCTTTATTGTGTTTAAGTCTGTGCAGAGTACTATGTGATACATTGTGTTTATTTGTTAATGTATACCAATTTTCATTAGAATTATCAAGTGTTTTCCAAAACGGAGAATAATCTATCATAACAAACTCCTAATTATTGTTTACTTTAGCATAATTTATATTTATCATCTTGAATATCTTCGACATAACGAATATAGTATTTAATAAGTATATAAAGCAGAAAATAGCAATTAGGAGATAGGCATGAATATAAGCAAAAAAATTAAATTAAAATTGACACTACTTGACTTTGTTATTTATGTTTTATATAATAAAATCATAAATAATTTTTTATTAGATATGGAATTAAATTCTATAAGTGTGAGTTCCCGTGGTGGAATTTGCACTTTTTTATTTTTTGATTCCTGTCTAATAAAAACAAGGAGGTCCTATGGAATTTATTTATCAATTAGAAGAGACAATTAGAGAATTAAGTAACATGACCGAGGTGGATTTTAAGCAGTACATATCAGACATTAACTTTGAAGGCATATCAGATCAGCTTAAGAAAAATTTAATTAATTACTATTTCGTAGCATATAACCTATCTAAAAAAATTTTTTAAAATTATAAAAGATGGACACTTTTGGACAGTTTTTTTATGCTATAATACAAAATGTAGAAGTCCATAAAAGTATCCTTCTAAATTATTTAATATCAAAAAAAGCGCCTAGAGCAAATTAAATGGCGCTTTTTTAATGCATGAAAAGAGGTTAAGTTATGTCTATAGGTAATATTATTAGATCCAAACAACCAGATGTATATAGAGAACTAGTAAAAATTACAAACAATAAAAAAATACGGAAAACTGATAAAAAATTAAGCTTTGAAGACTTTGAAAAAATGATGTGCCATGACAGCTATAAGAGAGTTGGGGGAGCTATTCGGCAGGTGAAAAATGGATGATTAAGCAACCCTCAAATCCTATTAAGTCTAAATCTAAAGTTTTAGATATTCAGGATTATTTGAAATCTAAGTGCGAAAGAGACTATGTCTTATTTGTACTAGGAATTGCGACTGGATATAGAGCTGGTGATTTGGTTTTAATAAAAATACGTGACATAAAAGAAGCTCTTAGAGTTGGATATTTTGAAATACTAGAAGGTAAGAAAAAGAACTCTAAAAATATTAGAAAATGCAACATTAAACCTAGAAGGTGTTATATAGTTGATAAGCTAGAGAAAGTACTTAAAGCCTATATAAAAAATAAAGAGGATTATGATTATGCTTTTCCGTCTAGGAAAGGTGAACATATAGGAGTACCAAGAGTAACTGCAATACTTAAAGATGCTGGAGATATGTTTGGTCTTATTAATATAACTGCTCATAGCATGCGTAAAACCTATGCTTATCACCTTTGGGTTGAGAATGATTATAACACATTATTAATTAAAGAATTGCTAGGACATAGCAGCATAGAAGAAACTAAAAGATATCTAGGATTAGACAATATGGTTTATAAAGAAAGTAGTAAACCATTAAACAGTTTAATCCTATAATTTTTTTATTTTCTTTTGAATGTTTAAAAAATAATACTATAAACATTCAAGGTTTTAAAATAATTTTATTTCCTATATATAATGCAAGTGAAAAATATGAATGTATTATTTACTAAGAAAATCGCACATTCAAAATTGTTTTTGCATAAATAATCACAATGATATACATATATTGTTCGTGGTTATTATAAAAGTTATTAAACAAGTAGCGATGTTGATTAGATTGCTTTGATGTATAAATCTATAGTAGAAAATTAATATAAGTGTTGTAATAACAATGCAAATATAATTTAAGGTACTTCCTGAGGGGTGGGGGATATGCGGGTAGAAGACAGCCCATGGGTTTGCTATCTATAATAATTTTGAAATGACTTTAAAATTAAAAAACGCAATACTGAATATATATACAAAAAAGTATATATATGTATTTGAAATGCTACATTTTGTATAAATAAGAAAATGTATAAAATATATCAAATATTAAAATTTAACTAATAAAAAAGGGTGATTTTATGGCTAAAACAATAAAAAAAATAACAGAAAAAGATATTAAGTTAATTGATAATAATTATTGCTTTAGCACCTCGTTTTTAGCTAATTTATTACACGTAACAAGTCAGACAGTTAATAACTGGGAGAAACAAGGTTGTCCTAAAGCAGAACATGGTTATTTCTCACTTTATGATGTTCTTAATTGGAGAGAAGAGAAATTGACTACTAAGGTCAGTAATTTACCTCCTGATGATTTACCTTTGCCTTATCAAAAGTTATATTATGAAACTCAGCTTAAAAAAGTGCAGAGTGAGCACCAGGAACTAAAAACATCAATACTTAATGGAGATTACTTAGAGAAAAAGGATGTCATAGCTGAACTAAAGCGTGTGTTAGTTGTATTTAAGAGAGCAGCATATGGAATGGGTAAAAAAGTTTCAGGCATAGTAGGTGGATATGTTGATGTTGTTGAAGCAAGAAAAATAGATAATCTTATTACAGACACAATTAATGATAGCTTAGAACAAATGTCAAGGTGTGATTTTAGTGTCAAGTAAAACAAAATATATTCCAAGTGATTTTATATGTGATGCATATAAAGTATTAAAACCACCTGAAAAGCTAACGGTAAGTGAATGGGCTGATAAATATAGAATACTTGATGAAAAAACATCAGCTATGCCAGGTGTTTGGAGGACAGAACAAACACCATACCTAAAAGAAATTATGGATAGTTTTACTGATCCTGAGGTTGAGGAAGTAACTTTTGTAAAACCAACACAGGTAGGAGGTACTGAAAGTTTAAATAACTGTATTGGTTATATAATAGCACAGGATCCTTCACCGGCATTAGTTGTTTATCCTACATTAGAACTGGCTGAATTTACTAGTGATAATAGAATTAAGCCAATGGTTAGACTCTCGACAGCGTTATTTGACAAGTTTGATGAAGATTCTAAGAGACTAGAGCTTCAATTTGATGGTATGTATCTTGTATTAAGTGGTGCAAATTCACCTTCAAGCTTAGCTTCAAGACCTATAAGATATTTATTTTTAGATGAAATAGATAAATATCCAACAAATGCTGGTAAAGAAGCAGACCCAATATCATTAGCAAGAGAAAGGACAAAAACATTTGCTAATAATAAGAAAATAGTTAAAACTTCTACTCCAACTTTAAAAACAGGACCTATATGGCAAGAATGGATTAATGCAGATAGTCAATATAAATATTTTGTACCATGTCCTCATTGTGGACATAAACAAATATTTAAGTTTAAACAGCTTAAATATGATAAAACAAAACATCCTGAGGAAGCAAGAAATTGTGCATATTATGTATGTGTAGAATGTGGCAAAGTAATAACTGATATGCATAAAATGCAAATGATTAAAAATGGTGAATGGCAAAAAGTAAAAGACAATGGCAATAGAAAAGTTGCATTTTGGATTAATACTTTTTATTCGCCTTGGGTTAAATTTGGAGATATAGCAGCTGAATTTGTAAAGAGTAAAAATAATCCAGAGCTTTTAATGAACTTTATAAATTCATGGTTGGCTGAACCTTGGGAAGATGTAGAAAATTCTACAACGGCTGAAAAGATACTAGAAAGAAAAAGCGGATATGATAGTTTAGTTGTACCTGATGGAACTGTATTAATAACTGCTGGAACTGACGTTCAAAAGAAAAGTTTATATTTTACTATTAGAGCGTGGCAAGCAGACATGACTAATTGTAATATATTACATGGTCAAGTTTTTAGCTTTGCAGAAATTGAAAACATAATGAATCAAGTATTTTATGACAGAAAAGGCAATGAGTACAGAGTTAACTTATGCATTATGGACTCGGGCGACCAAACAGATGATGTATATGATTTTTGTGCTTATAATACAGAGTGGTGCATTCCTGGTAAAGGCGCGAGTAAAAAAATGTATACTAAGTATACTATTTCAATTATTGATAAAGATGGAAGTTCTGCAAATGGAATGAAATTAATTTTAATCGATACAGCATTTTATAAAGACATGATTTTTGCTAGGTTAAAAAGAAGTGAAGGTGGTTTTTATATATCTGATGATTGTGATTTGGATTATGCTGAACAAATATCATCAGAACATAAAGTGATTGAAAAAAATAAGGCTGGAAAGTTAATAGAAACTTGGAAACCTAAAAAGACAAATGTAGATAATCACTATTTAGATGCAGAGGTATATTGTTATTGTGCTGCTGAAATATGCGGTATACGAAGAATAAATGCTGATAGGCAGCATGAAAACGAAGATAGACATGAAGAAATGCAACCTAATCAAAATAGCTGGTTAGAAAATAATAACAATTGGATTAATTCTAATGGAGGGAGTTGGTTAAGATAAAAGTTGAAGAACAATTGACTCAAATAAATAATGCAATATCAGCTATAGAAAATGGAGCACAAGAATATAGAATAGGCTCTAGTTCTGTTAAGAAAGCTAATTTAGTTGATTTATACAATGAAAGAAGAAGACTTCAACAAGAATTAGCTAATCAAGATAATGGTACAACATATGTTGCGGTCTTTGACAGGAGGTGAATGGAGGTGAAAACATGAACATAATAGATAAATGTATAGGTGCTGTTTCTCCAAAATGGGGCTATAGTAGATTAGCTTGGAGAGAGTCATTAAGACAATTTTATGATTCTGGATCTAAAGAGAGACCTAATAGTAGTTGGAATGCGACTAATGCTACTGCACAACAAACAGATAAACATAATAGGGATATAATAAGAGCTAGAGCTAGAGACCTTGAAAGAAATTCAGATATAGCAGAAGCGATTATATCACCATTTGTGCGCAATGTTATTGGTAGTGGGATGAAATTACAGGCTAAAATTAAGGACAGTAATGGTGAAGATCATAAAGATTTAAATAGACAGGTTGAAGAGCTTTGGAAAGAATGGTGTAGAGCTAGAAATTGTGATATAACTGGTCAACAATGTTTCAGTGAAATGCAACAAATGGCTATGAGAAGAATCAAAGTTGATGGAGGAATTCTTTTTGTTAAAACATATACCGATGAAGGTGATGTTCCTTTTCAACTACAGATTAGAGAAGTTGATGAGCTTGATATCTCAAAAAATAGCTTACCTGGTATTGTAAATAGTAACAGAATTGTAGATGGTATAGAGCTAAATAAATATAATAAGCCTGTTGGTTACTGGTTTAAAGAGTATACACCAGATGGATATTATACTGGTAAAAGTGAAAGGATTGACTCAAAAAGAGTCATTTTTTTATTGGATAAAACAAGGCCTAGTCAAATAAGGGAAATTTCATCTTTTGCAAAAACAATAACTAGAGTTAGAGATATTAATGAGTTTGCTGAGGCTGTAAGTGTTAAAGAAAGAATTTTAGCTTGTTTATCTGTTTTTATCACTAAAAATAGTCCTGGTTCTAATGGCATGGGTAGAGGCTTAAATTCTAAAGATGAACAGAGTGGATATAAAGCAAGAACAATATCTCCAGGAATGATACAAGAGTTAAATCCCGGCGAATCAGTAACAGCTATAAATCCATCAGGTCAATCTAGTAATGCAAAAGAATTTATAACAACTCAACAAAGACTAGCAGGAAGCGGTCAAGGATTAAGTTATGAAGCAGTTTCAAGAGATATGTCTCAAGTTAATTATTCTAGCGCTAGACAGGGTTTATTGGAAGACCAAAGAACTTATGAGATGTGGCAACATTATATTATAGAACACCTTTGTATTGAAGTTTACACAGAGTTCTTTATATCTGCAGTGTTGCAAGGAACCTTAAATATATTAGATTTTTGGAATAATAAAAAAAGATATTTAAAGCACGATTGGGTTACTCCTGGATGGAGTTGGATAGATCCATTAAAAGAAGTAAACGCAAATATTAAAGCTGTAGAATCAAACATGGATACTTTACAAAATATTTGCAGTAGTCGAGGACTAGACTGGAATGAAGTTATTGAACAACGACAAAAAGAATTAGAAATATTAGAAAAATTAGGGTTAGGAGGTGCTAACAATGACCAAAGTAAAGAAACCGACATCGGGAATTCAACAGCAAAGGACAATTGATTTTGCAATACGAGAAATGAATGAAGATGAAAGAAGAGTAAGTATATCATTTTCATCTGAGCAAGCTGTAAGCAGATGGTTTGGCAGTGAGATTTTATCACATGATGCAGGTTGTGTAATTTTAGACCGCATTAATTCAATAGGAGTTGCATTATTTAATCATAAACGTGATGTAGTAATAGGTAAAATTGAAAATGCTAGAGTTGATGACACTGAAAAGAAAACTTATGCTGACATTGTCTTTGATGATGATGATGAATCTGAAAGAATTTATAAAAAAGTTAAAAGTGGCACATTAAAAGGAATATCTGTAGGATATTCTGTTGATGTATGGGAGGAAGTTATGGCAGGTAAAATGTCTTCTAATGGGAGATATACAGGACCTGCATATATAGCTACTAGATGGACACCGCTTGAAATATCAGTTGTGTCAGTACCAGCTGATGATTCGGTTGGAGTTGGAAGAGAATTAGATAATGAAAGAGAGGATAATAACATGCCTAATTTACCAAATTTAAATGAACCACCTGTAGCTACAGTAAATGTAGATGCAGAAAGACAAGCTGCTATTGTAGCAGAAAGACAAAGAGTAACTGATATAAATTCACTATGTAGAGAGTTTGATATTGATTCAAACTCGTACATAGCAGAAGGTAAAACTATTGATGAAGTAAGATCATTAGTGCTTGAACAAATTAAAGAAAGAAATAAACCTTCTATATCTAGTGTAAAAGTAACAAAGGATGAATCTGAAAAAGTTAGAGAGGCAGCATCAGATGCAATTATAATGAGATCAGGTAGAAGTATAGAAAAACCTGCAGATGGTGCTAGAGAATTTAGAGCTTTATCTTTAAGAGATATTGCTATTGATTGTTTAATTCGTGAAGGTGTTTCTAATGCCCAAAGATTAGACAATGAAGAATTATTTAAGAGAGCACTATCACCTGATAGTCAGTTTGCTAGTATTTTATCATCATCAGTTAACAAATCTATGGCTACAGCTTACAGTGGAAATAATACAACTTTCCAAGCTTGGACAGGTCGTGGAAGTAATACAGATTTTAAAGATGCTGAAGTATATCAAATTTCTGAAGCTGGTGAATTATCTAAAATGTCACAGACAGGTGAATTTAAGTTTGATGAAATGTCAGATTCTAAAGCAACTAAAAAAATAGCTACTTTTGGTAAAAAATTCGGAATAACTAGACAAGCGTTGATAAATGATGATATCAGTATATTAACTAGAATACCAGAAGCATATGTTAGAGCTGCTGGAAGAGGTATTAACAAGTTAGTATATAGTATATTAACAACCAATGGCAGTATATATGATAACAAAGCTTTATTCCATGCAGACCATAGCAATCTTGCATCTTCCGGTGGTGCTATAAGCGTAGTAACACTAGGAGCTGGTAAAGCTGCAATGAGAAAGCAAAAGAATTTAAGAGGAAAAGAGACATTAAATATTTCACCTAAATTTTTACTTGTTTCACCAGATAAGGAAGTTGAAGCATTACAGTTATTAAATTCAACCGCAGACCCTAGTGGTTCAAATGCCGGTGTTGCAAATGTATTTAGAAATTCATTAGACCTAGTTGTTGATGCAGAGTTAACAGGTAATGCATGGTATTTAGCAGCTTCTGCATTAGATATAGATACAATTGAGGTTACATACTTAAACGGTGAAGATATGCCTAAGCTTGAATCAAGAGTTGGATTTGATTATTTGGGTATGGAGTGGAGAATTTATATTGATTATGGTGTAAATGTTCTTGATTACAGAGGATTATATAAAAATGTTGGAAATTAATATCCAGCATTTTTTAATTATCAATATGAGATTGGAGGAGATCTAAATGTCAAAGTTTATTCAAAATGGAAATACAATTGATTACACAAATTCAGGAGCAAGTAAAATAAGCTATGGTGATATTGTTACGTTAGGAGTAAGAGTTGGAGTTGCTGCTGAAGATATAGCTGTAGGTGCTACTGGAGGTGTTAATTTAGTTGGTGTTTATGAAGTACCAGCAATTACAACTGAAGCTTTTGTTGTAGGTGATGTTTTATATTTAGATGCAACTGGAAAGGCTACAAAAACAAAAGGTTCATTGACAGTAACTATAGGTATGGCAGTAGAAGCTAAAGTAACAGCTGGTGCAGTAGCTTTAGTAAGAATAAATTAGGGAGCATCGCTCCCCCTCTTTGGGGGTAATATATGAATTTTAAAGAAATGGTTGATTATGATGTTAATAATATATTGTTTAATTTATCGGAGTTAGCTAGTTTACACAGAATTAATAATAAAGATAATGTTGTAGTTATTGTTGATAATTATAAATTATCTGAATTAAAATCTAAAGCTCAATATTCAAATGAAATTAGCACAGCTGAATTATTGTTCTATATTAGAGAGACCGATTTGGGATATATGCCTACAAAGGACAATATTATTATGTTTGATAATGATATATATAGAGTTTTATCATCATCTAAATTTGGTAGTGTTTTAGAAATAATTCTTGAAGCAAATGTATAGTTGGTGATTTTATGATTGAAATAAAAGTCCAAGATATTGATGTTAAAAAGATTAGTAAAAGATTAAAAGGTATGGAAAGTAAAGCACCGTATGTTTTGGTTAATGCAATAAATAGAGCTATTACTAATGTTAAATCTAACATGGTGAAGAAGGCAAGTGAGAAATACTTAGTAAAACCTAAGGATGTTAGAGAAGCAATACCTAAACCACAGAAGGCTAAAATTACAAATCTTACAGGTTATATAAATTCTGTCGGTTATAAAATTGCGCTTAATAAATTTAAGGTTAGTCCAAATAAACCAACCTCTATTAAAAGTAGACCTGAATATCATGTTGCACAGGTTTTAAAAAACGGAAGCACTAAAAATTTAAGTGGAGATGATAAGCAGAGTAAAGGATTTGTAGTTAAATTCGCTAGTGGGCATGTTGGAGTTTATGAAAGACTTAAAGGTAAAAAAACAAAAAAAGGAAAAGGACTTGAAGAATTAATTCCTTTGTATGGTCCTTCTATTCCTGAAATGCTTGGTACTAAAGATATTAATAAATATATCATCGATGAAGCACAGAAAACTATTAAGAAAAGAATTGATCATGAAATTAATAGAATTTTACAAAATGGGTAGGAGGAATTATGACTCCTTTAATGTTACAAAATGAGGTAAAAAATGAATTAAAGTCATTTTTAAAAGATTTTAAAGTTTTTGAACAATCTATTCCACCAAGACAAGGCAAGGATGACAGTCATTTTCCATATGCATTAGTTCAATTAGGTAATGGAGAAGAGGACGAAGAGGAAGCAACTCAAGAGATTATAGTTACTTTTGGTGTAAAAGACATTAATTTAGATTACTCAGGATATATAAAGGCTGTAAATGTAGTTCAAGAAGTTAGACAACATATGTTAAGTAAAAAAATAATAGGTGGAATGTTTGAAGTTAAAAAACCTATTAGGTGGGTATTGCCTGAAAACGATGAAACATACCCTAAATATTTTGGTGGTATTTTGTTTACTTTCTCAATACCTTTAGTTGTGTATAATAACGAAAATATGTAAAGGAGTGATTATATTGAGTATTAAACACGGTATTTATATAAGTGAAAATCCAACATCAGCTTCAGCTCCAATTATTGGTGGTTGTAATATAGTAGTTGTTGGTACAGCAATGATTAATCAGGGCGAAGTTGCTACACCGCTTGAACCTAAATTAGCATATACTTTGGAGGAAGCAGTTAAGAAAGTAGGTCCTATTGGTGATTTTTCTAATTTTACTATTTCAGAAGCTGTCAGTGCTGCTTTTGAGGTATATGGAGTTAGTCCAATAATCATGATTAATGTTTTAGATCCTGCAACACATAAAGAATCTACAACTAATGCTAACATACCTATAAGCAATGGCATAGCTATTTTAGATGATAATTTAGCTATTTTAAGCTCTGTAGTTGTAACATCAGGTGCTCAAACCTGTGTAAAAGATATAGATTACACAATAGGTTTTGAAAAAGAAAAAGTTAAAATTACGGCTATTCCAACAAGCACTAAAATAACATCATCAACTACTAAGCTATCTGTAACTTATGATAAGATAAAACCTTCATTAGTTACTAATGCTGATGTTAAAAACGGTATACAGAAGATTAAACAGGTCTTTCCTAAGTTTGGATTAACATTAGGGATGTTATTAGCTCCAAAGTATTCTCAACTAACAGAAATATATAATTCAATGAAGGCCGTTGTTAACAATTTAAATGGTATGTTTAATTTAATGTTTTTAGCTGATATACCAACTGCAACAACTGTTGATGAATATACAGAAATAAATGCATGGAAAAACAGTAATGGATTTACTGATAAGAGAAGTGCTGTGTTTTGGCCTAAAGCTAAAATTAGTGATAAGCAATACTTCTTAAGCACATTGGTTGCTATGGTTGCAGCAAAAGTTGATGCTGAAAATGATGGTGTACCATTTGTATCTCCATCAAATAAGGATTTAGGTATAACTGGACTATGCTTAGATACAGGTGCAGAAGTATTAATTGACTTAGAAACAGCAAATGTAATTAATAGTTATGGGGTTGTAACAGCTCTAAATATGAATGGTTTTAAATCTTGGGGTAACTATACAGCAGCATATCCATCTAGTACTGATGTAAAAGATATGTTCATTGCAGTTAGAAGAATGTTTGATTGGTGGGCAAATAGTTTTATATTAACTTATTGGCAAAAGGTAGATAGTCCAATGAACAGAAGACTTATTGAATCAATTGTTGATTCTGAAAATATGAAAGCTGGTGGATACAAAGCTAGATTTCAGATTGCAGATGCAAAAATTGAGTATAATGCGGAAGATAACCCAGAGACTGATTTACTAGCAGGTAAAATAAGATTTAAACAATATTTGAGTCCATATTTGCCTGCGCAAGCAATTGAAAATGTTTTAGAGTATGATGTTACTGCATTTACTCAATCTTTAGTTTAGGAGGGATATAAATGTCTAATCCAATACCAGAAAAAATTAATGGTTACAACATGTATGATGAAGGCGAAAAATTAGTAGGTATAACCGGTGATGTAGAATTGCCAAACTTTGAACCAATAACAGCAGCAATTAGTGGTGCTGGAATACTAGGTGAAGTTGAAAGCCCTGTTATAGGTCATTTTGGTAGTATAAAGTTAACTGTTCCATTTAGAACCTTATCTAAATCAGCAGCAAAGTTAAATGAACCTAGACATCAACAAATAACATTAAGAGCTGATCAAAATAGTTATGATGTATCTCAAGGTAAAATACTTCATCAAGGATTAAAAATAGTTATTGGCGGAATGCCTGTTGGTTTTAATGCTGGAAAGTTAAAAACTGGAGAAGGTACAGATACACAGGTAACATTAGAAGTTTACTATATAAAAATAATGCTTGATAAAGACGTCTTAATTGAACTAGATAAATATAATTATATCTATGTTGTTAACAATAAAGATTACTTAGCAGAGCAAAAAATAAACATGTAGGAGGAAACATGGAAAATAAAAATACTGATATTAGAAAAGTAATATTTAATAAACTTTATAAATTTGAGGGCAAGGAATATACAGAGTTAGATTTATCAAAATTAGACGATTTAACAACAAGTGATTTAATGGAAATAGATAAACATTTTAATACAACTGAGTACATAAGTCCTATTCCTGAAATGGACACAAAATATGATTGTTTAGTAGCAGCTAGAGCATGCTCTTTACCAATAGAGTTCTTTAATAATTTACCAGCAAAGGAAGGTAAAAAAGTTGCTAATGCTGTGAAAAGTTTTTTTCAAGAGTAGGAATTATAGGATTAAGCGTACACGAATTAACAAAATTAATAGTAAGTCTCTCTATGTCAACGTCAACAGGCGTTGACTTTTTTATTAATATTGACTTAATAAACCTATCAAAAATAGTAAAAGCAGTTAATGAGGTGATAGAGGATGGCGAGCGCAAAAACGTATAAAATGGGAGTTGTTTTTGGAGCTAAGAAGGCAGCAGGATTTGATAAAACTCTTGGAAATATAAACTCATCCATAAAAGGTATAGTTAAAGGTGCAGTAGGAATTGCTGGGGCATATGTAGGTATAAGTGCAATAACAAACTATGCTAAAGGTAGTATACAAGCGGCTAGAGAACAAATTGAAGCTGAAACTAAATTGCAAGCTATTTTAAAAAATACACCTGGCATATCTTCTAATGCAGCTGAGAACATAGGAAAGTTGGCAGATGCATATGAGAGGACAGGCATTGTTGCAGGTGATGTTCAAATTGCTGGAATGCAACAATTAGCGACATATCAATTACAAGAAGGCAGTTTGACAACACTGATGGAAGGAATGAATGACTTAATAGTTCAACAAAAAGGACTTAATGCTACACAAAATGATGCAGTATCTATAGGTAATATGATAGGTAAAGTAATGGTTGGTCAAACTAGTGCATTGAGTAGAGCGGGTATTATTTTTTCAAAGACTCAAGAACAAATTCTTAAATTTGGAACAGAAGAGCAAAAAGCTGCTACATTAGCAGAAGTTTTAAAACAAAATGTTGGTGGTGTCAATAAAGCTATGGCTGAAACAGACCAAGGTAAAATTAAACAAGCATCTGAAGTGTGGGGGTCGTTACAAGAAAATATAGGTCGAAAAATATTACCTATGCAAGCAAAGTTTGCGGGATTAGCACTAAAAATGTTTCCAAGTATTGAGAAGTTTGCTCTTAAAGCGATGGATAAGGTTGGTATAGCTATAGAATGGGTAACAGACAAAATTGACTTTATTCCACCAATAATTAAAAAAATTACAGGAAGATTTGGCGAAGTAAAACAAAGAGGTATAAATGCATTAAACACAATAAAAGATGGGCTTAAAAAGGCAAATAAAGCTTTGGAGCCATACAAGTCTACTTTTAAAGCTATGTATGAGGCTGGTAAAAAAGCATTTAGTGCAATTGGTCATGGTGTAAAGAAAGCTAAAGATTATTTACTAACTACAGGTTTATCAAAAGCATTTGATTTTTTAGCAACTACAATAATACCTGCTGTCGGCAAAGCTGCAGAAAAGTTTTTCCCACAAATTGGACGTGTTCTTTCTAAGGCTTGGAATGTAGTTAAACCTATTTTAGGATTTTTAAAAGGAACTTTTGAAGTAGTATTCCCTGCTATAGGTCAACTTCTTGGAACGTGGTATACAACAGTAAGTGATGTTATTGGTCACGTTTTAGGTGCATTTGAAGGAATCATTGATTTTGTTACTGGTGTTTTTACTGGGAATTGGCAATTAGCTTGGGATGGAATTACAGGAGTATTTGGAAATATTTTTGGTGGAATTGTTGGTATTGGTAAAGGTGTAATAAATGGAGTAATTTCAGTTATTAATATAGGAATAAGGGGCATAAATAAGCTGGCTAACATTGAAGCTCCTGATTGGATACCTCTAATAGGTGGCAAAAAATTTGGATTTAGCATACCAGAAATACCCATGTTGGCAAAAGGTGGTATAGTCCAAAAGGCTACTGTAGCAATGACTGGTGAAGCAGGAAAAGAAGCTGTTATTCCTCTTGAAAGTAGAAAGTCTAACAGGATGCTTTCAAATGTATTTTCTAATGCAATAAAAAATAAGAACTTTGGAAGTAGAGATAAAGAAGTTAGCATTACGTATCACAATACAAATGTTTTCTATGGTGATGCAGATAAAAATGAAATTAAAAAGGCAACCAAGGAAAGTTCTAAAGAATTTAAGAGAGATATGGATAATTACTTCAATGGAAAGGCTAGAGTACAGTTAGCTTAGGTAGTGTAGGTGGTGAAATAATGGCTTTATATAAAACAATTAGTGGAGATACTTGGGACTTAATATCGTTTAAATGTTATGGAAAAGAAAAGCATTCAAATAAACTAATGCAAGTTAATCCTAACTATATTAATACAGTTATATTTAGTGGCGATATTGAGCTTAATATACCAAAGATAGAAGAATCAGTATCTAATGAATTACCACCATGGAAGAAGGTGTAATATGGAATTAGCAAGAAGAGCATCTTTAAAAGTTATGTATTCTGGTACTGATATTTCAAAGTATATAAATAATCAAATAAGTAGTTTTAGTTATGTCGATTGTGCTAAAGGTGAAGCAGACACAATTGACATAACTTTGTCTGATGATAATAACGATTGGATAAATAATAATATGCTAAATAAATATGATCATATTTATGCAGAAATTAATACTCTAAATTGGAACAAATTTGGAGAAACACAAAAGTTAAACTGCGGTGATTTTTTAATTGATGAACCTAGTTTCTCAGGCCCACCTGATACAGTAGTAATTCAAGCAATCTCAAAACCAAGTAATTCAAATTTTACAGAAACTAAAAATTCTAAGGTTTGGATTAATGCCACAGTAGAAGAGATAGCAAATGAAATCGCAAAAAGAAATGGATTAAAGCTATTCTATGATGCTGATAGAATTACTGTTGGGACCAGCGAACAAAGTGAAAATTCCGATATGAGTTATTTAACTGAATTAACTGAGGCGTATGGATTAGCGTTTAAATTAACAGATAAAACAATTGTTATTTTTAGTGAAAAACAGTATGAGAGTAAACAAGCAGTATATACAGTTGTTAAAAATAATAAAGATACTATAAGCTATGATTTTAAGAGCCAATTGACTAATACAGCATATGATTCTTGCAAAATAACTTATATCGATACTGATGGTACCTATAAAGAGTATAAATATTCTATTTATGAACCTAAGGACAATGAAAAATTAAAAGAATATAAAATTAATACTATAGCAAAGTCTTATGCTGAAGCTGAAATTTTAGTTATGAGTAAATTAAGGCAGTTAAATAAAAAAGAAGTAACTGGATCTATAACACTTATAGGAAATGTTAGTTTGGTCGGTGGGGTTAATATTAATGTAAGTGGTTTTGGAAAATTTGATGGAAAATACTTTGTAGATAGAGCTACACATGAACTTCCAAATTATAACACTATGATTGAAATACATAAATGTTTGGAGGGATATTAAATGATTAGAGAAGGAAGAGTAAGTTCAGTTGATAATAATAAAATAAAAGTATTCTTTCCAGATAAAGATAACATGACAAGTGATGATTTGTTTATTGTTGTACCGATAGATTCTAATTTTAATACTAATGATACAAATTTTCCTTATATAAGTATTAACGACAGGGTATTAATTGGTTATACAAATGAAAAGCAAGGATATATAATTGGTAAAATTATAACTTAATTCTGGGAGGGAGAAGAATGATAGGTGCATTTGAAGGAGTAGTTTTTGAAGTATCTGATACTAAGAAATATACAATTAAAGACGTAAGCAGAAGCGCACAAAGCAGATGGTCATCACATGATGTTATTGGAAGCAAACCTAAAAGCTCCTTTGATGGTCCTGGACTAGATACAATAGATTTTACAATTGAATTAGACATATTAAGTGGTATTGATGTTAAAAGTGAACTTGATAGATGGTTGAATTTTGTGCGTACTGGAGTAGTGGATACATTAATTATTGGTGTTCCATTAGGTGTGTATAAATGGAAGGTAGTTTCTGTTGAGCAGGGTTTAGATATTATAGATAATAACGGAAAAATACTTAAAGGCACACTTAATGTAAGTATGGAGGAATATGTATGATAGTACTAAATGAATCAGTTATTACAGGTGGTGTTGATACAAGTCAAATAACTAGAATTAAAAATTTATTAAGCACTCCTGTGGGAAGTGTTCCTTATGATAGAAACTTTGGTATTGATTATTCTATTTTAGATAGACCAATTGTTGAAGCAAAAGTTTTATTAATGGCCGAGATTATAAACAGAATTAGAAAGTACGAACCTGAAATAGTTTCAATAGAAATAAATTTCAAAGTTAAAGGTAGTAGTGTAATTCCATTGGTGGTGATTAAAAATGAGTAGATTAAGCAATATTCCTGATATAAACTTTTTATCTGTTAATCCTGAAACGATAATTTCAAATATGATAAATATATATCAGGAAGAATATGAAAAAGAAACTGGAATTAAAAAGATATTAAAGCCAGGAGATAGTGAAAGAATTGAAATATTGACATTTGCGAGTATGATAATATCTGGTTATGAGTATATTAACAATTCAGCTAAGCAGAATCTATTAAAATATGCCTTAGAGAGTAAATTAGATAATTTAGGGGCATTGACTAATACACCAAGAAATCAATCAAAAGCTGCAGTTACTAAAGTTAGATTTACTTTATCTACTACATTGACAGAGAGTGTAACTATTCCAGGTGGTACAAGAGTAAGTGCTGGTGATAGTATATTTTTTAAAACAATACAGGCAGAAGTTATAGCTGCCGGAACTACATATAAAGATATAATATGTGAATGTACTACAAAAGGTAGTATAGGTAATAAATATTTAGTTGGACAAATTAATATACTTGTAGACACTATACCATATGTAAAAAGTGTAAGTAACACTGAAGCTTCACAAGGTGGTGCAGATGTTGAAAGTGATGATAATTACGCAGAAAGAATATATTTAAAGCCAAATAGTTTTTCTGTAGCTGGACCTGCTTTAGCATATGAATACTTTGCTAAAGAGTTTTCTAGTTCTATATCTGATGTTAAGGTTAATAGCAGCGCTGCTGGAAGTGTATCAGTAGTATGTTTATTAGAAAATGGAGTGTTGCCACAATCTGCTTTTTTAACGTCTCTTAAAAATTACCTAGAAGATAAAAGACCATTAACAGATAATCTATCAATAGTTGCTCCTACTGCAGTAAATTATACAATAAATTTCACTTATTATATCAGTTCTAGTAATACTGATATTGTGGAAACCATCAAAACTAATGTAACTAAAGCTGTAAATCAATATATATCAAATCAAAAGAATAAAATAGGTAAAGATATCAATCCAGATGAATTAATTGAATTAGTTAGAAAAGCAGGTGCAAAAAGATTAGTAATAACTTCGCCTACATTTACAACTGTAAATAATAGTTCTGTGGCTATAGCTAATGATATTCCAACTGTAACATTTGGAGGACTAGAAGATGATTAATATTAATCAAATAAAGTATATTAATTTACTACCACCAAATTTTAAAAATGCACACAATAGAGCATTAAGCAAAGCAATAGAAACAGAATTTTTAAATCTAATACAAAATATTAAATATGTTAATATCTATTCTAGCATAGATAACTTAGAAGGTTTTGTATTAGATCATTTGGCTTTACAAATGCGTGTAGATGGCTACTTAAATTCATTCAATATACAGACTAAGAGACTATTAATTAAAAATAGTCTTATTTATTTTATGAAAATGGGAACAAAGATTGCTATTGAAGATAAAGTTACAGCAATATTTGGTGACGGTACAGTGATTGAGTGGTTTGAAGAAACTGGAGCTGCTACATTTACATTTAAAGTAGAAACAACAAATCAAAGCGCAAATGAAAGTATGGCTGACGAATTTGCAAGGGTAATAAAATCAGTTAAAAATGCACGCTCAGTATTAAGTGAAGTGGTAGTTAAATTAACTGATCCACAAAAAACATATATAGGCAATATAATTCATATTTCAGATAATTTTATTTTAAGGCAGGTGAATAGTTAGATGGCTTTTAACGGTATTTATATAACAGATTTAGGTAAAAATTTATTGGCAAAAGCGTTAGCTGGAAAAACTTTAAATTTTACTAGAATTAAATTAGGTGATGGAGCTCTTACAACACAAGATATATCAGCAATGACTAACTTAATAAACGTGGTAAAAACATTAGATATAACAAAGTTAAAGGTTAATACTAATACAGGTGAAGCGACTATTGAAACATATTTCTCCAATCAAACTGTCACTACAGGGTTTTATTTGCGAGAGATAGGTGTATATGCTACTGATCCAGATATAGGTGAAATATTATATATGTATGGCAATGCTGGAAGTTCTGCTGAATATATACCAGCATATAGTGCTTCAACTATAATTGAAAGAAATATGTCTATTATAGCATCAATAAGCAATGCCACAACAGTAACTGCCACTTTAGCAAGCAATATATATGCTAAGTCCTCTGATTTAATTGGTACCAATATAGCTATATCTGATGCAGGTAATTATTATACTGGTGCTAATACAGAAATAATACTCCAAGAAATTGGGGCGAAAATGGAACAAAAAGCGGACAAAGAAAGTCCTCAATTTACTGGTACACCTACAATTAATGGTAATGAAATTGCAACTATAAATAATATACCAAGTGGATTAAGTTTAGGTGAGACATCATCTACAGCATATCGTGGGGACAGAGGTAAGACTGCATATGAACACAGTCAATCTACTCACGCACCATCTAATGCACAGAAAAATAGTGACATTACTAAAGCTGAAATTGAAGCTAAATTGACTGGGGAAGTATCAACGCATTCTCATGCTTCAGATAGTACAAAAGCACCTACAAACCATGCAAGTTCAGCTACAACGTACGGACTAGGTACAACAGCAAATTATGGACATGTTAAGACAAGAAATGATTTAACTGCTGTAAGTTACGTTGATGGGGAAGCATTAAGTGCTTATCAAGGTTGTCTAATAAATAATAGACTAACTCCATTAGAAGCGAGGCTAGCAAATCCACCATATTATATATATTATAATACATATGTAGATAATATTAATTTAAATGATGGTCAAGAATATGTTTTATTTACAATTGATATCGGTATTGATTTTAGATATGTCTATGCTGAAAGCCTCTATATAACACGCAGTAGTGGAACTGGATTTATGTTGCGGGCACAAGATTCAAGATATTTACTAGTTAATCAATGGTATGATGGGGTTGTGAGTGGTGATAGTTCTACATATAACTCAAAGGGATATATAATGCTTAGAAAAGCAGGGACTAATTTATCCTTTATTTGGAAACAAAAAGGTTCAGGAATCGGAAATATAGGCGGTGGACCAAGTAGATTTTATGTATTTGTATAAGGAGGATTATCATGTATATTTTAGTAAAAGACAATGTTGTAATTGAAGTAAGTAACGTTGGTATTATTGTAGAAACTATTGACGATAGTATCCCATTTGACTTTGTAAATCAACAAAAAATAAAACCTATTGATTGCATATATAGTAACGATGAAAATATAGTAAGTAAATGCTTTAATGCAAGTATTGAAAATCTAACCCCAATAATAAAAAATAATGAGATAGTAGATGTCACTGTAGAATTGAATAAATCTCCAATAGAGCTGTTGCAAGAAAGAATTTTACAATTAGAAGTAGCAGAGGTTAATAGAAAATCTAAAGAAATAGAACAACAAATATTAGGAGGTATTTAAAATGGAAGAAAGAAGTTATTATTTTAATCTACAAAAGAGAGTAATTGAAAGCAAATTAAATACTAAAGAACAAAACACTAAAAATATTGCATTATGGCAAAGTGTAGGATTACTTAAAGACGAAGATTTAATAGATTTAATGGTTATTATAGAAACTATATATCCAACGGTATAATGTCCGCATTATAAACATTTTGCGGACTAAGTAAAAATAAAAAATTTAAGGCATAGAAAGCACTAGAATAGTGTTATTTTTATGCCTTTAAAAATAAGAGGTGGTAAATGCGAATAAATATTTTAGATTATATAAAATCTATCCAGGAAACAAATCCTATTGTATCAATATTACTTGGCACTATTACTTATATTTTATTTCCAGAGCAAGCATATTTGACTGCATTTTGTGCCGTTTTAGGTGTAATGGTATTAGATGTAATAACTAAATATTACTCTATAGCTGTCAATAACGGTGGTTTTTGGAAAAGCCTAAAAAATAAGTTTATCAATAGTAATAGTATGTGGGTTGGAACGTCAAGAAAGATATTTGCTTACTTAATGATTTTTATAATGGTAGGGCTTTCTTACAGGGTTTCTCCTGTTGCTGGAGTAGCTTCGTTTTTAGGAACGATTGTATATTCGATTTTATTTTTAAGGGAGTGCCAGTCTATACTAGAAAATTTAGAAGATTCAGGGGCTGATGTAGGTTGGCTTACTGCTATAGTAAAAAAACGTAAAAAGAAAATTTTAGAGGATGAAGGAGTAGAAAATGATGATAAATAATATTGATTTAACACCAATTTTAACAGCTTTTATTGCACTTTTTGGAGCAATAATAACTTATTATGTTATACCTGTTTTAAAAGGGAAAATATCGGCTAATACATGGAATGAAATAATCAAGTGGGTAAAAATCGCTGTAGCTGCTGCTGAACAGATGAAAGAAGCAGGACTTTTGGATTATGACAAGAAAAATTATGTAATTAAGTTTTTAAAGAGTAAAGGTTATAAAATAAATGATGATGACTTAAATGCAGCAATAGAAGCAGAAGTTTATGAACTCAATTCTAATAAATCGACTTTTCTTGATGGAGTAACTGTTGAAGGTCATATTATAGGAAGTGATGCTAATGAATCTAAAAAAGCTACTATTGACCAATAATGAATGTTATATAGCCAATAAAAATAAAAAGCATATTCCTAAAGGTGGACTATTACATTCCACTGGTGCAAATAATCCTTATTTATCGCGTTATATTGCACCTGATGATGGTTTGCTCGGAAAACCAAGTAGTCAACATTGGAATCAAGTATTGGCAGGAGGAAGAAAAGCTTGTGTACATGCCTTTATCGGCAAATTAAAAGATGGTGGCGTTGCTACTTATCAAGTTTTGCCATGGGATATGCCATGTTGGGGTAGTGGCTCGGGAAGTTTAGGACCTACTAAAAACGCTAACAACAATGGATATTTACAAGTTGAAATATGCGAAGATGGACTAAATGATAAAGATTACTTTGATTTAGTTTATAAAGAAGCAATAGAGTTATTTGCGTATTGGAGCAAAAAATTTAATTGGAATCCACTAACTGATATTATATGTCATAGTGAAGGCCATAAAAAAGGCATGGCAAGTAACCATGCTGATGTTATGCATTGGTTCCCTAAGTATGGAAAAAATATGGACCTATTTAGACAAGATGTTAAAAAGGAAATAGAACAAGGAGGCGAGGAAATGGCTGAAAAAGTATATAATACATTATCAGAGTGTCCAGATTATGCAAAACCAACTATAAAAAAACTTATAGATAAAAAACTTTTAAATGGATCCTCTAATGGACTAAATTTGACAGAAAGTATGTTAAGAATTTTAGTTATAACTGATAGAGCGGGATTATATAAATAGTATAAATAAGACCAGGGCAATAGTCCTGTTTCTTTTTATGTCAAAAACGGGGGAAAGCCAGCTTTAGGGAACTGGCTCTCAATTTAATTAGAACGGTGTGGGTCACCGTTATTTATTTTGCTTATCTACATTATATGGCATAATTTTACATTTGTCAATTCAACATTTATAAGCAACATCTATTACCATAACTTTGGGTACAGACATTAGCAGCAATTATTAGCAACAACAATAGCACAATTGTGTGCTAATAGTTGTACATATAAATGTTGTCTTAGTTGTTGCTATTGATGTTGCATTTAATCTGTTTAAATATCAATGTAAATTAGCTTGTTATTTTATTACATTAATAAGTTGATTTATCTAATAAAACTTTTTAAAAAAATAAGCAAACTAATATTCTTTTTTGATATTTTTAGTAGAAGTTTTTTTACTCATGTTTTTAGTATATATAGTTTTAAAAAATATTGAGAAATCACATTGACTAGAAATTGTAAAAATGATACTGTAATATATAAGTAGGTAATAGTTGAACTGATCACTCAACTAAGTGCACTCCTGATGCACACACCTACTTATTTTTTTATTAGGACAAATATATCAGGAGGATATTATGGAAGATTTTAAAGAATTATTTATAATAAAAACTCTATGCGATATACAAGAACTTGACGATTGTTCAGCTTCAAACATAAGGTGTATTTTAGATAAAAACTTAGATGGATTATCTATAAACAAGATAGAATTGTCACTTGTAAAAAGCGATATACTTGAAAAAGTACAATATTATTTAGCAAGCAGAAAAGTAGAAGGACTAAGTGAAAAAACTTTAAATACATACCAATTAAGATTAACTAATTTTGCGCAATTTATCATAAAGCCAATAGATATGATTAATGTAAATGATATCAGATTATATTTAGTATATTTGCAGCAAGAAAGAAAATTAAAACAGTCATCTATGAACAACGCAATTACTATTTTAAAATCATTTTTTAGATTTTTACGTGATGAAGAATTTATTTCAAAGGATCCTACAACTAAAATTAAACTAGCAAAAATAAATAAAAAAGAACTACGTGGACATTTAGATATAGAGGAACTCGAAAAGCTTAGAATGGCATGTAAAGACATAAGAGAGAAAGCTATAGTAGAATTTATGTATTCAAGTGCTACTCGTGCATCAGAAGTTATTAATGTAAAAATATCAGATGTTAATTTTTTTACCAATAGCCTTAAAGTAGTAGGGAAAGGCAATAAAGAAAGAGAAGTTTATATATCCCCTAAATGTAGATTGTATCTTCAGGAATATATAAAAAATAGAACAGATACAAGTGAATATTTATTTGTATCTTCTAAGAAACCACATAACAAAATTACTGTATCTGGATTAGAAAAACTATTAAAAAGAATAGCAAAGCGTACTGATATAACTAAAAGCATTTACCCACACTTACTTAGACATACTTGGGCTACTCTTGCTTTAAAAGGCAATATGGATATTGGTACTATTCAAGAGATATTAGGCCATGAAAATCCATCTACAACCCAAATATATGCTAAGAATGATAAGAGTACAGTTAAGTTTAAGTATGAACGCTTAATGGCTTGCTAGATATGTTTAAATAGTACGCTTGTATAGTATGCTTATATAGTATCTTTTAAAAGCACGTTTTATGGTACAACTATGTACGATGGTTTATTATAAAGATATAATACCTTGCTATAATACGATTAAAAACATATTTATATAATAACATATTAGAGATACATATTATACGTACTATAAAAGTGTACTATTGTAATGTTTAAATCTAAACATTTATTCATGATTTATTTGAAATTTGTGCAACTTCTTTTGTATATTAAAAATATTGGTTACAAATGCGATTATAATTTTAAATTATTTTGCTTTATAAAAATTGTATAAAACAAGTGTATTTTACTAGTGCAACTAATATATATTTATTGATCATATAAAATTGTTATTTAAATTATATAGAAAAACATATAAATAATTTAGAATATTACAGGTTAATCATATCTATATATTAGTTTGTCTTTCATTACTGGAGTATTCACTCCAGTCTGAACTAGTGAATTCCTTGCGTTCGCAAGCTTATATCAAGAGTTTGAAGATAAAGGCGCAGTACTATTAGGATTAAGTATAGATAGTAATCCATCGCATTTGGCTTGGGTATACTCAATATATCAAACAACAGGTACTGAAATACCATTTCCTGTTATAGCAGATCGTTCAGGAGAAATTGCGCGTCTTTATGGAATGTTTTCACCTGTAATAGGAACTTCAGAAACAGTACGTAACGTTTTTTTTATTGATCCAAATCAAATAATAAGAGCTATACTAATTTATCCAAACACAAATGGAAGAAATATACCAGAAATTTTACGTTTGTTAGAAGCTATACAAATTACAGATAGGGATGGTGTTGTTACTCCGGCCAATTGGTTACCATACCAGCCTGCTATGGTGCCTGGACCAAAAACATATCAGGAATTATTAGTACGTGCAAATAATCCTTCAAGTGTTGGATTAACCTGTGAGAATTGGTATTGGTGTTATCAACAAGTACCACCTACTAGCTAAAAAAATTACATTATTGGCACTATATATGAATATTATATAGTGAGGTGATATAATGATATGTCCAGATGAGCTAGTTGCCTTAGTAGCTGCTATGTCTATTGCTATTGCCAAAGATCTTACAATTGATCAATTAAATATATTATCAGCTGTTTTTGTAGTACTAAGTGATAATTTAGCATTAATATCTACTCAAAGAGAAAATATTGAAAATTGTTGTAATTCAAAAGATTCAAATGAACAAACTAAGATAATATAAAAAGAACTTATAATTGATTAAAATTATAAGTTCCTTTTATATTATTATAATATTAGAATAATTTAATTAAAAAGATTTAACGAGATATTCTATTCATCCAATTACCTTTTTTATATACTAGATATCCATATATACAAATAATCAGATTGCTTAAAGACATTGACCACCAAATTCCAAGCTCACCTATGTCAGTAAAATATTTAAGTAATAAAATCATAGGTAATCTAACAAACCATAAACGCCCAATTTCCATTGACATTGCATATTTTGTGTGGCCTGAGCCTTGAAATAATCCTTGTAAAACACTGAATATTCCCATAAGCGGCATTGAAAGAGATATAATTACTAAGTATGTAATGCTTTGCTCAATAACTTTCATATCATCCTTAGATTGCATGAAAAAGTTAATAATTGGTTCTCTAAATACTATTAGAAGTAAACCTCCAATTACCCCTATGACACTTGTTACTATTATGGCTTTATCAAATCCTTCTTTGGCTCTCTTATAATTATTTGCTCCAAGATTTTGACCAACTATAGATACTAATGATGTACCAATTCCCATAGCAGGCTGCATAATCAGTGAGGTTATTCTATTTACCATTGCATATGCTGCCATAGTAGCAGTACCATATGAAACGATAAATGTATTAAGTACTAAAAATCCCATTGCAGAGCCAGATTGTCCAATTGAAGCCGGTAATGCTACTTTAACACTATTTGCAATTATATTTTTGTCAAATTTAAATTTCTTAAAATCAGGCTTAATTACTGTATTTCCTTTAAATAATATTATAATACCTGCAACAGCAAGAATTGCCTTAGATATAACTGTAGCAATTGCGGCTCCTGCTACTCCCATATTAAATGTAAACATTAATATTGGGTCAAGAACAGTGTTTATAATTGCACTTATTGCACTTAAAACTGTAGGTAGGACTGTATTTCCTTGTGAATTCATAGTTGCATTAAATATTGCAAATAAAAACATGAAAGGTAAATCTAAAAGTGTTAGTTTTAAATAAATATCACCAAAATATAATATTTCATCTTGAACACCCATTAGCATTATTATAGGTTTCGATATGATAATTCCTACACCTGCTAAGACTATTCCTGATAATATGGCAAGCACAATCAATTGACTTGCATATTTGTTTGCTTTCTCATGTTCACCAGCTCCTAAAAGCTGTGATAATATAGATGTTCCAGCTACTGAAAGTCCCATTCCTAGTGAAATAAATAAAAAATTTAGCGGCCAAACAAAAGATGTGGCAGCAAATTCAACAGAACCTATCTTGCTAATCCACAATCCATCAATTAAATTATAAAGGGTTTGTATTAAATTATTTATCATTATAGGAAATGATAAGGCAAAAATAGTTTTATACATATTCCCTCTAAGTATGCTTTCTTGTCGTTTCTTTAAATCCATGTCTATGTTCATGCCTCCTATGTATTATATACCACAACAATAATATATTTATATTTGATGTTTGTCAACTTACCTGGCTATTCAAAATTTTTATATATAAAAGAATTTTTGTAGCATCTTTTTTAATGATGAAAAATAAGATTAGTAAAATGATAAAAATATTGGAAATTTGTTAAAAATTTAATAAATGGTATTATCGAAAAAATCTCTTTTTTTATTTATTTGTTTGATATATAATAATATAAGGTTAAAAAGTAATAGCGAATAACATTAAATATAATCACCAAGCCCATGCACAATTTTCTATGACAACTTATTAATATGCGCATGGGTTTAAATATAAAAAATGGGAGGAGTATATGAAGATTGGGCAATTTATTGAATTGTTAAGCGCAGAATGTGTTACTAATCAAATTGATGAAGAGAAAGATTATAGCTATGCTTTTGCAAGTGACTTGATGAGTGATGTGTTAGCACTTGCAAATAATACTACAGTGTTAATTACAGGACTAAATAACCCTCAAGTTATTAGAACTGCTGAAATGCTGGATATATCTCTTATTATTTTAGTTAGAGGTAAAAAGCCAAGTGAAGAGACTTTAGCCATTGCAAATGAAACTAATATAACCATATTAACAACTGACTTGATAATGTTTGAAACTTGCGGAAAGCTTTATGAATCGGGTTTGTCAGCTTTATCAAAATGAAAGATGTAAACCACCTAAAAAGATACACATATAAAATCATAGCAAATGATTTTAGTTTAGCAGGCAAAGGCTCAAGTGATATAAAGAAAAATTTAAAAATATTAGGTATAGATCCTAAGGTTATAAGAAAAGTTGCAATTGTATCTTATGAAGCTGAAATAAATATGGTTATACATTCTTATGGTGGAGAGCTTCACTGTGATATATATGAAAATAAGATTGTTATAGTTTCTGATGACGTAGGACCAGGTATAGCAGATGTTGAACTTGCAATGACTGAAGGATATTCTACTGCTTCAAGCACTGTTAGAGAATTAGGATTCGGTGCTGGAATGGGTTTACCTAATATGAAAAGATGGTCAGATGATTTTGAAATTAATACTCAAAAAAGTGGTACGAAAATATTTATGACAGTTTTAATTTAGAATTATATAATTTGGTTAATGTTTATTAAAAATATTGGAAGGGGTGCAACGATGGATTTTTCAATACTTTTAGATGAAAATAAATGTAAAGGCTGCACGAATTGTATGCGAAAATGCCCAACACAAGCAATTAGGATTAAGAATGAAAAAGCCGTTATTGATACTAACAAGTGCATATATTGCGGTGAGTGCATAAAGGCTTGTCCATATAATGCTTATACACCATATAACGTAAACAGAAATGAAATAACAAAAACAAAGTATTCAATAGCTATTCCATCAACTGCAATATATGGTCAATTTCCTATTGGAACTAAAATATGCAATATACAAAATTCTATAAAAAAATTAGGATTTGATTATGTCTATGATGAAAGTTACGCAGCTGAATTAGCCTCTAAAGTTATTAACAGAAAAGTTAATACGGAAAAGGAGACTAAACCTTTAATATCTACTAATTGCCCTGCAATTGTAAGATTAATAAAAATAAGATATTTATCCTTATTAGATAACCTTGTTACAGTTGAATCTCCAATGGAAATTGCAGCAAGACTTGCAAAATATAATGTTCATAATGAATTTGATATACCTTTAGATGATATTATTGTGTATTATATATCACCTTGTCCTGCTGAAATGTTGACAATAACAAATCCTATAGGTGCTAAAAAATCAAGTATAGATTATGTAATACCTCTTAATTCAATCTATGGAGATTTATTTAGAGAAATAAGCAAAAGCGAAAATATTTGCAATAATGAACCTTCAATTGAAGGCATTAAGTGGGCTATATCTGGTGGACAATGTGAGACATCAAAGCTTAATTCTTCAATTTCAGTTTTTGGAATTGAAAATATAATTAATATTTTAGAAGAAATAGAAAATGGGAAGCTTAATGATATCGACTATGTAGAGTTATCAGTTTGCACAGAAGGATGTGTTGGTGGTACTTTTAATGTTGAAAACCCATTTTTAGCTAAAAGAAATATTAATTATATTATAAATACTAACCGTGAAGGAACACAATCAAATGTAGATACAAGTAAGTTTGAAGAGTTGTTTGACAGGAATTTTTTTGACATAGAAATTATAAATGATGATTTTAATAAAGATAATCTTTCATTAGCTGAAGCTATTGAAAAAATGGAGCACATAGAAGCTATAAGCTCAATACTACCTGGACTTGATTGTGGTTCATGTGGCTCACCAACATGTAGAGCATATGCAGAAGATGTATATAATGGTTTTGCAAATTTAGATGGTTGTATTTTATTAAAAGCAAATAAAAAAAGTTAAAGTAATAAATATACTTTCTATGGAGGATAAGATGAAAATAACAGAATTATCAGAAAAGCTGGGTTGTGAGATAATAAGTGGAAATGATGATGATAACAATATTTCACTAGAAAATGTGTATATTGGTGATTTGTTAAGTGTAGTTATGTCAAAAGCAAAAGAGCAGTCTATATGGGTTACAATTCAAACACATTTAAATATTATGGCTGTATCTGAATTGTTGGATATTGCTTGTATAATTGTTGTTGAAGGTATGGAAATTGAAGCACAAACAATTGTGAAAAGCAATGAATTGCAAATACCTATATTAAAAACAAAAGCTTCTGCCTATGATATAGCATGTAAGCTACACAGCTTAAATTAAAATGAAATTTTTTTATGATTTTCACATACACTCTGATTTGTCACCCTGTGGTGATAAGGATATGACTCCAAATAATATAGTGAATATGGCTTATATTAAAGGGCTTAATATGATTGCTGTGACAGATCATAATACCATAGAAAACTATAAGGCAATAGAAAAGATAGCACAAGGTTTAGGAATTTTAGTCGTTCCAGGTATAGAAATTAATACTAAAGAAGAGGTTCATATATTAAGTTATTTTAAAGATTATAAGTCAGCTAAGGCAGTTAGTGATTTAATATATGAATCTTTGCCTAATATTTTTAATAAATCAGATATATTTGGTGAACAAAATATATATAATGAAAATGATGAAATAATTGGAAGGTTAGATAAATTGCTTATAAGTGCAAGCAAATATTCTATAGGTGAGATATGCACTATTGTAAATAAGTATAATGGTGTGATTGTTCCTGCACATATAAATAAAAAAAGTAATGGTATATTAGGTGTTTTAGGTTTTTTTCCAACCGATATTAATTTTGAATTTATTGAAATTTCTAAAAGCCATGAATTAGGTGAAAGAAATAAAAAAATGGTTATGAATTATAAAAAACTTGTAAGCTCTGATGCACATATTTTAGAAAATATATCTGAGCCTATAAACTATATAAATTTAGAAAAACTTGAAGATATTTATAGTTATTTAAATATTAATTAAATAAATTATTCATATAATTAAATAATATAATATTTATATGAGGTATGAGGTTATAGCGTGAAAAAAGACATTCACAACGTGAAACGTATTTCACGCTTTGGAAAAATCAAAAAACGTGATTTTTCATCTCTATTTACAATGCTACGAAGTAGCATAATGGAGGTTATTATGAAAGAATTATCATTGCATATATTAGATATTGTTCAAAATTCAATAAAAGCAAATGCAACTTTTATTGAGGTCATTTTAAGTGAAAGTACAATTGAAAATACCTTTAAAATAATTATAAAAGATAATGGTTGTGGAATGGATGAAGATACAGTAAAAAATGTTATTAATCCTTTTTTTACGACCAGAACTACAAGAAAAGTAGGGTTAGGTATTCCGCTGTTAGAAGAGGCAACTAATAGATGTAATGGTTCTTTTAATATAGAATCTCAAATTGGTGTTGGAACAACAATAAATTGTTGTTTTGAAAGAAACAATATAGATAGAGCTCCTTTAGGAGATATAAGTGGTACAATAATGACAATTATCAATTCTTTAATGAATTGTGAATTTAGGTATCTGCATTATGTGGATGAGAAATTTTTTGAATTATCAACTAAGAAAATAAAAGAAGTATTAGGTGATAATAACCTGAATAGTCCAGAAATATTATTATGGATAAAAGAATATGTTGATGAATCAACAAATGAGTTGTATAATTAGACTCGTGTTGTTTTTAAATATGATATTAAAAATATTGTTTATAAATTATATGATTGGAGAAGGTGATGTAATGAGCACAAAGGGATTTACTTTTAAGGGGGGAATTCATCCGCCTCACTATAAAAAGCAAACCGAACATTTAGAAATAGAAAATGCTAAAGAACCTAATGTTGTAGTTATACCATTGCAGCAGCATATTGGTGCTCCTTGTGATGCTTTAGTAACAGTTGGACAAGCTGTTAAAGTTGGACAAAAGATAGGAGAGTCAAAGGCCTTTGTATCAGCAAATGTGCATTCTAGTGTTTCAGGTATTGTGAAAAGTATCGAAATGCGTAACTCAAGTGGTGGCATGAAGGTAAATTGTATAGTTATTGAATCTGATGGAAAGTTCACAGTAGATGAATCAGTTAAGCCTAAAGGTGATATAGATAAATTATCTAAAGATGAAGTGTTGGCAATTATAAAGGAAGCAGGGTTAACTGGTATGGGAGGAGCAGGTTTCCCTACTCATGTTAAGTTAAGCCCTCCAAAGGATAAGGAAATAGATGTAGTTATAATAAATGGTGCTGAATGTGAGCCATTCTTAACTGCTGACCATAGAATAATGCTTGAAAAAACTGAAGATGTAGTTATTGGAGCTAAAGCTGTAAAAAAAGCAGTTAATGTAGAAAAGTGTTTTATTGCTATTGAAAAAAATAAGCCAGACGCAATTGAGGTTATGAAAAAAGCTCTTGAAAACGTAGAAGGTATTGAAGTGGCTGAGCTTGAAACTAAATACCCTCAAGGGGATGAAAAAAGACTTATAAATGCTGTAACAGGAAGAGTTGTTCCTTCAGGTGGATTACCTATGGATGTTGGAGTAGTTGTTAACAATGTTGGCACTATTGCAACTCTAGGAAATATTATTAAAACTGGTATGCCTGTTGTGCAAAGAGTTGTTACGGTAACTGGAAGTGCAATTAAAAATCCTAAAAATTTATATATAAGAATAGGTACACTTTTTAGTGATGTAATTGAACAGTGCGGAGGATTTTCCGAAGAGCCTGGAAAAATTATAAATGGTGGACCAATGATGGGAATTGCACAATTTACAACTGATGTTCCAGTAATAAAAGGTACTTCTGGAATATTGGTGCTAAATAAGAAGGATGCTACTATTGAAGAACCTCAAAATTGTATTAGATGTGGTAAATGTGTTGAAATATGCCCTGTAAACTTACAACCACTTATTATTAGTAAACTATCACTTTTAAATAAATTTGATGAAGCAGAAGGATATCACGCTTTAGATTGTATAGAATGTGGTTCTTGTTCTTTTGTTTGTCCATCAAAAAGAAGACTTATAGAATCAATAAGAGTTGCAAAACGAGAAATTGTTTCTAAGCGTAGAAAAACAGGTAAGTAGGAGGAATTGTAATGGAAGGATATAAATTAATTGCTTCATCTTCTCCTCATATAAGGTCAGAGGAAAATGTAAGTAAGATAATGCTAGATGTTTTGATAGCACTAATACCAGCATTTATTGCAAGTATATTTTATTTTGGATTTAATTCTATAATATTAGTTGTCGCTTCTGTATTATCGGCTATAATTACAGAGGCAGCTTGTCAAAAAATTATGAAAAAACCTATAACAATAAATGATTTCAGCGCCGTTGTTACAGGTATGTTATTAGCATTTAATATACCATCAAGTGCACCAATATGGATACCAGTTATAGGTTCTGCTTTCGCTATAGCTATTGGAAAGCAAGTTTTCGGTGGTTTAGGTAATAACTTTATAAACCCAGCACTTGCAGGCCGTGCATTTCTTATGGCATGTTGGTTACCACTAATGACTAATTTTGGAGCACCAGTTGGAATTGATGCAATTGCAACTGCTACACCACTTGCGATAATGAAGGGAGCAGCTGAAACGGGTGCTCAGCTTCCAAGCATGATGGAAATGTTAATGGGAAGAATTCCTGGATGCTTAGGAGAGACTTCAGCATTATTATTAATATTAGGTGGAGTGTATTTAATAGTTAGAAAAGTTATTTCATGGAGAATTCCAGTTGCGTATATAGGAACAGTTGCTGTAATTGCTTTAATAACTGAAAGAAGCTTAAATGGTATGCTTTATCATTTATTAGCCGGAGGGTTAATGCTTGGCGCTTTCTTTATGGCAACAGATTATTCATCTTCACCTGTAACTTCAAGAGGTAAAATTATATATGGTATTGGAGCAGGACTATTAACAATGCTTATTAGAAAACTTGGCGGTTATCCAGAGGGAGTTTCTTATTCTATATTATTAATGAATGTTTTGGCTCCGTTAATTGATAAATATACTAGTCCAAAATTATTTGGAGGTGCAAAAAGATGAAAAATGAAATAGTTAAATTAGGAGTAATCTTATTTGTTATTACAGCAATAGCTGGTCTAGTATTGTCATTTTCAAATGATTTAACAAAGGATGTTATACAAAAGTCAATTGAAGCTGAAAGCTCGGGACCTGATGTTGCTAAAGTAGTAGTTCCGGGTGCTGTAAGTATAGAAGAGTTTGATAAAGAGTTAGTTGAAAAAATTAAATTGGAAAATGAAAAATTTGTAGATTTAAGAGAATGTAAAGATGAAAATGGTAACGTTCTTGGATATGGTATAACTACAAAAAGCCCTGTAAAAGGATATGGTGGAGATATTGAGATAATTCTTGGTGTTTCTGTTGATGGCAAAATAGTTGGTATGAAGGTTGTTTCACACTCTGAAACAGTAGGTCTAGGTACAGGAATAGAAAAACCTAAATTTCAAGGTCAGTTCATAGGAAAGACAACTAATGAGCAATTTATAGTTACTAAGTCAGTGACTAAAGAAACTGATATTGAAACTCTTGGTGGAGCTACTTTTTCTACTAAATCATTTACTAGTGCTGTTAATAATGCGGTGGAAATATATAACAAATATATAAATGGAGGTAACAATGAGTAGATTAAAATATATGATGAATGGCTTAATAACTGAAAACCCTACATTTGTTCAACTTTTGGGTATGTGTCCAACTCTTGCTACTACTACTTCAGCATTAAATGGTATGAGTATGGGACTAGCTACAACAGCTGTTTTAATAGGTTCAAACGCAGCAATATCTTTACTTAGAAAGTTTATTCCAGATAAGATTCGTATTCCAGCATTTGTTGTTGTTATAGCAACATTTGTTACAGTGATAGATATGCTGATGCACGCATATATACCAGCTCTATACAAGCAATTAGGATTATTTATACCGTTAATAGTTGTTAACTGTATAATATTAGGTAGAGCAGAAGCCTTTGCTTCTAAGAACGGTGTTTTAGATTCAGTATTTGATGGTTTAGGTATGGGATTAGGATTTTCTATAGCTTTAACCATATTAGGCGGAGTTAGAGAAATATTAGGTGCAGGTTCTATATTTGGTATAACATTATTTGGTGAGGCATTTAAACCAGCACTTATAATGATTATGCCTCCTGGAGCTTTTATAGCGTTAGGATTATTAATTGCTTCAGTAAATATTATAACTAAAAAGATTAAAGCTAAAAAGGCATAGGAGGGAGGATGTATTATGAATTTGTTTAGTCTATTTATAGGTGCATTTTTAATAAATAATATTATCTTTGCTAAGTTCATGGGTATATGTCCATTCCTTGGTGTATCTAAAAAAATTGATACAGCTGTTGGTATGGGTGTTGCAGTTACATTTGTTATAACACTTTCTTCAGTTATAACATGGTTGTTGCAAAGACTTGTATTAGATAATTTAGGTTTAGAGTATTTACAAACTATTTCTTTTATATTAGTAATAGCTGCATTGGTACAATTTGTTGAGATGTTTCTTAAAAAATCAACTCCATCTCTTTATGAGGCTCTTGGAGTGTATTTACCACTTATCACAACAAACTGTGCAGTTTTGGGTGTAGCAATATTAAATATACAAGAAAATTACAATTTGATAGAAACTATTGTTCACTCTTTAGGAGCTTCATTAAGCTTTTTGTTAGCAATAGTATTATTTGCAGGTATAAGAGAAAGATTAGCTCTTGCTGATGTTCCAGAAGCACTTGAAGGATTTCCAATAGCTTTAATTACAGCTGGACTTATGTCAATAGCATTTTTAGGCTTCTCTGGCTTAGCAATATAATAAGGCGTTTAAGGAGGTTATTATGATGGTTGCGATAGTTTCAGCAATAGCAGTTTTAGGCATATTGGGACTGGTATTTGGAGTAGTATTAGCAGTTGCTGCAAAAGCATTTGAAGTAGAGGTAGATCCAAAGGTTACAATGATTAGAGAACTACTTCCTGGTGCTAACTGTGGTGCCTGTGGTTTTCCGGGTTGTGATGGTATGTCAAATGCTATGGCAAATGGAACAGCTCCGGCTAATGGTTGTCCGGTAGCAAGCAGTGAAGCTGTTCAAAAAATAAGCGAAGTATTAGGTGTTTCTGCAGAAATTGGAGAAAAGAAAGTTGCTAAAGTATTGTGTAAAGGATGCGATAGTAAGGCAATTAAAAAATATGAATATTCTGGAATTTTAGATTGTAAGGCAGCTGTTATTGTTCAAGGTGGCGATAAATCATGTTCTCAAGGTTGTTTAGGATATGGTACATGCGTTAAAGCTTGTGCATTTGATGCAATTACTATAGTTGATGGTGTTGCAGTCATAGATAAAGAAAAGTGTACATCTTGTGGTAAGTGTATAACAGAATGTCCTAAAAACGTAATAGAATTGGTACCTTATAGTCAAGATGTAATTGTTGAATGTAAAAACATAGAATTTGGTAAGGCTGTTAAGGATATTTGTAAGGTTGGATGTATAGGCTGTAAATTATGTGAAAAGAATTGTCCTTTTGATGCAATACATGTAGAAAACAATATTGCTAAGATAGATTATTCTAAATGCAAACAGTGCCTAGTATGTACTGCAAAATGCCCAACAAGAGCTATATCAGGAGATTTGTCAAAAAGAGTAAAAGCATATATAGACGAAGAAAATTGTGTTGGATGTGGCGTTTGTAAGAAAAAATGTGCAGTTGATGCCATTGAAGGAGAGCTTAGATTAAAGCATAAGGTTGTTGAAGAAAAGTGTGTTGGATGTAGAGAATGTGCTTCGAAGTGTCCAAAAAATGCGATAGAAATAAAATAAATGAAAATTATAAAATCTTAGGTAGAAAATACCTAAGATTTTTTTTGAAAATGTATATTGTATCCTTGTAAATGTATAAAAATAATGTTAAACTTATAAGATAGAAAACTATCTTTGAATAGGTGGACTATATTAAATAATGAGGATGAATATACTTTGAAAAGAGGAAATACATTAGCTTTAATATTAGTTATATTAGCAGGTTCTATATTTGGTAAAATAATAGGTGGAGCATTGTCCAAATATTTGCCTTTATTAAATTATGGGGAAAGTATTGGATTTGGTCCAACGCTTATTGATTTAAATATAATAAGCTTCACTATAGGCTTTAATGCTTCTATAACTGTTGCCGGAATAATTGGCATAATTATAGCAATACTTGTTTATAGAAAAATAAGATAAGTAAAGAAATAAAGGGTGTTATTTGTATATATGATATTGGGGGATAATTTAATATGGAAGGTAACTATGCAATAAGTAAGATACCAAAGGATGAAAGACCTCGTGAAAAATTATTAAAACATGGGGCTAGTACACTGACAAATTCAGAGTTATTAGCGATAATTTTAGGGGTTGGTAGTAAAAAGGATTCAGCTATTACCTTGTCACAAAAAATTCTTCATAACAACAATAAGGGACTTCTAAATATAGTTGAAGCTAATGCCGAAGCTTTAAAAAAGTTTAATGGCATAAACGATGCAAAGGCTTCAAAAATATTAGCTGTAGCAGAACTTAGCAAAAGAATAAGCCGTGATAAGGTTGATAAAACAAAAATAACTTCACCTCAAAATATAGCTGCTTTATTGCTTGAAGAAATGAGGTATCTTAAAAAAGAGGTATTCAAGGTCGTTTTATTAGATACAAAAAATAATGTTATAGCAATAAATGATGTTTCAATTGGTTGTTTAGACAGTACAGTTGTACATCCTAGAGAAGTTTTTGTAGAAGCTATAAAAAATAGCAGTGCTTCAATTATTTTGGTCCATAATCATCCAAGTGGCGAAGTTGAGCCAAGCAATGAAGATAAAAATATTACTAGTAGAATAGTTGAGTGTGGTAAAATTATAGGCATAAGAGTTTTAGATCATATTATAATTGGTGATGGAAATTTCTTAAGCTTTAAAGAGCATGGTTATATATAAATTTAGACTTTAGAGTTTTTTAGGAGGATATAGACATATGGGTTTTTTATCAAATAGTGTAGGTATTGATTTAGGTACATCGAATACTTTAGTTTATGTAAATAAAAAAGGTATAGTTATTAACGAGCCATCAGTTGTAGCTATAAATGTATATAATAATGAAGTAAGAGCAGTAGGTAAAGATGCAAAAGAAATGCTAGGAAAAACACCTCATAGCATAGAGGCAGTGAGGCCTTTACAGGATGGTGTTATAGCTGATTTTAATATTGCCAAAGTATTAATCAAATATTTTATAAGTAAGGCATTAGATTATAAAAAATTTGCAAAACCTAATATAGTAATTTGTGTACCAGTTGGCGTAACATCTATTGAAAAAAAGGCTGTTTTAGAAGTAGCACAAAATGCAGGTGCTAAAAATGTAAAACTTGTTGAAGAACCAATGGCTGCTGCTATAGGTGCTGGAATTGATGTAGGTGCAGCAATTGGTAATATGGTTGTTGATATAGGTGGAGGTACTACTGAAATTGCAGTTGTATCACTTGGTGGAATAGTTGTAAGTGATTCGTTGCGTGTAGCTGGTGATAGCTTAGATACAGAAATTAAAGATTATATAAAATGGAAATACAAACTTGATATTGGAGTATCAACAGCTGAAAAAATAAAGCATGAATTAGGTAATGCTTGTCAAGAATATTATGAAATTCCTGAAAACAGAGAAGTTCCAACCACTATGACTATTACTGGTAGAGATATGGTTTTAGGCCTACCAAGAAGTATAGAGCTAACAAACGAAGAGATAAGAGAAGCTATTGTGGAAACAATAAACAACATTGTAAGTGGTGTAAAAAGATGTCTTGAAAGAACTCCTCCTGAATTGTCTTCTGATATATTTAGTAATGGTATCTATTTAACTGGTGGAGGGGCATTGATTAAAGGGTTAGATATATTTATGGAAAAGGAAACAGGTCTAAAAATCAAAATTGCAGAAAACCCATTAGATTGTGTAGCTTTAGGGGCAGGAAAACTTTGTGAAGATATGTAAAGAGTGAAATAAAAACACATTTCACTCTATGGAAGAATCAAAAAACGATTCTTCATCAAATTTTGATGCCGTGAGACGGCGTAATAGAGGAATTTATGAAAATTATACTTCAAAATTTAAAAAAGTTTATCATAGTTTTAATTGTTTTAATTCTAATTATTACTATTGGTATAACTTCAAGTATGAGAGATGAGATGACAGGTACTGAGAATTTTTTTGGTACTGTAATTTCCTATATGGAAAAAATAACATATAATATTGGACAAACCGTTAGCAATGCATTTAAATCAGTTCAAAATATAACAAAAATTAATGAAGAAAACGAAATGCTAAAAGAAAATTTGTATAAGCTTAGAGAAGAAAATCGTATTCTTAAAAATATAGTTAATACATCAGATATACTTGAAGCAGAATATAAACTAAGAACTAGTTTAACATATGATTATGTAATCGGACAGGTTATAGCTAAAGATGATTCTAACTGGTTTAGTAGATTTACAATTGATAAAGGTTCAAATGATGGTGTAAGTAAAAACGATATAGTTATTCAAGCTGTAGATACAGATGAGGGCGTTGTTCAAGTAGGGCTAGTAGGCGTAATTTCGGAAGTTGGACATAACTGGGCTAAGGTAACCACAATTATAGATGAAAACTGTAAGGTTAGTTTTAGAAATGTAGAAAATAATGAAAATGGCATTATAAGTGGAAATGTTGACGGTAGCGTTACAGGCTTTTTTCTAGATAACAAAGCTGAAGCAAAGGTTGGAGATGAGTTGTTTACATCGGGTATAGGTGATATATATCTAAAGGATATTTTTATAGGTGAGATTAGTGATATAGTAGATACAACAGATGCATCATCTAAAAAAATATATGTTGATCCCGTAATTGAATTTACTAATATATATAAGGTTTTCGTTTTGAAAGTAAATAGATAACAGCGTGATCAAATATTTCACGCTAAATATGTAACGTCATTAAACGGCGTAATGAGGGTAATTATGAAGAAGCTTTATATAATTTTAATTGTGTTTATTAATTTAATATTGCAAGTAACCCTGTATAATTTCATAAAAGTTTTTGATGTAGTGCCTAATGTTGCACTTATATTAGTTGTATTATTTTCACTAACAACTAATGTATTCATGGGTGGATTTATTGGATTATTTACAGGGATTCTATATGATGTTCTAATAATGGATGTAATTGGTATTAATGCACTCATCTATTTTGTTATAGGTGTGACACTAGGGAATTTTAGCGAAGAAATAAACAGAGAAAATAAAATGTTATATGTTTTTGTAACGGCAATTGCTACTGTTTTTTATCACCTTACAACTGCTTTAATTATGTTCTTTTTAAAGATGAATGTATCTAGCATTACACTTATAATTGATAAAATTATTATTCAAATAATAATTAACTCTGTGCTTTGTATTTTTGTACGACGATTGTTAAACTATGTGTTTAACAAAATAAATATAAGGCTATTCAATAATAGATTGTAGGGAGGATTAAATGAGTTTATCAAAATTTTTTAACAATAGATTTAATATTTTATATATTATAATTTTTGTAATTATAATAATTCTATCATTTAGATTAGCTACCTTAACTATTGTTGAAGGTGAAAGATATAGAGAAGATGCTGATGTCAAAAAGATTAAGGATATACCTATAAAGGCGCCAAGAGGTAAAATATATGATAGAAATGGTGTCATTCTTGCTGATAATTTAACAAGCTTTACTGTTCAATTATATAAAAATAAAATTAAACAAGATAATTTAAATGAAGTAGTATATACATTAACAAAAATACTAGATGAAAATGGAGAAACACTAATAGATGAATTCCCTATTATTCTAGATACATTTGCGTTTAATAAAGAAAATGTTGAAACTACTTATACACCAACTGAATATGTTATTAATGTTTTGCGTGAAAATAATTTAATAAATGAGTGGTTAAATAGTGAAACACTTATATATAATGAAAATTATAATGTAAAAAACAAAGTTTTTCTTTTTTTACAAAAAGAATACAATGACTTTCCTATAGAATTGGTAGATAATAATTTTCAATTTGTCGCTGATACAGAAAAAGTTAAAAGTTTTTTAATAGAAAACAAAATTGATGAAAATATAAGTCCAAATAATTTAGTTGAATATTTTTTAAAGCAAGAAAACAGAATTTTTTTAAATCTATTATCTAATTCTAAAACAAGAAGATATACTTATGAGTTTTTGAATAAAAAAGGATTAGTAAATGACATATCACTAATAGGTTATTCCTTTATACAAGACCAAAGGTACGTAGCTTTAAAAAGTAGCTTAGCTTTAAATTATGAAGGAATTACAGAAAAATCTACTGCTAAAGAAGATTTTATATATTTAACTAAATATTATGTTTTTGATTATTTGTTTAATACAGTGTATGGAGAAGATGACTCAAAAGTAATACCAGGTGAAATTTTAATTAAAAAATTATCAGAGGTATATAAGGATTTACCTGTAACTATTAAGGAAGCGGATGGAGTTTTGACATATGAATATGTGGAGGGTGGTAATAAACAAAAATATATAAATGAGCTTAATCTTGAGAGTACAGCTTCTGCATATGAATTAGTTACAGCTTTGGCTTTAAAAGAGGGTAAAATAATAAATGATATTATAGTAAAAGACATTAGTTATTATGCTCAATCCGAGCTATTAAATCGTGGCATAAATCCAAATATATCAATATCAGCTTGGGAGTATACACCTTTATATGAAAAAAGTAATTGGATAAATAATAATGTAGGTAAAATTGAAAATGCAAATGCTGAAGATATATTTAATAAATTAAAAGAGGATATTAAACTAGATGAAGAAATTAACGATTATGATGCAAGAAATATTTTAGTTGTCAGGGATAGATACAAAAAGCAAGGCTATCTATCATATCATCCTATAGATATTTGCTATGATATTTCTGAAAAAACAGTAGCTATGGTATCCGAAAGAAACCATGAACTTAGTGGTATTAATGTGGAAATTGAACCAATAAGATATTATCCGGGAAAAACACAAGCGGCCCACATACTTGGATATTTAGGTAAAATATCTCAGGAAACTGAGATTGAAGAGTATATAGTAAAACAAAAAGATAAATATAGCTTAGATGATATAATAGGCAAAACTGGTATCGAAGAGAAATTTGAAAGCTACTTAGCAGGACAAAAAGGAAAGAAAACTGTTGCAGTAAACAATCTTGGTAATACTATTGAATCTGTTGCAGAAGTTGCGCCAACACCAGGTGATAATTTATATTTAACTATTGACAGCAGATTACAGGCAAAGGCTGAAGAAGTGTTAGAAAAGGGACTAAAAGCATTACAGGTTGGTGGAACATATGAAAGTGAATGGGGAAATTATAAATTTAAAGATCCATATAAAAATGCTACATCTGCTTCATTAGTTGCTGTTGATGTAAAAACGGGAGAGGTATTAGCTCTAGCAAATTATCCATCCTACGACTTGAATTTGTTTGCTACTGGTATTTCTACAGAAGATTGGAATAGCTTACTAAATGAGTCTAAAGATCCATTGGCTCCTAGACCATTATACAATACTGCACTTTTAACTGCAATTCAGCCTGGATCTACATTTAAAATGGTTACCGCTCTTGCTGCGTTGGAAAAAGGAATCGATCCTAATGCAAAGGTCTATTGCGCTGGTGTTATGGAAGTAGGTCAAAGAAAATTTGGATGTTGGATTTACAACATGTATGGTAGATCACACGGTTATCAAACCATTTATGAAGCTATTAAAAACTCTTGTAACTTCTATTTCTTTACATCAATGCTTGGAGAAAATCCTGCTACTGGACAAAAACATGGAGTAAAGCTTGATTTTGAAGATGTTACTGAAATGGCAATTAAGTTTGGACTAAATGATCCAACAGGTATTGAAATTGATATTCCTAAGGAATATTCGGGTGGAGTTCCAAATTTAGAAAATAAGAAATCTAGTGCAAGACTTTATCTAAGACTGTTTTTGGAAGAAAATTTACAGTTTTATATAAAAGACGGTTATAATATGGATTCAGAAGAACTAAATAATGCTATAAACAATATTGTAGGTTGGTTAAATGAAGATATAATAACTAGAGGAGAAGTTTATAAAAGATTAGAAGCCTTAAATTTTAATCCTGATAAAACACATAATTCCAAAGTACCTCTTGTAGATATTCTGAAATACACCTATATTAACCACTCTGTTTGGAATGCTGGAGATAGTTTAAATATATCAATTGGTCAGGGTGGCAATTCGTATACACCGATACAAATGGCAAATTATGTTGCTACAATTGCAAATGGTGGATATAAACATAATGTTAGTGTTATTGACAAACTTGTTACTTATGATGGATCTGAAATTACCTATAAAGGAGAAAGAACATCAGAAAGAATTGAGCTTAGTAATTACGACCATTTAAAAGTACTTCAGGAGGGTATGAGGCAGGTTGCAAATGATGGAATATTAAAAACATTCCCGGTTCAATTTGGTGTAAAAACAGGTACTGCGCAGAAGGATGGCATTAATCCTGAAACCGGACAGCCTTATGATGATTTTGCATGGTATGTTGCATATGCACCTTATGATGATCCTCAAATTGCTGTATCCTGTGTAATATTTCAAGGTGGATTGGGGACATATCCGACTCCGATTGTGAGGGATGTTATAGCTGAGTATCTTACATTAAGTGGGGCATTGCAAAGACCTGGGACCGAAACAAAGGAAGATTAAAAAGTTTGAAATGAACTTCATAACAAGAAGTTCATTTCAAACTATGTATATATTTGTATGGGCATAATTACAAAGATAAGGATGTGAATATTGTGAGTAATAAAATTATAGTAACCTCTGAAAAAAATAACATTGGTAAAAGTCTGTATTGTGTAAAAATTTCAAATGAACTGTGTTCAATGGAGATATCTAAGGAAAATAAAAAAGTCGTAATAGTTGAATTTTCAGAAAAAAATAAAAGTATAGCTGAGTATTTGGAATTAGAGGAACAAATTATTTACGACATAAAGGATGCCTTAGATGGAGTATGCAATATTGACCAAGCTATTATCAATATAAGCGATAAAATTGATTTATTGCCAACCCCAAGACTAAAAGATAAGCTTAGTAATGTAGAAATGAGTAGTTTCAATAAGTTAATTTCAGAGCTTGAAAGAAGTTACGATTATATTATAATCGAGGCCGCTAAAATTAGTAAATGTTATTGTATAAATGTAAAGGATATAAACTCAATAATAATATTAAATAATAATGAATTTTCATCATTGGCTCAGATTAATGATGACTTCATTGTAGCATCTGAAAATTCTATAAAAAATAAATTCATAATAATAAATAAATATGATTCAAGTAGTGCTAAGAAAAACGAAGCTTTAAATATAAAGGATTTTAGTAAGGTTTTTCCTGAGCCAATTCTTTCATTTGTAAAGTATGATGATAAATATGATAGTTTGAAAAGTGATTATTTCTTAACTAAAAATAATGATGAATTATCCAAAGTAATAGAGGACATATCTAAAAAAATATATTAAATGTATATTTTTTAAACCCCTAAATTTATTGTAATAAAGCTTGTAATATTTTAATACAATAGTAGAAAAAGGGGTGTGTCTAGTCGTGAATAAAATATTAAAAAAAAGAATAAACATAAAAAGAAAAGAAAATGTTAATAAAAGATTATTGATACAAGTTATATTTAGTATAATTTTAGTTGTGGCAGTTATAGCTACTAAACAGTTCGGAAATAATTATACAGGTGTATATCTAAACAGCGCAAAAGAAAAGCTAGGTGAAACAATAGATGTAAAATTAGCGCTATCTAATATTAAGTCGATTTTTACTAATATTGGTAAGGGATTTAATTTTGGTTTATTTAGCAATTCTGATTATGCTGCTCCTGTCAGTGGAAAAATATCGAAAAAATATGGTATTGATGAAACTATAGAAAGTTCTGAATATAATAATGGTATTGATATTATTTCTAATATGGAGTCTGTAAAATCAATATCATCTGGTAAGGTAACAGCCGTTGGAAGAAACGAAAAAATGTCAAATTATATTGTAGTAGAAAATGGAAGTAAAAAATTTATATATGCAATGTTTGATGAAGTATTTGTTTCAAAAGGTGATGATGTAAAAATAGGTGAAATTATAGGTAAATTGAATAATGAAACTAGACTTTTACACATTGAAATATGGGAAAATGGCGAGTCAATCAATCCATCTAAGTTATTTAAAATATACGAATGAGAAAAAGTGACAATAAGATATTTATTAATTTTATATGTATCATTAATGCTTCATGAAATTGGACATTTTATTACGGCATTAATAATACATGCAAAAATAATTAAATTTAATATAACCTTATTTGGAATAAACATGCAGATAAATATTAATGATTTATCGTTAAATAGAAAACTTGCTTTGTTTTTTTCAGGACCATTTACTAATATATTAATTATGTTATTATCATATAGATATCGTCAAAGTGATATATACACTATATATCATTTAAATGATGTAGCATACATTAATATATTTTTATCTTTAATAAATCTTTTACCCATAATACCATTAGATGGTGGTAATGTGTTAAAATCAATTTTAGAGCGTTATATAAAAAGAGAGTATGTTTATAGGATAGTGCTTTTTATCAATATTATTTTTTTAATAATTTCAGCATATTGTTTTTATTTAAGCTTTAGCGTTTTTTATTTAGCTATATCGTTTATGGCTCTAAAAGGTATTTTTTACGAAAAAACTTTAATATTAGAAGAAAAGATTAAAAACACATATAAAAAATTTATTTAAAAAAATTATAAATATATTTATAATTTGTAGTAAGGATAAAATATGAAAGATAAAATTATAAAA
>DLNM01000071.1 GCA_002479485.1 Firmicutes bacterium UBA7510 | reverse complement strand
TCTTATAATTTGCATTAGTATTAGGTACTTAGCAGTTTGCGTTTAGCATTCACATCCGCAGCCAAAATTATTTAATAATACAACTAAAAGTAAGAAAAACATTAATAATGTATCTTGGCAAATATCACAATTAGAATTTTTAAAAATGCAAACCAAAATTAAGAAGAAAAATAGAATTGAGCTATCTATACGAAAACATTTATTACATTTCTCCTCAATAATAGGTGCGATTGGCTCTGGATTGCAATTTCTAGATATGCTAACATCCTCATGTGGCACATTTGCTTCATTATTATCGTAAGTCCCGTTTCTCATACGAATATACCTCCTCAAAGTGTACTTTAAATTAGTATATTCATAATTGTTATTTATGCTACCATAGGTGTAATTAGCGGTAAAAAAATAAAAAAATAATAATTATGAATATAATAGCAAATTTATGAAATAATAACTTTAAATAATAATATTGAAAATATTGCAAATAATATTTTTTAAATATTGTATCAATATTGAAAATATTAGTATATACTTAGGAGGATTTTATTTATGGATAAATTTGCACTTATTTTAGTAATAATTGGAGCAATTAACTGGGGTTTGATATCATTATTTCAGTTTGATTTTGTAGCTGCAATATTTGGTGGTCAAGCAATGCTTCTTAGTCGAATTGTATATGGTTTAGTTGGTCTAGCAGGATTATACTGCATCACTTTACTATTTAACGAATACGAAAAGACTAGATAAAAATAAGATTAAAGCAAAAAAGGTGAAAAGGAAAATTTTTATAAATTTCTTGGAACCTTTTTTTATTGCTCCGAGAAATTTCATTAAATTTCACCTTTTCACCTATTTATCAATTCACTTATAATTTTTATTCACCAGAAACTGCTAGTGATTTAAATTTGATTGATGGGCATCCAATGTATGATGATCCAGGTAATCCGAATTTTAAATCATTTCCTATTTCTTCAATATTTTTAATCATATTAAAGAAGTTTCCTGCTACTGTAATTTGTTCAACTGGTCTTTTTATTTTACCATTTTCAATTTCATATCCAGATGCTGATAAAGAAAAGTCACCGGATATTGTATTAAGTCCAGCATGTAGACCATCAAGGTTTGTTATAAGTAATCCTTTATCGATAGTACTAACTATTTCATCTAGACTTTTATCTCCATTTTTAATATAGAAGTTAGAAGGACCTATACCTGAACCTCCTAATGAATTTCCAGTAGTTTCAACGTTAGCTTTTTTAGCTGTTTTTAAATTGTATAAGTATGTTTTTAAAACACCATTTTCAATTACATTTTTAAATGTACATGCCGCTCCTTCAAAGTCATATGATCTAGAGGCTAGACCACCTTCCATAAATGGATCATCAACTAAAGTCAACTTTGTTGATGCAATTTGCTCGTTTAATTTTCCTTTTAGTAATGATAAATCCTTTTGAACACTTTCTGCTGAGAATATGCCAGTAAATGCTTGAAGTAAATCTACCATAGTATCATTTCTTACAATGATAGGGTAGTTACCAGATTTTATTGACTTAGCACCAAGCATAGATAATGCTTCCTCAACAGCCTCTTTAGCCAATTTTTCTGCATCAAATTTTGAAAAATCTCTGCCACATACAAATGAATATTTTGATTTAATATCATCGCCATCTTTTACAACAACACCGATATATGATAATGTTAAATTTGATTTTTTGTGCAAGTTTAAACCCTTTGTATTGCAAATTATTGATTCAGAAGATTCATCTACATAATTGCATGATTGAACTGTTGATACTCTTTTATCAAGACTGTAAGCTATTTCTTCTGCTTTCTTAGCAAATTCTATTTTTTCAAGCTCACTTACATTGTCAAGACTTGGATTGTATGAATTAACTTCTTTGTATTCCTTTGAACCAGCAAATATTTCTACCTCGTCTTCAGAACTAATTATTTTAGCGTTTTCTATAGCTCCATTAACAAGTAATTCAATAGATGTTTCATCTACTTTTTCTGTATATGAATAGCCCATTTTACCATTATAAATACCTCTAAATGATAGAACATCTGATTCCGATAAACTATAATCATCAAGTTCACTTTTAAATATACTTAATGAAAAAGAAGTACCATTTCTATAAGATACCTCCATATCTTCTAGACCGCGCTCTTTTCCTAATTGAAATAATTTATCTATTAAAGCTTTCTTATCCATAATTACCTCCATTATGCCGCTCCGCGGCATTATCATAATTTCAGTGTGAAATAAAAAATATTTCACACTTGAAGAATCGTTTTTTTGATTCTTCCATAGAGTGAAGAGTGTTTTTTCTTCACTTTTATTCCTCTCTTCCACCTACAGTTATTTCTGAAACTCTTAGGAGTGGTTGACCAACATTTGTTGGAACACTACCACTTAATGAACCGCACATACCTTGACCAAAAGTCATGTTGTCTGAAATCATATCTATTTTTGTTAAAACCTCTATACCTTTACCTATAAGAGTGGCACCACGAACAGGAGTAGTAATTTTTCCATTTTCAACTATATAGCCTTCCATAACTGCAAAGTTAAAATCCCCTGTACTAGGATCTACTGAGCCACCGCCCATGTAGCGTGCATATATTCCAAATTCTGTATTTGCAAATATTTCTTCTTTTGAGGAAGTTCCAGCTGCTATATATGTGTTTGTCATTCTTGATGTTGGAGCAAATTTATAGGACTCTCTTCTACCTGAGCCTGTAGACTCCATACCCATTCTTCTACCGTTTAGTCTATCAATCATATATCCTTTAAGTATACCGTTTTCAATTAAAACATTTTTTTGTGAAGGATTACCTTCATCATCTATATTAATTGAGCCCCACTCATTAGGTAAGGTTCCGTCATCTATAGCTGTTACTAAGCTTGAAGCTATTTTTTGACCTACTTTATTGCAGTAAATGGATGTACCTTTGGCAACTGAAGTAGCTTCAAGTCCGTGTCCACATGCTTCGTGGAAGATAACTCCTCCAAATCCGTTATCTATAATAACAGGGAATTTTCCACTAGGACAGTATTTTGCATTTACCATCGTTTTTGCTATACGAGATGCTTCTTTACCAATTGCTTCAAGATCCAGATTTTCGATAAATTCAAAGCCTTTCATTGCACCGGGACTCATAGAGCCTGATTGCATTTCTCCATCCTTTGAAGCTACAGAATTAACTAAAATTCTATTTCTCACTCTTCTGTCTTCCTTCCAAAGTCCTTCGGAGTTTGCAATCATAATATGTTGATCATGATCAAGGTGTCTAACCGTAACCTGAGATATTACACTGTCATAATTTTTAGCAGCCTCATAAGCCTTTCTCATTGCTTCTACTTTTTTAGTTTTAGCAATTTTATCAGGATCACTTAATATTTTATGGTTGTTAATAATGTCCGTCTTAATAAGATTGATTGTTATATTATTTTGAGCTCCTTGCATAGCTTGAGCTGCTTTTTTAGCAGTAGATATCAGCGAATCCTTATCAGATTTATTAGTGTAGGCATAAACACTATTAAATCCTTTATAAATTCTAATTCCTACGCCATAGTCTCTTCCAGAAGTAGTTGATTCGATTTTACCGCCTATTAGCTCTATCTGACTATTTGTTCTGTCTTCAACAAAGATTTCTGCAAAATCACCACCAGTTGATAATGCAGCATTTAGCGTATCTTCAATTAGCGCTTTATTTAACATAATTTCCTCCATTATGCCGCTTATCGGCATCATAATATTTAGAGTGAAATACATTTCACTCTTTCTCATTTTAATATGATATCGAATTTATTTTATTTTGATACCATCATCTATTAAGTCAATCTCTAGCTTGTCAAAAATAACATCGTCTATGAAATCATCTTTATAAAAAATAATTTTTTTAAATTCCATAAATTCTTTATCATGCTTTGGAAGCCATACAGGTGCACTTACATCTAACTTATAAAATATTTCAGATAGGCATTTTTTTAGCTTTTGCTCTTGAGTGATATTCTCACCATTTTTTACATCTATGGAATTGATGATTTTATTGTTTTTTATAGCTTTAGCCCATAGTCGATACATAGTTTACCACCTTTTTAATTATAAAATTCATATGTTTGTTCATACAAAATATTATTTTCATCACATAGCTCTAATATAATGTCTTTTTTTTCAATATCAAATTTCCCGCACATTCCGCAGCTTGCACTGATTGAACGTGGAACTGGGATTAATTTAAATTCAATATTATTTGATTTCATTAGTTTTTCAAATTGCATAGCATATGTTATAGATTTAAATGTAATTAAGCAATAGCCATTCATATTTTTTCTCCTGATTCGTAAATGTTATAAACGTTATTTTATCATAGTTGTTTTTTAAATATCTTCGATATTATAACATGTGTATAATGTTTTTTCAATTCTCAAACATGCATTTATAAATACATATTTAAAGTAAATATGCCCAATTACTATTTATAATATTAGGAAAAATGGTAAATTATTCATTAGATAATATTCTAATACTATATTAGATATTTGTCAATAAAATGTATTTATAATTCTATATTTTTGAATTACAGTTATTACTAAAATATGCTTTTAAAATAAAAAAAAATATAGTATAATTTGCATGATAGATTTAATTGTGTTGCCACTTCGTGGCATAATGAGAGAGGGAAAAATGAAGCATATATTTATAATCAATCCAGTAGCTGGAAACGGTAAATACCAAATTGAGCTAGAAAAAACAATAAACAGTTATTTTAAAGGTAAAGAAGAATGCTACGAGATATATGTTACAAGGGGTAGGGGAGATAGTAAATATTATGTTGAGGAAAAATGCAAGGATAATAAACCTTATATTTTTTATGCATGTGGCGGGGACGGTACTTTGCATGAGGTTGTAAACATTGCTTGTAAATACAATCATGTAAGCGTAGGTTTAATTCCATGCGGTAGCGGAAATGATTTTGTGAAAAACTTTACATCTAATGATAACTTTTATAATATTGATATGCAAATTAATGGAAATATTGTACCAATTGACTTAATAAAAATTAAGGACGAGTATGCAGTATCTGTTTGCAATATTGGATTTGATGCAGATGTTGCTTTTAATATGCATAAATTTAAAAGGATACCTTTTATATCTGGACCGGGATGTTATTATCTATCCGTTTTATATAGCTTATTAAAAAGACTTGGTAAAGCCCTTGAAATTGAATTTGATGATGGGGACGTAATTAAAGACAATTTTTTATTAAGTGTCGTTGCTAATGGTACCTATTATGGCGGAGGATACAAATGTGCTCCTTATGCAGGTATTAATGATGGATTATTAGATGTATGCTTGGTAAAAAAGGTATCAAGATTTAAAATATTAAATCTTATAGATAAGTATAAAAAAGGTGAGCACTTAATTAATAAGGCTATAAAAAAAATATGCACGTATAAAAAGTGTAGAAAAGTAAGTATAAAAAGCAATTTTCCAATAAATCTATGTATAGATGGTGAAAGCTATGTTTATAATGAAATAGATTTAGAAATTGCAGAATCTGTAGTTAATTTTAATATACCAAAAAACTCTCAAATATGCGAACAAGCAGTTCTTGAGGAAACGCTAAATCTTGCTTATTAGAGAAATAAAGCTCTGATTGTTTATAATATAAACAATTCAGAGCTTCTTATTATTGACTTACTACTTTATATTCTCCTCTAACCATTAAGATGGCTGCTGTGGTTGCCAAAACACCACGTCCGTCGTTACGAGGAACTATAAGTAAATGATTTGGAGCTATGTCAACACCATGCGCTATATCTACTGCTTTTGTTACATCTGAAAGTCCACCTAAATCACTTGCTATAGCGGTAGCTTTTCCACCTCTTAAAATAATTTCTGCTCCAGCTCCTGCTATGAGTTTTTCACCTGCTTTTAGATTAACTACCTCAAGAGTACTTGCACCAGTGCCACCATTGCTACCATTTTTTATTTTTTCTTTAAGCTCAGCTATAGTTTTTTCATGCTCAGCAACTTTGTCTAAATTATATTTTGCTATAAGTTCGTTAAATCTTTGGTTTAAGTAACTTAATACAACAATAGGATCGCTATTATCACCGGGTGCCGCACTAATTGGTAATGCAAATATAATAGCAATTACTAAAATTAGTATCAATATTTTTTTCAAGTTGTCCCTCCTAAAAATTTTCTTTCGCTCTTGCTGATAATAGTATTTTAAAGTAAAACTATAATAAATACAATAGAAAATGTTTAAGAAATATTTAATATTGTTTATATAAAATTGTATTGATAAATTAATATATTGATTTATTAATGGTTTTGTGATATTGTATAATATGTATGCTTATAAAACAAAATTATTGTCAACATAGGCATAACCTTATACTTTATAGATATTAGCAAAAGAAATTGGAGATGTACGATGAAAAAGATAAAAGATTTTTTGATAAGATATAATACTATTATCATTGATGTAATGTATTATATATATTTTATAATTGCTATTGGTGTTAAAGTATTTTATCTTCAGTTTACAACAGGATTGAATATAAATGAAGCATATTATAATGATGTTAATATAAATACAATGCGTGCAGCAATAAGCATTATATTGATGATTTTTTCAGTATTATTCCTAGCATTTAAAAAAAGAAGAAATGGAGCATTGTTTGTAACTAATATAATTCTAAGTGTTCTGTTTTTAGCTGACACCCTGTATTTTAGGTATTATCAGTTGCCAATAAGTGTGTCACTAATATATCAATTGAAATTGGTGGGAGATATAACAGGTAGTGCAGGGAGCTTGTTTAAAATTAAAGATATAGTTTATTTTATAGATTTACCTATATATTTAATAATTTTCTTTATAAAAAGAGCACTAAGGAAAAAATATCCTGCGTATGTTATAAAAAGAAGATATGCTTTTGTATCATCAGCTATAGTAATGACTGTTGCATTTCTAATGTTTAGCAGTTACTTTAACAAAGCTAACACATCTTTACATGCCTATGATAGAAACTACGCTGCAAAGGATTTAAGCATCTTATATTATCACTATTATGATATAAAAAACTTCATAAATGATGAGGTTGAACGAAAAAGAGCACTAACAGCCGAAGAGAAGCTGACAGTATCAGATTATTTTGCAAATAAAAATGCGAATAAAGTTCAAAACCCAAGATATAATGGAGTTGCAAAAGATAGAAACTTAATCGTAGTTCAGGTTGAAGCATTGCAAGAGTTTGTTATAGAAAATACTATTAACAATCAAGAGATTACACCATTTTTAAACAGCTTGATAAAAGAAAGTGTATATATGGAAAATATCTATAATCAAGTTGCTGGCGGAAACACTTCTGATGCTGAATTTTTAATTAATAACTCTTTATATCCAGTAGGTTCAGGAGCTGTATACTTTAGATATCCTAATAACTTATATAATTCCTTAGCGAAAGCCTTAAAAAGTGAAGGTTATAACACTTATGTATCTCATGCTTATAAGCCGTCATTTTGGAACAGACAAAACTTTTACGATAACGCTGGATTTGAAACATTTTATCACTTATACAGCTATGAATTAGATGAGGTTATTGGATGGGCAGTAAGTGACGAATCCTTTTTTAGGCAAACACTTGATAAGATAGATTTAAATAACAAGTTTTATTCCTTTAATGTTACATTAAGCAGCCACCATCCTTATGATGCATTTATAGGCATGGATAATCTCGATGTTGGTAAATATCAAGGAAAACAGCTGGGTAATTTTTTAAGGGGAGCTAGATATGACGATTATGCATTAGAAAAATTATTTGAGATGCTTAAAGAAAAAGGTATTTATGATAATTCAATAATTGTTATTTATGGCGATCATTCAGCATTATTTGAAGATCAAAAAGGAGATGTTTCTGAATTTTTAGGTGTAGAATATAATGAATTTAACTGGAAAAATTTACAGAAGGTACCTGTAATAGTTCATGTGCCAGGGGCTAATGTAGTGGAAAGAGTAGAAAGTGTCGGAGGACAAATTGATGTTTTACCAACAATAGCTAATTTAATGGACTTAGATATGCCTTATATGTTAGGTAAGGATATGCTAAATATTCCTAATGATGAGGGTTATGCGGTTTTAAGATATAGCTCAGTCATAACTGATGACTATATGTATATTAGTGATACAAGTACATTTTATGATATGAAAACTGGCTATATAATTGATCCGAAAATTTATAAAGAAGATTTATCAAATAAATTACTTGATTTAAAAGTATCTGATATAATTATTAACAAAGATTATTTTAGAAAAATAAATAAATAGAAATTTCATTTTTTTAGCAGTGAGGAGATTCCAATGAAGAAATTTATGAGTTATTCAAATTTTAATAAGGCTGCAATAATACTTATTGTATTATGCTTGTTAGTTGGTTTGTATACAGGATTTCAAAGAATGAAGGTTGAAGAAGATTACAAAACTATAGAGATTTCATTAGACTATGAAGAAATGGTTAAATTTACAGATAGCACAGATGGAGATATGGAATTTTGGTTGAAAAAATTTGAAAGTCTTGGTGCAGAATCTGTTACCATTCAAGAGGAAACAATTAACACGCTAATTAAAAAGGGTTATGATATTAAAACCTTTATAGTTAGTGAATTGTCAAAATCGTTATATTGGGAAAAAGAATTTCCAACAAAACTGGTGGATGATATAAAAACAGAGAGTCTATCAAATAATGATGCTATAGTACGTGTTGGTGATAAGGCTACTTATGATTATATTATAAATGGCTTATCATTAAGATATCCTGATGAATTATATAAAACCTATGAGGGCGAAAATGTTGATTATATAGTTTTATCAGGTATAGTTGACGATATATACTATGGTGCTACTAGTAAAGTATACAACGTTTTTGGTGATGCAATATATGAAACAAAACAAGTAGAAGATTCAAGATTATTTAACATTGGAATTGGATATTTAGAAGAAAAAATAAATTTAGCTAAAGAGTGCGGATTAGATGTTATTTTAAGACCATTAAACTATACAAGATACACAGAAAAATTAATAGATGCATATGCGGCTGAGAATCAAAAATATGGATTAACTCCTAGATTATATATAGTAAACGGTAAAGAAGTTTTAGGCTATCCTAATAATACTATAGATTTAGAAGAATATCTTAGAGAAAACAACGCAATGCCGGTTTTAATTGAAGCAAGCAATCAAAGAGAGAACATTGAACAAAAAGGAATTGTAGAGCTTGTTACAAATCTTAATTATGAGACTGTAAGAGGATTTACAATGTGGGATTGGATAAGACAAAGATATCAGGTATATGGATATGATGGAGCAGAAGAAATTGAAAATTCAATATATCGTGCTGTTACTGAAAGAAATATTAGATTTGTTTTATTTAAGCCATTTTACGAGGGAACAGATAAATATTTAACTAATGTAGCTGAATATGAAAGAACATTCAATAGCTTAAAAGAAAGACTTGAACCTCATGACATGAAATTAGGCAAAACTAACTCTGTAACTGAGTTTCATATAGGAAATTTTAGGCTTGCAATTTTATGTCTAGGAGTAGCAGTAGCAAGTGTTTATCTATTTAATAGCGTGTTTAAATTACACAATAATATAGGAAAGATTTTATATGTATTATCATTAGGTGCTTTCTTTGCTCCTTTTGTTAGCAGGAATTTATCAGAAAAGCTGTTTGCTTTATGTGCTGCAGTTGCTTTTTCTGGAATAGCAGTTTATTATTTTATGTCAATGATAAAGAAAATAAAATCAAGTAAAAAGGAATTAACAACTTCAAAAATGATATTTAGTTCATCTATAGTGCTTATAGTAACATGTTTAATTTCATTAGCTGGTGCTGCGTTTATTGTTGCTATTTTAAGCGATGTTAAATATATGATTGAGCTTGATATATTTAGAGGTGTTAAGATAGCACAGCTATTGCCATTTGGCGTTTACTTGTTAATTTTAATTTTACAGTTTATAAATGACAATGTGGTAGAAAACAACTTAAAAACTATTGTAAGTCCAATAGCTAAGGTTTTAAATGCAAATATTAAGGTTTATTATATTTTATTAGCAGGTATATTAGCAGTAGTAGGATACATTTATATTGCTAGAACTGGTCACGAAACAAACGTGCAACCTTCTAATATAGAGCTGATTGTTAGAAACTTTTTAGAGAATATTTTAATAGCAAGACCTAGAACTAAGGAATTTCTTATGGCGTTTCCTGCTATATTTGCTGCTGTATTTGCTGCAAATAAAAAGATTCCATTTGTTACAGAAGCATTTATGCTAATAGGTGTTATAGGTACATCTTCTATAATTAATACATTTTGTCATATTAGAACACCTTTATATCTATCAATTGACAGAACGTTAATTTCAATGTGTTTTGGTATAATTATTGGTAGTATAGCAATAATTATATTAAATGGAATTTACAAAATAATTACTAATATGCAGGAGCGATTAAAGTGAAAAATATTCTATTAGCGGGTTATTATGGATTTGGCAATTTAGGGGACGAAGCAATACTAGAAATGTTTCTAATGTATTTTAGAGATAGTAGTAATATAAAAAATGTAGTCGTTTTGTCTGGTAACCCTGAGGAAACAAACAAAAGATATAATGTAAAATCAATAGATAGATACAATATAATATCTGTTGTTAAATACTTGTTCAAAACAGATGCATTAGTTTTTGGTGGTGGAAGCTTGCTACAGGATGTAACTAGTAAAAGGAGTATTCACTATTATCTGTTCTTAATAAAATTAGCAAAATTAATGGGTAAAAAAGTAGTATTATTAAGTCAGGGTATTGGGCCTATTATACATGAATCGAATTTAAAATATGTTAGTAAAGTGTTAAAAAAAGCAGATATAATTACTGTTCGTGACTATATGTCAGTAGATATACTTGAAAAAATGAATATAGAAAAAAGTAAAATTAAATTTTCTGCTGATCCAGTTATAGGTCTTGGATTTAAACGTGAAAGAAAAAAAGATTCTGATAAAACAAGAATTTGTTTTACATTAAGAAACTGGAAAAATATTGAGTTGACTGAGGAAATATGTAAGGTTGTTGATAAGTTATATAATGATGGTATTGAATGTGTTTTTATATGCTTTCAATATAATATGGATTTATTTTTACTAAATGAATTGGAAAGTAAGCTAGGTGAAAAAGCGAAATTTATTAAGAATAGATTATCAACACAGGAGGCAATGGAAATTATAAAAAATATGGATTTACTAGTTGGAATAAGGCTTCATGCCTTGATTCTTTCAGCCTCTGCATATGTGCCTTTTGTTGCATTATCATATGACCCAAAAATTGACCAGTTTTTACAGTGCTTAGACATGGAAGTCTTTACTGACCTTAATGTTAATAGTATAGATAGTGAAGCACTTTATAAAGAAATTATATCAAAATTAGATAACAAAGAACAGGAACAAGAAAAACTTGAAAAAAGTGTTAATAAATTAAGAGAAACTATTCAAGTAAACTTAGATATAATAGATAATATATGAGGTTAGTATGAAAAAAATAGATATAATGGGAACTCGTATAAACAATGTAACTATGGATGAAGCTGTTAATACTTGCGAAAAAAAAGTAAATAATGGTGAACAGTTTGTTATTTATACTCCAAATACAGAGTTTATTATGATGGCAAAAAATGATGAAGAATTTAAGGAATTATTAAACAAATCAGATTTAAATATACCAGATGGTATAGGCCTTATATACGCTGCTAAAATTAAAAAGCATCCATTGAAAGAAAAGGTAGCTGGTTACGATTTAACTGTAAATTTAATTAAGCTTGCCAACGAAAAAGGTTTGAAAATTTATTTTGTTGGTGGTAAACCAGGTGTAGCTGAAAAAGCAGCTCAAAACATAAAAAAGGATTGTCCTAATGTAAATATTGTAGGAGTAAGTGACGGATATTTTAAAGGTACTCATCTTGGTATGCAAGGACATGAAGAGGAAAAAAGGTTAATTGATGATATAAATGATAAAGCACCAGATATGCTTTTTGTCGGCTTTGGAGCAAAAAAACAAGAGCAGTGGATTGAGTATAACAAAAACCTAATAAATGCAAAAATAATAGTTGGTAATGGCGGTACTTTTGATGGTTTAGCAGGTGAAGTAAAAAGAGCGCCAGATATTTACATAAAATTAGGACTTGAATGGTTCTATAGGCTTATGAAAGAACCGAAAAGAATAAAACGTCAAATTCTTTTACCACAGTTTATGCTTAAGGTTATATTTAGTGGTAATGATATAATAAAAGAAATCGAATAAATGGAGGAAATATGAAACTTTTTATTGATACTGCCAATTTAGATGAGATAAAAAAGGCAAATGATATGGGTATAGTTTGTGGTGTTACAACTAATCCATCCTTAATCGCTAAAGAAGGAAGAGATTTTCACAAGACAATACAAGAAATAGCAGAAATAGTAGATGGCCCAATAAGTGCAGAGGTTATAGCTATAGAAAGTGATAATATGGTTGAGGAAGCTTTAGTGCTTTCAAAAATTCATAAAAACGTAGTAATAAAAATACCAATGACAGAAGAAGGATTAAAAGCAGTAAAAATACTGTCTTCAAAAGGAATAAAAACTAATGTAACTTTAATATTTTCAGCAGCTCAAGCTTTACTTGCTGCTAAAGCAGGTGCAACATATGTAAGTCCTTTTTTAGGTCGTTTAGATGATGTAGGACTAGATGGATTAATATTAATAGAGGAAATAGTTGATATATTTAATAATCATATAGATATAAATACTGAGATAATTGCAGCAAGTATTAGAAATCCAATACATGTTACTAAAGCGGCTTCATTAGGTTGCCATATAGCTACAGTGCCTTTTAAAATACTAAATCAAATGCTTAATCATCCTCTGACAGATAAAGGGATAAAACAGTTCCTATCTGATTGGGAGAGTACATTCAATAAATAATTAATAAATTAGTTAAAATAATAAATAAATTTAAATTTGGAGGAAAGGTTGAAGGAAATGAAAAATAATAAGAGAGTAGGCACCGAGCCCATGCAAAAAGATTTCATGGTTCGTTGTGCAATAGAGGCATGGGCATGTATATGAGTTACGTTCAATTAGAAAAAGTAGCTAACAGCATTAGACAAAACATTGTTCAAATGGTTCATGATGCTTCAAGTGGACATCCTGGAGGATCTCTATCTGCTGTAGAAATAGTTACTTATCTATATTTTAAAGAGATGAATATTGATGATCCAAAAGATGGAAATAGAGATAGATTTATTCTATCTAAAGGTCATGCAGCTCCAGTTCTATATTCAGCTTTAGCTGAAAAAGGGTTTATTGAAAAAGATTCACTTAAAACATTAAGAAGAATAAATTCTAAATTACAGGGACATCCAGATATGAAAAAGGTTCCAGGAGTGGATGCATCTACTGGGTCACTTGGTCAAGGGTTATCTATAGCAAATGGTATGGCTCTTGGGTTTAAAATGGATAACAAGTCTAATAGAGTATTTGTTTTGCTTGGAGATGGAGAAGTGCAAGAAGGTATGGTTTGGGAAGCTGCAATGTTTGCAGGACATAATAAGCTAAACAATGTAACAGCTATATTAGACCACAACGGTTTACAAATTGATGGAAAAAATGAGGATGTAGTTTCAGTTGAACCTTTAGACAAAAAGTTTGAAGCATTTGGATGGCATGTTATTAAGATTGATGGTAATGATTTTAATAATTTAGAAAAAGCATTTGAAGAAAGAAGAAAAATAACAGATAAACCTGTTATGATAATAGCTAAAACTATAAAAGGTAAAGGTGTATCATTCATGGAGAACAATGCTGGATGGCATGGAAAAGCTCCTAGTGATGAAGAGCTTAGTATTGCACTTAGTGAGTTAGGAGGTACTAAATAATGGCTAAAATAGCGACAAGACAAGCGTATGGTGAAGCGCTAAAACAGTTAGCTGTAGAAAATCCTAATGTAGTAGTACTTGATGCAGATTTATCAAAATCTACTATGACTGCAGAATTTAATAAAGTAGCTCCTGAAAGATTCATAAATGTTGGTATAGCAGAGCAAAATTTAATAGGAACAGCAGCTGGTTTATCATTAACCGGAAAGGTTCCTTTTGCAAGTTCATTTGCTATGTTTGCAGCAGGAAGAGCATTCGAGATTATCAGAAATACTGTTGCCTATCCTAAATTAAATGTTAAAATAGCAGCTACTCATGCTGGACTTACAGTAGGTGAGGATGGAGCTTCACACCAAGCTATAGAGGATTTAAGCTTAATGAGAAGCATACCAAACATGGTTGTATTAAACCCAGCAGATGGAGTTGAAGCAAAAAAAGCTGTTATTGCAGCAGCAAATTACAATGGTCCTGTATATATTAGACTTGGTAGAGCTGCAGTTGAAGAAATATTTGATGACAATTATGAGTTTCAAATAGGTAAGGGTGTAGAATTAGTAAAAGGCAATGATGCTTCAATTATTGCTACGGGTATAATGGTAGAGAAGGCGTTAAAGGCCTCTGAAATATTAAAGGCTGAAGGGATTAATGTAAGAGTTATAAATATTCATACAATTAAGCCAATAGATGCCGAATTAATAATAAAAGCTGCAAAAGAAACAAAAAGAATAGTAACTGCTGAAGAGCACAGCATAATTGGTGGACTTGGAAGTGCAGTATTAGAAGCAATATCAGAGGAATGTCCTGTTCCACTAATAAGAATTGGAGTTAAGGATACATTCGGTGAATCTGGAAAACCAAATGAACTATTAGAAAAATACGGCTTAACAGAAAAAGAGATAGTTGAAGCTGTTAAAAAACTAGTTAAATAAGAATTTAGCATTGCTAAGTTCTTATTTTTTTACATAAATAATAATATAACGAATATACTTAGTAATAGAATAGATTAACGTTGAATATCAATGTTAAATTGGAGGGTAATATGAAAAAGTATATAGGAATTATTGCTGTTATTGTTTTGGTTATTGCGCTAATATATTTCTTTAGGTTTGCAAAAGGAAGACCTAAAACAGTAGATTTTACCGTAGTTGAAGAAGATAATATACCTGCACAAATAGTTGAAATCCTACCAAATTATAGAATGAAAGAGAAAGCTTTAGTTTGTAAGGTTAATGATGAAATATATGTTGTAGTAACAAGAGGAGAAAAAAGTTCTGCTGGATATAGTGTAGATATTAAGAAAATATTATTAGAGACAATTGATAATGAACAAACCGTAAGAGTAATTGCAGAATTTATTGATCCTAAACCAGGTGAAGTTCAAGCACAGGTGCTTACATATCCATTCATTGTTGTAAAGACCGATTTAAAAGAATTACCACAAAAAGTAATATTAGACAAAGAATATAAAAAATAATTACTATTAATGTAATTTTTAGAAAATAAAACTATAAATTAAATATAGTTTTATTTTTTTTCAAAAAAGTATTTAAATTTTTTCTTAAATAAAGTAAAATTAAGTAGAATAATTATTAAAAATCAGGTAAAATGTAATATAGTATAATAAAATGTTATATTGGTATGTTGTTAATAAAATTATTGCAGAGGTGAAAATGTGTTTGAGTTTATAGATGTAAGTAAAATATATAAAAAAGAATTTTTAGCTGTTAATAATATTAACTTAAAAATTACTCCAGGTGAATTTGTTTTTCTTGTTGGAAAAAGTGGAGCAGGTAAAAGTACACTTGTAAAATTATTATTAAAAGAAGAAAATCCGACAAATGGAACGATATTATATAAAGGTGAAAATATAACTAAAATAAGAAGAAGAAACGTTTCTGACTACAGAAGAAAAATTGGTTTTGTATTTCAGGATTATAGATTGCTTCCTAAAATGACTGTGTATGAAAATGTGGCTTTTGCTATGGAGATAATAGGTACAAGCCCTAAAACTATTAGAAGAGAAATACCCACAGTTTTAACTATGGTTGGACTTGCAGATAAATCAAAATCCTATCCTGATGAATTGTCAGGCGGAGAAAAACAACGTGTAGCAATTGCTAGAGCAGTTGTCAATAGACCAGAAACTATCATAGCAGATGAGCCTACAGGCAACCTTGACCCAGATACTTCTCAGGAAATTATGAAGATATTTACTGAAATAAATAAACGTGGTACCACAATGATTATGGCAACCCATGATAAGGAAATAGTTAATAGAATGCAAAAAAGAGTTATAGAACTAAAAAAAGGTTCTATAATTAGGGACATTAAATCAGGGGGGTATACAAATGAGTTCTAAAAAAGCAAAATACATATTAAGACAAACAGCTCAAAGCATGTTTAGAAATAAAATGATGGGTATGGCATCAATAGGCTCTGTAACAGCTGTATTAATAATTCTTGGATACATAGTATTATTAGTATTAAATATAAACAATGCTGCTATGGTTACTAAAGAGGAATTTGATGAAATAGCGGTATATGTCATTGAAGAAGCAACAGACCAGGAAATAAAGCAGTTAGGGACTGATATAAGTAAGATTGATGGTGTATTAACTGTAGTTTACCAACCCAAAGATATTGCGCTAGAGCAAGAAAAGGTAAAATGGGGCGATGAAGCGTACCTTTTAGAAGGTCTTAGAAAAAACCCTCTTCCAAATACATATATAGTTCAGTTAAAAGATGTAAAATATTCAGATTATGTAATTCAAGAAATAAAGAAAAGTGGATTTGTTGAAGATATAAGATATTATCAAGATGCTGTAAAAAGCTTAGTTTCTATATCTCAAATGCTCAAAAATGTAGGAACTGTCATTATTGGCATATTGATACTAATAAGTATTTTTATTATATCAAATACTATAAAAATTACTGTAGTATTCAGGCGTAAAGAAATAGAGCTTATGCAGTATATAGGTGCAACTAATGGATATGTTAGAGGTCCATTTATAATAGAGGGGATTGTATTAGGTATAATTGGTTCGTTAATTGCAACTGGTATTATAGCACTTAGCTATAATTACTTTACTGGATACCTAACAGAGTTCTTGTTATCAGGATTCTCCACATATATTGTGAAATTCAATGTGATTTTCAAAGATATAGCTATTATATTTGTAACTATAGGTGTTGGAATAGGAACACTTGGAAGTCTTATTTCATTAAAAAAATTCTTGAATGCATAGAGGAGGAAAATGAAATTGAAAAAATCAATAAGCTTAATACTTGTTGTTGTTTTAGTTCTACTTGCATTTAAACCGGTTGATGTAAGTGCAAGTAGTATATCAGATTTGCAACAACAAATGAAAGAGAATAATAAAAAGATTGAAGAACTTAGAGCTGAAAGAAATAAGCTTAATGGAGAAAAAAAATCTACTGCTAATGAGATTGCAAAATTAGATTTAGAGTTAGCTGGCTTAAATGCAGAAGCGGATGGCTTGCAGCTCGAGATAAATGATTTAAATGCTAAAATCGAGGCAAATGGTGTTGCTATAGAAAAGTTAGGCGTAGAAATCAATGAAAATAATTTAATATTAGAACAAAGACTTAGAACATCCTATAAAAGAGGGGATGTTGGATACATAGAGATAATCCTAAATTCTGAAAACCTAATAGACGCACTTACTCGTATGGACATGATTCAGTTAATAGTTAGAGAAGATGTTAATCTACTTAAAGACATACAAGAACAGAAGACTAATTTAGAAGAATTAAAGGCTCAACAGGAAAAGGAAAAGGAAGATGTTAAGGCAGCTAAAGCAAAGCTTGATGATAAAAAGAAACAGGTTGAAGCATCTCAAAGTACAAAAGAAACCTATATGGCACAGCTGCAAAATGACATGAAAAAAATGCAAGCTCTAGAAGAAAAAATGGAAAAGGAAAACACTCAGTTTGAAAAAAGGATTCAGCAATTACAGCTTGAGAGCGAATATACTGGCGGAATAATGATGTGGCCTCTTCCGGCAAATCAAAAAAGAATAACATCATATTTTGGTAAGAGAATTCACCCTTTATATGGATATTGGACAAATCACAGAGGTATAGATATTGCTTGCCCATATAATACAGAAGTTTATGCAGCTAACTCTGGTGTTGTTATAGTAGCTGAGAAACATTGGTCTTATGGTAATTATGTAATAATAGACCACGGTGGTAAAATTGCTACAGTTTATGGACATAATACTAAGCTTTTAGTAAGTGTTGGACAAAAGGTAAATAAGGGTGATGTTATAGCTTTAAGTGGATCAACTGGTGAGTCAACTGGTCCACACTTACATTTCGAGGTTAGAAAGAACGGTGTTGTAGTAGATCCAATACCTTATGTAAAATAAAAACAAAATAATAAAAACTTTATTACTAAAAGGTGACAGATGATGCTAGCGTGAAAAAAATACTTCACGCTAGAATTTTTATAAAGCCAAAAAATGGCATAATGTTGGTTAAAATAAGGTGGATTTCATTTAAAAATTATTAAATGCATAGAGGGGGAATATGAAATTGAAAAAATCAATAAGCTTAATACTTGTTGTTGTTTTAGTTTTACTTGCATTTAGACCGGTTGATGTAAGTGCAAACAGTATATCAGATTTACAACAACAAATGAAAGAGAACAATAAAAAAATTGAGGAGCTTAAGGCTGAAAGAAAAAGACTTGCAAACGAAAAAGCTTCTACTTCTAATGAGATTGCAAAATTAGATTTAGAGTTAGCTGGCTTAAATGCGGAAGCAGATGGCTTGCAGCTCGAAATAAATGATTTAAATGCTAAAATCGAGGCAAATGGTGTTGCTATAGAACAACTGATTGTAGAAATAGACGAAAATAATCTTACACTAGAGCAAAGACTTAGAGCATCCTATAAAAGAGGGGATGTTGGATACATAGAGATAGTCCTAAATTCTGAAAACCTAATAGACGCACTTACTCGAATGGACATGATTCAGCTAATAGTTAGAGAAGATGTTAATTTGCTTAAGGACATACAAGAACAGAAGACTAATTTAGAAGAATTAAAGGCTCAACAGGAAAAAGAAAAAGAGGGAGTTAAGGCAGCTAAAGCAAAGCTTGATGATAAAAAGAAACAGGTTGAAGCATCTCAAAGTGCAAAAGAAGTTTATATGGCAGAGTTACAAAATGACATGAAAGAAATGCAAGCTTCAGAAGAAAGAATGCTTAAAGCTAATTCAGAAGTTGAAAAAAAGATACAGCAATTACAACTTGACAGTGAGTATGCTGGAGGAAAAATGCTTTGGCCTCTTCCGACAAATCAAAATAGAATAACATCTTATTTTGGAAAAAGAAGTCATCCATTATATGGATATTGGTCAAACCATAGAGGCATTGATATTCGCTGCCCATATAATACAGAGGTTTATGCTGCAAATTCAGGAGTTGTTATAGTAGCTGAAAGTCATTGGTCCTATGGAAATTATGTAATCATAGATCACGGTGGTAAAATCGCTACTGTATACGGTCATAATACTAAGCTTTTAGTAAGTGTTGGACAAGAGGTAAACAGAGGAGATGTTATAGCTCTCAGTGGTTCAACTGGTGAATCAACCGGACCACATCTGCACTTTGAGGTCAGAGTAAATGGTGTTATAAAAAATCCGATACCATATTTACCAAACATAGGTAGATAGTGTAAAAAAACATTCACACTATGTAAAAACGTCACAAAGCTGTTGATTAAATAGCTTTGTGACGTTCGTTTTTTAATTTGCTTGTGCTTCATAATTAAAATGGTTGAAAATTTCTTCAAGTTTAGCCGAATCAATACACTCGTATGTCATTAAATACTGTGCAATATATTCTGTTATCTCTTTATGGCTTTCTATTAGAGCAACAGAATCCTTATATAATTTTTTAATAAGCTCTGATGCTTCAATCTTTATAGGCTCTACAAAATACTTAAACAGCTGTTCATCAATGTAAAAATTTTCAAGATTTTTGCTCATTCCGTAACTACATATCATTTCATATACTAAATTAGTGGATTCTTTTAAATCATTAGAAGCTCCTGAGGATATTTCTCCTATATATATTTCCTCTGCTGCTCTTCCCGCTAAGAATACAATAATCCTATTGTAGAGTTCATTTCTAGTATATAGATACTTATCCTCTGTAGGGAACTTCATTACATATCCAAGCGCCTTGTCTCTTGGTATAATAGAAATCTTTTGAATTTTATCAATATTTAATACCTTTGCTGCTACTGCATGCCCAGCTTCGTGATAGGCTACTGTTTGTTTTTCCTTTTTACTTACAGTAGGGTTTTTTATCTCAAGTCCTGCTGCTATTTTTTCGATAGCAAATTCAAAATTTTCTTGTATAATTTTTTTATTTCTATCCTTTATAGCTTTTAATGCTGCTTCGTTTGCTATGTTTGCAAGTTGAGCTCCTGAGAATCCATGTGTTTTATTGGCTATATCAGATAAGCATACTTTTTTATCAAGTGGCTTATTTTTAGTATGAACTTCGAGTATTTTTAATCTTGAGTTATAATTTGGGTTGCCAACATATATTTTTCTATCAAATCTACCAGGTCTTAAAAGTGCTTCATCAAGTAAATCTATCCTGTTTGTGGCTGCTATTACAATAACATTTTGCGTATTGTTAAATCCGTCAAGCTCTACTAATAATTGATTTAGTGTCTGATCCTTTTCATTATTGCTTTCGGTATTTCTTTTGCTTCCTAGAGCATCTACCTCATCAATAAAAACAATACTAGGTGCTTCCTTTTTAGCCCTTTCAAACAGCGTTCTAACTCTTTTAGCTCCTACACCTACATATTTTTCCACAAATTCAGATCCACTTGCATAAATAAAAGTAGCTTTAGCTTCTCCAGCTATTGCCTTAGCTAAAATTGTTTTGCCAGTTCCCGGAGGACCATAAAGTATTGCACCACGAGGAACCTTAGCATCCATAGCCTTATATTTTTGCTCATCATTTAAAAAATCAATTATATCATTAAAATCTTCTTTGATTTCTTCTAAGCCAGCAATATCTTCAAATGAAAATTTTGAAACCTCTACCTCAGTCTTTTTTTTGTCAAAATTGCCAATTGATACTGAAAGCTCATCAGTTTCTTCTGTATTTTTCTTTCCATTTGCAAAAAAATATGCTATCATAGCAATTAGATATATAACAAAAGGTAAATAGAACCAAATAGATAATGTAAATATTTTTGATAAAATATATATTATAATATTATATAAAACAAGAATAAATGATAAAAGGTAAAATTTGTTTTTCATTTTAGCTCCTATTACTTATATTTTTTTATTTAATTTATATGGTTGATTATATTTTTACCTAAATAGTGAAAAACTATTACAAAATTTATAAGAATTATAAAAAAACATAAAAATAATGTTGACATTTTATAGTTTAAGTTATATACTATCATAGTGACAAGAAGAAGTAACCGCTTCTCACCTTATGGCGTACAAAGCACTTTAATACTTTTGGTATTTTTAGTACTTTTATACTGTTAGTAGGGTTATCATAAAAGATACAGAATTTTGTATGTTTGAGGTAGCGGTTTAAAGCTATCTTTTTTTATTGTAGGAGGTGTATCTTTATTAAAGAACTTCAAATTAACGATCAAATTCGTGAAAAGGAAGTAAGAGTCATTGACTCTGATGGAACTCAGTTAGGGGTTATAAGCATAGATGAAGCTTTAGACCTTGCTGAAAAGCAAAAATTAGATTTAGTTAGCATATCGCCAAATGCTGTACCACCAGTTTGTAAAATTATGAGCTATGGTAAGTATAAGTATGAGTTAACTAAGAAAGAAAAAGAATCTAAGAAAAAACAAAAAGTAATTAGTGTAAAAGAAATTAGATTGACTCCAAACATCGAAGAGCATGATTTAGGAGTGAAAGCGAAAAATGCTTCTAAGTTTTTAGAAGACGGAGATAGAGTTAAAGTCGTTGTTAGATTTAGAGGTAGAGAGATAGGCTATTCAGATATTGGTCAAAAAGTTTTGATGAAATTTGCTGAATTGACTAGCGAAAAATCGACGATAGAAAAGATGCCTAAAATAGAAGGCAGAAATATGATAATGTTTTTAAATCCTAAAAATTAACATAAGTAACATAAGAAGGAGGAAGAGCTATGCCAAAGGTAAAAACTAACAGATCAGCAGCTAAGAGATTTACTAAAACAGGAAGTGGAAAATTTAAAAGAGCAAAGTCCGGAAAAAATCACTTTACAGGTAAAAAAGAAAGTAAATCAATAAGAAATTTAAGAAAAGGTACTTTAGTATCTGATGTAGATGCTCCAAGAATAAGAAAAATACTACCATATTAAGAATAACCATAAAGGAGGAAATTTAAAATGGCAAGAGTAAAAAGAGCCGTTAACGCTAAAAAGAATCATCGTAAAGTCCTAAAACTTGCTAAAGGATACTATGGTGCTAAAAGTAAACATTATAAAATGGCTAACCAAGCAGTAATGAAGTCGCTTGCTTATGCTTACGTAGGAAGAAAACAAAAGAAAAGAGAATACAGACAATTGTGGATAGCAAGAATCAATGCTGCTACAAGAGCAAATGGTATTTCATATAGCAAATTTATAAGTGGATTAAGACAAGCTAACATAGAAATTAACAGAAAAATGCTTTCTGAAATGGCTATATATGATCCAGCTGGATTCACTAATCTTGTAAACTTAGTAAAATAGGACTAATAAATAATAAAAGGCTGGCAACAGTCTTTTTGTTATTTTTGCAGTTAATATTGTTAATAATATTATTTTAATATTGTTAATAATATTATTTTAATATTGTTAATAATATCAAAAAAATGTTGAAAAATATTATTATTAAGATATAATTGTATCATTATATGTTCAAACGAATAGAGGTGCTAGTTTATGGAAGGCAATAATAATGATAATTCCTTTAAAAGAAATCCACCACTACTTTTTATAATGGGGTTTGTAGGAGTAGTATTTTTTGGTGCAACCTTGTTAAATTTCCCTTTTGCAAGCGTTGATGGTAATAGCGTAGGATTTATCGATGCACTATTTACAGCTACATCAGCTGTGTGTGTTACAGGATTAACTGTTGTTACAACAGCTACACAATGGACTTTTTTTGGTAAAGTTGTAATTTTATTTTTGATACAAATTGGTGGGCTTGGCTTGATGACGCTATCTACATTTATATTCTTTTTCTTAGGCAAAAAAATATCGCTTAAAACTCGTTTGCTAATTAAAGAAGAAAGAAACATAGATGAATTACAAGGTGTTGTTAGATTAACTAAAAATGTACTTATATATACATTTACTGTTGAACTTATTGGAGCTTTAATATTTTCACTAGTGTTTTGTAGAGAATATGGTTTTTTAACAGGAATTTGGTATAGTATTTTCCATGCTATATCAGCATTTTGCAATGCGGGATTTGATCTTATAGGTTCTCAAAGCTTTATGCCGTATGTAGTTAATCCAATAATTAATATATGCACAACATTTTTAATTATCTTTGGTGGATTGGGATACATAGTTGTTATAGAGCTAATTAAGGTTAGACGTTTCAAAAAATTTAGCTTACATACTAAAATTGTTTTAGTTATGACGGCTATATTATTAATTTCAGGTACAGTTTTATTTTTAGCTTTAGAGTATAACAATGTTGGTACAATAGGAGAATTAAACTTTTTTGGAAAACTTCAAGCATCTTATTTCCAAAGTGTATCTGCTAGAACTGCGGGATATTTCACAGTTGATATTGCGTCTATGAGAGATTCTACAGCTATAATGATGATAATACTTATGTTTATAGGTGGTTCATCTGGCTCCACTGCTGGGGGAGTTAAGATTACTACAATGGCAGTTGCTGTTTTAGCTATACACAGTACAATCTATGGTAAAAGGGATATAGAAATCTATCAAAAGCGTATTTCCTTTACTGTTATTATGAAGGCAATATCAGTTATTGGAATTGCATTTGCAGTTGTAGTTGTAGTTTCAATGATATTAAGTATAGTTGAGAATACTAATGTTTTTTCTTATGTTGATGTATTGTTTGAGTCGGTTTCTGCCTTTGGAACAGTTGGACTTACAAGAAATGTTACACCATTTTTAAGCGCTCTAAGTAAAATAGTAATATCATGTACAATGTTTATAGGACGTTTAGGACCTCTTACTATTGCACTTGCTGTTGCTTCACGCCAGCATGGATGCGTTGGAAATTATACTTACCCAGAAGGTAAAATTATTATAGGTTAGTGCCGCAAGCGGCGTAAAGGAGGAAGTTATGAGACAATTTGTTGTTATTGGTTGTGGAAGATTTGGAGAATCAGTTGCTAAGACTTTATATAAATTAGGATATGATGTGCTTGCAGTTGATAAGGACATTAATATAATTCAAGAAATATCTGAGTATGTAACTCATGCTATCCAAGCGGATGCTGAGGATGAAAATGCGTTAAGGGCTTTAGGTATAAGAAATTTTGACGTTGCAGTAATAACTATAGGCTCTAATATTCAGGCTTCAATTATGGCTACTTTAATAGTAAAGGAGCTAGGAGTTAAAACTGTAATTGCAAAGGCACAAAGTGAAATACACGGTAAGGTTTTATATAAGATAGGTGCAGATAAGGTTGTATTCCCAGAAAGGGATATGGGAGTTAGAGTAGCACATAATATAATATCATCAAATATACTTGATGTAATTGAATTAATGCCAGACTATAGTATTATTGAGGTTGTTGCGCTGAATGAATGGGAAAACAAGGCTTTATTTGAGCTTAAACTTCCAAATAAAATGGGAGTTAGTGTGATGGCTATAAAAACAGGAGACAAGATAAATATTTCTCCATATGCTGATGATATTATAAAAGCAGGAGATGTAGTTGTTCTATTAGGTCATAATGATAATTTAAGAAAGATAGAACAAAAAGAGGTAAGGGATTAATTATTGAAAGTTAATATGACATAATATTAAAGGTGTTTAGGTGCTTGAGTTTTAACTAAACACCTTTTAATTTTAATATAGCAATTTTTATCAATTCTATAAGTTAATAATGTTATATAATTTATTCAGGTGGTGTCTATGGTTTATAAAGAGCATATTGCAAAAGCTGTGGAATACATAGAAGAAAATTTAAAAAATGAAATTGATTTATATGCTTGTGCAAAGGCATGTGGATATTCCCAGTATCATTTTTTACGTGTATTTAAAGAACTTACTGGGTTTACTCCTGCCGATTATATTAGAAAACGACGGATAAGTGAAATAGCGAAATTGATCTGTGAAAATGAAGAATACATTTCTGAAATTGCTTTCGCTTATGGCTTTAATTCAAAAGAGAATTTCATTCGCGCTTTTAAGGCAGAACATAATATCCTTCCAAAAGAATATAAGCTTTCTAGAAATAGCCTGAAATTCTATGAACCGCTGAATTTTGATGTTACACCATTTAGAATTGAGCCTAAAATCATCTTTGTAAAATCCTTTTCACTTACAGTTTATGAAAGTGATGAGAATTACCCTCCAAATTTCTGGAATAAATACAATGCAAAAAAATTATCTTTACGATTGTCAGGAGGTAGAATTTGCAAGGATTTTGGAGTTAGTAGTTGGAACAAAGAAAAAAACAGGCTTGACTATTACATTGGTGTGCGTACTAATGAAGCAAAAGGAGATTTGTCAGATACACAGAAAATTTATATAAATAGCGGTCAATATGCAGTATTCCAAACGCCTCAGTCTTCGCATGCAGGTTTTGTTAATAACATTCATCGTACATGGGATTATATCTATAAAATATGGCTTCCTAATAGTGAATATGAGCTAACAGGTAGCTATGAGTTTGAAAGTTATATTGAACAAAGCCGAGCATTTTCAGAGAAAATTTTTATACCAATAAGGGGGAAGTAAAATGAAAAAATTAAGTATAACTTGGGATAGTGTTTACGATAGCACAGGATATTTATTTTCTTTTGCAAAATCCTTGGCTGCGGCTGTGAAAAACAGTCCTTATAGCAATTATTCTGAAGATATCATTGCTACCAGTGGATTTGCTTTTCGTATGTGGATAGCTTCTGATCTTTGCCCAAGTGCTACGAGTATATGGTCATTTAATCAGCAAAAAAAATGGGTAGAAAATAGTGGAATTACTTGCGACTATGTCGAACGCTTATGGGGACAGGATAATCTAGAGGTGGAAAGACGACATGTTGCGTATGACATGATTAAAAAATCCATTGATAATGGCATTGCTGCAATTTCTTGGGATATAGGTATTCCTGAATGGGGACTAATTATCGGTTATGATGATGAAAGACAAAAATATGCAACTCTTTCAATAACAGGTAAAGAAGATGAAATGGATTATTCGGCTTTAGGTACACGAGAAATACCAATTTTAAATGTCTTGACAATAACCGGCATAAACAATAAACTACAAGATAATATAATATCTGATACATTAAAACTTGCAAAAGGGCATTTAAAGGGAGAGGAATGGTGTGATAATAAAAAAGGACTAGAAGTTTATCCTACTTTAATTAGTTTCTTTGAATGTGATTTTGACCCTAATATTTCGTGGAATCTAGAATATTACTTGGGTACATATGCACCGTTAAAATGGTATGCTTGGAAATTTTTTGAGAAATGTAATTTAACAGAGTTATGTAGGCTTTATAAAACGGTATATGAATCTTGGCAAAAGGCATTTGACCTAAAAACATCAACTGACTTGTCCTTAAAAGAAAATAGAGAAGCTATCGTAAAATTGCTAAAAAAAGCAGAAGAATGTGAAAGACAAGCCATATTACAAGAGTTATTTTAGTGTAATAAATACAATGTAATTTTTACATTGTATTTATTGCTTGATTTTTAAAATAATATATAGTAATCTTTTATAAGTATAAAATACAAAAATAAAGGAATGACATTATGCTTATAAAAAGTAAGGATAATCAAAAGATAAAGCTTGTGCGTAGTCTTGAAAGTAAAAAAATAAGAGATTCGCAAAATTTATACGTTGTAGAAAGTATAAAATTAATAGAAGAGGCTATAAAAGAAAATGTAAGCTTTGAATTTGCACTTATATCAGAAAGTATTTCTATTAAAAAAGACGTATCAAATTTAATAAAATGCTTTGATGAAAATAAAATAGAATATCATATGGTTGATAATAATCTATTTAAAGAAATTTCAAGTACAGTAACTTCTCAAGGTATTATAGGTATAGCAAAAAAAACTAAGCCTAATATTGAAAATATTATGAAGAATTATAACTTTATGATATTTTGTGATAAACTACAAGACCCTGGAAATTTAGGTACAATAATTAGAACAGCTGATGCATTTGGACCATGTGCAATTATTTTATCACCCTGCTGTGTAGATGCTTATAACGATAAAACAGTTAGAGCTTGCGCTGGGGCTATTTTTAGAGTTCCCATAGTAGAGGCTGAGGACTCACATAATTTTATCAAGGATTTACATAGTAATGAATTTACTGTTGTATCAACTGTAGTTGATTCATCTAAATCCTTTAATGATATAAAAAATCCTAAAAAGATTTGCCTAGTAATAGGCAACGAAGGTAATGGTGTGTCAAAAGAAGTAAAAGAACTTTCTGATGAGTGTATAACTATAAAAATGACTGGGCAAACGGAATCTTTAAATGCATCTATAGCTGCGGCAATAAGTATTTATGAAATTAGAAAAAAACTCTTGTAATATTATTTTAGCTTTGTTATAATGTTGTTTAATATAAAAACAAAACTAAATATTAAAAGCAATGATAGAGAAAAGTAGATGTTTAGCTCCTTGGTACCAAGGAGTGGATTATTTCAAGAGAGATGGTGTAATAGCTGAAATCACCATTAAATAATAAACATTGAAGTTCACTCTTGAGCTTGCAGATTGAAATAGCAGTAGATTTGCACGGTTAATATCGTTAATTAAAATCAAGACCCCCTAGCATAGCTAGCGGGTGAATAAGAGTGGTACCGCGGACTTCGCCTCTTTATGAGCGAAATTCGCGGTTTATTTTATTTAATAATATTTAAAAAATATTGTTTAAAACGTATTTCACGCTAATTATTTGTAATGCCGCTTAGCGGCATAATAGGAGGTTAAAATGAAAGAAAAGCTGTTAAATGTTATGGAAGAAGCTTTAGAACTTATAAAACAGTGCAATTGCAATGATGAAATTGAAAAGATAAGAGTACAATTTTTAGGTAAAAAAGGTGAGCTTACTTCAATATTACGTAGCATGGGTCAATTATCAGAAGAAGAAAGACCTATTATAGGAAAGATAGCTAATGAGGTTAGAGAAGCTATAGAAACTAATATTAGTGATTTTAAGGAAGCCTTAGCAGCAAAAGAAAAGGAAGAAAAACTGAAGAATGAAAAAATAGATGTTACTATGCCTTCAAAGTATCCTGAGATGGGTAGAAGACATCCATTGATGCAGGTAAAAGAGGAATTGGAAACTCTATTTTTAAACATGGGCTATGATGTTGTTGAAGGACCGGAAGTTGATACTGTTCAAAACAACTTTGATGATTTAAATGCACCAGACGACCATCCATCAAGAGATATGTCAGATACTTTCTATCTAGCTGACGGAATAGTATTAAGAACACAAACTTCACCAGTTCAAATTAGAACTATGAAGACACAAAAACCACCTATCAGAATGGTTTCTGCTGGAAGAACTTTTAGATTTGATGAGGTAGATGATACTCACTCACCAATGTTTCATCAAATGGAATGTTTAGTTATAGATAAGGGAATAACTATGGCTAACTTAAAAGATGCAATTAATCAGTTTGTAAAGCAAATGTTCGGCGATGAAATGAAAACTAGATTTAGACCGCACAATTTCCCATTCACAGAGCCAAGTGCAGAGGTTGATGTATCTTGTTTAAAATGTAAAGGTAAGGGTTGTGAAGCATGTAATTATACTGGCTGGAGTATGGAACTATTAGGCTGTGGTATGGTTCATCCAAATGTACTTAGAAACTGTGGTATTGACCCTGAGGTTTACAGCGGTTTTGCATTTGGTATGGGTATAGATAGAGTTACTATGGTTAAGCATGGTATCAATAACATAAGACTTTTGTTTGATAATGATGAAAGATTTTTAAAGCAATTCTAAAAAGAGAGCGTGAAAAGTGCATTCACGCTATGAATAATGCCACAAAGTGGCGTAATGGAGGTAAATATGTTAGCACCAATTAAATGGATGGAAAAATACGTAGATATAGACATAGATGCAAAAGAGTTAGCTGATAAAATTACATTAACAGGCTCACATGTGGATTCTATAATTGATATAGATAAGGATATTACTCATGTAGTAACAGGAAAAATATTAGAGATTGAAAGACACCCAGATGCTGATAAATTAGTTGTAACTAAAGTTGATATAGGAAGCGAAATTGTTCAAATAGTAACAGGAGCTACAAATATTAGCATAGGAGACATAGTTCCTGTGTCGCTAGTTGGAGCACATTTGCCAACTGGTCTAAATATTAAAATATCTAAGCTTAGAGGTATTGAGTCACAAGGCATGATGTGCTCATATGAGGAGCTTGGCTTTGAGGATAAAGTCACACCAAAGGGTGGCAATGATGGAATTATGATACTCGAAGAAAACACTCCTATTGGAAAAGATATTAAAGAGGTTTTATCTATAAATGGAAAGGTATTAGATATAGAAATAACCTATAATAGACCAGATTGTCTAAATATAACAGGTATGGCAAGAGAGGTAGCTGCAACCTTAGATAAAGATTTTAGATTCCCAGAAGTTAAGATTCAAAACGAGGTTGATGATATAAAAGATTACTTTGATGAGGTATCTATAGATGCTGCGGATCTTTGTGAAAGATTTTATATAAGAGTAATAAAGGATATAAAGATAGGCAAATCTCCTATGTGGATGCAAAGAGCTTTGATGGATGCGGGTATGAGACCAATAAACAATATAGTTGATGTTACTAATTACGTTATGTTAGAGCTTGGTCAACCTCTTCACGCTTATGATTTAAATAAATTTAAAGGAAAAAAAATCATAGCAAGACGCGCAAAAGATGGTGAAATAGTTACAACACTTGACAGGGTAGAAAGAAAGCTAGACAACAATGTATTAGTTATAGCAGATAGCGAAAAGCCAGTTGGATTAGCAGGAGTAATGGGTGGATATGACACCGAAATAGGTGAAGATACTACTTTAATGCTTCTTGAAAGTGCAACTTTCAACACTAAATCTATTCGTGACACATCTAGAAAATATGGTCTTCGTTCTGAGGCTTCTGCTAGAAACGAAAAAGTACTTCACTATAAAAATGCTGAAATTGCAAGTAACAGAGCTTGTCAGCTTATAGAAATGATTGGAGCTGGTACTGTAGTAAAGGGCTATATAAATGCAGGTAAGAGTGATTATGTTCCTAAAACAGTTACACTTAAACCTCATAGAGCTGAAGAACTTTTAGGAGTGAAAATTTCAGTTGACGACATGCTAAAAAGCTTAAATAAGCTTGAAGTTAAAAGCACCTTTGATGGAGAAAAAATCGTATCAGAAATTCCATACTTCAGATGTGATATAGAGCAGGAGGTTGATTTAATAGAAGAGATTGGTAGAATATATGGTTTTGAAAATATTGAAGCTCAACCAACTATAAGTACTCTTGAAAAGGGTAGAAAATCTGAAAAAAGACAAACTGAAGACTATATAAGAAATATTATGGTTTCTATGGGACTAGTTGAGATTATGACATACTCATTTATAAGCCCAAAATCTTTAGATAATATCTGTGTTAATGAAGATTCATATATTAAAAAATACATTAGGCTATTAAATCCGCTTGGGGAGGATTTTAGTGTTATGAGAACAACTCTTATGACAAATATGCTTGATGCTATGAGCAGAAATAATAATAGAGGTATAAATGAGGTAAAATTCTTCGAAGTTGGAAATACTTTCTTCCCTAAACAGTTGCCTGTTACAGAGCTTCCAGAAGAGAGAAGCAAGCTTTGCATAGGTATGTATGGAGAGTATGATTTCTTTAATCTAAAAGGAATAATAGAGCAGATGTTAAATCGCTTTGGTATTGGTTTAAAGGTTAAAGCAGTAGAGAATAATCCAATTTTCCATAGTGGAATTTGTGCAGGGGTTTATTTTGATGATGAAGAGGTTGGTGTATTCGGAGAACTACATCCACAAGTTCTTGATAACTATGATATCAATAAAAAAGTATTAATGGCTGAAATAGATGTTGATAAAATTGTTGAACATAAAAATATGGTTAGAAAATATAAAGCATTACCAAAATATCCAGCAATGCAAAGAGATATAGCTGTTAAGGTTAAGGATGAAGTTTTAGTTGGTGATATGGAAGATATAATAAAAGGTATAAATCCACATATAATAGAGGATGTTAGGTTGTTTGATGTATATAAAGGTAGTCATATAGAAAAGGGCTATAAGAGTACAGCATTTTCTATAACATATAGAAATAAAGATCGTACATTGAAGGATAAAGAAGTTGATAAAATTCATAATATGATTTTAGAAAAACTTAAAGAAAACTTTGATGCTGTTCTACGATAATTAGGAGGTTTTTTCATGGATAGAGTAGCATTTACACTATTTGGTATAGATGTAATGTGGTATGGAGTTATAATTGCAGCAGGCTTACTTCTCGGCATAATTCTTTCGCTAAAGGAGTGCAGGCGTATAGGCTTTAGTGAGGATACTTTAATTGATTTCTTACTTACAGTTATTCCAGTTGGTATCATTTGCGCTAGACTGTACTATGTAGCTTTCACATGGGACGATTATAGCCAAAACCTAGTTGAGATTATTAATATTAGACATGGCGGTTTAGCAATACACGGTGGTTTGTTTGGTGGAATTGTTGCTGGTCTGATATTTTGTAAGATAAGAAAGATAAACTTTTTTAGAATAATTGATATAATCGCACCTCCAGTTATTCTTGCACAGGCTATTGGCAGATGGGGAAACTTTGTTAACCAAGAAGCTCATGGAGGACCAACTAATTTGCCATGGGGTATAATGGTTAATGGAGTAAAGGTTCATCCAACATTCTTATATGAATCATTAGGAAATATAATAATTTTCTTTTTCCTAGTATGGTATAGAAAACATAAACGTAAAAATGAAGGTGAGGTTTTTGCTTTATACCTAATGCTATATTCTGTAGTTAGATTTTTTGTAGAGGGCTTAAGAACAGATAGTTTGATGTTCTTAGGTTTAAGGACAGCACAAATTGCAAGCATAGGAATGTTTCTGGCAGGATTAGCAATTTTCTATATACTAAGAAGATATAAAAAAGATAAACTAAATGATATAAGTGAATCTAAATAAAATATTAAAAGTGTCATAAAACTGCTTATAGTTTTTGACACTTTTATTTTTTTATAATATAAAAAATAGTTAATAAATACTAATCTCGAATAAAACCTTATAATAGCAATTAGTATAAATATTTATCTAGTGCATATTGTCAAATAATGTCGATTTGTTTATAATGTAAATATTAGTATTAGGTATA
>DLNM01000040.1:30785-149308 GCA_002479485.1 Firmicutes bacterium UBA7510 | reverse complement strand
CAAAAGCCTCATCATAATAAAATCACTATATTCGTTATCATAAAAATAACCTTCTTCTTGTTTACCCTCTATTTTAAAACCTATTTTTTTATAAAAATCTAAAGCATCAATATTTTTAGCTACTACACCTATAGCTACTCTATTCATTCTATATTTTTCAAAAGCTAATCTAAGCATTAAGTCTATTGCTTCAGTACCATATCCTTTTCCTTGATCAATAGGGTCTGGTATAATAATGGACAAATCTGTGCAATGCCACGCTGGCCACATTCTCAACAATCCAGTTTCACCAATTATTTTTCCACTAAAATCTGTTATTGTATACCAATCACTATCATCTGTATCTGCAAAATTTTGTTCTGCTTCTAAGGTTGTCAACTCTATAAAACCACATTGAAACATAATTTTAGGTTGATTATACCAATAAGCATAAAACACTGCGTCCTCTTTCGTTCTTCGTCTAAGAATTACTTTTTTCCCAATAATAGTACTTTCCATTTTAACAGTACTCCCCTTTAATTTAAATTCTAAATCATAAAAAACTATTTCTTTTTCAATATACAGCGTTAAGAAATACATTCAAAAACATTTAAAACTATTCTCTGAAATGTTATCACTTTTTCATCTAACTTCTCCTTTCATAACACTACAAGTTCACTAAAGTGATATATATAATATTAATTACGTATGAAAGTTTCGTAATTTATACTTTTTTATACTTTCTTATACTTTTTATACTATTTTTTTTTATTCTATCTATTGGACTTATTATTTTCTTTAGGTCTTTATTTGTTACGTGAGTGTATATTTGAGTTGTTTTTGTACTAGAATGGCCTAATAATTCTTGTATGTATCGTATATCTGTGCCATATTCTAGTAAATGAGTTGCAAAAGAAACTTAAAATATCTTCTAAGTTCATTTAATGTTTCCTGTGCTATATGGATTATATTCTCTACCTTGAATGTTTCTAATAACTTGTACTATTTTTTCATCATAAGCAAATTTTAATTTTAGCCGGTCACCCTCTTCTGAACAAAAGATTTTCATATTAACACTCCCATTTACTCTAAATATATGGTATCATTAATTAAATACTATGCTTAACATTTAATGAACAGCTTTTTAAGAATACCTATAGATAGAAATGAATATAATTTTACTATTTAATACGCAAAATGTTTCAATAATTCCCACCAAACTACTCTACATATCTTAACATATTTTGATAATATTTTCCATATTTATTATAGTTATATACATGTTAATTTAACGTTAATTTATAATATTTTATTTTTATTTCTTTAATTTATCAAACATTATTATAAAAGCTTCTAAAAATTATTTACATTTTGCATTAACTAAGTAATAAAAAATTAAACAAATATACATAGATTAAAAACATAAAAAACAATAAAGCTACTTGATTAGCAAGTAGCTTTATAATACATTATTTAATTACCTGTAGATTTAAACGTCTAAATTTATATTTGATATATATTATATTTGGTGTTTATTTATATAAGGGCTGTAAAAAACATTTAGTATTTTTACTTTTCTATTTTAGCCGACACATTGCTCCGTCCCATTGTCAGTAATCATAACGCACTGCCTCTTTTAGGAACAGTAAACCTTGACATATCAAGACCCTCATGTGTGAGTAGCTTGATTTTTTTATCAATTCCTCCGGCATAGCCTGTCAGACTTCCATTTGTTCCAACAACTCTGTGACATGGAATTATAATTGATATGGGGTTATGTCCGACAGCTCCGCCGACCGCCTGCGCGGACATACTGCTTCTACCTGTATCTAAGGCAATTTTTTTCGCAATTTCACCATAGGTTTTAACCTTGCCGTAAGGAATTTCACAGAGTATTTTCCAAACTGCCTGTCTGAAATCATTGCCACAGGGTGCAAGAGGTAAATCGGAAATTTTCGGATTTTTGTTATTAAAATAATCATCAAGCCAATGCTTTGTTTTTATAAAATGGGGTAAATCGTCTTTCTTTACAGTCTTATCTGTTATTGTAGCCGCAAAGTATTTTTGTCCCTCTAGCCATAATCCGGCAATACTCTTTTCATCTCCGACAATCGTCATTTCTCCTATGGGTGATAAATAATATGTTATGTAATACATTATTTTTCCTCCTTTAATCCAGTGAATTCCACAAGTTCATAACAGCATATGCTCTGAACGGTCTCCAGCTTTCAGCCAATTCTAGAATTTCCTTTTGTGTTCTTGGTGCAAGTGCTTTTTTTACACCGTGGTCTGTTTCGAGAAAAGCGTCTGCCCAACCACAAGCACGCATTGCAATATATTGTGCCGTCCATTGTCCTATTCCAGGTATTTCAGTTAATATTTTAATTTCTTCTTCGGGATTTAGCGTCATTGCTAACTCTGTTTTTTGTACGTTGAATAACCTTGCTAATTCAAGAATTGTTTTAGCTCTTGTTGAAATTATCCCAAGTGGTCCTAAGTGCTCGTTAATTTCTCCTTTTAATTCAAGCAAGGATTCTGGTGCAGGAAAAGTATAACATAAACCTTCTATTTGTGTTTCAATAGGTTCTCCGAAAGTCTTTACGAATCTGCCTGCCAATGTGGTTGCTGCTTTAACTGTTATTTGCTGACCAAGTACGGCACGCACACAAAGCTCAAAATCGTCAAAACAGCCCGGAAGCCTTATTCCAAGCATACATAAATTTTCCTTTATATCGTTCATTATTTCAAGTGTTTCATATACTGTCTGCGGTTCACAGTATAAATCAAAAAGCCGTTTCACTTTTGAAAGTACCTGCGGTAATACCGAGAGCAGAGAAGCAGACACGGTTAAACTCAATGCATTTTTACTTTCTATGTTTCCTACCTTTATCCAGCCGCATACAATTTTTTTATCTTTATTTACGTGACGAACAGTTCTGTAATATTCTCCATCTTCAACCTTTTCAACACCTTGAATGGCTCTTTGAGAAAGAAAATCAAGAATTTGCTTCCATATATAAGGAGGACGATATCCTAACTTCAAAGTGATTGTATCACGAAATTGATTTTTTTCAGTTGTTGCTTGTTTTCGTAGTTGTGTTGGAGAAAGATGATATTGCTTTAGAAATAAATCATTAAATCGCCTCAGACTTCCAAAGCCTGCCGCCATAGCAGCGTCAAGCACTGAAAGTCCGGTATCTGTCAAAAGACTCTTTGCAAGTAAAAGTCGACAGGTTTGCATATACTGTACGGGAGATACATTGTATTCTGTTGCAAATGCTCGTCTTAAATGACGGTCGCTACACCCCAAAAGCTCTGCAAGCTCTTGGAGATTTTCTATCTCAGAGCAATTTTCTTCTAAAATCCGTGCGGCTTTTTGTGCGAGTACAGCTGTTGAATCAACAGGGGCTAAACCCGGTGCAAGCTCCGGTCTGCATTGCAGACAAGGTCGGAATCCTGCTTGCTCTGCTTCTGCAGCAGTTTCAAAGAAAGTACAGTTTTCTTCTTTAGGTTTCTTTGCCCGACATACAGGGCGACAATAAATTCCGGTAGATTTCACACCCACAAAAAATCTTCCATCAAAACGGGCATCTTTTGATTTCAAAGCTAGATAATATTGACTTGCTTTTCCTTTTAGCATAGATAATAGCCCCCTTTCTTTGTCATTATAATAGCACAAATGTTTTGCAAATTCTAGCCATTTTCGGACATGAAAATTAGTAATAACATTTTATTGAATAAATTCTAGATGTTTAAATAGTAGTTAGTAGAAAAAGTTCTAATTATACAATAAATAGTTAGATAAGATCAATTTATCAATTTGATATTTATATTTAAAAACCATACTTGTATTTGTTTTGCCATATTAATATTTCTAAATAATTTAATACATTTTTCACTCAATTATACTATTTTCTTATAAAAGTAAATAACCAATATATTAAAAATGAGGGTGTTAAAACCTTACCACCCTCATTTATCACATAACAATCTATATTAGCTTGAATACATTATTTTTATTAACCTATAGTAATAAAAAGTTCTTCATCATCCACATAAATAGTTTTATGTGATTTAGATGCTTCAACTTCACAAATAGTAGCTAAAGCTTCTTTTTCTATATTTTCTTTGTATTTTAAAATAACACGATTCAAAAACTCACTACTTGTTAGGAAGGATAAAACAACTCTATCAGCAACTTCAAAACTCGCCTCTTTACGAAGAACCTGGCAATTTCTTAGTATTTCTCTATATGCACCTTCCTCTTTTAATGGTTCTGTGATAACTATATCTAATCCTAGTGATAAATCACCTGTTAATTTTTTTACACCATGCTTATCTGTATAACTTTTTAGTAACATTTCAGGTAATATTTCATATGATAATACTTTAATTTTTCCATTATTATTTAATTCTTTAGCTTGATTAGCCATCTCTTCATCTGTCAAATTATCAAAAAATGTTTTCACCATATTAACATCACTTTTTAGTAAACTACCCGCAACTTTAAAATTAAGTGATAACCTTTCATTGCTAAGAACATTAAAGTCATTAAGGTATACAATTTCTTTAACATTTAATTCATCCTTAATTGCATCTTGATATTTAGTACAAACATCATAATATATATTATCAATATATAATGTCCTTAGTGGCTGTCTAACCTTAATTTTGCTTTCATTTCGGAGTTTCATACCGCCCGCAATAATATCTCTTACTAACTTTACTTCATGAAGAATATCTTCATCACAATTAAATGGTTTTGGAAAATCACTCAAATGAACGGACAATTCAGCTACACCAAATTTTTTTATCATTGTTTGCCAAATGTATTCTGTTATAAATGGGATAATTGGAGCCATAACTAAACACATATTTTTTATAGCATAAAATAAAGTACTATATGCACTTAATTTATCACTATCCATTGATTCCTTCCAAAAACGTCTACGGCAAAGACGAACATACCAATTGGAAACATCATCAACGCAGCTCTCAAACTCCTTTATCACTTCAGCTGTATTGTAACTATCATAGCTAATTTTTGATTTTTCTACAAAGTATCCAATTCGGCTTTGCAACCATTTATCCATTAAATTATTAGATAATTCTTTTGTAATATGCGGTTTGTCTAAATTAGCATAAGTCATAAAGAATGAATATACATTCCAAAGCCCCAACATTTTACGTCTTGCTTCATCTCCTAATTGATAACCGAAACGAACATCAAACGAGGTATTCGCACCCGCATAAAGATACCTTATAGTATCTGATCCTATTTTCTCCGCAGCTTCATCAAAACGAATCATATACCCTGATTTATGAAATCTTGATCCATCCTCTTGCACTACACTACTATATGTCATGACCTGTTTATATGGGGCCTTTCCAGTTAAGGTTACGCTCATAAACAATAATGAATAAAACCATAATCTAATTTGTTCATTCATTTCTACAATCCACTCAATCGGAAACCATTTTTGCCACTCATCCCTGTCAGAAAAATAACCTAAGGTAGAAAACGGTGTAACTCCAGCATCTAGCCAAACATCCCCTACTTCGGCAACACGATTTACTTTTTCACCACACTTTGGACAGGTTATAGCAATATTATCAATCCATGGTCTATGAAGTTCAGGTAACAAATCGACCTCTTCTCCACCAAGCTCACGTAATTCTTCTTTAGAACCAATAACAGTAAGATGACCGCACTTATTGCAAGGATAAAATGGCAATGGAAGACCATAAAAACGCTTACGAGATATATTCCAATCACCCATATTAATCAGCCAATCCTGCATACGCTTACCAGCGTAATTAGGAGTCCATTTAACATTTTCGACTGCCTCTAACAATTTAGGTCTAATTTCATCTGTCTTTATAACCCAAGAGCCTACAAGTCTAAAAATAACTTCACTTTTACATCTCCAGCATACAGGGTAACTATGAGTATATTCATGAGTCTTAAACAATTTACCCTGTTTTTTCAACACTTCGAAAATTAATGGTGCTGCATCTGCAGTAGATTTGCCTGAAAGAAAATCATATTCATTAGTAAAACAACCTCCTTCATCTACTGGACAAATTTCAGGAAGGTTTTCACGTTTTCCAAGTTCAAAATCTTCGGCACCACAACCAGGAGCTATATGCACAACACCACTACCTTCTTCAGCTGCAACATCTTCCCAAGCTACAATTCTATGATTTATACCGTTTTGCACAGGTAAGAATGGTAAAAAGGTCTCATAATTCAACCCCACTAATTCTTCACCTTTCATAATACTTAAAACCTTTTTGGTGCTATCTAATGTATCCAATGCTGATTTTGCAAGTATAAAAGGTCTTTCATATTCACTACACTTAACAAGAGCATAGTCTAATTTTGGGTTAACAGCTAAAGCTACATTTGCAGTCAAAGTCCATGGAGTTGTAGTCCACACAAGAATATCATAATCTTTTTCTTTTAATGGTACTTTTACATATACAGCAGTATGCGTAATATCTTTATGAGAACCTGTCATTTCATGTTCAGATAATGATGTTCCACATCTTGGACACCAAGGCATTGGCTTATATGATTTTTCTATCCAGCCGTTGTCATTACATATCTTTAAAAAGTGCCATATGGATGTAATATTTTGATCTGTATGAGTAAAATACGAATTATCCCAATTCATCCACTGTCCTAATCTCTTAGATTGCTCTGTTATAACTCCTGAATATTTAGTTATTCTTTCAACACACTTGCGAGTAAAATTCTCCATCCCATATGATTCAATATCTTTTTTATCTTTGAATCCTAATTCTTTTTCTACCTCTACTTCAACCCACAATCCTTGTGCATCAAATCCATTTCTATAATGACATGTAAATCCATTCATTGCTTTATAACGTAAAACAATATCTTTTATACTACGACCCCAAGCATGATGAATTCCCATCGCATTATTTGCAGTTATTGGACCATCTAAAAATCTAAATGGTTTACCATTTTTGTTTTTTTCACAAAGCTTTGAAAAGCAAGAATTCTCTTGCCAAAATTCAAGCATCTCATGTTCTATTTCTATAAACTTCTCTTTCATCGATGATATCTCCTTTTATTATAAAATTTTTAATATTAGAAATATCATCTTCAATTAGACTGGCCACGTTCATAGCCTGATCACCCCCTTATTTGGAGTAAACAAAAAAGCTTACACCCCAAATGAAAATTTTCGCATTTGGGGCGAAAGCTTATAAACTCTCGCTGTAACTAAACGTTATATAAACATTATAGATACTAAACCACCCATATATCGCCATACTAGCATATGCGTCTCTATTTACGGTGAGAAACCGTCACGTCCTACTACTAACAAAATATTTTCAGCGTGCAACTCAAGAGTGATGTTCAGCAATTTCCTACTCATACCGGGTTCACACTATCCCCAGCTCACTTTATTTTTAGAAAAAACCTACTGTCTCTGTCAAAGTCTTTGTATTATTTATATCATATGTGGTTATGATTTGCAATGCTTTTATTTAAAAATCTACTTGTTTTGTTGAATAAGGCATTGTCCATAACGCATAACTACCTGTAAAATATATTCAAAGCAAATTTAAAATCCCACGCAAAACTCACCTTGCCAAAAATACCAAAGATATTATATACAAAAAGAAAGTCTTAATCTAGACTTTCTTAATTTTATATTTTGATCCGTCACCATTAATCCCATACTAATCCTTCTTATCAAGATACTTGCCGATAAGTTCTAAATGGTGCATTAGTGATAATTTTTTTACACTACCTAAACCTGGATATGTTTGGTTTTTATAATGTTCTAAAAATTCATGTAAGCCGGCTGTTAGTTCAATATTGTTTTTGTTATACCAGTAGAACAATTTTTTTACTGCTTCATAAAACTTTTTTTCTGGATTTTGTATATCATCATTAGTATCAGAAACAAAATGATGGACGCGCAAAGCGTTCTCTTTATCAAAATATACAATATGAATTGCAACAGCATATGGAGCAAATCCAGATTCTAAAAAATCTTTACCAATAATTGAATAATCAGCAAATCCTAAAAAACCTTCATCAATATAAGATAAATGGTCTTCCGAGAAAAATTCATCATCATTTTTTAAGTAATCAGAATTTCTTTCACGTTTCTTAAATTTATCTTCGAATAAAACCTTATTTATTTTTACTTTGCGTCTAAATTCATCAGGAACAAGCACAAATTTAGGAGTTGTCCCATTAAAAATTTTATTATAATTATTAATGAAATCTCTATTATTATTTATAATAATCCAATCTTCCTTTTTAATATCTTTTTTTTGCTCCCAAGTATTTAGTTTCTCTAAAGAGTTTTTTTTCATAATATGAGATTTAATTATATGTAGGTCATTAAGTGATAAAATAAATTTTTGTTTTTTAATATCATTTTCTTCATTTTTTATATCACTGTTAAAAGAACCTACTGCAGGATTACATATTACTCCTAAATATTTTTTGTTAGAAATAAATTTCTCCATAGTTATTGATAACGTAGATGACAACTTCACCGGCTCAACAATTGGAATAATATTAGAACTTAATAATCCTTTGGTAACCAATTCTCTCAATGCAAGTAATTCATATTGTCTCCCTCTTAAATAAGGAAAATACATTTTTCTACCCCCTATACTTTTCTTTTAAGAACTTATCTAGTTTTAAAAAATCACTAATTGTAGCGTTATAAAAATAAATCAGTGATTTTAACTCATATGGAACATTTCTAAATTGTTCTTTTATTACTTTATTACGATTTTTTAATTGTATTAATGTCATAGTATAAGCTTTATCTAAGGGTATATTAGCAAACCATTTATAACACTCATCATAATAAAATACAGGCGTTGTTTTAGGTAATTTTTTATAATACTCTAAGATAATATTTTCAAATTCATTTTTACGTAATATTTTAAATATATTTTTATAATTTAGGCTTTTAGTATTAATCTGTGATTCTTTTTTAAATTGCAGTGTATTTTTATTTGTTAGAATGCAAATGCCAACCGAAGTATTATCTAATAACATGTTTAGTTTATCAAAATTTTTTTCGCACGTAACTACACAAACATGATCGAAAGCTTTATAATAGTCAGTAATTTGCATTTTTAATCTATCAAAATTATCTAGTTCTGTTTTTATTTCGTATACAACTGCCTTGCCATTAATTAAAACAAAATCTGCTTTTGATTTTCCTATTGGTACTTGTGTAAGTGCTGTAGTTGTATTAATACTATGACGTCCCAATAATAACTTATTAAGTAACGTGTTTTGATAAAAGTATTCATTACGGTAATTTTTAGACATATATTTATATATTTTACTAATCAACTCGCCATTATTTTGTTCCTTTTCATTTTCTAAATAACGTTTTATAATAGAATAGTACGTCTGATTATTGTAATTTTCTATTAAGTCTTCTATGATATATTGAGTAAAGAATCTGTTTAAAACCAAATCATTACTACTCATAAAACTTGCCCCTTTACTTCAAGATATAATTATTTATAACTATATCATATTTAACAAAAAAAATACATAATTATTTGAATATTTAAGGTATAATAAAATTAGCTAAATAAAATAAATATACATATGTTATTTTAAAAATATTTCCATAATACAAAATATAAATAGACAAAAAAATGGTAAAATAATTAAAATAAATTTTGTTAGAAATACATTTTTATTATACTTTTTAAGCTTCTTTTCTTTTTCTTTTATAAAATTAACATCGTTTTCTTTATGCCACTTTAACTCTTCGGGTGAATTTAAAATAGCTTTAATATATTCTCGTTCAGTATGATTTTCAACAGCATTTAAGGATTCATTATATTCGTTTTGTAACGAATTAATATTTTCATCATTATTCATACATTTCCAAATTAAACTATCAAGTTTTATATAATGTGCTTTTAAATTAAAATACCTATCCAATAAATCTAAAGAGTTTATGTGAACTGTTATTATAGTTAAAATAATAGATAAAATTAGTATGCTAAAGCTTCCATCAAATTTGCTACTATTAATATCTACTAAAGATAGTACAATTATTAATATAGAATAATAAACTGTTAAGAAGTTATAAAATTTATTCTGACTTAGTAAATATTCTGCTAATTCAATCCTACATTTTCTTGTAATTCTAATTTTTCTAATTAATTCGTCTTTACTAATATTCATATAATTATTTATTCCTTTCATTATGATATATCTTGAATATCCTTTTCTAATTCTTTAATACAACAAAATATTAATTTATCAAATTCATATTGTAACATTTCATTGGAATTGATAACTATATTAGATTTGAAAACATCAAATAAAATATATTCTTTTTCAGATTCTGAATATTTATCGAAGTTAGGAATATACGTTGTATTTGATAAATTATTAATTATTTCATTATAAGTTCTTGAAAAAGTTTTTGTTGTACAATTACTTATATTAAACCTAATAATTAATTTTTTTACAAGTACATCTAAATGAAAAAGCACTGTTAAATCAGTTAATTGTGAAAAATAAAAAACCCAACCATATTTACGCTTATTTTTAATTGCTCCAGTAATTTTTAAATTAAGTTTCCAAAGTAACAAATTAACATTTTTTTCTTTACTATGTGAAAAATCTTTAAAAATTCGTTCAATAGATTTTTCTAATTTATGGATAGAGCCTTCTCTAACACTTATTAAATCATTTTTAAAATAATATCCTAAATACTGAAACCCAGAATTTATAATATCTTTCTTACTCTTTTCTTCATTTAATTCAAGAAAATATTCGGTTTTTATTTTATTTTTTATCAATTCAAATTCTTGCTCAATATTTTCTTTAACTAGTAATAAAATATCATCTATATATCTTAAGTACTTAATGTCATTTTTATTTAAGTAATCTATATCTAGATCGTTCATGTATATTGAGGATAATATATTACTAATAGCAATACCTTGGGGAATACCTTTAATTACAATATTTTGTCTAGTTTTTTGTGTATCGTAAGCTACTGTGGGACACTCTATAATTTTTTTTATTAATTCAATAATATTATTATCTATATTTAAATTATTTAGTTTTTGTAATAAGATAGAATGTGATAATGATCCATAAAAATTACTGATATCAAGCTTAATATACATATCAAGTTCTTTGTCATTTAAAGAAGTTTTAATTTCGTTAATTAAAACTTGAGGAATTTTAGCGTATAACTTATTTCCTACTTTTTGTTGTAAATATTGTTTAATTATCTCTATAACAATTTTATCTCTAATTGTTGGAATAGAAATTACTCTTGGATATTTGTCTCTTCCTTTTAAAATTAACAATTCTCTATAAGCTGTAAATTTATATGTTCCATTTAAAACTTTTCTGTTTATAGTAGATAAATTTGTTTCTAAATTTTTTATAAATTTTTCACTTGTAATTTTATCAATTCCTACTGATGATTTTTCATATATTTTAGTTATATAAATTTTCTTTACATTATCTAATGAAAATAAACTATTAAACTCTATATTCAAAATACCCTCCTAATTTAAAGAGGTGCATGATAATTAAATTATTTCAATGAAATCTTAAAAAGTTGTCACTTATTGATTAGATTATTATTACATATAACCCTATGTAATCTGCGTAAGCAATGCACCTCTAATTTTATATTATCACATATAATTACATTTTTCAACAAATTTGCTATTATTTTGTAATATGTTTCATCTATAAACTAACATCCAAAGTACATCTATAAATCAACAAAACCTTACCCTAACAATCAAAAAGAATAATTTCTCTTTCTAAGCATTGTGTAGCAAAAGTTATTTTAAAAACATATATAGAATTGTACGAAGTGGAGCGAGCGTTTTAAGTCAATAAGTCTGGCACTATAACTCATCCCTATATTTGACTTTTGCATGCGAAACTGAAGTTACAATCTCTATGCAGAACACCGCCTTAGAAAGAAAATTATTCATTTCCTTTTTGATATACCAGCAAAGACTTTCAGCATAAGCAGACCTACAAAGACTGCCCCTAATTTACAACAAATAAAAGCTTCTTGCTTTAATTTGCAAGAAGCTTCCTTTTATCAATTATTTAATTACTTGTTGATGTAAAAAAAAGTATGAATAAAATAAGCTCTATAACCGTTGAAATTTCATTAGTGATTTTTTTAGTTGATAAAAAATTTGAACAAATTTAGTTATTAAATAATAGCTAGTAAAAAGAAGTTTGAATTAATTAATCCATATTTCGATAAATATTTAATTATAACCAACATTAACGTACTGGCATTTACGACATCACTAACGGGACATTTAGATAGACCGTCTTGGCGGTTATTGTACTCGGTGAAGGGATGTGGTCTGACTTTCCTACTTGACGTTCCCTCTAAGACCTTGCGTGAACATGTTGTTATCAGACATTACCTCGCTCAGCTTTGAAGCTCATCTCTTATATATCTACTAATATATGTTAACTCAGATTTAACAATGTCAATCATATTAATCTTTTCAACTCAATTCCTGACATCTTTAATGCTATTTGTGATTTAATAACAGATTTTAATTTATCATCTTCAATCGAGTCAGCTATGAGTATTCCTTTTGCAATCTCCTTATCAGTTCTCAATTCATCAAAAAAATCAGTTGCACGCTTTCTTGTCTCATTAGCTTGTTTGTAAAAAAGCGCTGGATTGCTTCCACGCCTACCTCTTGTCGCATATTTAAATTTTTTTAAATGCTCTGTCTTTATCCTATCAATATCATTTCATTTTTGTTATTAATGTCTTTTTTAATAATTCTAGCTAAAGTAGGGTTTAACTCCCAATTAGATTGGCTTGTCCCCTACAAATATAATGACTATAATCCAATATTGTAGCACCTATAAACTCTATAAATTCGTCCCAACTGGCCATATCATATTCATCAAATCCATGACACATATTTTTATTAATATAATCTTTATTTAACATCATATTTCCTTTCTAACTAATCAAAATAATTCTAGTATTATAAATTTTATATGTAGAAGATCTCGCATAGCGTCTCTGTGTTCACGACATCACTGAACCGGACAGCAATAGCTAGACTGTCTTGGCGGTGGTCACACCCGGTGAAGGGAAGTTACCTGCCTTTCCATCTTGAACATTCCCTCTAAGACCCTTGCGTGAACTCGTTGTTATTTGATGTATTTTTCGTCTACATCATCACCCGTTATAATCCAAATGATTTTATCTAGTCACTTCTCATTTTAGTTATAAAAATGTGTAAATTATTAAGTATATTACATATAAAAAGTATTAATGATATCATAAAAATAATCAGCTGCCACTCTATATTGTTAAATTTGTTGATATATGCATTTATTTCTAGAATATGATATATACAATAAACACTACAAATATTAAATATTGTCTTAGCACAAAATTTAAATACTAAATTAAACTTTTTTCCCCTTTTAATATAGAATATTGTTGCTGTTATACAAGAAATTAGATATATTAACACTTCTATTACTGTTAATGTAATAAATAAAAAAGTATATGACATCAAAATATCACCAATAAAATATATCAAAAATTTACTAATACTATCAACTATGTCTGGAATATACACTACTTGAATTGAGAAAATGATAAAAATTAACACTGATATAACACCAAAATAAAATAGTTTATAATAGTTTACTTTTTTATCTTCATTACAATTTAACTGATTCATGAAAGATACTAAATTATCTACTTGTATCTCATCGCTCAAAATCAATGTTATGAAATAAACAATTCCTAAAAAAAAATATAAATGTACCTTCTTTTCTGAATCTAACAAAAGAAGAATTATAGGAATGAAAGACACTGTGAGTAATCCGTTGATTGTATTCCAAAACGAAAAAAAATTTAGATACAATTCAAATTTAGTAAGCCTACCCAATATGATATTTTTTCCATCTCGAGATATATCTATTCCAATCGGTTCATTTGACTTAAAACGATTAATACCTTTCAAGTATATTGATGAAGCTCTTAGCTTTAATTCATTCATAAATTTATTTTTTTGTATTTGCTTTTCATTTTTTTGCATACTCCTATTTGTATCAATAACTTTGCATATATTTTCTTTTAATATGAATAAATTTACAACATGTATTAAATCAATTTCAAAATTATTAAATTCACAAAACCATCTATTTCTAGTTCTTTTTGTTTTTTGGATAAACTCCTTAATTTCATCTTTATAAAATATTTTTTTTAAATATTCTTTCCTTTTTCTATTTAAAGGATTCATTCTAACCCAAAAAATCTGAGAATCTAATTCTTTTAATTTATAATTAATAGCCTTACTCAAATTTTTGATTGAATAATTATTATGATTCTTTACAATATTTTTTTTGATTTCAAATAAATACTCTTCAGATATAAGATGAAGATCTTCACTTTCAGATAATGGTTTAATATTAATATTATCTTGAATAGTGATAGAGTCACATAATTTTAAAATTTGAAGGATACATACCTCAAATGTATCTGTTTTTCTATTTATCAAATATAAAAACCTACCTTTATCAATTTTTTCATGCCATTCTTCCGGAACTTTATAATAATAAATTTCTTCATTTGCATTTTCAGTCCACGATAGCCCTACACAAACTATTATTTTATCCATCTATTCACACTTCCTATATCTTTAATAATTTATCTTTCCATAGTATTTACAGATTTGATATTACAGATCAATCCATATATATTAATTAGAAATGAACATAAATATTTAAACAATTTTCACTATACGTTTTGTATATCTTAACACGTTTTGATAATATTTTCCATATATATTCTAGACATTTAAATGTTTATTTAACGAGAAAATATATTTATCATACTTATTTTTATGAATTATCAAATTTATTATAGCTTCTATAAAATTATTTACATCTTATATTAACTAATTGCTAAAAAATTAAGCAAATATACATAAACTACTAACGCAACAGATAACCCGCGGCGGATAACCATATGAGTCCCACATAAGACTCTCCCTATCGAACAAAAAGAATAATTTCTCTTTCTAAGCATTGTGGAGCATAGCTAAGAATTGTACGAAGTGGAGCGAATGTTTTAAGTCAATAAGTCTGGCACTATAACTCATCCCCGTATTTGACTTTTGTGAGCGCAACTGAAGTTACAATTCTCTATGCGGAACACCGCCTTAGAAAGAAAATTATTCTTTTCCTTTTTGATAGACCAGCAAAGACTTTCAGTATAAGCAGATCTACAAAGACTAGACCCCTAATTTACAACAAAATAAAAGCTTCTTGTCTAAGCAAGAAGCTTCCTTTTATCAATTATTTAGTTACTCTAATGCGTGTGCTGCTTTATATTCAGCTACTACTTTTTCTGCCATGTTCATTGGCATTTCGTCGTATCTTAGGAATTCCATTTCGAAGCTTCCTCTTGCTTGAGTCATACTTCTCAGGTCGATTGCATATGTGTACATTTCTGCTTGTGGAGCCTCTGCGTGAACTATTTGAGTACCGTAGTCAGTTGGATCCATACCTAGGATTCTACCACGTCTCTTGTTCATGTCACCCATTACATCTCCCATGTAATCATCTGGAACTTCTATCTCAACTTTTACTATTGGCTCTAGTAAAATTGGTTTAGCTTCCTGCATACCTTTTTTGAATGCTAATGAAGCAGCAAGTTTAAATGCCATCTCGTTAGAGTCTACATCATGGTATGAACCATCATATAAAACCGCCTTAACGTTAACAACCTTACATCCAGCTAGAACTCCTTTATCCATACAATCTCTTAGTCCCTTTTCAACTGCTGGGATGTAGTTACGAGGTACCGAGCCTCCGAATATTTCTTCTGTAAATTCGAATTCCTGCATAGATGGTTCAAATCTAATGTGAACATCACCATATTGTCCTGCACCACCAGATTGTTTTTTGTGTTTGCCTTGAACATCTGATTTTCCTTTGATTGTTTCTCTGTATGCAACCTTAGGATTTGTTAGATCAATATCAACCTTGAATAAGTTTTTAAGCTTAGACTTGATTACCTCTAGGTGCATGTTACCTTGACCACCAAGTACCAATTCTTTAGTCTCAACATTTCTATCAGATGAGAATGTTAAATCTTCTTCTGCTAATCTATTTAGTCCCAAACCAACTTTTTCCTCCATCTCCTTAGATTTAACATGAACTGCCATAAATAAGGATGGTTTAGGGGAATTAACTTGTGGATATTCAATAGGATCATTTTTAGTAGATATAGTATCTCCAGTTTTGAAATATTGTAGCTTAGATGCTGCTCCAATATCACCTGCTGATATTTCTGTAGCTTCAATTTGCTCTCTACCTCTTAAATAAAATATAGAGCCGACTCTTTCAGTCTGTCTAGTTTTAGAATTGTAAATTTCCATATCTTTCTTAAGAGTTCCAGATAAAACTTTAAATACGTTTATCTTACCTACAAATGGGTCAACGATTGTTTTGAATACAAATGCTGATAGTGGCTGTTTAGGATCAACCTTTCTTGTAACCTCTTTACCATCATCATTTGTTCCAACAACTTGACCTAAATCCTCTGAGCTTGGTAGATATTCTATAATCATCTGAATTACTTCTCTAACTCCAATTGTTTTTTGAGCTGAAGTAACTATGATTGGAACAATATCACCGTTCATTACTGCTTTTCTTAAACCGTTATGTATTTCTTCATCTGTAAAGCTTTCACCCGCAAAGTATTTCTCCATCATTTCTTCATCAGTTTCTGCTACAGACTCCATAAGCATATCTTTCAATTCCGCTGCTTTTTCTACTGCATATTTAGGAACTTCACCAATTACACATTCCTTACCATTGAAGATATAGCCTTCACCAGATATTACATCAACATATCCACAAAAGCTTGTTTGCTCTCCAATAGGAACTGCAAATGGAACAACTTTCTTACCAAATTTCTCTCTTAATTCTTCTAGTAATTTGTCATAACTTACGTCTTCTTTATCAAGCTTGTCTAATAAAATAACCCTTGGTATTTTTCTGTCTTCACAGTATTTCCAAGATTTTTCCGTACCAACCTGAACTCCTGAGGTAGCATCTACGATTACAACTGCTCCGTTGCAAACCTGAAGTGCACTAAAAACCTCTCCTACAAAATCAAAATAACCTGGAGTGTCCAAGAAGTTAATCTTTGTGTCATAATACTCTATAGGTATAACTGATGTTCCAATTGAAAATTGTCTATCCTTTTCTTCCTTGTCGTAATCTGAAACAGTATTTCCATCTTCTACCTTACCCATTCTGTTCGTTGCTTTTGTCATGTATAAAAGTGATTCTATCAAAGTTGTTTTACCACAACCTCCATGTCCAAGTAACGCCACATTTCTAATTTTGTCAGTGCTGTAAGTTTTCATTTAAAAAGTTCCTCCTATATTATTTTATGCTTTTTTCCTACTGCAACCGGCGCGAAAATATTATCTGCTAGCCACTGTATTATAAGCCAAACTTTATTTAGTTATAGTACACCATTCTAAATAAAGTCTATTTAATTCTATTTTACAATAACGTTTTCAAAACTTCAAGTGTTTTTAGTAAACGTTACCACTTATATATCAAAAAAAAATAAAATCCATCGTCAATTTGTCGAAATTTAACGATAGATTTTCTAGAGCGAACATAGTTCGCTTTTTTACTTAGCTTTCTCTTTTATAAAATTTTTACCATCAGATTTTTCTAGCTTATCTTTATCCTTTTCCTCTTGTTTTTCTACAGATTTTTTTCTTGTACAATTACCAGTGAACATAGAGCCTTCATCCATAGATAGTATATTTACGACAATATCCCCATCAATTATACCTGTTTCTTTTATATGCATTTTTCCATTACAGAATACATTGCCATCTATTTTCCCAGCTATTATTATATTTTCGCAGTTTACAGTTCCTTTAATATTACAATTTTCACCAATAAAAAGGCTTTCTGAATCTACTTCTCCTACTATTGTACAATCTAATCTAATGTTGCCAGTTGATCTAAATTTTCCTTCTATAGTAATGTTAGAAGATACCAATGTATCTAATTTTTCTTCATTAAATTTAATAGTTGCTATTGAATTTTTCTTTCCTATCATTTCTTCAATCTTTCCTCCAAAATTTGTTGGCTATTACAATTATTCTTTGTATTTTAAATAGTCTTCTATATTAAGTGGATTAATTAGTTTATTATAATAATAAATTTCATAATGTAGATGTGAACCATAGCTTGTACCTGTATTACCCATTAAACCAATTAAATCTGCTTGCTTAACTTCATCTCCAACCTTGACTAGTCGTTTTGAAAGATGAGCATATCTAGTTACAAATCCATTTTTATGTTGAATCAATATATAATTTCCATAACTATATCCATATTTTGATTCAATTACAACGCCATTACCAGAAGCATAAATTTTAGTTCCTACGCTGTTAGATATATCTACCCCTCTATGAACACTTCCCCATCTAGCACCAAACTGTGAAGTAATTTTGCCCTTAGTAGGAAATAATAGAGGTGCATCTTCTAAATATTGCTTTCTATCTTCGGCACTAATCAAAAGCTCTTCTAACTCTTGTTTTGCTTCTTTTATTAAACCTTCAATACTTTCAAAGTCTTCATCTACTTCATCATTTGTCTGTTTTGGAGCTTGTTTATTATAACTTCTTAAAGAGGTCATACCTCTACTGCTAGGTGGAGTAACAGGAGCTTGAACAGTAGGTGTTTTTGTATTTATTGTTGCAGTTGATTTATTATTTTCATCTACAGGCAATCCTACAATTTCTTTTATTTCTTTGATAGAGCTTTGAAGATTTTCAAGCTCATACAATGCATCCGCTACTTTAACAGTTTTTTCACCAAGATTATCCTTTAAATTTGTATTTTCAACTCCAAGTTTTAAGTTGTCGACCTGCAACTGCTGAAGCTCTTTTTCTAATGCGGATAAATTGTTGTTTAAATTTGTATTTTTAATATATGTATTATAGGAAAACATTGAGATGGTCAAGACAGCTAATAATAATACACATGCACTACAGTATATAAACCATTTTGATATTGAAAGATTTATTGGTTTTTTAGATGTTAGAAATACAATGAAATGTAATTTAGAATTACTGTATTTCTTTTTATTTTTCTTTTGTCTACTAATCATAAATTCCTCTCATTATGCCATAGTCTCGCTATGCGAGCCATTGTAGTGGCATTATAAATAGAATAAAAAATCGTTTTTTGATTTTTTTAGTGTGAGTTTAATTTCACACTTTTCACCTTTTAAAAATATATTGTTTCAATTATATACGAATTAACATATAATTACAATATTTTATATTTTTTCTTATTAAGTAAAATGTTGCTGAATACAAAAAAAGACTATAATATTAAGTATTATAGTCTAATATGTAAAATTTTAAATTTTTTTAACATTTTATGTTTTCTTTATATTCTTTAAGAGCACTAGCTAGTTGTGCGGGGCAAGAAGTGTTCTTTTCTCCACATTTGACGTCTTTTAGCTTATTTATAACTTCGTCTAAATCCATTCCCTCTACAAGTACACCTATACCTTTTAAATTTCCATTGCAGCCATTAATGAAATTTACACCTGTCAATTTGTTGTCTTTTACATCAAATTCAATTTCTCTAGCACATGTCCCTTTTGTCCTATATCTATACATTTTATACTCTCCTTTAATTAACTACTTTTTTGCCAACATCTAAAGTATAATCAAAATCAGTTAATTCTTCAAGTATAAATATATATTAATTTTTATAATAAAAATACATTTCACTTCTTAAGTTCTTTTAATATAATTTTTTCTTCAGCTGTAGTTGTTTTAGATTCAATTATTTTTTGTATAGATTTATTGTGCGTCCAATCATCTAAACAGTTATTTTCTAAAAAGTTCATTGTCTTTTCCCTATATTTTGCAAAACAGCTTGCTATTAGCCAAGCATTTGCCATTTTAACATAATAATTCTCATGTTTTACAGCATTTGATATAGCAAATATTTTATCTATATATTCATCAATTATATAGTGTGCTAAAAGCAAAACTAATCCTGTTCTTATTAAAAATTCTTTTTCTGAAGATAAAAGCGTTTGAATATAAGGATAAAAGAATTCTCTATTTTTCTTAACTATTTTCATACCACAACAAAATGAATCGCATGTAGCCCAGTTATTAATTTTTCCTATAAATTTATCCATATATTCTATTATTTCTTCTAAATCAGCTTTTACATTATTAAGTACTAATCCCTGCAGCATTGTTACTTCATAATAATTATCTTGGCATACCTTAAAGTAATCCTTCCAATTTCCTTTTGATATGTCCTTTCCTATACTTCTAAGAATAGGTATTCTTATACCTAATATATTATCTATATTAGGTACTAAATTTGATTGAAAATTTTTATAATTTTCATCAGCTAACAGTTTTAAATCAGAAACAAAAGAAGCATAGCTTTCTTCGCTCCAAGTGTATTTATAATATTTATCCATAATCACCTTATCAAGCTTTAATCATCAAGCTCTCTCACCTCTTTTAAAATTTCAGCTTGGTCTATCTCCACCTCACCATGCTTTGCCATAGATATACATATAAGTGCACAAGCAAATGCTACAACTGAATATATAAACACATGCGCATAATTTTTTGTAATATCATGAATTAAACCAAACAAAGGTGGACTCAATATAGCAGATGAAGCTGAGAAGAAATAATAATAACCTGTATATTTTCCTATTCTTGAACTTTTAGCTATCTCTAAAACCATTGGAAGTGAGTTAATGTTTACTAAAGCCCAGCATAGTCCTGCTAAAACTAATAGTATTCTAACTATATTTATATCATTTGAAAATATTTGTAGTCCAAACAAAACTATTATACCAACAAGTCCTGTCATGATAGTTTTCTTTCTTCCAAACTTTGTACCTATGATACCCGCAGGTATAGCACCAGCTACTAAAGCTAAGGAGAAAAATGCTAATGTCATGTTAGCGGTTCCATCATCTACTCCTAAAACATTAGTAGCATATAAGGTGAAGTATGTTTCTATTGCATTGTATCCTATAAACCAGAAAAATATTGCTAGTAAAATACATAATAAGCTTTTATTAATACTCTTTTTGTCAGAAAGTTCCTCAGTCTTTTCTTTTTCTTCCACCTTAATTCTTTCTTCTTTAGTTAGTATGGCTGGCTCTCGTACAAATAAAAACAATAGTGCCCAAGCCATCATCATTACTATACCTGAAAACAAAAACGGAGCCTTCATTCCAAAGGATTTAATTAGTATTCCACCTAGAATAAATGCAAGAACTCCACCTACTCCACCCATAAGGTTTATAACCCCATTTGCCTTTGAGCGAAGTGGAGATGGTGTAACATCAGGCATTAGTGCAATTACAGGAGATCTCCAAGTACTCATTACAAAATTAAATAATATTACTACTCCCATTAGTGCTAAAATAGATTTAGTCCAAGGTATAAATACAAATAATGTCGCACATATAGGAATACCAATTAAGATATACGGTAATCTCCTACCTCTTTTAGTATTGGTCTTGTCGCTTAAAGCTCCAAATAACGGTTGAAAAATTACAGCAAATACGTTATCAACTGCCATTATCATTCCAAGTAAAAACGTAGATGAAACATAGTTTTCTAAAATCAATGGTACATTAGCATTGTATACCGACCATGCCAGTGATGAAGCAAAAAAACCAAATCCTATTAGAAAGGTTTTTTTATAGTCTAATTTTAAGCTTTTACTTTTTGTAGACATACTTTCCTCCATAACGCCACTTAGTGGCATCAAAATAATTTAATGAAGAATCGTTTTTTGATTCTTCTATAGAGAGTGAAGAGTGTTTTCTTCACTCTTTATTCCCTCAATATTATATTTTTTGTTAATTATAAAATAATAATAATTACAAATTTATTATATAATATCATATTAATAATGGCAATTAAAATAACTGGCCCCACTAATACCATCAAAATGGTAAGTGGGGCTACAGAACTTCATTCTTTACGCACTATCTAGATATTGCTACTTTTCTGCTATTTATAATTTTTTGGAAGTCAATTATTCCTTCATTTCTTCCATTTAGATAAAAATCATAATTATATAACATACTGGCAAGTCTTATTACACAATCCATTGCGCTATTTTCTATACCTAACTCTTTTGATAATATAGACAACGGAACAAGTCCAGTTTGTATGTCTTCATATATATATCTTGTATGAATTGTTGTAGGTGCTAAAACCTCAGTATATGCTACATTATTTTGTAATGCTTCATATAAAGTGTCCCCTTCTGTTCTATATATGCGATTTAGCCATTTAACTGCTGTGTCTACCTTAACTCCTAAAGCGTTAGCTATGGCTATTCTTTCATTATCAATTTTTTCTAAAAAAGTAGCTACAGTTGGAGATATGCCTTGCTTGTAATGAGAAAAAGTAGATTGTTCCTCAATTCGTGCAATATTAAGTATAACAGGAACTGGATGGAATATTACACCTAGATTAGATAGCCCTGTTTCAAGCACTGATTCAGCCGGAACTATAACATCATAAAACTCACTTAGTAACTCACATACCATTTGTGTATCATCAGGATTATGTGCTGCAACATGCAGTTCTTTTTTTAATGAAAACACTCTGCAAAGTCCATTTTTAACAAGCCTACAGGTATATATTAATGTATCAGCTTCTGCTACTATAACATTTGCTTTAAGTCCATTTTTTTCGAGCAAATTATAAAAGTAATGTGTACCAAGTGTTCTACCCGGATTTAACATAATAATTTGATCATCCTTTAAAAACGGAGCAAGCTGTTCTGCTATATCACCATGTGCATTAGCTGGAGTGGCAATCATTATTAATCTAGCGCCATTTATAGCCTGAGCAATATTAGATGTTAGTTCATTTATTTTTTCTTTAAAATTGTAATAACCTATTAAGTCAATACCACCATTTTGTTCAATTTCGAACAATACTCTTGGGTTTCTATTATATAATGAAACTTCACATCCCATATGTGTAAAATACGATGCAAAAGTTTGACCGCCGTTACCAGCACCAATTACAGCTACTTTCATAAATATACCTCCTGATTAAATTTATTATTCTATTTATTTTAGATTTCCATTGATTCTTAACTCTTCAATACGCTCTTTTTCACTTAATTCTGCCATTTTTTCTTCAGAATAAGCAACGCATTTTCCATCTATTACCCTTGTAGATAAAATACCTTTAAATTTATCATTTTTAACAATATGTGGCGCATCTATAATCCCTCTTTTTATACAATCAGCCAGCACAAAGGCATTTGCTAGAGGATCTTCATAATTTTTATAAAAATCACTTATAAAATCAGATAAATATTTCACCTCTGACTTAAGATGTTCTTTACGTTTAATTATAGCTGTATTTTTAGATAAATCTAAATTGTCATTGACTAAATTTCTAATTACTCCTCTAACAATTTTACAGCTTTCTATAATATTTTCTGGTGTTGCTGCATGCTCTGCTTCATTAAATCCTACTACATGGATTATATGAGGCTTAATATTCATTGCTAAAAATGTAGTGGCCGCCAACTGACCTTTCGCAATATCAAGGTCTGGTGATAAATAATTTAGTCCTGCTCTTACCTGCCTATATACCTTAAAACTATCATCAGCTAGTTCTTCAACTAAATCTACCATAGCCATTACTCTTGCTAAATCCATAGAGAATGAAAGCGTATTAGGTGTGTTAAACATATATTGTGCTATATAATTCTTAACTCCATATTTTTTAGCGTTATAAGCTGATACATAAGCCATAAATACAGACATAACATCATGAGCATCTCTAAGCGACCAATGATGTGGTTCATTAATTTCTACAGGTACATTTCTATCTCCATGATATTTTATAAGCTTTTGCGCTTCATCTATGGAAACTTCAATGCTTCTATTTCCCCTTCCATCTAGCTCGTTGTACCAACAAAGAGGTATTGCACTCCAAGCGTTATCAAGAGTATCAATGAGCAAATCTGCCATTTTGAAAACATCTGCTGTTCCACTATAGCATCTTATTAAAGGATGATTACCTGTATTTGTAGCTTCCTTTAGCTTAATAAAATCTTCTTTAGTTCTAAGAGGTACACCGCCTGCACCATCATTTTTCCTATCCATATTTTGTTGGTTAAAGAAGAATTGCTGTGTATTTTGGTCCGGCCCTAAGGATATTACATCTAGTATTTTAGCATTTGCTATTTTTTCAATACCATCTAATGTCTCTTCGTAGGACGGTAAACCAAAGTGATGTCTTAAAACAGGGTATGGATATTTTTCATTGATTCTGTCTATAATATTTTTATGATACTCGTTATTTTTGTCATCTTTTTCAATACCTTTTAAAAAACAGGCGCAGTCATCTATGTCATCAAAACCATCTGAAATATAATCAAAAAAATCAAATTTTCTAGCTTCGTCGGCAACAGGCTTAGTTCCACCAAAGCACCATTTAACTCCTTCTAGATCAGTATTTTTTCTAAATATATCGATGTCAGTTAATATCTTGCAAGCGTTTTCGGGAGTTAGTCTGTAACTGATAGCTACTATATCAGGTTTTATTTCCAGTATTTTACTTATTAAGATATCAACCCCCGTGGCGGGCCCTAAAAATATTGTATCATAGCCATGAGTTCTAGCTATATTAAAAAAATTAATAATGCCAGCTACATGTACGCAGTTTCCGATAGAAGCACCAAGTATAATTTTATTTTTCATAACATACCTCCATATGATATAGTTTATTTAAAATTTGTCATAATATGCGTTTTTTTGTATAAAAAATTAAACTATATAAATAATAGTTTTGTCTTATTTTTTTAGATTAATCTCAGCCTATAACTATAACACGAATTTTATTCTAGACTAATAAAAGAATATAATATTTGATTGGTTTGTTTAAATTTTGGGTAATTTATAATGTTTTCATGATTTGAACAAAAAAGTTATTTCTATTATTTTATTATTTTTATAGAAGTTTGTCAAGATTTTTTTCGTTTCGGAATTGATTTTTGACATAAAAAAACGAAACCATTTTTACAGATTTCGATTTTTTTATCTTTTTATTTTTGGCTTTATTTTGGTTATATAATAATTGATAAAAATACTAAACGCATAATCATACACTACAAATGAAATTTCAGCAATTAAAATTAACCACCAATATAATTTTATAACTGCAAACTCCCTAAGCAGAAAATATATACACAAGGCTGCTAAATTAAAAAATAAAAACTTTGTAGTCAGTTCAAATATTTTTCCACGCTTCATGGGAAATGCTGCTTTCTCAATTACATATTTCACTATGCTATACATACCAAAAAACAATATATATGTAATTATTTCTATTTGATTGGTTGTTAAAAAAAATCCTAGAATAGATGATGCTATATAAAATAAAACTCCATTTTTAGCTCCGAATTCAACTATTACAATACCAATCAATAGTGCAGCAAAAGAAAATAAAAGTAGTGTGTTTGTTTTAATTATTGAAGATAAAACTATAAATACTTGATTTAAAGCAAGCAATACTCCTAAATAAGCAATGTTTTTGCTTTTTAACAGCATGAAATCAAATCTCCTCCCATACATTCGCAACAACAATCTGCACAAATAAGCTGTGTACAACAATCGATGTCAGAACGTCCACCTCTATTATAATTGTAGGTTCTTGTTTGATATGCTCTTTGCATATTCATTATTTGATTTAAATAGTTTGAATATTCAACGTTATTAGGCTCCATCCTAGAAGCATTCTTAACAAATTGCATACCTTGTACTGTTGAGCCAAGATTAACATAACATACTCCCATCAGGAAGTTCCACTGTGCATTTCTAACTTTTATATTATCTAGTATATATATAGCTTGTTGATAATTTCCGCTATTCATATATTGTCTTGCTGTTTGAAATTCATTATTTGATGCTCCACTGTTATAGCTTGATTGACTACTACTATATGATGAGCTACTTCCACCTTCATTCATAAGCTGATCATAAGCCTCTTGAACTTCAATAAATTTTTCTTGTGCAAGGTCTTTAAGAGGATTGTTTACATGCATATCTGGATGATATTGTTTAGCCAGCTTTCTGTATGCTGTTTTAATTTCATCCTTAGATGCTCCTCTTTGAATTTCTAAAACCTCATATGGATCTCTCATACTCTACTCCTCGTCTTTTGTTTTTTTAAGTTTATTCATTATACCTGAGTATATAATATTATCAATTATTCCTTTATCTTTTATTAAAGGAAGTTTATCTAATTCTTCGTTTAAAAAGGACAAATTAAGCATTAAAATCTCATTGGCATAATCATCTATACTTATTTTATTATCTAAGTATATAAAAGGGTTATATGAATTATTTTTTTTATCCTTTTCAATATCCAGATATGCATCTAAAATATAGATATATTTTCCAAGGAAAAAGCCCACTTTTCTTAATATTTTCTCCCAATGGTCCTTTCTATATACCATTAGTTCTCCCATTAGATTGCCAAATTCATTTGAGATGGCATCTATATCTCTTGTATTGGCTTTTTCAAGCTTAACAATATTATCAAGTGAGGATTTTATAAACTTTTCCTTTTCCGGCACGTTCGTGTTATATAGCTTAACAGTTTTTTTATAGTCACCATTTATAGCCTTTGAAAATAGTAACGATTTAAAATCTCTTTCATCTATCCAATTGTCTTTGCAGTTATAATAGGCTAAAATAATATTCATAGCTGAAGCATAATCAGTAATTTCATTTTCAATTATAATCTGTTTTTTTATAGGATGTACTATGCATCTTTTTTTAACTGCTTTATCTTCAACTTCATACAAAGAGCTTAAAATTAAAATTAAAAAAGTCATATCATAGTTTAAAGTTAACCTACTTAATTCTGAATAGTTTTTCTTAAGGTTCATACAAAGACCACAATAGTAGCCTTTATATTTGTAATATTCTCTAAATTTTAGCTCTGCCTTATCTATATTTACATATCCAAACATATTTACTCTTAGTGAGAAAAATCGTTTTTTGATTTTTCCATAGAGTGAAGAGTATTTTTCTTCACTCTTTTTACACTATTTCCTTTAATTTATTTATTGCAAAATCAATGTCTTCTTTTGTAACACCGTTATTAGTTACAAATCTATATTCTCCGTCCTCAATACCATTTATCTTTATTCCAGCATCTAAAAAGCTGTCTACTAATACCTTATCCTCCACTAATCCCTCATCAATTGTAAAGAATACCATATTTATATCTCTTCTAGAAAAATCAACATTAATTCCATTAATTTCAGATAGTTCTCTAGCCATATACTCAGCATTTTCATGATCTACGTGAAGTCTAGCAGCCATTTTTTCAAGAGCAATAATTCCAGCAGCAGCTAAAATACCTGATTGTCTTAAACCGCCACCCATAAGCTTTCTGTTTTTTCTCGCTATATCTATAAATGCTTTACTTCCAGCTAATATTGAGCCTACTGGTGCACAAAGTCCCTTTGATAAGCAAAACATTACAGAATCACAATTCTCAGTAATTTCCTTAACGTCTACATTAAGTGCTGTTGCTGCGTTAAAAACCCTAGCTCCATCCATATGCACAGGTATATTGTATCTATTTGATATCTCTTTTATCGCTTTTAAATTTTCTATGGGAACAACTGCTCCGCAGCCATGAGCTTCTTCAACGCAAATTAGTCCGGTTCTTGGCATATGTATATCATCAGGTCTTATAGACTTCTCTACAAGACTAGGATCCATAGCTCCATTTTTACCATGTACAGTTCTAAGCTGTACCCCTGCAATTACTGCTGCTCCGCCTACCTCATGAATAACAATATGTGCATTATGCTCAAGTATCACTTCATCTCCGCGTCTTGTGTGTGTTAATAATGCAAGTTGATTTCCAAAGGTTCCACTAGGTACAAATAATGCTGCTTCCTTTCCTACTATTTGTGCAGCAAGATTTTCTAATTCATTGACTGTAGGATCATCACCATAAACATCGTCACCAACAGGTGCATTAGCCATAGATATTCTCATTTCTTCAGTTGGCATTGTAACAGTATCGCTTCTTAAATCTATATATCTCATAAAAAACCTCCAAAGTTTTTATAGCCATATAATATTTTTATATTAACAATTAATATTTTTAATATTAATTATTAGTATATCACCAAATAATATCTATTTGCAATAATATATATTTAACTCTTATACAAAATTAATTAAAATTAATTCTAATCCTTGCACTATACAATGCTTTAAATTATAATTATTAACAATATTATTTTAATATAAATAAAAAAAGGATGTGTTTAATATGAATTTTACATTTAATCACTTTAATTTCAATGTTGCAAATTTAGAAAAATCGTTAGAATTTTACGACAAAGCCCTTGGACTAAAGGAAGTTAGAAGAATTAATGCTAAAGATGACAGCTTTATAATAGTATATTTAGGTGATGGAACTGGAAACTTTAGTTTAGAGCTTACTTGGTTAAAAGATAGAGAGGAACCATATGATTTAGGAGAATGCGAATATCATTTAGCATTGGTGACTGATGATTACGATGCTGCTTACAAAAAACACAAAGAAATGGGATGCATCTGCTATGAAAATCCAAATATGGGAATCTACTTTATAGAAGATTTAGATGGTTATTGGTTAGAGATATTGCCTAGCAAAAAGTAAGTTATATTGGTTGTGTCCTCATTTTGTTTGTTTTGAGATTGGTCAGGATGTATAATGTAATATATAAAAAAAATCAAATTGAAAATATGGAGCAACTATGTTAAATAAAATTGAAAAGTTTATTGATTTTTTAAATCATAATGGCATTGAGTTTACAAAATTAACACCTCCAGAAATAGAAGCTTATAAGCAAGAATGGTTTAATAATTTTGTACCTATGGAGAAGCAGGAGAAAGCTATAAACAGCTTTTGCTTCAATAAAGACGGTTTTTGTGGGTATCTGTGGCATGTCTTTAGCTATGAAATTTTAAGTTGCCTTAAAAAGAGTAAGGCAAAAAATACTTTTAACGAACTTGATAAACAAGGAGCAGTTTTATTAGTAAACATTGATGAAGTTGCATATAGGGTAAAAGATGTTTGTAAAATTAAAGCGCAAGATTTAGATTTTCTTGATGATATAATTTTAACTGCCCAAGATTTTAGCTGGACATATGCTAAAACTCATGAAGCTACTTGCGGACCGTATTTTTATTTAAATTATTTGTCTAAAAAAATGGGCTATTGCAAAATTACTATAAAAAGTAATTTTGCACAACCTATTTTTTCTACTGAGCTTATTCAACTAAATTCTTATTTAACTTCCAGTTGATTTATAGTGCTTAACTCCTATTATCCAGAATATACAGCATGGTATTAGGAAGATAAATGCTGCTAGAGGTGTTAGCATATATAGTTTGTTCTTTGTTCTTCCTATTAGATACATTAGGGGATAGTATTGAACACAGGCTAAGGGAACTACATATGTAAAAAATTTAAGAACACCCTCTCCGTATATTGATATTGGATACTTTCCGTACTCTCTTCCTCCATCTGTAAATATATTCATAAATTCAAGCCCTTCTGTTGTAAAAAAGCATATAGAGGCATAGATTATGAACAGCCCTGAGAAAAGAACGATTCCGCCAATTATCATAATAATAAGTGTAAATACCTTATCAGCTGTCCATATTACGCTACAGTTTAAAACAGCATACAATAAAACCACTGCTGCTTGGATTGTTCTCCCAAGCCTTGCTATCTCAAACTTAGATGCTAAAACTTGAAACATTGCATTTCTCGGTCTTATCATAATTCTGTCAAATTCTCCGTTTGATATAACTCCCGAGAATGTATCGAATCCTCTGAAAAAACATTCAGCCAACGAAAATGACATCAGTACAACAGAAAAACATATCAATACTTCGCTATAACTAAATCCTTCAACGGAGTTGAATCTATGAAACATGAAGTATATCCCAAGAAACACAGAAAATGATCCTAAAAACGGCCCCAAAGCTGTAAGGAAAAATGAGACCTTATATTGCATAATACTTTTTACATAAATAGTGAGATATTTTATATATAACTTCATGTTAACCCCCTTGCACTACTACTTTTTTTAAGCCTTTATTAAGCAGAAGCTTTCCGATTATAGTTAGAGCTGCAAGCCAAAATACTTGCAGTAATATGGCATTTATTGCATCAGTACCGTAAAGATTTCCGCTGTATATTCTAAAAGGAACGTTCTGCATTGATGCCCAAGGAAGCAAGCTGATTACATTAAAAAGCTTTTCAGGCAGAAAAGGTAATGGTATTATATGTCCTGTTAAAAATTCAGATATAGATGCTATCAAAAGTCTTATCCCAGTCGACGATACTGTAAAAAATGAAATCGCATATATTATCATACAAAATGATATTACAACACAAAATGCTAAAAGCATCGATATCAAAAACAATATAAATGTTTCAAAATTGCTTGGAATAAGAAGTCCGTAGGGTCTAGGCAAAAATACAGCTATAATTAATATAGGAAAGCATCTTAGCAAGGTTCTTGCAGCTCTGATTGCCATATTTTTTGTATACCACATATTATATATATCCATAGGTCTGCAAAGTTCATACGCCACTCCTCCGCTTGTTATCATGGCAAAAAGCTCATTATCTAAATACCATATCAAAAAGAAGGCTATAGTTGACTGCTGAAGCCAGATATATGAGCTGATTTCCTGAAACTTCATAGGAAAGGCATCCGCATTTGATTTGTAAAAAGCTGCAAATATCATTATCAGCATGAATCCCCAGAAAAACTGTGTAGCTACTCCAGCATATGCAGCAGCTCTGTATTGTAGATTATTAATAAATCTGATTTTAAAAAATGACATATACTTTTTCATATCTCATATGCCTCATACAGTCTGACTACCATTTCATCCAATGAATTGGTATCCCTGTACTGCTCTTTCAAATCATCAAGTGTTCCATCAAGCAATATATGCCCTTTTCCAATTAAAATAATACGCTTTGTTAAAGCATCTATATCCTGCATATCATGTGTTGTGAGTATGACAGTAGTCTTTTTTTCTTCATTTACTGTTTTTATAAAATCTCTAACTGCTAATTTTGATACAGCATCAAGACCTATAGTTGGTTCATCTAAAAATAAAATACGTGGGTTATGTAAAACTGATGCAACTATTTCACAACGCATTCTTTGCCCAAGTGATAATTGCCTAGCAGGTGTTTTAATTATGTCTTCAATATCTAGTAATGTAGAAAGGTTATTAAGATTGTCTTTATAAATTCTGTCAGGAATTTTATAAATGTCTTTTAAAAGCTCATAGGAATCAATAACTGGAACGTCCCACCATAACTGTGATCGTTGACCAAAAACAACTCCTATTTCTCTAACATGATTGATTCTGTCCTTCCATGGAATCCTATCATTGATATTGCATGTACCACTATCGGGTGTAAGTATGCCACCCATGATTTTTATAGTGCTACTTTTTCCGGCTCCGTTAGGTCCAATGTAACCTACCATCTCGCCTTCTTTTATGCTAAAGCTAATATTATCCAGTGCATGTACTATTTCATATTCACGCTTAAATAACGCTTTAGCAGCTTCCTTAAATCCAGCATTTCGCCGATGTACCTTGAAAGTTTTTGAAATGTTACTAAGTTCGATCATTTAATATCTCCTTATTTTATTTCAGCCGCTTGAATATTTTACCACAACAAATATTAAAGTCAAGAATATAAAAAAAGAATTTAGCAAAATACTAAATTCTTATTTGTTTGATATTTTATATATTGTATAAAAGCTTCCAAGTAACAGTAATGTGCTTATAAAGAGCTCATTTCCATTTGGCAAGCCTGGAAATACATCCTTTAAGGAGGCTATAACAAATCCGATTATCACCAAATAGGTTTGCTTTGGATATTTTCTAAGTATAATTCTTATGACCTTAGCGGTTAAGAATATCCCTACTAACACACCCATTCCCATTGAAAATAGAAAGATTATGTTTACTGTTTCTATTGCCATAAGTGTCTGCTCATAAAGACCTAAGATTAAAAGCATATATGAAAAGCTTATGCCAGGCAATACTAATGCGGTAGCTAAAACAATTCCAATTAAAAATAAAACTAAATATTCTACTAAACCATCAGCATTTATTACAAACAAATCTTTAGGTATGCACTCTAGCAAAAGTACAAATGCTAAGCCAAGGATAGGATATAAAACCGTTTTTAAATTTAGCTTTTTTACTCCAGCAGACCTACACAACAATGGAATGCTACCAAGTACTGCACCCATAAATAAATATACCATAGGTGTTTTATATGTATCGTAAACAAATAGTATGAGCTTTGAAAAAGCTAAAATTCCAATGACTCCACCAATTGCAACTGATATTAAAAACTTAAAGTTCTCCTTTGGGTTTTCAAAAAAAGTATCAACTGCTGCTATTAGTTTATAATATATACCGCAAATTAGTGCTACCGTCCCACCACTAACACCAGGAATAAGCATTGAAACACCAATGACTAATCCATTTATCATATCAGTTAACATACTACTTCACCATTCTTTTCTTTTTATAGAATATTATGCATAACATAAGTAGTATATCACAAAATATATTCAGATAACAAGATTAAATTGTTTCTCCTTTATTTTGCACAGTCTTAATTCCAAATATAAAATATAATAAATGGCAAATCCATACTATGGCTAAAATAATTCTGCCTACCGGCATCTTATCCATCATTATAAATCCTATAGCTAAAAAATTAATATTCTACTATTTTGTTTCCCTTTCCTCTTTCAAGTATTGAGCTTTGTATTTCTGATATTTTATTTAATGTTTCATTTTCATTTAACATTAACTTTCCGTCATACTTTAAAAACTCTCCTTCAACCATAGTATATAAAACATTGTTTGAATTTGAGCTATATATTATTGAAGTTACTGGATTATATATTGGATAGGTATTAGATTTTTTTAAATTCCAAATAATTAAATCTGCATCATAACCTACTTCTATTTTTCCAGTATTAAATTTTAAAGCATTATGACCTTTCATTAAATGCATCCAAATTTCTTTAATTCTAAATTCTTCAGAATTGTTTTCTAAAAGCTTCCCATTTAAAGCAAATAGCCTTGCCTGTTCAAGTGGACTAAGTGTATTTGAGCTTGCTCCGCCATCAGTACCAAAGGTATAATTAATTTTATCCTTTAGCTTATATATATTTCCTTCACCCATAGCAAGCTTCATATATGTTTTAGGGCAAAAAGCAAACCAAGTTTTATCATTTAGATACTGTAAATCATCCTCTTGTATCCATAGTCCATGGGCTACTATGGTGTCAACATCAAATCCACCACTTTCATATAGCACCTCAAAAGGTGATTTAGAGGTTTCTTTGTAACTATTATCTACCTGCTCTTTTGTTTCTGATACATGTATGTGTATTCCAATATTTAGCTCTTTTGCAGCATCTACAATTTCAGTAAGTATTGGGTTAGGGCAAGTATATGGAGCATGTGGTCCTAATCTTAAATTAACTCTATTAGAAACATTTCTATTTTTTATTATAAAATCTTTGACAGTTTCTAGTTGCTCTTTATAATTAGGTGCCAAGCCAAATATAGTAGGAGCTATATCAGCTCTAATTTTGCAATCTAATACAGCTTGTAATACTGAATCTTGAGAAAAATAATGATCAGCAAATGCAGTAACTCCGTTATTAAGCATTTCAAGTATAGCAAGCTTTACTCCATAGTAAACATCATTCTCATTTAACTTGCTTTCATAAGGAAAAATTTCTTTGTTAAACCAATCATCAATTGTAACATCCTCAGCAATTCCTTTAAATATATTCATAGCTGCATGAGAGTGTAAATTTACAAAGCTAGGAGTAATATAATAATTACTACAATCAATAATCTCATAATCCTCACTTACAAAAGCATTATCATATGAATTTACTATTTTTTTTATTTTTCCGTCTTCTATATAAATATCTTTGTTTTTGTCTAAGCTACAATCATTATTTATAATAGTAGCATTTCTAAGTAAAGTTTTATTCATAATTCCTCCATGTTTTTATAACTCTGTTATCAAAATTTTGCATATGATATTTTCAAGTACACTAAAGGCACAAAGATTTTTCAAGTGGTTTTTATGTTCTTTGTGCCCTTTGTGGTAATTTCTATTATATTAATTTAATTTTTCAAGCTTTATTCCTGTATCAAAACCGTTTAGATTTTGTACTTCATATGAAGTATCTTCTGTTTTTTCTATTGAAACAGCTAAAGTTTCACTCTTGATATATTCGTCAAATGACTTAACAGCATTTTGGATTTCATCTACACCGTTGTAGAATATTTTAATGTTATCCATCATTTCATAGCCATTATTTTTTCTCATTTGTTGAACTTTTGATATAAATTCTCTAGCATATCCTTCATCAATTAGCTCCTGAGTAAGGTTAGTGTCTAATATGACAAATAAATTGTTATCCATCTCAACATCATAGCCTTCTTTAGCGGCTATTCTAATATCAAGCATTTCCTCATCTACTTCTACCTCGTTACCGTTTACAGTCATCTTGTAAACTCCACCATTTTTAACAGCTGATATTACTTCTAATGCATTAACATTCAATAGTTCATTTGCAAATGCTTTAACATTAGCTCCAAGTTTTGGACCGCATGTTTTAAAGTTTGGTTTCATAGTGAAGTCCATAAATGAATTTAAATCTTTTTCGAAAACAACTTCCTTAACATTTAACTCTTCCATTATAAGTGGAGTTAAATCAGAAATTAATTCTTCATATTTACCATCAATAAGGATTTTAGAAACTGGCTGTCTAACCTTAATCTTTGTTACCTCTCTAGAAGCTCTTCCAAGCTTAACAAGGTCTTTTACTAAATCCATTCTATGCTCTACATTTTTATCTATTAGACTTTCATTAAACTCTGGATAGTAGCTTAAGTGAACTGATTTTTCACCTGTTAAGTTAGTGTACATTTCTTCTGAGATATATGGAGCAAAAGGAGCTGTAAGCTGTGATAATCCAACTAATATTTCATAAGTTGTTACATAAACTGCTTTTTTATCTTCTGTAAGTTCAGTCGTCCAGAATCTTCTTCTTGAACGTCTGATATACCAGTTTGATAAATCCTCATTTACAAAATCTTGTATTGCTCTAACTATCTTAGTTAAATCAAATATTGACATACACTCTCTTACATATTTAACTAAATTGTTATATTTTGATATAATCCATCTATCAAGCTCTGGTCTATCCTTGTATTCAACAAAGAATTCTCTTGGATTTACATTGTCTGTGTTTGCATACAATGAGAAGAATGTATATACGTTTTTGATAGTACCAAAATACTTACTTAATACTTCTTTTAATCCATCCTCATCAAATTTAGTAGGTGTCCATGCTGGTGATACATATAACAGATACCATCTAAGAGCATCCGCACCATATCTATCAAATAAATCAAATGGATCTACTGTATTTCCTTTTGACTTAGACATTTTCTTGCCAAATTTATCAAGTATTAGGTCATTAACTAAAACTCTTTTGTATGGCGATACTCCCTTAACATATGTTGATATAGCAAGTAATGAGTAGAACCATCCTCTTGTTTGGTCTATACCTTCACATATAAAGTCTGCTGGGAATAATTCATCAAAGTTTTCTTTGTTTTCAAATGGATAATGATGCTGTGCAAAAGGCATTGAACCACTGTCAAACCAACAGTCTATAACATCTTTAACTCTTGTCATCGGTTTGCCACAATGAGGACATGTTATATGAACATCATCTACAAACGGTCTGTGAAGCTCTATAGATTCATCTATTTTCTCAACAGCACGTTCTACCAATTCTTTTCTTGAGCCTATGCTATCTACATGACCGCAATCACATTTCCAGATTGGAAGTGGTGTTCCCCAATATCTACTTCTTGATATTGCCCAGTCATTTAGGTTTTCTAACCAGTTACCAAATCTTTTTTCTCCTACATAATCTGGATACCATTCTACTGTATTGTTATTTTCAACTAATTTATCCTTTAGTTTAGTCATTTGAATGTACCAGCTTGGTTTTGCATAGTACAATAACGGAGTTTTACATCTCCAGCAGTGTGGGTAATTATGGAGCATAGCTTCTTTTCTATATAACTTACCCTCTTGCTTTAACCAAATTAATATCTCTGGGTCTGCTTCCATAACAAATTTTCCAACCCAAGGTGTTTCAACATATTTACCTGTCTCATCAACTGGTTGTAATACTGGTAAATTGTATCTAACTCCAGTATTATAGTCATCCTCACCGAATGCAGGTGCAGTGTGAACTATTCCAGTACCGTCTTCTGCTGTTACATAGTCAGCACATGTTACAAAGAAAGCTTTTTTGTCAGCCTTAACAAAGGGCATAAGCTGCTCGTATTCCATGTACTCCATATCTTTACCAGTCAATGAAGCTAAAACTTCATATTCCTCTTTTATAACTTTACTTAGTAAAGATTTTGCTAGATATAAAACATCACCTTTTTTATCTTCTGTATCAGCTAATTTTATTTTTACATATTCCATTTCAGGATGTACTGTTAACGCTACGTTTGATGCTAAAGTCCAAGGAGTTGTTGTCCATGCTAAGAAATATGCATCCTCATCTTTTTTCTTAAACTTAACATATGCTGTTGATGTTTTTATCTCTTCATATCCTTGAGCAACCTCATGTGAAGCAAGACCTGTTCCACATCTTGAACAGTAAGGAAGTATTTTGTGTCCCTCATACATAAGTCCGTCCTTGAAGAATTTATCAAGTATCCACCATACTGATTCAATATAATTGTTATCAAGAGTTATATATGGGTTATCCAAGTCTATAAGATAAGCCATACGCTCAGTCATTTGTCTCCATAAATCACTGTAGGTAAATACTGATTCTCTACATTTTTGATTAAATGCAGCTATACCATAGTTTTCTATGTCTTGTTTATCCTTTAATCCTAATTGCTTTTCAACCTCAATCTCAACTGGAAGTCCATGAGTATCCCATCCAGCCTTTCTTTTTACTTGATAACCCTCCATTGTTTTAAATCTACATACAGAGTCCTTTAATGTTCTAGCTATAACGTGATGGATACCTGGTCTACCGTTTGCAGTTGGCGGTCCCTCAAAAAATACAAATTGTGGTTTATCTTTTCTTGTTTCTACGCTTTGATGTAGCAAATCTATATCCTTCCAATAATCGGACATTTGCTTTTCATATTCATTGTAAGGTAATTTTGATATGTCTTTAAAATGCTTCATATTCTCTCCTCCTAAAAATCTCCAAAAAATATTTAAGTCCCATGCCAAAAGACATGGGACGAAGTTTCTCCGTGTTACCACCCAAATTATACAAAAATAATTTTGTATCACTCAATCTATAACGAATTGCACGTAGCTTTTTACTGCTATTTCAAAAGCTAAGCTCATGGATGATTTTCACTATATTAAAAATTATAATCTCGCACCAAAATGATTATTTCTCTTAAATTTTTGCTAGCTAAGGTGAATATTATAAATATTCATTTTAGCTTATAGTTTACTGTTCCAATCATTGCCTAATTATTCACTTATTTTGTTATAATATATTAAAATAAATCTGTTGTCAAGAATAATTTCTAATTATGAAAATCTTTTTTCAAATTGATAATAATCTTTAAATAATATAGTAATTATAATCATCGTAATCAAATAGCCAAAGGCACATAGATAAAATGGTGCAGATATTGATACAGATTTATAAAGAATTCCTCCAATAACAGGACCTATGACAGCTCCAAGACCTGAAATTGTAGAGTATGTTCCAACTAACGTACCCCTATTCTCTATATGAGTTTCCAAAGAAAATATTGCATTACTAGCAGTATTGTAAAGAGTGTTTGCCACGTTTATAAGGCAATATACTAAGGCTGAAACTAGAACACTATTAATACTAGGAAAAATAGCAAATGTTATTGCTCCAATTATAAGGGCAATTATCATTGATTTTACTCTTCCATATTTATCGCCTATTCTTCCTATATATCTAGGAACTATGCTTGATACAAATAACGGAAGCATGTATGCAAGTCCTATCTCATTTATATTAGCAGAAAATTTGTCCTGTAAGTATAAAATAAACAATGGATATAGCATACTAGAAAAACAGCAAAGAACAAAATCAGCAGCTAAAAGCTTTACAAGTACTTTAGAAAATTTAGTTTTTTCTCTATTGAATATACTGCTATGTTCTTTTGTTTCTTTAACCTTAAATATAATATATAAAATAGCAACTATATTTACACCACAACAAATATAAAAGAATAGTTTCCACCCATCCATAAAACTACTTGCACTATTGAATATTATAACAGCCAAAATAATCCCTATAATACCACCACGAGTTGAAGTAGTCTCTAATAATCCCATTCTTTCACCTATTTTATCATTAGAATAATCAATAATAAAGCAATATATAGAAATAGATAGCATAGGTGATGCAAATGCCTGTATAATACGTGAAACATAAAGCATCGTAGAATTGGTAGATATAGAATAAAAGATAAAGGCGCAACAATATAGTAAAATTGAACTAATTAGTAATATCTTTCTTCCAACCTTATCACAGACTTTTCCTAACAGAGGTCTAAATAACAAAACTACTAGTGAAAATATTGAGTAAAGTCCTGCAGTTTGAACTGAATCCATACCAATCTCTTTACTATATATAGGTAATATAAAACTCATATAAATAAAAGGTAAGGATATTAGCATGTACGGAAAATATATGTTTTGTTTAACATTTTTAATATTACTCATCTTTTTTCTCCTTTAATTTCAAAATTATTTTGTTAAGCTTTTCGATATCCTTCCTTTGTTTACACATAAATATTAAGTATAAGATAAAGTAAAAAATATTATAATAAATAAAAATAAATATTATTCTATATAAGTCAGTAGGATCATTACATAAATAAATAATGATTAACCCTATGGAATATTGAATTATACGCTTAATTACGTAATCACATTTTTTTAACAGCTCTGTATACCATATAAAATAATTTATAATTGAAATTACAATGCCTAATATAAATACAAAAATTAAATTATTTATTAAAATTGAATCACCTTTGTTTATTAATTGAAAAATCACTTCTATAATTATATATATAGTAAAAAAAACACTTGTAAAACTAAACATTTCTATTATAAAGTCTTTAAATTTATTAAACATCATAATCCTCCTAATTTATATTAAATTTCTCTTTTAGCAATGCTATATACTGTCTATTTACAATGATTTTTTCATCATTATCTAAGGTAATCTCTATCCTTGAGTTAAACAGTGATTTTAGTATTTTTATTTTTCTTAAATTAACAATTGCAGATTTAGAACACCTAAAAAACATTAGATTTTTCAATATATCTTCTAGCTCATATAATTTGAGGTTAGATTCATAAACATCTGATTTACAGTAAATAAATGTTTTATTATCCACAGATTCAAAATAATAGATTTCATCATAGTTAATAATGAAGGTATTTTTATCTTTAAATCCAGTTATCTTTTTATCCATCAACTTTGCATATGAAATTAGCTTTAATAAGTCATCAGTTAATGTGTTACATTTAATGGTTATTTCAACATCATTAAATTTCTCTGATTGTTCAATATTAATCTTCAAAATTAGCTCCCCTTCTAAATTTAATATATTAATTTAATTAGTAATTTAACTATATTTTATTTTCCATATATAGTCAATACCTCAAGAAGCAAGTTACATTCACAATAGGTCAAATTACATTTTTAGCTTGTCTTTATAATTTTAGTGATTATTTTTTTTACTATTGGGGAAAATAATATTGTTTCTTAATTATATATGAAAGGAATGATATGCAATGGCTAGTAGAAATAAGTTGGTTGTTCCAGAAGCAAAGCAGGCTGTTGATATGCTTAAAATGGAAATAGCCTCAGAAATGGGATATACACCGCCAACTAGTGATATGCAAGATAAAATGTATCCAGCATTAGTTAACGGGCTTGCAGTAAGAGAAATGGTTAAAATGGGCGAAAAAATGATTATGAACAATAAGCCCTCTCAATTTGGACCACAAATCAACAAGGACTTTCATAATTTAAGGAAATAAAAAGAACAGGAACACAAATTCTGTGTTCCTGTTTTATACATAAAAATAACTTTCGGAGGACTTATAATGGATCACCCATACAAATCATTTTGGCATGAAACCGCATCTTTTAATAATATAAATAAAAACGTGCAAAATGCACACAACGTACAAAATGCGCACAATGTGCAAAATGCGCACATGGAAAATAAAGAGTTTGATATATTAATTATAGGTGCTGGTTTATCAGGACTTAACACAGCATATTTATTAATGAATAAAGGCTATAAAATAGGAATAATAGATGCTTCTAATATAGGATATGGTACAAGTGGATATACTACAGCTAAAGTAACAATACAGCATAATCTGATTTATGACTATTTAATTAGAAATTTTAGTTTAGACACAGCTAAGGAATATTATACTGCAAATTTAGATGGAATTTCTTTATACAAAGATATAATTGATAATAACAATATTGATTGTGATTTTACCAAGGATGATGCGATACTTTATACAACGGATAGTAAGAATATATACGATTTAAAAAGTGAATATGAAGCATATAAAAGACTGAATATAGACAGTGAATTGGTTGAAAATTTTCATCTTCCTTTTCCTATTTCCTCTGGACTTATAATTAAAAATCAATATAAGTTTAATCCATTAAAGTATCTTTTTAGTATTGCTAATATTTTAGTAAACAACAATATAAAAATATACGAAAATGTAAGAGCAATAGATATTATATCCGATAATAAACCATATGATGTTATTACTGATAAAGGACATATATATGCTGATAAAGTAATTGTTACTTCGCATTATCCGTTTGACAGAACATTAGGAGCATTCTTTTTGAAATTATCCGCAGAAAAATCATATGTTATAGCATGCAAAACAAGTATTAAAAAATTTGATGGAATGTATTTGAGTATTGATAAGAATGTCCGTTCATTAAGATATTATAAACACAACAACCAAGACATTTTGCTTGTAGGTGGATGCAATCATAAGGTTGGCGCAGTTAACGAAGAAAGTGTATGTTATAGAGAGTTAGAAGAGTATTTAATAAAACATTTTTCAAAATTTGAAACAATAGCTAAGTGGTCTACTCAAGATTGTATGACTCATGATAAAATTCCATGTATTGGTAATATAGACAAAAGACATAAAGATATATATGTGGCAACAGGCTATAATAAATGGGGTATGACGAGCTCTGCTGTAGCTGCAAATATAATAAAGAATAGGATTTTGCACAACTTAGATAGCTATAGTGATATTTTTTCACCTTATAGACATTTTAGTGTAAATCTAAACTCTGTAAAAGAGTTCGGAGAATCGGGTGGAAATGCAATCGTAGGATTGGGCAAAAGATTTTTAATTTATTCAAAAAAAGAACTGGAAGCTCTTGAAAATTGTGATGGAACTGTTATTAATCACAATTTAACAAAGCTTGGTGTTTATTTAGACGAAAATAATACTTTTCACTGCATAAAACCAATATGTACACATTTAGGATGTGAGGTTAAGTTTAATAAAGCAGAGAGAACATGGGACTGTAGATGTCATGGTTCAAGATTTGATGTATATGGAAATATAATTCAGGGTCCAGCAGCTATTCCATTAAAATATTATTGTGTCAAAAAGGATGAACTATTAAATGAATAAATCAAAAAGCAAGCAATATTTTGAAGGCTGGTTTTACAAAATTGTATCAAATGACTTAAATAACATATATGCTTTTATACCCGGTATATCTAAAACTGATGATGAAAAAGCACACTGCTTCATTCAAATTATGGATGGGGTTAATTGTAAATCATATAATATAAAGTATCCTATAAGTAGCTTTTCATATATAACAGAAAACACAATAAAAATTGACAAAAATATCTTTTCTAAAAATGGAATAAGACTTGATATAGATAGACATGAATTAAAAGTATCTGGTGAGCTTTTATTTGATGACATTTGTGATATTAAAAGAAATATAGTAAGTCCTACTGCAATGGGATTTTTTGAATATTTTAGTTTTTTAGAATGTAAGCATGAAGTATTAAGTATGAATCATACCATTACAGGCGAGTTAGCTATTAACGATAGTGTCTTTAAATTTAAGGACACTATTATTGACTTTAATGATGGTAAAGGTTATATAGAAAAAGATATGGGAACATCTTTTCCAAAAAACTATGTTTGGGTACAATGCAATCATTTTAATAATAAAGGTATTACTCTTATGTGCTCAGTGGCAGACATACCTTTTATATACAATAGTTTTAAAGGATTTATCTGTATATTGAAAGTAAACGATGAAGAATATAGATTTACAACATATAACAAAAGTAAAATTGTAAATGAAAACATAAATCATAAAAATGTTAATTTAACACTAAAAAATTGTAAATATTACCTTAATATATCAGCTGAAATAATAAAAGCTGCACCTTTATTTTCACCTAAAAATGCAGCTATGTCGTCATCTATAATGGAAAGTTTACAATCAAAAGTAAATATTTCTTTATATGATAAAAATAAAAATTTAATTGTCAGAGATGAAAGCTCAGTAGCAGGCTTAGAAATTGTTATTTAAGTCCTGCTTCAACAGCAATCTTTTCATTTATTGCACCATTTTTTATTAATTTATCAATTAATTTTTCTCCAGCCTTTGTTTTTGCATTTAAGAATAGCATTGTAGTTTTTGCTAAATCATCATTTGTAAATGTATTACTTTCCTTAATTTCAACACCTATAGCTTGTGTAAATTTGTAGACATCATTATACTTAAAATCTCTGTCTTGTTTATAGCCAAGGTTTTCAAGCATTACTTTAATGTATTGTTTTTGTGTAAGTGCTTCATCAGGATTTAAATTATTTCTTCCGTCACCAATGAACCCAATGCTAGGATTAGCTTTCAAGTAGCCCATTATGTTTGCGCCTTGCTTCCAGCTATAAGATTTTGCCTCATTGAAATTAATATTTGCTTTAAAGCTTAGTGCATCTTTTTCTAAACCATTCATTCTTAAAACCATAATAGCACTTTGTATTCTAGTGGAGTTCTTACTTGCATATTTGTTATCTATGCCATTATCATCACCCTGCATAAGACCGATTTTCTCCATTGTTGCAAGTTCATTGCTAACAAAAGGATAAAGCCCTTTACTATCAATTAAAGTAAACTTATTATTCTTTGACACAACGGCTAAGCCATTATAAAATCTATCAATTTTATCCCAAACTATATTCACTACAAGGTTGCCTTTTTCATCAACAAAACCCCATTTTCCATCTTTTTTAACACCTGCAAATCCTTCAAAATAACCTGTAACATCATCATATATATTTTTAGTTATTAATTTGCCTTGAGAATTGATAAAACCCCATTTCCCATCTTTTTTAACAGGAATTAATTTCTCATTCAAATAGCTTCCATAATTATCCCACAATGTTTCATTGATTTTTTTACCAGAATTATTTATAAACATATATTTTTCGTCTAAATCAGAGACAACAGAAATTCCATTGTAAAATAATCCTGCATATTTGTAAATACATGGTATAACAGTTTTACCAGTCTTATCAATGTATCCCCACAACCCATCCTTCATAACTGGTGCTAAGTTTTCATTAAAGGCTACAGTATTATCCCATGTAGGATTAACAACAAGTTTTCCAGTATAGTCAACATATCCATATTTTGAATTCCCAATACCGGTAGATACCAACCACATATTATCTCTAAAATCACCAATATAATCCCACTCAAGTTTTGTTACTATATTATTTGTATTATCAATCAGTCCATATTTTCCATTTATTATAACCTTAGATACACCATTATTGAAACCTTCAGCCCAATCATACACTAAATCTATTTTTATATCGCCATTTTTATCTATAAATCCCATTTTACCATTTAATTTTACTGGGCACAGTCCACCATTAAATTCTCCAATATCATCCCAAATTGGTTTAACTACTATTTTTCCAGTTTTATCAATAAATCCTGCTTTCTCTGACCAATCAACAACCTTTGCTAATCCATTTTTAAATTCAGAAACTTCTTTCCAAGTTGCATCTATAATAATATTATAATTTTTATCCATAAAACCATATGAATCTTCTCTTTTAAATGAGGTTAAACCTTCTGAAAAATTAGTAGCTTGTCCAAATTCTGGTTCAATAATAACTTTTCCAACCTTATCTATGTATCCATACAGCATTCCTTTTTTAACCAAGAAAAGTCCATCGGAATAATCTCCTATAGAATCCCAGTATGGTTTTACTAAAATCTTGCCATCATAATTAATTAAACCCCATAATCCATCCTTTTGAACCTTTATAGGAACTTCTTTATCTTCAGATACAATAATTTTATCCCAATAATCAAAATCCTGTGCATATGCAGAAATTGAAACAAACAATACCATACATATCGTAATCAATAAAACTCTTAATAATTTATTCATAAATACCTCCCGCAATTATTTCACTAAATGTCATCATAAAACCTTTCACCCTTGCCTCCATGTGCTAGTAAACATTATGTTGTTTATTACTATATCATTATTATCGGTTTAATACAATATTTTTTAAGCTCCCCAGTTTATTACAATTAATTAATAAATTTAAGTGTTTAGGCAAATAAACTTAAGGTATATATAAGTAAAGTAACATATAATATAAATATTGGTAAAATAAATTATATATGCAAACTTGGAGGATTATTATGAAAAAATTTGTGTGTTCAGTATGTGGATATATTCATGAAGGTGATAGTGCACCAGCAGAATGTCCAATATGTCATGTTGGTTCAGATAAATTTAGGGAACAAGCGTCAGAAGGTTTAGTGTGGGCTGATGAACATAAAGTAGGAGTAGCTCAAGGAGTAGATGAAGAAGTTATAAAAGGATTAAGAGCAAATTTTGAAGGTGAATGTACAGAAGTTGGAATGTATTTAGCTATGGCAAGAGTTGCTCATAGAGAAGGATATCCTGAAATAGGTTTATACTGGGAAAAGGCCGCATATGAAGAAGCTGAACATGCAGCTAAATTTGCGGAGTTACTAGGTGAAGTTGTTACAGATTCAACTAAGAAAAACTTAGAAATGAGAGTACTAGCAGAGAATGGAGCAACAGCTGGTAAGAAAGAATTAGCTACACTTGCTAAAAAATTAAATCTTGATGCAATACATGATACTGTTCACGAAATGGCAAAAGATGAAGCTAGACATGGTAAAGCCTTTGAAGGTTTACTAAAGAGATACTTTGGTCAGTAAATAATTTAACATAAATAAAAACCGAGTTTTAATCTTCCCCCCAAAAGTTAAACTCGGTTTTTACTGTTAGTAATTAATAGTATTGTCTTTTATATACTTAAAAAATATTTTATATAGCACTTTTACACGCTTTAACAACATGCTTAGCAAGAACTGATGTAGTAACAGAACCAACTCCAGCTGGTACTGGTGTTATAAGACTTGCAACCTCTAAACATTCATCAGTCTTAACATCGCCACATAAATTTCCATTTTCATCTACATTTATACCAACATCTATTACTACTGCACCGTCTTTAACAAATTCTTTGCCAACCATTTTTGCCTTTCCTATAGCAGCTATAACTACATCTGCTGCTGATGCGATTTTAGCAATTTCCTTTGTCTTTGAATGACATATTGTAACAGTAGCATTTTCTTGTAAAAGAAGTAACGCTTGAGGTTTTCCAACAACCATGGAACGACCTAATACTACAACGTTTTTTCCAGTTAAATCAACATTATAATATTTCAATATCTCCATTACTGCTGAAGGAGTACAAGGTGCGTATCCAGTTTTATCTCCTTCTGTAACCTTTGCAACGTTTACAGGATTAAAACAATCCATATCTTTTTTAGGATCTACTATATACTTAACAATATTTTCATCAATTTGTTTTGGTAGTGGTCTAAAAATTAATATACCATGTACAGACGTATCTTCATTAGACTTCTTAACTTCCTTAATAAAATCATCTTGACATATATCAGCTGGCAACGTTTTAACATCAGTTAATATACCACATGTTGACATTCTTTTTAGAGCGCCTCTCTCATAGGATATATCATCTTCTCTTTCACCAACTCTTATAATTTGTAACTTAGGAAAAATACCCTTTTTATTTAATTCTTCAACTTCTAGCTTAACGTCTTCAGTAATTTTATCAGCAACTGGTTTGCCTTTTATCAATTCACCCATATTTTCCTCCAAACAATTCTCTACTTGAAGCTAGCAACTGCCTCTATTTCTACTAATACATTTTTAGGCAAAGCGCTTACCTGCACACATGCTCTAGCTGGGAAATAATCTGTAAAGAAAGTAGAATATACTTCATTTACTTCAGAAAATTTACCCATGTCTGTTATAAACAAGTTAGTTTTAACTACATTTGTAAAATTAAGTCCAGCTTCATTTAATATAGCTAATATATTTTTCATAGATTGCTCAGTTTGCTTTTTAAAGCAATTCTCTACTACTTCTCCTGTAGCTGGGTTAACAGGTATTTGCCCAGATATGTATAATAAATCCCCTGTTCTTACTGCTTGTGAATATGGTCCTATAGCTTTAGGAGCATTATTTGTGTTTATCATTTGATTGCTCATGTTAACACCTCTTTTTTATATTTTTCATTATTATTATATAGTATAAATAAAATACTTTCAAGTTTATAAATAGCTTCATTAAATAATTTTGTAATGAAGTTATTTTAATAAAATTATAAATTAATTTAGACAAATTTGTTTGGAAATATAATATATTTCGTCATAATATCCACAAGTTTCTCTAATCCTAATTTATCTTCCTCATCAAATCTATCATATATTGGGCTATCTATATCTAAAACTCCAATAAGTTTATTATCTTTTACTATTGGTAACACTATCTCGGATTTCGAATCACTATCACAAGCGATATGACCTTCAAAATCATGAACATTTTTAACTAATTGTGTTTCTAATTTGCTTGCAGCAGTACCACAAACGCCTTTACCTATAGCGATATTTGTACATGCTGGTTTCCCTTGAAAAGGTCCTAATATTAATTCTTCGTTCTTATATAAATAAAAACCAACCCAATTAATATCTTTTAGCAATATCCATAGTGTTGCTGATATATTCGCTAAGCTAGCCAACCAGTCATTTTTCTCACATACAAGACCTGTTATTTTTAAATTTAGATAACTATATAATTTAGATTTACTTTTAAAATTTAAATCTTCGATTTTTATCATAATCTTATACCTCATTTAATATTTATATTATTATTTATAATACTATTATTTATCAATAAAAATGTCAAGGGTTCACCCCATGTTAAACAAAAATAAAAGGACTACAGATATGTAATCCTTTTATCAACTAATATTTTATTATTCAATAATTTCTGCGTTTTTGAATATCCATTGACCCATTAGAGTTTTTTCTACACCTTCTACTTTAGAACTGTCAATAACATATAAGAAACTGTAGTAATATATTGGCATTATAACTTGATTATCCATCATAACTTGCTCCGCTTTTCTATAAGCAGTGTCTTGCTCTTTACCAGAAGTAACCATTGCTGTTTTTATAGCATCATCAAATTCTTTATTTTCAGGGTTTAAAGTCTTATCATGAGGAGCAACTGCTGGCTGCTCATTCCATCTCCATTGAGCATCATTGTTTCCAGAATATGATGTAAATAAATCAAGCATAGTCATAGGTGCTGCATAGTCTCCTAACCAACCACCCCTAGCCAATGTAAAGTGACCATCTCTTCTTGTATCTTGGAATACAGCCCACTCTTCATTTTTAAGTTCTATATCAATATTCAAGTTTGTCTTCCACATTTCTTGCAATGCTTCAGCTATCTTTTGATGAGCTTCACTTGTATTATAGATAAATGTTAGTTTAGGGAAACCTTTTCCATCTGGGTAACCAGCATCAGCTAATAATTTTTTAGCTTCATCAACTAGTGCTTTATTTGGATCTATACCAAATTCAGGAATTGGATTACCATCCTTATCAAGAGCTCTACATGATGTTCCATCTGAATATGATAAGTTTGGAGGTATGAAACCGGCTGCTGGTATCTGTCCACCTTTAGCAACTTGTTCACATATTTTCTTTCTATCAATTGCTAATGTTAAAGCCTTTCTTACTCTAACATCATTTGTAGGCTCAGCGTCACAGTTAAATATAGCATAATATGTACCTACCTGTGCTTTTTGTGTAAAGTTAGGATCTTCTGCTAATAATTTTGGAATTTCATCTTGTGGAATTTGATCATTTACTTGAATCTCACCAGCTTGGTAAGCACTATGTGCTGTAGTAGCTTCAGTAATCATAACTCCTCTAATACCTGCAAGTCTAACTTTTTTAGCATTATAATAATTATCGTTTTTCTTCAAAAGTAAATGTGAACCTATTTGATATTCTTCTAAAACAAATGGTCCATTGCTTATACATGTAGCAGGGTTTTTCTCCCAGCCCTCGCCATTTGCAACTGCATCTTCTCTAACTGGCATATATGTATAGAATGTAGTTAAACTTAAGAAGTATGAGCATGGGAAATTAAGTGTAACTTCAAAGTTTTTCTCATCTAAAGCCTTAACGCCCATAGCATCTTTAAATGCTTTACGTATAGTTTTTAAATCATCATCACTGATTGCAACTGGATTTTTATGGGTATCGTCTTCAACACAATTTTTTAACATATTAAACTGTTCATCTGTTAATACAACACCTAACTCTTTGTATGAAGCTATATCTTCATCTGTTATGTTTTTAGTTCCAGAAGATAACAACTCTTCTCCACCCTTAATATAAGGAGCCATTATGAAAGAATATTCTGATGCAACTGCAGGGTCACAAACTCTTTGCCATGCATAAACGAAATCTTGAGCTGTAACAGGTTTTCCATCAGACCATTTAGCATCATCTCTTAATGTAAATGTATATACTAACCCATCATCAGAAACTTTATAATCCTTTGCTTGTGCAGGTTTTAATCCATCTTCTGTTTCTTGCATTAAACCTTCAAATAAATTTTGAATAACGTGTCCACCGTCATTTGCGTTGTTAAGTCCTGGGTCAAAAGTTTTTGGATCTACAGCTATATTCCAAACCAAATACTCAGTACTCATTTTCTTCTCGCAACCAGCTGGCACTGCTAATACCATAGCAAGTACCAATAATATTGCCAAAATCTTTTTCATATAAATCCTCCCATTTTTTTATTATTTTGTTTTAATATATATAATAGACTTTTATAGCCCGTTATATTTATCATAAATCTTCAGTTTAATATATTTCTATTTAACTAAATGACACGCTACAAAATGCTCTGTGCTCACTTCTTTTATTATAGGATTTTCTTCTGAGCATATTTTCATAGCATATTTACACCTTGTTCTAAACTTACATCCTGAAGGTGGATTAAGTGGACTAGGAACATCTCCTTCAAGAACAATTCTATTTATCTCTTCAGATTTATCAGGGTCTGGTATAGGTATTGAAGATAATAATGCTTGTGTATATGGATGAACTGGATTTTTGTATAGTTCAGCACTACTAGCTACCTCTACTAAACTTCCAAGATACATAACTCCAACTCTATTAGAAATATGTTTTACCATTGACAAATCGTGAGCTATAAATAAATATGTCAACCCTAATTCGTTCTGTAGATCATCAAGCATATTAACAACCTGAGCCTGTATAGATACATCAAGAGCTGAAATAGGTTCATCACAAATAATAAATTCAGGTTTAACTGCAAGGGCTCTCGCAATTCCTATACGTTGACGTTGCCCTCCACTAAATTCGTGTGGATATCTACTGGCGTGATCCTTACCAAGACCTACTTTAGCCAATAAATCATAAATTATCTCTTGCCTTTCTTTTCCTGTTGCAATTTTATGAATATCAAGTGATTCACCAATTATATCAGCAACTGTCATTCTTGCATTAAGTGATGCATAAGGGTCTTGAAATATCATTTGCATTTTCTTTCTATAAGGCATCAACTCTTTTTTATTTAGGTTAGCTATATTTTTTCCATCATATAATATCTCACCAGCAGTAGAGTCATATAGTCTTATAATAGTTCTTCCAGTAGTCGATTTTCCACAGCCTGATTCTCCTACTAGACCTAAAGTTTCACCCTTTTTTATATAAAATGATACATCATCAACTGCTTTTACATGTTCTACCTTACTTTTAATAAAACCAGTTTCCTTTACGAAATATTTTTTTAATCCTTTAACTTCGATTAATTTCTCAACACTAGACATTGCCTCTTACACCTCCTTTTTGACTTTCATACGCTGCATTTTCAGGTGCGTCCTTATGCAATAACCAACACATTGTTTGATGTCCATCTGTTTCTGAAAAACAAGGAGGTTGTTCCTTAGCGCATATTCGCATAGCATAATCACATCTAGCATAGAATGGACATCCTGATGGTGGATTTAATAAATCTGGAGGTGTTCCAGCTATAGGTACAAGTCTTATCTTTTGACCTGAATCTAATTTAGGTATAGACTTTAAAAGTCCCATAGTATATGGATGTTGAGGAGAATAAAATATATCTCTTTTATCTCCTTGTTCCATTATTAAACCACCATACATAACTATAATCCTTGAACAAACATCAGATACAACGCCTAAATCATGCGTTATAAGGATTGTAGAAGTGTTTAATTTACTATTTAATTCTTTCATTAGACTTAATATCTGTGCTTGTATAGTAACATCAAGTGCAGTTGTAGGCTCATCAGCTATTAGTAAATCAGGTTCACAAGATAAAGCCATTGCAATCATAGCTCTTTGTCTCATACCGCCACTAAATTCGTGAGGATAATTTTTAATTCTTTTTTCTGGATCAGGTATACCTACTAGCTTAAGCATTTCAATTGATTTATTATAAGCATCTTTTTTAGATAGTTTCTGATGCTTTAGTATAACCTCAGAAATTTGATTGCCTATTGTGTATACTGGATTTAATGCAGTCATTGGGTCTTGAAATATCATAGCAATTTCATTTCCTCTAATATTCATCATTTCTTTATTAGATCTTTTAACTATGTCTTCACCTTTAAAGAAAATCTCCCCACCAACAATTTTACCTGGGTGTTGCAATAATCTCATAATAGAAAGTGAAGTAACACTCTTACCACTACCACTTTCACCAACTATACCTATAGCTTCAGATTTGTTTAAATGAAAGCTCACACCTCTTATAGCTTTTACCTCACCTAAATGCGTAAAAAAAGATGTTTTTAGGTCTTTCACTTCTAATAATTTATCAGTCATATTTTCCACCTCTTTCTACTTTCTAAGTTTAGGGTCTAAAGCGTCTCTTAGACCATCACCAAGCAAATTAAATGCAAGAATAGTAATACAAATTGCTAAAGCTGGATAGAATAGCTGATAAGGATATGTTAAAAATGCTGCTAAAGCATCGTTACATAATTTACCCCAAGAAGCCATTGGAGCTGATACTCCTAATCCTATAAAGCTTAAAAACGCTTCTGTAAATATAGCACTTGGTATTTGCATTGTTATTGAAACCATAACCGGTCCCATAATATTTGGTATTAAGTGTCTACCTAATATTCTTGTAGTAGATGCACCTAATGTTTGTGCCGCTAGAACAAATTCTTGCTCTTTTAAGCTAAGAACTTGACCACGAACAAGTCGTGCCATACCTTCCCAATAAGTTAAACTTATAGCTATAATTATAGTTACTATACCAGTATCATTCATTAAAACTGAAAGCAATATAACGTATAACATCATTGGAATGGAACTGATGGTATCAACAATTCTCATCATTATATTGTCAACTTTTCCCCCAAAATATCCTGAAATTCCACCATATAAAACTCCTATTACAAAGTTCATAATAGCTGCAACAATTCCAACAGTTAGGGAAATTCTAGCTCCGTATATTATTCTTATGAATAAATCTCTTCCTAATGAATCTGTTCCTAAAATATATGTTTTATTTCTTACCTTAAACGATTCACGCAAAACGTTTTCATTACAATAAACAATACTTCTAGGAGTATTTTCCAAATCCTTTTCAGCTTTTTCTATATCTATCTTTGGATCTTTTCTTGCTTGTTTTTTAAGTTCAATGAATTCCTTGCTTGCATTAAAATAAGGACTGTAGTCTACAACTATATTATCGCTACCAACTACATACTCATATCTCCTATTTTCTTTATCATCTTTTACTAAATCTGCCATCTTCAAAAGCTTTCCATCTTTTGTTACTTCTAATACCTTATACTCATTATTTACATAAATATAGTTATCATCACCTAGGTCATATATATTAAAACTTGGTGGAGTATTAGAAAAGTCAAGCACTTGATCTGAATACTTTAAAGGCCAAAAAAATGGAACAAATATCGCTGATAATGTTATTATAATAATAACCACTAATGATGCTATCGCAATTTTGTTTTGTCTTAATCTTCTCCAGGCATCTTGCCAATATGTTAGACTTGGCCTTTCAACTTTTTCCGCATCTTTTTCCGTAATATCTAACTCTTCCCACATAATCATAACTCCTATTCAAATTTAATACGCGGATCTATTATTACATATACTATATCAACTATTAGTACACATAGTACTAATAATACTGAAAAGAATACAGTAATACCCATAATCAGTGTATAATCTCGGCTGGTAATACTAGTTGTAAATAATTGTCCAATTCCCGGGATACCAAAAACTTTTTCTGCTACAAAAGAGCCAGTTAAAATACCTGCTATCATAGGTCCGATGTAAGTAACAATTGGTATTAAAGCATTTCTTAATGCATGTTTACCAATTACTACAGCCTCTGATAATCCCTTGGCTCTAGCAGTTCTAATATAGTCTTGTTGTAAAACTTCAAGTAATGAAGATCTTGTAAGTCTTGTTACATATGACAACGAGAACATACCTATTGCTATTGAAGGTCCTATATACCCTTGCCACTTATTAACACCAAACGCAGGAACCCATCCTAGCAATTTACTAAATATGTACAAAAATCCAGTTGCGATAACAAAACTTGGAACAGTTGCACCTAGTGTTGCAAAAATCATAGCTACTCGATCAAATATCTTATTTTGTTTTAGTGCTGCAATAATACCTGCAGTTACACCTATTGCTATAACCATTATAGATGCAATTATACCAATATTTAATGAGTATGGAAATCCACTTGAGATTATTTTTTCAGTAGTAATACCTTTTTTCAGAAATGATACCCCAAAATCTCCTTTTAGAAAATTTCCTAAATAAATAAAATACTGTTGATATAATGGTTTATCAAACCCATATTTAGCATAAATAGCTTTTTTAACATTTTCATCCATTGCTCTTTCAGATGCAAACGGATCACCGGGTATACTGTGCATAAGTATAAAGGTAATTGTCATGATAAACCAAATTGTTATAACTGCTGATAAAACTCTCTTCAATATATAACGTGTCATTTATTTTCTCCTTTCTGTCAATATAATAATATAACGTTAGATATTTTTATGCATATTGTATTAAAATTTCAATATCTTTTATGCATAAAATATGTTTATGATAACGTTTACTTTTTTTAATTATATACATGCTCATTAGAAAAGTCAACTTGATTTTTTTACCACATTTAAGCAATATCACTATATCACCTTTATAATATATTTAATTATGTCATATTTTATTTATTAAATATTGTTATTATGTTATTTTCAATATTATTATTTACAAAACATAAATTTCCGGAATAACTTAATATGTTGACGCATTGAATAAATATTAGTCGAATTTTATCGAGTAATTATAAATTCATTTACATAAAATATTAGTATTATTTTATTTACTCATATGATAGAATATTACAAAATTATTTTATCTATAGTCCATATTGAGACTATAGATAAAATTGGGTTATAGCAAAAAACTACGCTTTTCGCGTAGTTTTTATATGTGTTGCATTATTCAACTGTTACAGATTTCGCTAAATTTCTTGGTTTATCAATGTCACAGCCTCTTTTTAGTGCTGCATAGTATGCTATATACTGTGCTGGTATAATAGCAACTAAAGGTGATAGCATTTCATGTACATCATCAATTACTATTTGATCAGTTTCAGTACTTAGTTTCTTCATTGTTATTACAAGAGTATTTGCTCCTCTAGCTTTAACTTCCTTGATGTTACTTCGTGTGTTAAGGTTTATTGTCTCTTGAGTAATAATTGCAATTACTGGTGTTCTATCTTCTATTAAAGCAATTGTACCATGTTTTAATTCACCTGCTGCAAAACCCTCTGTTTGAATATATGATATTTCCTTAAGTTTTAGTGCAGCTTCTAAGCAAACAAAATAATCAATATGTCTGCCGATATAGAAGCAACTTCTTTGTCCAAGCAAGTAATCTTCTGCTAGTTTTTTATATAAATCAACATTATCACATAGACTTTCCATTACATTAGCTATTTTACTTAACTCTTTAAATATATCTATTGAAATAGTATTGTTAACTAATGAAGTTAATATAGATAAAACTGCAATTTGAGCTGTATATGCTTTTGTAGAACAAACCGCAATTTCAGGTCCTGCATGCAACAACAACGTATAATCTGACTCTCTTGATAAAGTTGAACCTTTAACATTTGTAATAGTTAAAGATTTATAACCCATTTTCTTAATCTTAACTAGGACAGAACGACAGTCTGCAGTTTCTCCACTTTGAGATATAAATAAGAATAATGGTTTTTGACTTAATAAAGGCATATTATAAACAAATTCACTCGCTATTATTACTTCTGTTGGCTTATTAGCTATTTTCTCTAAAAGCTGCTTGCCTACTAAGCCAGCATGATAACTCGTGCCGCAGGCAATTATATATACCTTGTCACAAGCTTTTACATCATCTATGATTTCCTTTTCTATATATGGATAACCATTTTCATTACTGTACTGATTAATTATCTTTCTTATAACAAAAGGCTGCTCTTCTATTTCTTTCAACATATAGTGAGGATAGATACCTTTTTCTATATCTGACAAGTCTATATCTGCTTTAAATGGTTTCTTTTCAACCTTAGCACCGTATATTGTATAAATGTCTATGGAATCCTTAGTTATTTTTATAAACTCCTTATCCTCCAGCTCATAAAACATATTGGTACGGCTTATCATAGCCATAGCATCGCTACCAATCATATTAAACCCTTTGCCTATTCCAGCTAAAAGAGGTGATTTATTTTTAGCTGCATAAATTGTATTTGGATCATCTTTGTCTAAAATCGCTAGAGCATATGAACCTTGTATCTCACTCATAGTATGTCTTATTGCTAATTCAACTGCTTCACCTTCATCTACAAATTTTTGAATTAATTGAACTATAGTTTCTGTATCAGTATCACTTTCAAAGTGTATATTATTCAAATACTTATTTCTTAAATCTACCTCATTTTCTATTATACCATTGTGTACTAAGGTAAATCTTTTAGAACAGCTTTGGTGAGGATGAGAATTTATTCTATTTGGTACACCATGTGTTGCCCATCTTGTATGACCAATACCTAGGTGACTTTTTACATTTTCATCTACAATATTTCTTAAATCTTTTATTCTTCCTTTGTCCTTGAATATATTAACTCCGTCTTCATTTACAAGAGCAATTCCAGCTGAATCATATCCTCTATATTCAAGCTTTTCAAGTCCTGAAAGGATGATTTCTTTTACATCCTCATATCCAATATATCCTACTATTCCGCACATTCTTTAATCTCCTTTAAATAAAATTTAATTAAACTACATATAAAACATATGCAACTTTAAACAACATATGTTTATATGCAGCTTTTCTTGAATATTATAATTTTATTTAATTAGGTTTTAAGAGTATTTATCTTGCTTATAAATTTCATATTGTTTTTTTGGTCACCCAAAATATTTGGTGAAATTTTATCGACTAAGCTTGCCGCAGAGTTCCCGCCGAATTTTCGAATTACTCTGTCCTCGTCAACTATAATTTAACATATAAATTAAAGTTCTGGCGCTATAATTTTATTATTTTATTTAAATCCTCCTTTATAAATCAAATACATCTTAACAGCGTAATAAAATAAAATTACTATAGCCTTAAACATATACAACACAAAAACATTGTATATGTTGGCTATAGTAATTTTATCATAAACTATATATATTGTATAGTATTTTATTATTAACTAAATTACTCCTATCGTAGAAAAAACCAAGTTACTCCTAAAATTATAGCCAATACTATTAATAGTGCAGGCAGCATTGTTATAAAACCTGCTATTAAAAGTGCAGCCATATCATTTTTTTCTAGCTCTATTTTTTCTTGTTCATTATCAATATTAATTTTTTTTGCATCTAAAACTTTATCTACTTTTTTCTTAAAAAACATATGTTACTTCTTTCTTAAGTGACATGCAACAAAATGGTCTTTTTCATATTCTATGAACTCAGGAATAACTTGTTTACAAATATCCATACATTTTGGACATCTTGTGTGGAATTTACATCCCTTTGGTGGTCTTATAGGACTTGGTATATCGCCTTCTAGAAGAATAGCTTCTGTTTGTTCTTCTTCAGTTGTAGGTATAGCAGACATTAATGCTTCAGTGTAAGGATGTAAAGGATTTTTAAACATCTCTTCTGAATTACATAATTCAACTAAGTTACCAAGGTACATAACACCAATACGATCACTTATATATTTAACAACACTTAAATCGTGTGATATAAATAGATACGTTAAATCTTCTTTTTCTTTAAGATCCAAAAGCAAGTTAATAACTTGTGACTGAATAGAAACGTCAAGAGCACTAACAGCTTCGTCGCATACTACAAATTTTGGTTTAAGAGCAAGAGCTCTTGCAATACCTATTCTTTGTCTTTGACCACCCGAGAATTGGTGAGGATAACGGTGAAGCATATATCCTGAAAGTCCACAATCCTCCATGATTTTCATTACATAGTCTTGCATTTCAGCATCATTTTTCTTAAAGAATCCGTGTGCAAGTAAGCCTTCACCTATTATTTGTCCAACTGTCATACGTGGATTTAATGATGAATATGGGTCTTGGAATACTATTTGTAAATCTCTTCTTAACAATCTCATTTCTGAGTAATCAAGCTTAGCAAGATTTATTCCGTTATCTAGATTTGCTTCATATTTTTCAAACTCAGCATTACCGTTATAGCTTTCTTTAGCCTTATTTATTTTGGCTCTATATTCTTCAGCTTCTTTTAACTTAGCTGCTGCAGCTTGCTCTTTATTTTTCTTATCTTCTTGCTTATTAGAAATTTCTGCTGCTTTATTTAATCTGTACGCTTCTAATTTAGCGCTATACTCTTTTAAAAATAAATCAGCAATTTTATCTATGTCTTTAGCTATTATAAATCCACCAATTATATTTGTTATATCATAAAGTAGTTCAGTAGATTTCTTAGTTGCCTCTTGAAGATTAGCCATTAATGTATAATCATTTGGGTTCTTATCATTTTCAGCTTGAAGCTTAACTCTTTCTTCTTCTAACTTATGATATGAAGATATATCTTGCTTAATGTTTTTAAGTATATCTTCTATATATTTTGGATTAAATTCTTCAATAGTTCTACCATAATACATAGTTCTTCCAGCTGTTTGTGGGTATAATTGTAGTAGAACACGACCAAATGTTGATTTTCCACATCCACTCTCACCAACTAGACCAACAGTTTCACCCTCAAAAATATCAAGAGTAATACCATCATTTGCTTTAACACTTAATTTTTCTTTTTGAAAAAGCTTAGTTTTCTTTATAGGAAAGTGTTTTTTCATCTCACTAACACTTATAAGCACTTTTTTATCGTTCATTTTGTCTCTCCTCCTTATTAGGATAGAAGCATCTAATTGAATGATTGTTCTCTACCTTTTCTAATGTAGGTTCCTCATTTTCACATTTCTTTGTTGCATATTGACAACGAGGAGCAAATTTACATCCCTTTGGTAAATCAAGAGGATGCGGTACAGAACCAACTATAGCCTCAAGTCTATCAGTTTTTTCAGTATTAAGTCTTGGTATTGATTTCATAAGACCTTCTGTATAAGGGTGAGAAAAAGAATTCTTACCAAATATAGTTCTAACGGGTGCCATTTCAACAACCTGTCCACAATACATAACTGCAACATCATCAGCCATTTGATTGATAACACCCAAATCATGTGTTATAAATAGTATTGAAGTACCCTTTTCCTTTTTCAAATCATTCATTAACTTTAATATCTGAGCTTGAATAGTTACATCTAGTGCAGTTGTAGGCTCATCTGCTATTAAAAGATTTGGCTTACAAGCAAGTGCCATTGCTATCATAACTCTTTGTCTCATACCACCTGACAATTGGTGAGGATATTGCTTAGCAACATTTTCAGGGTTAGGAATTTTAACATCCTTAAGCATATTTATTGCCTTTGCATATGCTTCATTTTTCTTCATTCCTTGGTGAATCATAAATGACTCTCCAATTTGTTTTTCCACTGTAAATATTGGGTTTAAGCTTGTCATTGGTTCTTGGAATATAACTGATATATCATTACCACGAACCTTATACATTTCTTCTCTTGTTAATGTAGTTAATTCTCTATCATTAAATTTAATACTACCACTTTTTATAAATCCGTTACCATCTAATAATTTTAGTATACTCATAGCAGCAACGCTTTTTCCGCTACCGCTCTCTCCAACTATTCCAAGAGTTTTACCTGCTTCAACAGAATAAGAAACTCCATTAACAGCTTTTACGATACCTCTTTTTGTCTCAAAAAATGTGTGTAAATCTTTTATCTCTAATAATGCCATCTCTATAAATCCTCCTATCGATCATTTGATTTAGGATCTATTGCATCACGCAATCCATCACCAATCATGTTTATACTAATAGTGCACATTGAAAGAGCAAGTGCTGGGAATACCCATCTCCACCAATAATTTGCTATAGTATTTGACGACTGAGAACCTGTAAGCATATTACCCCAAGTTGGGTTTGGCTCAACAACACCAAAGCCTAAATATGAAAGTGAGGACTCTGTCAACAAGGAAGTAGCATATGCTAAAGTAGCATTTACAATAACTACTGTAATAACATTTGGTATTATATGTCTAAATATTATGACTCTTTCTTTTATACCAGTAGCTTTAGCAGCAAGAACAAATTCTTTTTCTCTTTCAGCCAAGATTTGTCCTCTAACAAGACGTGCTAAACCACTCCATCCTAGTATACCTAGTATGAACATAATCAAGTAAACTCTTTGAGTTTCTGTTAATCTATTTCCTATAACAACAGATAATGTCATTGCAAGTGGTAAGAAAGGTATAGCTCCTACTATTTCTGCAAATCTCATTAGTATGTTGTCCACCTTGCCACCATAAAAACCTGCAAAACCTCCAACTATAACTCCTAGAATAACTTGAATAGATACTGCAACAGCACCTACAGTAAGAGTAAGTCTACCACCTGTTATCAATCTTGTGAAAACATCTCTACCATATCCATCTGAACCCATTAGGTATCCTTTTAATCCCCATGTTGTTACTTTACCATTTGCATCAACAGCATAGTTTTGGAAATATCCAGAATATACTTTTTCTATTTTTGTTTTTCCACTTTCAATATTTGAAGGCACTTCTAACTGTTTGTAGTTATTTCTACCCCAAGTGTAAACCTTACCTGATGAATCAGTTGTTGTAAAGTGCGAACGTCCACCTGATACGCTAACTAAATCGCTAGGTAAATCTTGTGGAACATCCATTAAGTTATACATTGGATTACCCCAAGCATGGATTTTACCATCAGAAGTTAAAGCAACCATTACGTTATCAGTTGAAGCAATATCAATTACATTTGATAAATCAGGAACATTTTTATATGCAGGGCTTTCAGCTCCCATAACTCTAACTGTTCCGTCTTTTAATAATGCTATAACGTTATCTGTACTAACTTCAACTTTATCTACATTTCCTTGAACATCTTCAGGTATAGTTTCTTGATATAGAGAACCTAAAAAGTTAGTATTACCCCATATATACATATATCCTTCTTCTGTTACAACTACTGAGAATTGATATCCTGCTTCAACCTGCTTAACATTTTTTTCACTTGCAAGCATAGTTGGTATTGTATCCAATTTAAATCTATTTGGAGCCCATGTAATAGTTTGTCCATCTTCTGTTACAGCTATTATATGGTTAAGTCCAGCAGAGGCTGTTTTGAATTTATATTGGCTTATAGGGTTTTCTTTTAATTTAGCTGTTAATTTGCTGTCCATTTTACCCCATGTATACATTTTTCCATTATTATCTATTCCTACCCCAAATGTTGAACCTACACTAATTTCCTTAACGTTACCATTTAATTCTTTTGGTAAACTCATTAAATTAAATCCAGGCGAAATATCTTGTTGTGTTGTATCTTGAAAAGTTTTATCAAGAGGAATAACAACAGATAAAGTAAAAGATGATATAAATATTGCTACAAATACAACTAAAGCAACTAAAGAAACCTTATTATCTAAAAAGTTTCTTATTATAGTTTTTAGAGGGCTTTGCATTTGTTCTTCTTCCAGAACAGAAAGTTCGACCTTATTATTTCCAAAAAACATTCCTTTAAATACGTTTGAAATCATTTTAAAAAGACTGTTTTTCTTTTTTCCTTTATTAATTTTATTATCCATTTACAAGTATCCTCCCTATGACAATTTTACACGTGGGTCAACTAACATATAGCTTAAGTCCATGACTAAATTACCCACAAGGCTTAGTAAAACGTAGAACATGTTCATAGTTAATACAACGCCAAAATCTAGCTGTCTAAGAGAAGTAATCATAACTTGTCCCATACCGTTGTATAAAAAGGTACCTTCAATAACTATAGAACCACCAAATATACCAACAAACCACCATGTTAAAACAGTAACTACAGGTATAAGAGCATTTCTAAATGCATGAGAATAGATAACAACCTTTTCTCTTAAGCCCTTTGCTCTTGCTGTTCTAATAAAATCCATTCTTAATACTTCAATCATAGCACCTCTAACATATCTTGTTATACTTGCTAAAGAGGCTAATGTCATAACTATAACTGGTAATGCCATGTGTTTTAATTCATCCAAAACTTTTGCAAATCCAGTATAGTTAGCACCAGGCGTACTCATGCCACTTATTGGGAAGAAAGGTATTTTTACACAGAAGAAATAAATACCTATTAACGCAATAATGAACATAGGTAAACTTACACCTACAACTGTAACTATTTGTACCATGTTATCATAAATTGAATTTTTTCTTACTGCTGTAGTTATACCAAGTGGTATAGTAATAGCAAAAACTAATATCAAGTTTATAATATTCATTTTAACTGTAGCTACCATAGGTGCCTTTATTACATTTACAACTGGCATACGATACTGAGATGAATAACCAAAATCACCTGTTAACATTTTAGTAATCCATTTAGCATATTGAACATACACTGGCTTGTCTAATCCTAATTCTTTTTGTGCTTGTTCATAGGCAGCTTGGTATCTAGCAGGATCCTTTGATGCTAATTCAGGATCAATCATCATTTTAGCTGGGTCACCAGGAACCATTTTGAATATGCCAAACATGATTATTGACAATATAAAGAAAACAAAAACTAAGTACATTAGTCTTTTTAATATATATCTTAACATATAAACCTCCCTCATTTGTTAAAAAAAGGTGATAGCAGTCCACAGGCTAACCTGATGTCCTGCATCACCTTAAATGTTACAGACTTACTTAAACTTAAACTATTATTCTTCTATATAAGCATACAATATAGCATATTGGAATGTCCAGAATGGATCAATCTCAAAATTCTTAACCTTTGTTGAGAAGAATGCATGATATTCATCAGAATATAATGGTAGATCTGGAATCAATTCATTCCATCTTCTTTGGAATTCTAACCATTTTTTAGCATATCCTTCTCTATCATCACTTGGAGTTTGTCTTAAATCTTTAGCAAGATTCATTAATTGCTCATCTCTTAAGTAGTTACTGTTAGGATTTCCCATAAATTGTTCATCTGTATGATAAGTATAGTATGGGTCAAATGCTGGGTAATAACCTGTAGCCATGTTCATCATATTATATACTCTCTCTGGAACATTACCATACACATTATCAAGAACTACTGGGAACTCAACTACAGTTTGCTCATATTTCATACCTACAGCTTCCATGTTAGCAGGTAACATACCTGATAATAAATCAGATACTGGGTTTTGAGATGAAGCTAAGTGTTTGATTACTAAAGGCATAAGTTTTCCGTCAACCATTTTGTGACGTAAAGTATCTGTACCTTTAACGAATTCTCCACCATTAGCATTTAAAGTCCAACCATCTTCTATTAAAAGCTCTTCTGCTCTTCCTAAGTCAAGAGCGTATTTGTTAAACTCTTTTTCTATTGTAGCTGCATTTTCTTGATACATCCATTGTGCAACACCATATGCTCCATATACAACTGATGCATATCCGCCTGAGTATTGTCTAGCAAATTCAGGAACATCTAAGCAGTGAGCTATTGCTTGACGAACTTTAACAAATTGAGTAGGTCCTATATCACATACGAATACTATTTTACCATATCCACATCTTGGGAATGTAGTTACAGAAGCTTTTCCTGCGTCAACTGCATCTAAACCTGGAAGTATTAAATCTTTACCACCACTAGCAGCTAACATATCAACTGTACCAGCAACTAACTCATCAATTTGAGTTGCAGAGTTAATTTTTTTGAATATAAGTTGAGCTACTTGAGGTTTTTGTCCGTTATAATCACCTTTGTAATTAGGATTGAACTTTAATACAGCTATTTTAGTAGATACATCAAAGCTATCTAACATATAAGCACCTGCTGTAACTTTTGGATAGAAACGATATCCTGTTTCAGCATTGTTTATAGTTTGATCTAAAATCTCAGAAGTGAATTCTCCAGTTATTTTAGCGCCATTGCCTTCATCAACTATATCAGCATTTGGAGCTATAACAGCCATTGGATATGGTCTAACCTGAGCATATGTTAAATCATAGAAATAAGGTAAATTTTCAGCTTTAACTGTTAAAGAGAATTTGTAGTCTCCTAATAATCTTACACCAGTAAATACATCTGAAATTTGTCCCTCTGTTGCGCCTTCTGGTCTTGTATTATAATCTTCAAATCCTACATAATCAATACCATCTGTAGCATTAGCACCTATATCAGTTACTTCTGGGTGAGATGTTAATAAAGCCGAGAATACATAATCCTTAGCAGTAATAGGTGAACCATCACTATATACTAAATCACTATTGATTTCAATTTCAAAAGTTTTAGTTCCATCAGCATTTTCAATTTGCTTAAGCTCTTTTACAACTGTGTCATCAATTTCATATGAACCAGTTTCTTTTTGATAATCAACAGTTTTATAGCCGTGAATTAAATCCTTAATTATAGCATCTGCTGCGTTATTTCCCCACATAGATGTAAAGAAATTACCGTTCATATCTGTATTACTACCATAAGTTAAACTACCAGCAGCTTCTCTTTGTTGATTAGCTGGTTCTTTAGATGAATCATCATCTGTTTTGTCTCCGTCATTTGGTTGATTAACATCTGTACCTGTTTCTGCTGGTTTGCTACAAGCCGAGAAATTAAATACTAATGCTAAAACAAGCAATAACACTAAAATTTTCTTCATTATAAAACTCCCTCCTAAAGATTGTAATCTTTCAAAATAATGAAAGATTATGTTTTCGCACACTAAGTATGTATTTATAGGAAAACATTAACCTATATGTTATGTGCTTCTATAGTATATTAGCATATGAAAAAATAAAATGCAACAAAAAATTTATAGTATATAGTAGTTATTACGAAATAATACTTTTATTTACATATAAATCCATTAATAAACATAACATAAAATGAATTTTTACAACAAAAAATACGTTAAATCATATCCATTTTAAACCAAAATACAGTACCATTAAACATATTACTTTCCACGCCATACTCTGCATTATGCATATCAAGTATACTCTTTACTATTGATAGACCTAGTACCGTACTCATAACCGCTCTTTTATGCAAATTATCTATTTTATAATATCTATCCCAGATATATCCAATTTTTTCATCAGGTATACCGTCTCCAGTATCAATTATTTCAATCTTGACTTTTTTATTATTAATTATTTGCTTTACATGTACAGTTTTATCATTTCCAGTATATGTAATTGCATTATTAATCAAATTATATACAACTTAAGAAATTTTTAGTTCATCACCTAATACTACAGCAGTAGAGTCATATTCAAATATAATCTTATAGCCTTCTTGTTGTTTTATCATATTCTTCTCCTCTTGCTGACAACATCAGAACAGGAGTCTTAGAAAATTCACGAATTTTTCTACATGATGAAAACCCATCAAGCTCTGGCATCATAATATACATTAATTATATCAACAACTAATATTTTGTACATTTTTTACCTCATATATAATAATTCATTATTATTTTAATTATATTAGCACTAAAATGTGATGGTTATATGATTATTTCCTAAACTATTTTTACACTATTTTTTTAAAAAAGCAATAATTAACATCAATATTAAAATTTTTTTTGGTTAATATAATATTATATTATTTGAGTAAATAAAATGTTTTTATAAATTTAGCGATTAACTATTTGATTATTATAACCAAATAGAATCGAAAATAAATTGATAGAATTTATTTCTAAATTTCTTAGAATTTATTTCTAGACTAACATTTATTTACATGATTAAAAAAAATAATCTAACAAATAATATAACTACATCCACAAAAGAAAGGAGTGAAAATATATGAATACAGGATCAAACAATATAGTTGTTCCAGAAGCAAAACAAGCTCTTAACCAAATGAAAACAGAAATAGCTAACGAATTAGGTTTAGCTAACTATGAATCAATTGATAAAGGAAATTTAACAGCTAGACAAAACGGTTATGTAGGTGGTTACATGACTAAAAGATTAGTTGAAATGGCTCAAAGACAAATGAGTGGAAAATAACATTTTAATTAATGAATGTTAATTGATTAAATGTAGGTGACCAGGTCTCCTACAGTCGTAGGTGATAAAGTCAAAAGTAATTGGCTAGGTCATCTACATAGAAATTAACAAACTTTAATAACAAAAATGCCGGAGCGCTAGCTCCGGCTTTATCTATTTTTTAACTCTTATTTTCTTTAACTCTTCAACAAATTGAGGAATTATTTTGTTTATGTCACCAACAATAGAAACATCTGCAACTTCAAAAATAGGTGCAAATTCATCCTTATTAATTGCAATAATAAGATCTGATTCTTCCATTCCTGCTATATGCTGTATAGCACCTGAAATACCGCATGCAATATAAAGATTTGGTCTTACAGTTTTACCTGTTTGCCCAACTTGTCTATCCTTAGAAATCCAACCTGCATCAACGGCAGCTCTTGAAGCAGATATAGTACCGCCTAAAAGATCTGCTAATTCTTCAAGCATTGCAAAATTTTCAGATCCACCTATTCCTCTACCACCTGATACTATTACCTTTGCATCCTCGATTTTCATTTTTTCTTGAACTTGCTTTATAACATCAAGTATTTGTACATTTAAATGTTCATTTGGTATATTTAATTCTAATTTTTCAACATTTACCGTTTTGTTTCTATTAATTGGTGCTTGCTTCATAACTCCAGGTCTAACTGTTGCCATCTGTGGTCTATGATCTGGGCAAACAATTGTTGCCATAATATTTCCGCCAAATGCAGGTCTTGTCATCATTAAATTGTTATTTTCTTCTACATTTATATCAAGTGATGTACAATCCGCTGTTAAACCTGTTTTAACCCTTGCAGAAACCCTTGGCGCCAAATCTCTACCTATAGCAGTAGCTCCAAATAACACAATTTCTGGTTTAGATTTATTTATAACCTCAACTAATGAATAAGTGTATGGTTCAGTCATATATACATCTAAATTTTTGTTTTCAATGTATATAACTTTGTCAGCTCCATAATAGTTAAGTTCTTTTGCCTGTTCATCCATTTCGTGTCCTAACAAAACAGCTGTAACAGTTGTATTTATAACTTCAGCCAATTCTTTAGATTTTCCGATTAACTCTAAAGAAACTTTTTCAATTTTCTTATCTCTTTGTTCTACAAAAACAAAGATACCTTTATAATCTGCTATATTCATATTAACCTCCCGCTAAATTAAATTATAAACTTCTCTTGTAAGGCATTTATAATAACATCTGCTGCTTCATTAGCATCTAAATTATTATAAACTTTTCCTGCTTGTTTAGCTTGCTTTGTAAAAGACTTTTTAACTTTAGTAGGAGAACCTTTTAATCCTATATTGTTCATATCTACATTTATATCGTTAAGTGTCCACACTTTAACAACTTTTTCTCTATAAGCATCAAATATTCCACCTGGAGTCATATATCTTGGTGCATTTAATTCAGTCAAAGCAGTAATAAGCACAGGCATTTTAGCTTTTATTATATGATGTCTATCTTCAAATTGCCTTTTAACAATTATGCTATCACCTTCAACATTTATTTCCTCAGCATAGCTTATATTAGCTAAATTTAAATGTTCAGCAATTTGAGGTCCAACTTGTGCTGTATCTCCATCTATCGCTTGTCTTCCTGTAATAATTAAATCATACTCTAGATTTTTTATAGCAGCAGCTAATGTAGATGAAGTAGCCCAAGTATCAGCTCCTCCAAATGCTCTATCTGATACAAGTATAGCTTCATCAGCTCCCATAGCTAGTGCTTCTCTTAATGCAATATCTGCTTGTGCAGGTCCCATTGATATTACTGTAACATGAGCACCCATTTTATCTTTTATTCTAAGTGCAGCCTCTAAGCCTGCTTTATCATCCGGATTTATTATACTTGGCACACCATCTCTAATAAGAGTATTAGTTTTAGGGTCAAGCTTAACTTCTGTTGTATCTGGTACTTGTTTTATACAAACTACTATGTTCATAGTTACCTCCATTATGCCGCTTCGCGGCGTCATAAAAATTTATTATTTTAACATGTTTGCACTTATAACCATTCTTTGTACTTCTGAAGTACCTTCATATATTTCAGTTATTTTAGCATCACGCATCATTCTTTCAACAGGATATTCTCTTGTATAACCGTATCCTCCAAACAATTGAACTGCCTTTGTAGTTACTGCCATAGCAGCTTCTGCAGCAAATAATTTAGCAGTAGCAGCTTCTACTGAATATGGTTTTTTTGCATCCTTAAATGTAGCAGCTTTATAAACTAATAATCTTGCTGCATCTACTCTAGCTTGCATATCTGCTAATTGGAATTGAGTATTTTGGAATGCTGAGATAGATCTACCAAATTGTTTTCTTTCTTTAGTATATTTAACAGTTTCATCAATAGCTCCTTGAGCTATACCAAGAGCTTGAGCAGCAATACCAATTCTACCACCATCAAGCGTTTTCATAGCTATTTTAAAGCCTTCACCCTCTTTTCCAAGTAAGTTTTCCTTTGGAACAATACAATTTTCCATAATTAACTCACAAGTAGCTGAGCCTCTAATACCCATTTTATGTTCTTCTTTACCAACAGAAAAACCTGGGAAATTTCTTTCAACTATAAATGCAGAAATTCCTTTTGTACCTTTAGCTTTATCTGTCATTGCCATTATTATATATACATCTGCATGAGTGGCATTTGTAATAAATATTTTACTACCATTTAATATATAGTTGTCGCCCTCTAATACAGCCTTAGTTTGCTGTCCAGCAGCATCTGTTCCAGCTCCAGCCTCAGTTAACCCAAAAGCTCCTAAATAAGTTCCGTTTGCTAATGGAACTAAATATTTTTTCTTTTGCTCTTCTGTACCAAATTCATAAATCGGTGATGCACATAGTGAAGTATGAGCTGATACTATAACACCTGATGTTCCACAAGCTTTTGACAATTCCTCTACTGCTAATATATAGGTTAAATTGTCTGCACCCTGTCCACCGTACTCTTTTGGAAACGGAATACCTAAAAATCCATATCTCTTGAATTTGTCTACTGTCTCAACCGGAAATCTTTCCTGCTCATCAACCTCTTGAGCCAATGGTTTAACTTCATTAACAGTAAATGATCTAAATAATTCTTGTGCCATTTGCTGTTCTTTGCTTAATTCAAAATTCATAATCTCACTCCTTTAAATTTTTTGCCTCTTTTATAAGCAACTAGCGCAGTTCGCTAAATTTTTAACAAATTATTTTGTGCCTATATAATTTAATTATAACTTATAAATAAAAAATTTCAATATAATAATATTAAATTATTACAATAATTTTATTATGCATGATTTCCCTTAATTTATATAAGTTAAACAAATTTTAAGATTTCATATGAAATATGATTATGTTTCAAAGTGAAAAAATTATAAAACATGTTGAATATATTGAAGTAATTTTATTAAACAATCTTCAATATTTCGACAAAATTTTTAAAAAAATATTGATACATTATTAACAATAAAATGCATAAAAATACTAACTAACAGCTTCAATTTACATTCATTAAAGTATAAAATAAAAGCCTTTGAAGCTTTCTAAATCTATATTATATTCTTTTAATGAATAAAAAAATGCTACACATTTTTATTCACTAAATAAAATGCATAGCATTTATTCATCTAATTCTCAATTAAAATATTTTGCTCTGTAATATTTACTTCTCTCTCTTCAATAAATATTTACACAGCTCTATTAACATTAATGATTTTTCACCAAATATGCTTAGCGATTCAATAGCTTCATTTGTTAGCTTTTCTTGCAGCTTTTTAGCTTCTTCTAAACCTATCATTGATACATAGGTCTTTTTATTGTTGCCCTCATCACTACCAATTGGTTTGCCAAGCTTTTCTGCGTTTCCTTCTACATCTAATATATCATCTTGAATTTGAAAAGCTGAGCCAAGATTATCGGCAAATTTTTCTATAGCCTTTAATTCTATGTCTGTTGCTCCTCCTAAAAGTCCGCCAACTACAGCACTAGATTTAATTATTGCTCCTGTTTTATGTTTTTGTAGATACTCTAAGTCGGATATATCATTTATACTTTCTTCACAAAACATATCTACAACCTGTCCGCCAATCATTCCTTCTGTTCCGGAGGAGTCAGCTATAATGCTCATAGCTTTAATTAAAAGCTCTTTGTCTATATCAATCTTAAGACTTTCTCTAAGCATAATTTCAAATGCCATATTTAAAAGCCCATCTCCTGCAAGTATTGCTGTTGCTTCACCAAATTTTTTATGGTTAGATAATTTTCCTCTTCTATAATCATCATCATCCATTGCTGGCAAATCATCATGTACTAAAGAATATGTATGTATAATCTCCATAGCACATGCAAAAGGAAGTACATTATTATAATCCTTACTAAAAATCTCATTAACGCCAAGCATAATAACAGGTCTTAGTCTTTTTCCACCTGCAAATAAGCTATATTCCATAGATTCATAAATTATCTTTTGTTTATTATCATTTTTAGTAAAATTATCTTTAAGTGCTTTTTCTACGCTTTCAACTTTATTTTTTAACCATAATTCAAAATTCATTTTCTCAACCTCATATTGCATTAAAATTTGATGAAGAATCGTTTTTTGATTCTTCTATAGAGGCTGTTGCAAAATATTTAATATTATATTTTGCAACAGCCTTTTTTATCTGTGTAATATTGGAGATAGTTTTTTATATATAAGTATTGTCATTGCAGAAACTAATATACCTTTTACAAGGTTAAATGGTACTACTGCATATAAAACTAATGTTTTTAAATCAACTATATATTTGTTTATTACATTTCCCATATCAATAAACGACTGTAATGGTGCTCCAAAAGCAGTTGAGTATACAGGTAATAAAACAAAATAATTAAGTATCGCACCAACTATCGCTAATGAAAATATTCCTACTATAAGTCCAACTACAGCATTTTTAAAGGTTTTATTTTTTCTGTAAATAATTGCTGATGGTACAACTAAAGAGCAACCTATCAAAAAATTACCTATCTCACCAACTCCAGCTGTAACTGTTCCATTTAAAACAAAATTAAGTAAAATTTTTATAAACTCAATAGCAATTCCAGCTATTGGCCCTAGCGCAAATGCTCCTATTAACACAGGTATCTCGCTAAAATCAAGCTTATAAAAGCTTGGCGCAAATGGTAACGGAAATTCAAGTATCATAATAACTGCAGCTATCGCCGACAGCACTCCTACCTTTGCTAAGGTTTTTGTGTTTACACTACTTTGTAAATTTGCTTCCTTTTTCATCTTTTCCTCCAAATAATTAAGAATTTCAGAGGTATATAAAAACCTCTGAGATCCTCAGAGGCTATTATTTCGATAGAATATGCATACAAAAATATGCGTGTATATAATCCTCTACCATCCAGACTTTACTGTCGGTATTGGAATTTCACCAATTCAACCTTTCGGCTCGCAGACTATAACTGCCGGTCGGGACTTTCACCCTGCCCTGAAGATATTACATTTTTATTATAACACTATATTTTATTTTGTAAAGCTATAATTTGTTAAATTTTTATTTAACAATTTATCTATTTTCAGCTCACTTAAATCTATAGTTGGAATACCAAGCTTTCTTTCCTTAATAAAATCACCATGACAATCTGAACCTCCAGATATCATTAAATTATTTTTATCACAAAATTCTTTATAGTACTCTGATTGCTTCTTATCATTGTATGGTGTATAGCATTCTACACCATCAATTCCAAGTTCTAGCCACATTTTCAACTCTTCTATAGGCATAACAGTTTTTTTGTAATGATATGATGGATGTGCCAAAAATATATACCCACCACTTCTTTTACAGATATTTATAACCTCCTCAGGTGATTTAAAGGTTATCGTTAATCCTGATTTTTTAATGTCTTCAAAATGCTCCGCCATATCTTTGTGAATTTTTTTATCTATCAAATAATTAGAGGATTTCCAGCCACCTCTTGAACGATCTTCCTTGTATTCTAGAAAATCTTTAAATGTTATACTTTCATGCAATGTTGACATGTAGTGTATAAATTTATCATTATAATCAAGACGCAAGTCTCTAGTCCACTTTAAAAATTCTAATAACTCCTTATTGTTAATATCATAATTATATAGTGTCATGTGATATTCTTTATTATTATAAGTTGCTGTAACCTCAACACCTTTAATAAAGGTTAAATTATCTTCTGGTGTTAATATATTAGACATATTTTCAATATTACCAACATCATCATGGTCAGTGATAGAAAATATTTTTATATCATTTTCTTTTAGCTTTTCCTTAAGCTCATATACATCCCAAGTACCGTCAGAAACATTAGTATGCATATGCAAATCTGTTTTAAGCATAATTATGCCCATGCCTCTATTATACAAGGAACCAAATATTTGTGCATGGGCTCAGTGCATACTTTCTTATTATTTTTCATTTCTTTCAACCTTACCTTATCCCTCAATTAGTCTATTAAAATATCATCATTTATTTTCGTATAAAACTTTTCCTTTACTTCATTAAAATTCTTTGACTGTGATAAAATCCACATTAGCTTTGTTACTGCTGCTTCAATTGTCATATCATATGCTTGTAATACAGAGTAGTTTTTAAGCGCCTTCATTCCTACTTCATACACTCCCATATCACTGCCTTCTAGTGCAACTTGCGTTGCAATAACAACTATTTTACCATTGCTTGTAAGGTTTCCTAATTTATTTAAAAAATTTCTTCTGTCATTAAACGGAATTCCGCCTACACCATAGCTTTCAATTACAATACCTTCGTATTTTTCGCCAATATAGTCAAGTACATCAGGCTCCATACCCGGTACAAGCTTAAGCAAAAAAATACTTGGATAAATTTCGTCATAAAATTTAATTTTATCTTTTACATCTTCGCTTTTAGTAAATCTAGTAATTTTACTATTATCTATATATGCTGCATAAGGAAAGTTGATACTTTCAAATGCACTATAACTTTTAGAACGAGTTTTTTTAGCTCTCGTACCAATTATAGCTTTACCATCAAATACAACAAATATTCCTTTTACACCGTCTTCAACCGCAAATCTAAAGCTATCAATTAAATTTTTCTTAGCATCGGTTGCAGCTTCAGCAATTGGTTTTTGTGATCCAGTTATAATTATTGGCTTGTCCACATTTTGCACAAGATAGGATAAGGCAGCTGAAGTATATGCCATTGTATCCGTACCGTGAGATATAACAAAACCATCATATTTATCATAGTTTTCTTTTATAGCATCGACCATTAAAAGCCAATACTCAGGTTGAATATTAGTGCTATCTATATTTAAAACCTGTATTGTATCTACATTGCATAATTCTTTAATTTCCGGTATATATGATAAAAGTTCAGCTGATGATATAGCTGGAGCTAAGCCTTCTCCATTATTCTTTGAAGCAATTGTTCCACCCGTTGCAATAAGTAAAATATTTTTCATTAATTATTTCCTCCATAATTAAATTATAACGACATTCTAATAACAACTGTTAATTTTTTATTAATTTATTATTAATTCTTAATTATTTTCTTAAAATCCTCTGGCAAATCAGCCTCTATTTTTATCCGTTTTTTTGTTATGGGATGAATAAAGCTCATTTCACTACAATGCAAAGCTTGCCTATTAATTAAGCTACTTTCTTTATTATATAATGTGTCTCCTATAATTGGATGTCTAATATGCTTTAAATGAACTCTAATTTGATGAGTTCTGCCAGTTTCAAGCTTTAGTCTCAAAAGTGTCATATCATTAAATCTATCAATAACCTTATAATGAGTTATGCTTTCCTTACCTGATGAATCAACAACTCTCATTATATCATCTTCATTTAATCTGGCTATAGGGGCATTTATAGTGCCACTATCTTGAATTATTGTTCCTTCTGCTATTGCATAATAATATTTTTCTACTACATTTTCCTTCATCTGCTTAGATAACTCATTGTGAATAAAAGAATTTTTAGCAATAATAACTATACCAGAAGTATTCATATCTAGTCTATTTACAAGTCTTATTTTACTTTTTATATTTTTAGAATCATAATAGAATCTAACACCATTTGCTAAAGTATCATTGAAATGCGATTTAGTAGGATGAACAACCATAAATGGTGGTTTATCAACTATAAGCATACTATCGTCTTCATATAATATATTAAGCGGAATTTCTACTGGATCGTACTCATCCTCTTGTTCGTCTTCAAAATAAACAGTTATAATATCGTCTATATATACTCTTTTTTTAAGTCTTACAGGCTTTCCATTAAGAAATACTTTTTTATTCTCCTCTAGCTTTACGGTTAGCCTTCTAGAAAAGTTTAGTTCATCAAGCAATATTTCCTTTACACTTTTATCATTTTCTTGTATTGTATAATTAAGACAATTATCGAAATCTATATTGTCACTCATTAATTTTAACTCCTACATTATTTTATTTAGTTTATAATAAATTAAATATTTTGTATTAAACTATAAATGGCTCAACGTAGTTGAGACAATAATATCGACAGATATTTAAAATGGCTCAATGTAATTGAGACAATATTACCAATCTATAATAATATAAAAATTTCTTTATGTAAAGAGGTAAGTAACATTATGGAAAGAATAATAAATTGTTTACCAAATTTAGAAAGTTACTCAAAAATAATAACAAACGATTTAATAAATATATTAAAAGCCGAAGGCTTTACTCCATTTGAGGGCTTTAGTGAAAGCGCTGAACTTAATGTTACTATCGGTGGTGATGGAGCTTTTTTGCACGCTGTAAGGCAAAGCAGATTTTCACAAATACCGTTTATAGGTATAAACACAGGAACACTAGGTTTTTTCCCTGAGATTACTCCAGATAATATAGAAAATTTTGTAAAGCTGTATAAGGAAGCTAGATATCAAATTAATGAGATAAATATAATTGAATGTATTGTACATAGTAAAAATTCAATATTTACTACTTACGCTGTAAATGATATAGCCATAAAAAGACGTGATATGAAAACTGCACATCTAGATATGTATTTTAATGATAATTATCTTCAAACTGTAAGTGGTGATGGAGTTATAATTTCTTCTCCATTAGGTAGCTCTGCGTACAACTACTCGGCGGGAGGATCATTAGTTTATCCATCATTAAAAACATTGCAAATAATGCCTTTAGCACCTCTTATATCAAATGCCTATAGGTGTCTAAACAGCAGTCTAATAGTACCACCAGAATTTGAGGTAAAAATAGTACCTGAAAGCGGAAAGGATTATTCATTAACACTTGTAGTTGATGGTATAGGCTATGAATTTGAAAATATAGATTCTATAAAATTTTTCACATCAGCAAAGACTATAAAACAGCTTACAGTTGGTGAGTTTAACTACTGGAATGTTATAAAAGATAAGTTACTTTAATTAAATATGTCACCATTTACCCACAAAATTATATTTTTGTGGGTATATTTATTTGTGCATTGCGTGAATAAAATTTTTGTGAATTAAAATAAAGCAACCAAATATAACATAAATGATAGCTTTAGTTGGTAGACTTTCGGTAAAACCAACAATATAATAAATTTGATAAATATGAAAGGTATGAAAAATATGATTGGAAAAAATTTAAAGCGATTAAGGCTATTACACCAATTTACTCAAGAGGATGTTGCAGAAAAAATTGATGTCTCAAGACAGGCTGTCGCTAAATGGGAAAGTGAAGAAACTTCTCCCGACTTAGATAGTCTTATATCTCTCGCGAAACTATACGATGTTACAGTTGATAATTTAATCAACCACTCAGAGGAGTCAACAGGTTTAATTATCCCTCCTAAAGGTAAGCATTTCTTTGGCTCTGTTACTGTTGGAGAGCGCGGACAGATTGTAATTCCTAAAAAAGCTAGAGAGTTATTTGATATAAAAGTCGGAGACCAGCTGTTGATACTTGGTGACGAAGAAAGAGGGTTAGGAATAGTACATCAAAGAGATCTTATTAATTTTGTTGGATGTATGGGAATTGTACCAGACGAGAAAAAATAATTGGAGGTTACAATGGAAATAAAAAGAAAAATTGCTATAATAGGTGGCGGTATTGCTGGTTTAACAGCAGCAGTTTATGCTGCAAAGGTTGGTTTTGAGACAGAGCTTTATGAACAACATACAATTGTAGGCGGCGAATGTACAGGCTGGGACAGAAATGGATATCATATAGATAATTGTATACATTGGATGATGGGCTCTACACCTGGTACAGATTTATATAAAATATGGGAAACAGTTGGAGCGGTAAGTAAGGATATAGAAATAAAGCGCTGTGACAGAATGTACACATCCATTCTTGATGGACAACAGCTTTCTCTCTGGAATGACGTTGATCGTACCGAAATAGAAATGATTACTCTTTCTCCAGATGATGAAAAAGAAATACGTAGCTTAATGAAATATTGTAGAATAGCAAAAGATGTAGCTATACCTGCAAATATACCTTCTGAATTAACAGGAGCAAAGGAAGGTATTAAGATGATGATAACTATGAGAAGTGCTTTGAGAATATTCAAGCATTATCATGGAATGAATGTACAGGACCTTATGGATAAATTCAAGCACCCACTTATCAAATGCCTTATCTCAGATTTTACCCCATCAGACACTCAAGCAGGTTCATTTCCTATGGCATATGGTAACTTTATCTCTGGTGATGGAGGCATACCTGCGGGAGGTTCTAGAGCGATGGCTTTTCGTATGAAAGAAAAATTTGAAAGCTACGGTGGCAAGGTGTTTTGTGGAAAAACTGTATCAAAAGTATTAATCGAAGGTAGTAAGGCAATAGGAATCCAGCTTGATGACGGTACTAATGTTACTTGTGATTATGTAATACCAACTTGTGACACATCTGTCACTTTTGGCAAACTGCTACCTAAAACCTATATGGAGCCATTGATGAAAGAAATGTATGAAAATCGCAAGGCATACCCTGTTTATAATACCTTCCAAGTAGCATTCGCAGCAGATACACCTATTGATTCAATCGGTGCTGAGACAATTTGGAACTGCCCAGAACTAATCTTCACAGAAGGAATGAGTGAACGTATTACAGTAAAATCATATAGTTATGAGCCTGATTTTGCTCCAGCTGGTAAGCAAATTATTCAATCATTACAAGGCGGATGTGAGGATGTTTTTGAATTTTGGACAGAGATTTATAAGGATAAAGATTTATATAAGAAAAAGAAATTAGAAATAGCGCAAATAACTATGAAAAAGATTGAGGAGCAATTTCCTGAATATGAAGGTAAATTATCTATTCTAGATATATGGACTCCTATTACATACACAAGATATTGCAACGCATATAAAGGCTTTTACCAATCCTTTATGATTTCTAAGGAAAGTGCAAAATTGCCTTATCCATCAGCGTATATAAAGGGACTTGATAATGTAATACTTGCAGGACAATGGATTAGTCCTCCAGGTGGATTGCCCGGTGCAGCTATTACAGGAAAATTTGCTGTACAAAGAATCTGCAAGCTTGAAAATAAAGATTATAAATTTTAAGAAAATATCACATATAATAAAACCACTAAATATATATTTATTTAGTGGTTTTATTATATTTATTTATTGAAATATTTAAACACAACCTCTGCTATAGCTATATTCATTGTCGGTGCTTGAGCTAGCTCTTCAATAGTTTTAGTTTTTATCGCTTCTACTGAACCAAAGTGTCTCAATAGATTTATCTTTCTCTTTTCACCAATACCTTTAATATTATCTAATTCTGACTTAAATATTGTTTTATCTCTTAGGTTTCTGTGATAGCTTATGGCAAATCTATGGGCTTCCTCTTGAATTTTCCACACTAGCTTATAAACCTCGCTAGTTCTCTTTAGTGGGATTTCTTGTCCTCTGTACAGAAGTCCATTAGTTGTATGCTTATCATCCTTTACCATACCACATACCGGAATATTCAGTCCGTAGTTTTCTACAACTCTTTCTGCAATTCCTGTTTGACCTTTACCACCATCTATAAGCATTAAATCAGGCATTTTGTTAAAGCCATTTTCATCCTCACTGCTTAAGCCTCTATTTAGACGTCTTTCAATGACTTCCTCCATACTCTTGTAATCATCTGGTCCTATAACTGTTTTTATTTTAAACCTTCTATAATTACTCTTGCTAGCCATACCTCTTTCAAATACAACCATTGAGCCTACCGATTCAACTCCTTGAATGTTTGAAATATCAAAAGCCTCTATTCTAAGTGGTAAATCATCTAGGTTAAGCAAATCCTTTAAATCATTTAATGCTACTTGACTTTCCTCCATGTCCTTTTTAATTCTAGCACTGCCCTTTTCGAGTACCTCAAGCGCATTTTTCTTAACCATTTTTACCAGCATGTTTTTATCACCTTTGACAGGAGTTTTTATTGTTACCTTATTGCCTCTTTTTTCTGACAATAGATTTTCAAATAACTCCCTATCCTCTATTTCACATTCTATTAGTATTTCTTTTGGTATATATACTGTTCCTGTATAGAACTGAGTGATAAATGATGTAACTATTTCTTCTCTTGTTTCGTTCTCTATGTTTGTTAGCAGATAATGCTCTCTACCAATTATTTTTCCATTTCTAATGAAGAATACCTGAACACAGGCTTCTTCTATGCCTATAGCTGTTCCAATTACGTCCTGATCAGTGGTAGTGGCTGCTGCATCAATTTTTTGCTTTTCGTGTATTATTTCTATGGATCTTATCTGATCTCTATATTTTGCTGCTAATTCAAAATCTAATTTTTTAGATGCCTCGACCATATTTTCTTTAAGTAAGGCTACTATATCCTCTCCCCCACCATTTAGAAAATCTATAACTTTATCAACTTCTTTTTTATATTCTGCCTTATCAACGCCGCCCATGCATGGTGCACTGCATTTATTGATGTGATAATTTAGGCATGGTCTTTGACTTTTCTTTGTTCCATCAAGCCTTAGACTACATTTTCTTAGAGAAAACAAATTATTTACTATGTGAATTATTTCGTTTACAGCATAGTTACTTATATACGGGCCATAATATTTTCCGCCGTCTTTTTTTACTTCTCTAACCTTTATAATTCGTGGATACTTCTCATTTGTACTTATTTTTATATAAGGATATTGCTTATCATCACGAAGAAGTGTATTATACTTAGGCATATATTTTTTTATTAAATTTGCTTCTAGAATTAAGGCTTCAACCTCATTATCAGTCATTATATATTCAAATTCATTAATATTTCTTATCATGTTTTGAATTTTAGTTGAATGGTTTTTAGATTGGAAATACTGTCTAACTCTTTTTTTAAGATTTTTAGCTTTACCTACATATATAACCTCGTTAAAGGTATTTTTCATCATATAAACACCAGGATTATCTGGTATTTTTTTAAGTTCCTCTTGTATGTTAAAATTACTCATAGTTACCTCTACAGTTTAAACAATGTTTAAGACTTTGCAATTTATTTGCACAAGAATGTCAACTCCTTCTGAAAAAAGGTTGTTAAACATTTGTGCATGGAGTCGGGAATTAATTCAATTTAAAAAGTGCTATAATATTTATTTAAATTAAATTTTATAGCACTTTTTATAAAACTTCAAGGTAATTTTAATTTTACTTGTTTTTTAATTCTTTTATTAAATTAACAGGATTAATTATTTTTACAGTTTTTCCTTCAAACTCACTATCCATTTGTTTTATATCATAGCCTGTAGACAATGCCATCTCCCAAAACAGACTAGGTGTAATTTCAGGATAGACTTGACAAGCTAATGTATAAACTCCACTAATATATGGTATAACCATACTCCATGCTCCTCTGCTATACATCATATAGTCATCTACTCCAATATGACATGCTAACCATCTGGCATCCATTGGTGCCAATAAAATTTCTTTTGCATCATTGTATACATCTAAGTAATATGCACTATAAGAGTTTATGTCATTAGGATCACTTAATATTTCTCTGCTAGCTCCACCGAAATAAAGTCCATCATGATCATATAGTCTTGCTGTTACAACAAAAATTCCATCTTCCTTTGCTTTTTCTATAGCGCTAACTATCGCAGCAGCCTTATCGCTATCAGGATCCCACCCGGAGGAAATTGACAAAACTCTTATTTTTTCATCCTGAGGAAGTTCCTTATTTATTTCAACAATTCTTTCTATAGCCTTTGCCAGATAAACATATGCTTCTTCATAATTTCCACTATTATGCAATTTATCATTTAGATATGAAACAAAATATACTTTTGCTTCTGGTGCAATACCCACTTCTTTGCCGCACAATATTGAAGTAATTGGTGTCCCGTGATAAAAAGCTGTCTCATTATCAACTAAATCCTCACAAAGAACTATATTATCCTTTATCTCATTATGTTCCTTTAGCAATACTCCATCAATTACTGCTACATTCACGCCTTTTCCCGTTATGCCCTCTTCATGTAAACTCAATATATTCAAGCCCGGATCTTTACCATAGCTTACAGCCTTTTCAAAATCATATGCATCTAAAAAATTATTTGGAAATTTAGTTTGAGTATCCAACACAAAATTTATAAGAGGTTCTAAATCCAATACAGCTAAATCTGATAAATCTTGACCTCTAAAATCATACCTCCCTGTTTTGTCAAGGTACTTTTCAATAGTTGTTAAATCAAATTCTACTTTTTGTTCGCTATCATCCTCTTGTTGTTCACCAACTACTATTTGCTGTTCATCATCTAATGGTAATGTTTGATTATTGCAACCAACAAATAATATTAATAGTAATAAAGCGCTAAATGCTAAGCTTATAAATTTTTTGAACATAAATTTATCACTCCTTTTTTATATAAATTTTACATAACAGCATATATCATAATCTCGGCTACATTGAGCCATTTTAAATATGCTAAGCATATTATATCATTAATATTACTTTTGTCATCCGCTTGAACATGAATTCAAGAAAATAGCCATGAAAGCATGCTCTAGATTTGGTTATACTTTCGCCTAAATATTATTTTGTCTTTGAAATTTTGTTTAAATAAGATATAATATGCTTAGCATATTTTAAATGTTTCGGTTTACCAAAACTATGTTATAATATTAATAAAAATTGTTGATTAATATGGAGGATGAATATGATTAATAAGGAAAGACTTTTAAATACTTTTTTAGAATATGTTCAAATTGACAGTGAAACTCTTAATGAAAAAGCTATGGCTGATAGACTTGAAAAAGATTTAACAGAGCTAGGATACAGAGTCTATACAGATAATGCAGGTGCAAATTTCGGTTCTAATGGCAGAAATGTATACTGTTATTTAGATGGTGATGAAAGTTATGAACCTATAATGTTAAGTGCTCATATAGACACTGTTACACCAGGCATTGGTATTGAACCTATAATTGAAGATGGATACATAAGAAGTAAAGGAAATACGATTTTAGGCAGTGATGATAAATCTGGGGTTGTAGCAATAGTAGAAGCTCTAAAAGTTGTAAAAGAACAAAACTTAAAATGCAGGCCTATAGAAGCAATTTTCACAATAGCAGAAGAGGGCGGTCTTAAAGGAGCTAAGCATTTAGAGTTAGATAAGGTAAAGTCAAAAAAAGCTTTAATCCTTGACAGCAGCGGAGATGTTGGACATATAATAATTGGAGCTCCGGGACAAACAAAAATTACAGCTGAAATCGTTGGAAAACCAGCACATGCTGGTATTGCTCCTGAAAATGGAATAAGTGCAATTATGGTTATGTCGGAAGCAATTACTAATATGAAGCTTCTTAGGATAGATGAGGAAACAACTGCTAATATAGGGACATTTAATGCACAAAGTGCCACAAATATTGTATGTGAAAAGGCTACTATGATAGCTGAGGCTAGAAGTCGCAACAATGAAAAACTTGAAGCTCAAACTAACCATATGGTTAGATGCCTACAAGATGCATGTACAAAATATGATGCAACATTAAATTGTAACATTGAAAATATGTATATGTCATATAAGGTTGACGAAAATGATGATTTTCTAAAATTCGTAGAGGATAAATGTAACGAAATAAATATTACTCCTTCTAGACATACATCAGGTGGTGGAAGCGATTCAAATGTTTACAATACAAAGGGAATAAAAGCCATTGTTTTAGGAACTGGAATGGATAAGGTCCATACTACAAACGAGCAAATTGCTATAGAACAGTTAGTGAGAATGGCAGAACTAACTTTAAAAATAATGACAGTTTAAAACCTATATTTAATGAACAAAAATGGCGGGGTACCTCTTATGTAAAGCACTCCGCTATTTTAATGTTATCAACTTTATTTACACAATTAAAGCATATTTGAAGCGTTTTTAAAGCGGAAGCGACCAATTAGCTCTTTCATTAAATGCGCATGTGCAGACAACTCTTCTCCAGCTGCTGCACTTTCCTCACTGGTGGCTGAATTTAGCTGAACGACCTCGGAAATTTGCCCTACCCCCATTAAGACCTGCTGTACAGAATCCGATTGTTCTCCAGACGCCACCATGATTTTATAAACGGCGGCTGTTGCGGATTTTACGTTTTCTACCGCCTCCAACAGTTCCACTGCTGTTTGCTGCGCAAGAAGCATGCCAGCCGATACTGATGCTGTAGAAGCAGCAATCAGCGAGGTTGTGCTTTTGCTTGCATCAGATGATCTTTCTGCAAGGTTACGCACTTCTTCTGCTACCACAGTAAAACCTTTCCCGTATTCTCCAGCTCTTGCCGCTTCTACAGCAGCATTGAGAGCTAGAATATTAGTTTGAAATGCAATATCCTCTATTGTTTTTACAATTTTTCCGATTTCCTTGGAATTGTTGTTAATACTCTCCATAGCTCTAATTAGTTCCTGCATCTTTTGGTTGCTGGTTATAATAGACTTTGTAACAGCTTGTGCCATCTGTTCCACCTGCACTGTATACTTGGCATTTTCACTGATCTGATTGGAAATATCCCCAATGCGTTCCGACAACGCCTCAACAGAGTTTGACTGCTCAGTAGCTCCCTGTGCCAGTGATTGAGAGGAATCTGCTACCAAACTGGCTCCACTTGAAACTTCCTCCGCCACACCTTCAATTTGTGAAAGTGTGCTAGAAATATCCGAAATAAACTTGGTCATGGAAGTTTCTATTTTGATAAAGTCTCCCACAAAATGTTCTTGTAGCTGCACGTCAAAATTGCCATCAGCCATCTCCTTCATGATAGTGGAAATATCAGTGATATATCTACTCAATGTAGTGGTAGTTTCGTAGAATTCCTTTGCCAACACCCCCATTTCATCCTTTGACTGATAATTGATGTCCACATCGAGTCCACCGTTTTTCAAGCTATTGGAAGCTGCCATCAACTCTTTCACTGGTCTAGTAATGCCGCGCGTGATTGAGGCTGCAATGAAAGCAGAAAAAACAGTTCCGCTAATCACTAGCAGAATTATAAGAAGCATCGCCCGGGTAGCAGCTTGTTTTGCCGTTTTAATGTTATTGTGCGCTGTCTCTTTAATAGAGTCTGATATTATCATTAGTTTTTCTGAAATTTGGTCAAACAGTGGACTATAGGTATTCTGCATTATTGCCAGTGCCTTTTGATGATCCATATTTGTTTCCGAGGTAATCATGGAAACAATTTGCTTGTGATAAGTCCCGGATTGTAAAAACAGAGCGTCCACTTCACCTAACATATTCACATTTTTTGAAACGTTCTGGCGTAAAGTCAAAAGAGTGTCCCCCACCTGCATCATTTCCTTCATAGAACGGTCAACTAGCTCACCTACATGATTCCCATGCTCAGATGTGACCGCTTGATACAGACTTCGTTGCATAGTAAGCATATCAAGCCTTGCGTCTGCAATCAGTCCAGTATTATGTAGTACATTTTGCTCAATGCTTTCCAGCGTGTGATTTGCTACACTGAGCCGCATAAGCGATAAAAATAGAGAAATTAAAAACACTGTGATGACGATACCAAACCCTAGCGACAATTTGGCGCTGACTTTTAAATTTTTAAACATATAAATGCCTCCTCGATATTATCAACTTAATGTTTTATTTGTTGTCACATGTTCCAGTTTTCGTGAACATCCACATCAGCAGGATTATCAGTGAGCTATGTCCGATGAGGCACAGTGTAAGCCACAAAAACCCGGGAACAGCGATACCCCAAAACCGCATCACAAGTAGTGAGATGATATAAATAGCAACGATGTAGATAAGAATACCTTTTATCCATTTATTCATAGTGCTTTTCTTAAGCGAACCTCCTTTGTTTTGATGAATTCATCTTACAAGAATTTGATGGAGATTGTGTGGAGAAAGGTTATAAATTAAATAGAAAAAACCGTAGAATATTAAATATTCCACGGCAATTTTTTTATTATTCACTATAATTAACTGCTTGTGAATTAAACAATTTATAATATAAGCTCTCAGTTTTTTTCATTAGATTTTTATGTGTATCAAAATCTGAAACTTTACCACCGTCTATTATTAATATTTTATCACAAAATACACTGCTTGACATTCTATGAGATATATATATTGCTGTTTTATCTCCAACTAAATTATTAAAGTTTTCATATATTTCTGCTTCTGCTAATGGATCCAAGGCACTTGTTGGCTCGTCAAGTATAATAAGTGATGCATCTTTATATAATGCTCTTGCTATTGCAACCTTTTGTCCTTGACCTCCAGACATTTCTATACCTTCTTCATCATATGCCTTTCCAAACATTGAGCCAATACCTTTTGGTAACTCCTTAATTTTTTCCTCTAATCCAACATCTTTTATTAATTTCATAACCTTATCCGTATTTGAATTTTGGAAATCACATGTTATGTTTTCATCTACACTAAAAGCAAATAACTTATAATCTTGAAAAACTGTAGCTATACCTTTCATATAACTATCATAATCATACTCAAATATATCATGACCGTTTATATATATTTTTCCGCTTGTAGGATGATATAATCTACATATAAGCTTAATTAATGTTGTCTTACCTGCACCATTTAAACCAACAATTGAAATTTTCTCGTTTTTATTAATTTCAAAGGATACGTCTTCAAGAACTAATTTATCGCTTTTTGGATATTTAAAAGAAATATTTTCAAACTTTATAGTTTCAACTTCACCTGAGAATTTAATTTTATCCTTTTGTTTACTTTCGTCAGGCAACGACATAAATTCCATAAATGGATCAAGATAGTTAAGCATTTGAATTATAACAGTTACACTGTTTCCTAAATCTACTGTTGATTTAGTAAAACTTATTGCTGTTGAAACGTACATAGTAAATGATCCTAGCCCTATTTTAGTTCCAAATTTATCAGTTATTACCCTCAATCCTACATAACCGTATGCAATCGCTGCCTGCAAGTCATTTATTATACCATATATCCCTAAATAATTGCCCCTTTTCCTTGAAAAAGCACTATCCCACTTATATATTTCTTTATTGTAAAAAGTAATCCTATCTATTAGCATTTTGTTCATATTAAACATTCTAATATCTTTTTGCAATGTATCAGTTCCAGCTAAATTTACATAGTATCCATACTTTCTATTAACAGGTATAAGCTGTTTATAAAAATCCTGCTGATATTCCATAAAAGATTTATATGCAAAGATTGATAATATTATTGTTATGATTAAAAATACAACTAAAACCCAACTTAAAGTTAACATAATTATTATCAAACCTGTAATAGTAGCCACACTTTTAAATGCAATGGTAATATTGCTAATAAGGTTTTGCATAACACTCATAACATTTAGAGCAAATACAGATCTCTCTTTTAAATCTAAATAATATGGATCTTCTAAGTGAGCAAACTCAACATTCATAATTTTTTTCGCCATAGTTTGATTCATTTTTTCTTTTACATAAATAGCTTTAACATCTAATAATCTCTTCATTGTTTTTTCTAAAAATGCAAATAGAAGATTTGATAGAACAATTAATCCTCCAAATAAAATTAGTCTATCTACTTCGCAAGCCCCAACCAACTCATCTATCAAATATTTTGGAATTATAATATTTAAAAATATCTGGGCACTACTAATTAATGTATTACCTAGCAGAATAAACATATAAGCTGGAGAGATTTCCCACGACAGTGCAAAAAACATTTTTAATTTTTTATAATTATTCATTGGTCACTTTAGCTCCTTCCTTATAATATTTACCTTGTATACTAAACATCTCATAATATTTACCTTGAAGTTTCATTAGTTCTTCATGATTACCATATTCACATAAACCATCATTATCAAACAATGCAATTTTGTCACAAAACTTTGTGCTGGCAAGTCTATGAGATATATAAACTGCTGTTTTGCCCTGTACTAATTCACTAAAATTCTCATAAATTTCAGCCTCAGCTAAAGCGTCTAATGCTGCAGTTGGTTCATCCATTATTACCATATTTGCATTTTTATATAAGGCTCTTGCAATAGCAAGTTTTTGTTTTTCTCCACCTGAAAACTCGGTACCATCCTCTTCTATAATTTTTAACATCATTTGATCTAAACCCTTGTCGAAGCTAAGTACTTTATCACTAAGCCCTACTTTTTCAAGAGCTTCCCAAACTCTTTCATTATCAACATCCAAAGAAGAACAGGCTATATTTTCACTTATTGTATATGCTATTATATTAACTTCTTGAAATACTACAGAGAACATTGAATAAAGAGATTTTTTATCAAATTCTTTTATAGATACACCATTGATTAAAATATCTCCTTCAGTTGCATCAAATAGTCCAGTCATCAATTTCACTAAAGTAGTTTTACCCGCTCCATTTATTCCTACTATAGCTAATTTTTCACCTTTATTTATTTTGAAATTAAGGTTTTTGAATATATACTTCTCTGTTTTTGGATATTTGAAACTTACATCCTTAAACTCTATTTCCAAAGTATCATCAGCTATAGCTTTAATGTTTCCTCCCTTTTCACCATAATCAGTATCCATAAAATTATAAAAATCATGAACATACTGACCTTCAACATAAATTGTAGTTAAATCCTGTATTAAAGTCTTAAGCATTAGTGATAAGGAAGCAACAGCAGCTATATACATTGAAAAATCTGCTATAGACATTCCATTAGCTGTTTTATATATTAATATTCCATAAGTTAATATATCACTTACCAACAATGTGAAAAGTGCTATAAAACCTAAAGCGTATTCTTTATTTTTAATCTTTTTATGTATTGCAACATATCCTTCTATTTCTTTATTGTAATTATCTAATATTCTATTTTTAAAATTATATACTCTTATATCCTTACCAAAACCAAAATCATGAGTTGTTCTATAATAATAATAGTTTTTACGTTCAGAATGTGCTAAGATTTTTTTATTTTTATATGTATACTGATGTACACCCTTATTTATCAACAAAGTCACTACTAAGTTTATAACTAAACCAACTAGTATCCATATATTAAGCATACCTACAAATACTACAAATACTATTGTAGTTATAAAAATAGCAGGTGTTTCAAATAATTTATGATATACACCTTCAACACCATTATTATTACTATTACAAGCTCGAAACGCTCTTTCATTTTCTTCTCCAAAGCCTGCATCTTCCGCATATTTATAGTCAAAACTTACCATTTTATCTGTCATATCTCTAATATAATCTATTCTTAGTAGTGTAAGCATTGGTGAAGAATAATTTAATACATAAGATTTTACATAACCAAATATTGCAGTCAGTAAAAAGTATCCAAATACTATTATAAGTATATTTTCAAAGCTTGCCTTATCACCTAATGACAATTCATTGATCAATACTTTAGGTAATGCAACTGAAAAAAATGGATATACAACTGCTGCAATTGTAAAGATAACAAAGAATAAATATATTTTTTTATTAGTAGCTGTAATATTTTTTAACATTCTTTTAATTGTCTTACCTAAAGGGTAATTAATTTTTTCTTCCATCCGCAAATCCTCCAAATGTTTTATTATTCAATAATACGTTTTATTGCCTCTACCAAGCTAGCAATCTCAGCTTTATTTAGTTCATAGTATATTCTTTTATTTTTCTCAGCATCAAGTACTACCGAAATAACATTATACTGGAGCAACATGTTAATATGATGAGATACATTAGCAGCTGTTAATCCTAATTTATCTGCAATTTCCTGCATATACATAGACTTTTCAGAAAGCATACAAATTATTTTATATCTTGTTGTATCTGCTAGTGCTTTTAAGCTTGCTACCATTTGAGCATCATTGTATTTGTTTTCATCGCTTAACTCACATAATTTAAAAATATGAATACCTGCGAATATTGCATTTTGGTCATCATAAGCTCTCATAGATAGCTGATTAAAAAAGAAAATATTTATATAAACATCTATATAACCAATCAACATAGTATTAATATTCACGTACAACTTCATAACTTGATATAAATTATCATTATTACTAAGAAAATCATATGTTTTATTAAATTCTTCCTCGATTAAGAAAAAGTACTTTTCACATATTGGGGCAATTTCATACAGCAAATCAACAATCATCCTAGTCAATTTGTATCTATCCATGTGAAAATTTATAATTTGCATTTTTATATCGTTATCTAGCTGTGCTTTGTTTAGAAATACAATTACATCACCTATTTCAGTAAAATTGTAATTAGACTCTTCTTCATCAAGCAAATCATGAACCATACAATTTAATAAATCAATAATCATCTCATCTATATCAGCATCACTAATATTAGAATTTAACCTGCTGTCATAACGTTGAACATATCCTACTATAATTGGATTACCTAAATCATTTTGCTTAAAAAATGGTTCTAAAGCACTGTATTTTTTATTAAAAATAGGTAAAACATCATTAAGAACAGCATTTTTATAGGTAATATACTTATCTAAAAAATTATTCATTTGTTCTTTCGTATATCCAAATTTACTGCTATTTTCTATAATTCTGTCTTCTTCATTCTTAAAATGGCTTGATATACAGCAAACTGCCTCAAGATTCCACATTGGTTTATCTTTAACTATATATTTCGTTGTCATAAAACTCCTCCTTGTATTAAATATATATCATATAAGTTAACTTTTGTCAAACATATTAAAAATATTTTTAATATGTTAAATGGATTTTTAATATATTAAATTAAAATAATGAAACTAAGTTTACGTATAATAGAATATTGATAATAAATAATGAAATTTTAAACGTAAAAATGCGAAGCATTTTATTTATGCTTCGCATTTTTCTATATCTTTCAATTTCACTTTTCAATTTTTATTAAAATCACTAGATTTCACTATTATATATAGTATGAACTTCTTTACTAAACTCACCATTTTCATTATAAACATAAAGTGGCGGGTCAAATTTTAATTCTTTGTTTCCGTTTTTAGAAGCTTGTATTATAACCATGTTAGGCTTATCATTAACATGAGGATGAATAAATCTAATACGCTTTGGCTCAAGTTTGTACTCTCTTAATAGACACATAATATCTACAAGTCTATCTGGTCTATGAATCATATAAAACTTACCATATTGCTTTAATAGCTTACTTGCATTTTTAATTACATCCTCAAGCGTACACATGACTTCATGCCTTGAAATGGCCTTTTGATCTGACGGATTTTTTATTCCGCTATTGTATAGCTTATATGGTGGATTTGAGACTACAGCGTCAAAGGAATATGGTTCTAAATGATTAGTTATTTCCTTCAAATCAATATTTAAAATTTTAATTTTATCCTCGAGATTATTAAGCCTTATACTTCTATCAGCCATTTCTGCAACTTCTGGTTGAATCTCGACACCTATTGCCAAGGAAATATCTTTTTTTGCATATAATATGAGTGGTATAATACCAGTTCCAGTACCTAAATCAACTACTTTTGAACCTTTTTTTAACTCACAATAATTTGCTAATAGTACTGCATCCATACCAAAACAAAACCATTTTTTATTTTGTATTATTCTTAACCCTTTACACTGTAAATCTTCTATCTTTTCATTTTCTTTTAATAAAATATCTGTCAAAACTTTTACATCCTTTGTTTACAAATTTAATTTCATCATTATGTCCGAAATTTCAAATCTTGAGTCTTTAAATGGTATAAATTCAAATCCTAATTTTTTATATATGTATAAGGCATTTTCAAGCTCATGGTTTGAGCATAAAAGCACCTTTTTGTATCCTTCTGCTTTAGCAACCTCAAGAAGTTTTTTTATCAGTATTGTACCTACGCCATTGCCCTGTGCTGACTCTTTTACACCAAATTTTAATATTTCACATTCATCTTCATTCATTCTGTCGAGAGCTACTGTGCCAACTATTTCACCATTTAATTCTGCAAAAAATATATGTCCACCTTTATCGATTACCTCTTCTTTAGGGCTTCTTAGCATTACGTAATCTTCATCCTCAAGTAAATCATACTTTAAAAGCCATTCCATTGAGATGTCCATTAAATCCTTATCATACTTACTATCGTATTCTACTATTTTCACATTTTCCATAGCATTTCGCTCCTATAAAAATTAATTTCTAAATTGTGAATTGTATAATCCAGTATAAACACCCTCTTGTTCCATTAGTTTTTCGTGAGTGCCTCTTTCAAGTATTCCTTCATTGCCAAAAACTATAATTTCATCTGCATTTTTTATAGTTGAAAGTCTATGAGCTACAACAACTGTAGTTCTTCCCTTACATAAATCCTCAAGAGACTCTTGTATTAAAAGTTCAGTTGCATTATCAAGTGCTGATGTTGCCTCATCTAGTATAAGAATAGGTGGGTTTTTCAAAAATACTCTTGCTATAGATATTCTTTGCTTTTGTCCACCAGAAAGCTTTACACCTCTTTCTCCTATATATGTATTATAGCCATCTTCAAGCGACATAATAAAGTCATGAATGTTAGCTTTTTTAGCAGCCTCTATAACTTCCTTATCAGTGGCTTCAACATTTCCGTAGAGTATATTGTCATATATAGTACCTGTAAATAAAAATACCTCTTGCTGTACTATGCCTATATTATTTCTAAGTGATGCTCTTGTCATATCCTTTATGTTTATACCATCAATTAATAATTCTCCGCCATTAATTTCATAAAATCTTGGTATTAGGTGGCAAAGTGTTGTTTTTCCACCGCCAGATGGTCCAACCAAAGCAACTGTTTTACCCATAGGTATATTTAAGTCTAGATTAGTTAATATGTTTTTATTATCTTCATATGAGAAGCTAACATTATCGAATTTAATTTCTCCTTTTAGCACTCCTACCTCTCTAGCTTTACTGTCTTCATCTTCAGGTTTTTCATCCATAATTTCAACGAATCTTTTAAATCCCGTCATACCTGACTGATATTGTTCTACAAATGATATAAGTCTTTTTATAGGCGATGAAAACATTCCTATATATAATAAAAATGCAGTAAAATCACCAAAATTTATTATACCTTTAAAGTAAAATATTCCTCCACCGGATAAAGCTACAATAGTTAAAAAATCAACAATAAAATTAGTACCCGTAAAGAAATCTGCCATTACTTTGTAGGCCTTTTTTCTTGCTTTGCCAAAGGCATTATTTCCTTCTTGAAATTTCTCAACTTCATAAACGTCATTATTAAATGCTTTTGATACTCTAATACCTGAAATACTATTTTCAAGATTTGCATTAACCTCTCCAACCGTTACTCTAGTTTCCATAAATGCATCGCTCATTCTAATTCTTTGCTTCATAGAGAACCATATTAATAATGGTATAAATGAAAATATTATTATCGTAAGGGGTATGTTTATAGTACATAAAATTATAAAAGAACCAATTAACATAATAAATGAAATAAATAAGTCCTCTGGACCATGATGTGCAAGTTCAGAAATCTCCATTAAGTCATTAATTACCCTTGACATTATTGTACCAGTTTTGTTTTCATCAAAATATGAGAAAGGTAATTTTTGAAGATGTGTAAAAATATCTCGTCTCATATTAATCTGCATTTTAACACCCATAACATGTCCATAATATGTAATATAATAATTTAATCCTGCTTTTATTAAGTAAATTGCTCCTAAAGCTATAAGCCAAGCAATTAAAAGCCTGAAATTCTGATTTGGCACATAATCGTTAATAATATTTCTTGTTATTGTAGGATACATTAAATCACATAATGCTACTAAAAATGCGCATATAAGGTCAGTAATAAATATCCCTTTAACAGGCTTATAATAAGATATAAATCTTTTTATCATACGTTATAACCTCCAAAGTTGCTCTATCAAATTACGTTTAAATATTAAATTTGTTTGTTCATAAAAAGCACTTCTATAATAATCTTACAGAAGTGCTTAAACATTTACAAATAATTATATTTATCATAATTATTTATAATTCTAATTATTATTCTTGGTCTTCTTCCTCGTCTTCGTCTGAATACTCTTCTTCCATAAGTTCATCGAAAACTTTGGCAACAATATCATACTCTTCATCAGATTCTATTGAAATTAAATCTAATTCACCATCTTCTGTTTCTTCAACACCGTATAAGAATACTTCTCCATCTTCAGAATCAATATCATCTACTGGTATTAAAGCTATATATTCTTTTTCTTCTACAGGGAAAATTCCTATTATAGCACACTCTATCTCAGTACCGTCTTCTAAAGTAAGTGTCATTATTTCAAAATCGTCATCACAGCAATCATCGTCGCCACAGTTACAACCACAGTTACAATTATGTTTATCGCTCATATTCAACATCCTTTCTTATATAGCCACTGGCATTATTGTATATTCTTAAATATCAATTTAATAGATTAAAAAAATATTATGAATATATTAATAAAACTCTATCAAAGAATGCCATAAATTGCAAGGTAATTTTTATTTTTTTTCAAAGAAACTACACTTAAAATAAGCTCATAAAAAGCACTTTTAAAAATATCGTAGTTATTTGTCAAAAATCGTATTCATGTATTCATAAAATTTGAAAATTATTAAATAATTCTTGCACGTCGAAAGCTAATTTAATATTTGTTTTTGCAACTTACAATTATTTTGTTGCATATTGCGTTTATTTTTCTTTATTTTGTATCTTTTTTTAAATTATTTTGCATTAATTTATTTACACGTTGCACAAAACGTGTTATTATATTATTATAATTAATCACCGGAGGTACGTTATGAAAATGAAAATGAAGGATTTTAGTGAAGTAATTGCAAAAATCAGTTTTACTAAGTGTGGAAATGTTGCATGTATTCATAATATTGATAATAAATGTATCTTAAAAAAATGTGATTCATATGAAAAAGGTTTAGAACAAGAACATTAAAGAGCAGTAAACACTGCTCTTTTATTGTTCAATCTTATATATTATAAATTTTAGAATATTTGTCCTTTAGATAATTTACATAATACATAGGGTTAAATTCTTCTCCAGTCGCTATCATTAATAGCTCATTAGGATATTTTGTTCTACCGTATTTGTGAATTTTTTCTTTTAACCACTCATTAATTTCCTTGGTTGTTCCATTAGATAATGCGTTTTCAACATCAATTTCCTGTTTCATTTTATTATATATTTGAGCTGCATATGCAGAACCAAGAGCATAAGTCGGAAAATATCCGAAGGTTCCGTTTGACCAATGAACATCCTGCAACACTCCCTCACTAACACTTGGAACATCTATACCTAAGTATTCTTTAACCATCTTATCCCAAATATTTGGCAAGTCAGAAACTTCTATTTCACCTTTTAAAAGCATTCTTTCAATATCATATCTAATCATTATGTGTAGAGGATAAGTAAGTTCATCTGCTTCTGTTCTAATTAATGAATTTTCAACCTTATTTATAGCTTTATAAAAGTCATATAGAGTTGTATATTCTAATTGCTCCTTAAATGTTTCCTGAAGCTTGCCATAGTGTATTTTCCAAAATTCTAAACTTCTTCCTATAATATTTTCATAAAACCTAGATTGCGATTCATGCATAGCCATTGAAGCACCACCGCCAACAAATGTATCATCTAATTCTGGGTTACACTGTTGCTCATAGGTAGCATGACCTAATTCATGAATTGCAGAAAATATGCTAGATACAAGCAAATCCTCATAATAATGAACTGTAAATCTTACATCTTTTGTAGATGTTCCCGACGTAAATGGATGCTCACTTTCCTTCATCAATCCGTGATTTGTATCGTAGCACATTACTTTTTGTATATATTTAGCGAATTCTATTTGATCTAATCTTGGGTATGTTTCCTTTTCAAAGTCGTTATTATAATTTAATTTTTTACTTGTTATTTCCTTAACAAATGGTACTAATTCCTTTTTTAATACTCCAAAAAACTCGTCATATTCTTTTGTTGTAAATCCCGGTTCAAAATCATCGAGTAAAACATCGTAGCCTTTAAGAATATCTGTTTCTAAATACTTAGCATATTTTCTAATAAAAACAACTATCTTTTCTAAACAAGGTTTAAAAATTTCAAAATCATTTTTTATTTTTGCTTCTGTCCATGTATTTTGGCTTGTCGCTAAAAGCATTTGAAACTCTACATATTCTTCCATAGGTATTTTTAATATTTTGTCTACATCCTTTTTAACCTCTACAATCTCATGAGCCATAGAGTTGTCAAGCTTATCCCTGTTTTCAAACAGCTTTGCTACTGTTTCTATATACTCTTTAGATGTCTGCAATTTATAAGATTCTTCAGATAATATGCCAGTATACTTCGCTCTTTCTTCAAAGCAGCCTTTCGGTGCTTCAGTAGACGAGTCCCAGCTTATCATCCACATAGCATAGTTATATGCTTTTAGTTTTTCTCTGTATTCTTCATACTTACATACAAAATCTTTGATATTGTTTTCAATATTGTTTTCGATATTCTCCAATTCCTTCATAAAGCCTCCTAAATTTGTTTTTATTAAAAATTCAACGATGACAACGTTATTATATATTAATTTTAACATTAATCTTATAAATATTCAAATATTTTCTATATGTATACATATTAATTTTATGGGGTCAGGTTATATTTTTATTGTTATTTAAAAATTCTTTTACACTTGTTCTATTACTTGCAAATTATATATCAATAATGTATACTTTAATTGAAATTAATATTAATTATAGGAGGAGTTTAAAATGGCTCTAGTTACATCAACTGAAATGTTTAGAAAAGCTTATGAAGGCGGATACGCAGTAGGGGCTTTCAACGTTAATAATATGGAAATAATTCAAGGCATAGTTGCAGCACATAAGGAAGAAAATGCACCATTAATACTTCAAGTATCGGCTGGTGCTAGAAAGTATGCTAGTCCTATATATTTAAGAAAGTTAGTTGAAGCTGCCATTGAAGACACAGGTTTAGATATAGTGCTTCATTTAGATCATGGTGATGATTTTGAAATTTGCAAATCATGCATAGATGGTGGTTTTACTTCTGTAATGATAGATGGCTCAAAATATCCACTAGAGCAAAATATAGAATTGACAAAACGAGTTGTTGATTATGCACATTCAAAGGGCGTTGTTGTTGAAGGTGAGCTTGGAAAGCTAGCTGGAGTAGAAGATGCTGTTAATGTAAGCGCCAAAGATGCCACATATACAGTTCCTGAGGAAGCTGTTAGATTTGTTAAAGAAACTGGTGTTGATTCCCTTGCAATTGCTATTGGAACCTCACATGGAGCTTATAAGTTCAAAGGTGAACCAAGTCTAGATTTTGATAGACTTGAAACTATTACAAAGCTTCTACCAAACTTCCCATTGGTTTTACATGGGGCTTCATCGGTTCCTAGAGAATTTGTAGATTTATGCAATAAATACGGTGGTGCAGTTCCAGGAGCTCAAGGTGTTCCAGAGGAAATGTTAAAAAGAGCATCTAAGCTTGGAATTTGTAAAATTAATATAGATACTGATTTAAGATTAGCTATGACAGCTTCTATAAGAAGGATTCTTACAGAAAATCCAGCTGAGTTTGATCCAAGAAAATACTTAGGACCAGCTAGAGACGCTATCAAAGATATGGTTCAACATAAAATAGTTAATGTACTTGGATGCAGCGGCAAAAGATAATATGAATATTAAAGTTTATTATGTACACCATAGCTGTTTTATATTAGAATTTGATAGCTGTTATATGATGTTTGATTACTATAAGCACTGCGGTTATAAAAATGAGCAGGATTTTGACTTTGATGGTTTAATAAAAACCATTTTAGAATCAAATAAACCATTTTATATTTTTGTTTCCCATAGTCATAGTGATCATTTTAACAAAAAAATATTTGATTTTGATTCCTCAAACACGTTTTATATATTAAGTGATGACATCAAACTTGATAAAGTTTTAGCTTCGTCTTCATCTAATATAAATTTTATTAGTCCAGGAAATACTCTTAAATTAGGAGACTTAACAATAAATGCATTTTCTTCAACCGATTTAGGTGTAAGCTTTATGATTGACGCGGAGAATAAGATAATTTTTCATGCTGGAGATTTAAACTGGTGGGCATGGTCTGATGACACTAAAGAAGAAGCTGAGTATATGGAAAATTTATACAAAAATACTGTAGAACAAATAAAAAAAGCTAATAAATCAATTGACATTGCCTTTTTTCCTATAGATAAAAGGTTAGAGGAAAACTATGCTATGGGTGGAAATTACTTCATAAAACACTTAGAGCCGAAAGTTTTTATCCCGATGCATTTTGATAGCGAGTTTGAAATAACAAAAATGTTCTCAGATAATTATCAAAACATTTATCCTAAAACTAAAATAATAAAAATAACAAGTTTAAACAAAAAAATAATTTAGCGACTAGTGCGCTAAATTATTTTTTTATTCTATCTCTGGTGCATCAGAAACTGCACCCGTGTTAGCATCAATGAATGCTAGCCAATAACCATAATCACCAGGAATATCATTGCTTTTGTACGACCAATTTTTAAATCCAGTAACACCTCTATATGGTTGTTGGTCTCTTGTAAACTTTCCAGGCACACCATATACATATTTTGCTATTTTCCCATTTTCCTCATATATTCCAAACAAATAGTACCCATGCTTTTTCAATAATGTCTGACATGTAGTAATATGATTTGACATAGGGTATGGATAATATGTAGTTATTATCTGATTAAAATATGGTAAAAATCCTTTATATACACTATTCTCATCGTATGTTACCTTCCACCAACTCATGCTTTTTATATTATTAGCTAGGGGTTTTACAGATTCGAACTCTTTAAGCAATGTAAACAATTTTCTCTCATATTCGTTATTAAAAACTCTACCACACTGTTCAACAAATTCTGATTCTTCATCATCCTTAGTTATATTTATCTCCATTTCTTCTTCTACATTATTATTCTCTTCTTGATAATCATAATTTATTTCTTGATAACTATAATTTACCTCTTGATTACTCTCATCATTTTGAGGCTCTACATTTACATGTAAATCGTCTTCTAATTCATCTTCGCACTGAATAATCTTTTCCTCTTCTATCTCTAGCATTACTTCAGGTTCAGGAATATACTCAGCTATAGCCTCTTCTTCATTTAATAAAATATTAAGTTGACTTACTTGAGGTGGCATAAATACTGGCGCATACATAAGTATTTTATTATCTAAAACAACACCGCAAATATTATAATTTTCAATAGGCTCATCCTTACCATTTAATACTATACTTCTTTGAAGTCTACCTCTTTTAGAATTAATTGGTCCAATTTTAATTTTTTCATCCTTGTTTTTATACAGATAAACTTCACTAGCAGCTTTACCATCACTAAGATTCTCTACATTTACTGTTATAGAACCTCTGTTTCCTCTCATATCAATTTTAACATAGCCTTTCCCATTACATGATTTATCAGTCGCTTCAAAGAATTTCATTATTCTATAATTTTTATTATTATTCACAAAAAAACCTCCCACATATATAGTAGTAAAACCGTTAAAATATTTAATTAATTAATATATATGCGGGTGTCTTTATTATATACTAGAATAATTTATCTTTACCAGTTAAAATAAGGTATAATGATAACAACGATAGCATAAGCGATAAAAAAAGCAGATATGTTTTACATATCTACTCTAATTTAATATACAATTTATTTTTTAAAAATACCATATGCCAATATTGTATCAAAGAATGTGTTCTTTAGTTCTATTCTCTTTTTTTCATCTTCAATTTTATTTTTTTTACAATACATATATATATTGAATGTGGATGTTACATAAATATATAAAAGATATTCAAAATCAACATTATCTATAAGCTTTCCCTCTTCTAGGAATTTTTCCATATTTCTTCTGCAAATATCAAAAAGTCGATTGTCATATTCTCCAAAATAAAACTTACGCATTACATCATAAGGAACATAATACCATGTATCATAAAAAGCAAATTCTCTTTCCGATATGTATTTGCTTATATCTATATTAACATTGTCTTTTAAGTGTATATAGTTTACATTTTCCGCATAGCACATTTCAAGAATTTTTAAATCAATTTCAAAAAACAAATATAAATATAAATCATCCTTGTCATAAAAATACTGATAAAAGCTTCCAACAGGTATATTAGAACGCTTTGCTATGTTAGAAATTAGTACATTTTCGTAACTATTCTCTATAAACTCATCAATTGTAGCGTTAATAATTCTTTGCCTTTTTTCCTCTGACAAATTAAAAAAAGTACTTTTTGGCATTTATTCCTCCCGATATAATAATATCTTTGTTTATTTCTGATAAGCTATTTCACCATTTACAATTGTATATTCCACTATAGCGTTAGTATTAAGCCCTGGTATAGCGTTGAATATAGCTAAATCCGCATCTTTTCCAACTTCTATCGAACCTACTCTATCCGAAATATCGCAAATTTTAGCTGGATTTAATGTTATCATCTTAATTGCAGTTTCAATATCTAATCCAAATCTAACTAATTCGCCTGCTTGAAGTATAATTCCATATGGTAAAAATAAAGGTCCATCTGTAATAAGTGAACATAAAACTCCTCTTTTATCGAGCTCTATAACACTATCTATATCTACTATTCCACATTCTCCAGGAGTCATGTGTATTCCTATAGGACCAAAGTTAACTCCCTTAACGCCTGAAGAAGCTATTTCATCAATGAAATTACTTGCTCCCCAGCCATGCTCTATTGTAAAATCAACATTAAATTGCTTTGCAATTCTTATTATAGTTAATATGTCAAATTGCTCACAGTGAACTTTTAATGGAATTTCCTTTTTCAAAACTTTTATAACATTTTCCATTCCTATATTATATTGTAAATTTTCTTTTGCTTCAATACCTTTTTTTCCCAAATAAACTTTACCTTTATTTAAAGTATCAACTAAAATATCTGCTATTGCCATCCTTGTCATAGGTGCTTTCCCATTACCACCATAAGCGCCCTTCGGATTTCCTCCAAATGCTACTTTTAGTGCAACTGGATTTTTAATACACATTTCATCTACACTATTTCCATATGATTTTAAAGCGAAAGCAGTACCACATACAACATTTCCACTCCCCGGAGTTATTATGCTTGTAGTAATACCTGATTCTAAATTTCTCTTAAAATCTCTAGTACTTGGGTCAATTGCATATATAGCTTCGACTTCAGGAGTAGAAGGATTTGTCATCTCGTTTAAGTCAGGGCTTGTAGTATCTACTCCAAATCCTCCTACGTGAGAGTGAGCATCAACTATACCAGGTATTACAACTAAGCCTTTTGCATCTATAACCTGTGCATTGTCTACTTTTATATTTTGTGAAATTTCTTTTATTCTACCATCTTCAATTAATATATCGTGATTTTCTAGCACTCCTCTAGCACTAGAAGTAAATATTTTAGCGTCTTTAATTACCAGCATGATGTTCTCCTTTCCACCTTCATTATATCTTGTCCAGAAATAAATGAATTTGTAACCTTAGCGTCAAAGGTTAGTATAGGATTATTGCTCCAAACAACTATATCAGCATCTTTTCCAACCTCTATAGAACCAACTCTATCTTCAACTCTAAGTATTTTAGCAGGGTTAAGAGTCAACATCTTAACAACTTCCTCATCATCAATTCCTCTTTGATAGTATAGGATACCATTCCATAAAAGTGTCTCTTTGCCTCCACCATTACTATCACCACAAGAGCTAATTGAGAACAACACACCTTTATTGATCATTTTATTTATTGCATCTATGTCCATTTTGTAATTATATGTTAACATACTATCTGTTAAATTACCAAGAACAACTTTTTTGAAGCTGTAATTATCACTATCAGTTATGCAATATGCACCTGTTAACACTACGTCTAAATCAAATTCTTTTAGTAATAAGTTTATAGAATCAATATCTGCCTTAGTAGTGCAATTTATAAATAATTGAAGCTCCTTATCTATTACTCTTTTAAGCTCAGCATTTTTAGAATTGTATTCACCATTAATTCTATAATTTTTTGCATCAATTAAAGCTTGTTTTAACAATGCATATATTCCGAGCTTTGTCATAGGACACATTTTTTTATTGCGATATATTGATTTAGCAGAAGATGATACAGATGCTACCATTGCTACATCTTCCTTAATCAACATATTGTATGGATTATGTCCGTATGTTTTAAATACACAAGATTTACCACCTATAACATTATATATAGATGGTGAAAATCCAAAGCTTGTGACACCATACTCATAAACGCTTTGAAAATTCATAGCATCATGGTCAAAGGCATAAACTGAATTCAAGTGTGGTGCTATAGGATCTGTGTGTTCTCCTAAATCATCATCTCCCCAAGCTGGGCCTTTTGCTCCCCAAGAATTCATAGTATCAATAAATCCTGGGAAAACAACCTTATTTGTGGCGTCTATAACCTCAAAATCAGATTTTACTTCTATATTTTTTTCAACTTTTACAATTTTATCTTTATCAATTAACACGTCGCAATTATTATAAACTTCTCCATTGCCAACATGCACTTCGCCATTTTTAATTAATATCAAATTTTCATCTCCTTAATAATTATAATTGAAGTTTATTCTAGTCTACAAAAGATGACAGCTGGCAAAATGACCTTTCTCAACTTCTTTATGATCTGGATATTTTTCAAAGCATTGTTTTGTAGCCTTAAAGCATCTAGGTGCAAAATAACAGCCTGGTCCTGGATTAATTGGTGTTGGAGGTTCTCCATCAATTCTTATAGGCTCTTCTCTATCTTCAAAATCTATAGAGGCACAATTAGATATTAAAACTTGAGTGTACGGATGCTTTGGATTTTGAATAATTTCATCACTTTCACCCATCTCTACGATTTTACCTAAATACATAACTGCTATTCTATTTGATATATATCTTGTTATTGTTATATCATGACTTATAAATACTAATGCTGTATCATTATTTTTCACTAACCTTTGAAGCATATTAATAATCTCAGCTCTTACAGAAACGTCAAGCATAGATACTGGCTCGTCTGCTACCATAAATGAAGGTTTTAAAAGCATTGAACGAAGTATAGAAATTCTCTGTAATTGTCCTCCTGATAATTCGTGAGGATACCTGTTTAGAAAATCTTCTGCTGGTATTAATCCTGCATCCTCTAAGGTCTTTTTACAGATTTCACATCTTTCCTCCGTCGAAAATCCTATATTATGAATTTCCATAGCTCTTAAAAGTATTTTACCTATAGTATGCTTTGGTGCAAAAGTATCAAAAGGATTTTGGAATACCATTTGCACTGTTCTTCTGAATTCTTTTTCATTTTCTTTTAATAACTTAGAGGCTTCTTTTCCATTTACAATTAATGATCCTCTTGTTGGCTCCTCTAAGCCTACTAGTATTCTACCTATTGTAGATTTACCACATCCGCTTTCTCCGATTAGCCCTAAAACCTCTCCTTGATTTAAACTAAAGTTAATTCCATCGGCTGCTTTTATAATTTTTTTCTCTTTTGAAAAAAGCTTATCACTTTTTTGGTAATACCATCTTGTTAGGTCTTTTGCATTTATAACTTCTTTTTTCATCTATTTTACCTCCGCAAAGTGGCATGAAACCATATGTCCAGGTTTTATTTCTGTATTTTTAGGTCTACTTGTCTTACAAATGTCTTGAGCTCTATCACATCTTGGTGCAAATATACATCCTTCATATCTATTTGATAGATTAGGCAAAGAACCGGGTATTGATTTTAATTCATCTTTTGGTGCTTTCATCAATGGATAAGATTTTATTAAGCCTTGCGTATATGGATGCTGTGGTTTTGCAATAACATCTTTAACCCATCCGAATTCAACTAATCTACCTGCATACATTACTGCAACCTTATCGCAAACTGTAGCTACAACCGACATATCATGAGTAATCATAATTCTTGTCATATTTATTGTTTTTTCTAACTTTTTGATTTCACTTAAAATCTGACCTTGAGTTACAACGTCAAGGGCTGTTGTAGCTTCATCCAATACTATTAATTCTGGATTGTGAAGTAAACTTAATGCTATAGATGTTCTTTGAAGCATACCGCCAGACAGTTCATGAGGATAAAGGTTATATACTCTATCTGATAAGTTTACTAGCTTAAATAATTCTAAAACTCTGCTCTTAATTTGCTCTTTTGTAGCTTTAGGCTCATGTACTTTATAAATATCTTCTAATTGATCTCCTATTTTATGTATAGGGCTTAAAGTGTTCATTGATTTTTGAAACACAACAGATATTTGTTTCCATCTTAGTTTATTAAATTCATCCTTAGACATTGCCAATAAGTCATTTTCCTTAAAGAAAGCATTACCGGATATCTGTGCAGTCTTTGGTGATAGAAGTCTTAGAATTCCCATAGCCAATGTAGATTTACCTGAACCTGACTCACCTACTATTCCTAGAGAATCTCCACTTTCCATATCAAATGATATATCATCTACAGCGTATACTTCTTTTTCTTTATTTTTATATGTTATATTTAAATTTTTTACTGATAATAATGCCATTATTTGTTCACCTCACTATTCTTTAGATTGTAGCTTAGGATTTAATACTACATTTAATCCATCTCCTATTAAATAGAAGCTAACAACTAATACAACTGTTGCTAAACCTGAAAATGTAGATATCCACCATGCAGATGCCATGTACGCTTTTCCTTCAAAAATCATTTGACCCCAACTAATTATGTTTGGATCTCCTAATCCTAAGAAGCTTAAGCTTGCCTCTGTAAGTATTGCTCCCGCTATACTAAGAGTAGTGTTTGCAATAACAGGGAATATACCATTTGGTATTATATATCTAAATAAAACAGATGTTTTTGATTCTCCCATAGCTGTAACACTTTTAATAAAGGTTCTTTCCTTTAATGCCATAGCTTGAACTCTCATTAGACGAGCATTACTTGGCCAAGAGGTTACCCCTATTACAATCATAACATTTGTCATGCTGCTGCCAAATATTGATACTATTATAAGTATTAAGAAAAATGATGGTACCATTAAAAATATATTAATTACTTCAGAAATAAATCTATCTACCTTTCCACCGAAGAAGCCTGCTATACCACCTATTACAGTACCTAGAACACCAGAAATTATAGCTGATATTACCCCTATTGTTATTGAGGTTTTTGCTCCGTACAAAATCATACTGTAAACATCTCTACCCAGTCCATCAGTTCCTAAAAAATGTTCAGAAGATGGAGCTGCCAATAGTTCATCTCCCAGTACACGTGGATCATGTGTAGCTAAAATTGGTGTTAGAAGCACTACTAATATAATAAGTCCTAACAAAATACATCCTATTCTTAATTGTGTATTTGAATTAATTGCTTTAAATATCTTTATAAACTTATTGTCTTTGTTATTTTTCATCTTTATCCCTCCCATTAATTATTGTATCTGATTCTTGGGTCTACATAAGCATATACTAAGTCAGTTATAACCATCATAACAGCTATTGAAAGGGATAATATTAAGTAAATAGCCATTAGTAGTGGATAGTCTCTTCTCATAATAGAATCCATCATCATACGTCCCATTCCAGGCCATCCAAATACCATTTCAACCAGTGATGAGCCTGTAACTATATATGCTAAATTTATACCGAAAACAGTAATTACAGGTAATATAGCGTTTTTGAACACATATTTATTGAATATTTTCTTTTCATTCATTCCAGCAGCTCTGAAGGTTGTTATAAAATCCTCAGCTAAAACCTGTGTAACTGAACTTTTTGCTATTTTAAAGTACATAGGTATTTGAATTAAAACTAATGTTAAGCATGGTAGGAATAAATGTTTAATAACATCTAAAACGTATTTTATGCCTGTATAGGAATTTCTCATATCTGTCATGCCTGATGTAGGAAATAATTTTAAATTTGTTGCAAATATCATAATTAACATAATAGCTAGCCAGAATGAAGGCATTGAGTTTAATAAATATGAAATTCCTGAAAAAAATACATCAATAATTGAATTTTGATGACGAGCTGCATATAGCCCTAGCATAGTACCTATGAAAAGTGCAAGTATTGTACCCGTTAAGGCAAGCAGTAAGGATGGACCCATGGTATCCCATAAAAGTTTTGTTACTGGTTCTCCATATAGTATGGAGTTTTCAAAGTCTCCTCTTAATACATTTTTTAAGTAGGCTACTAACTGTATATGAATCGGTTTGTCTAAACCATATTTTTCGTAAAGTGCATCTATCATTTCTTGAGATGGGTTATCTCTTCCGGCTATAATTTTGATTGGGTCACCTGGTGCTAATCTAATTATAAAAAAGTTAAATGTGAATACAATCAAAACTGCCAATAAGCCTGTAAGTACTCTTTTTAAAATATACTTCTTCATTGATTTCACTTCCTTAAGCTAAATTTGTCTTATACTAACCTCAATTTAGATTAGTATTATAGAAAACAATTCAATACCTTCATTGTTTAATGAGAGTATTGAATTGTATCTACAATCTTATATCGTTAATTTAAAAACGAATGGGGAGAGTTTCGTTTTTTACTCAATATCAATATAATAGTAATCTCCTGACCCTGCTTTATCTGTTAAATCAGCATAGTGTCCAGTGATATTATCCTTTGTAACTACTATATAACACCATTCTGTTAATGGCATTACTGGTAATTCTTCAGACATTATTTTCTGCATTTCATAATAAACTGCTGGTCTTTCTTCTTCGTTAGCATTTCTTCCAAGTTTAAATAACTCTTCTATTCTATCATTTTTATATTTCATGAAGTTAAGAACTCCATTTTCTCCAATACGTATAACCATATTGTCTGGATCTGGACCATGATATCCACCTATTACTGCTATATCAAAGGCTCCTGACTGTAATTTTTCTTCCCATGCAGCATACTCAAGAGTTGTTATTTTACAATCAATACCGATTTCTTTTAAGTTAGCTTGAACTATTTTAGCTATGTCTGAAAATACAGCAAATTGGAATATTACTATTTCAGCATCTTTAATTCTTATACCATCTTTATCAGGAGTAAATCCAGCCTCGTCAAGCAATTGTTTTGCCTTTTCTATGTCCTTTTCAGGCATTTTGTATTCATCCGCATAAGCCCATTTAACTGCTGGTGTATAGAAACCTATAGCTTTTTCTGCATAACCTTTGTGAGCTTTAGTAACCATTTCGTCTCTATCAATTGCTAATGCAACAGCTTGTCTAACTTTTACATCACTCCATGGTGATTTTGCTAAATTAGTAATCATATATTGTCTATCAGCACTAATCATTGTTGATATTTTAGTATTTGGTTGATTTTCCAAGTTAGGCATTGCAGCTGGAGAAATAGCTCCTGCTAAGTCCATAACATCTATTTCATTATTTATGTATGCTTGAACAATTGTATTTTCATCTGGTATAGTTTTAAAAACTATTTTATCTACATTTGGTCTTCCTAAGAAGTAATCATCAAAAGCTTCTATAGTAACATTAGTTCCTTTTTTATGTTCAACAAATTTAAATGGTCCTGTTCCTACAGGGTTTTGATTTGCTGGATTCTCTAACCAATCTTGTCCTTCATATAAATGCTTTGCTAATATTTTTACTTGAGGTAATAGAGCTATTAAACCAGCACTTTTTTCTGATAATTTAAACACTACAGTATTTTTATCTGGACATTCAATTTCACTGATACATGCTAATCTTTCTACGTTGTTACCTTTGTTTTCTTGAATAGCCTCAAGAGTAAACTTTACATCCTCTGAACTAAAATCTTTACCATCATGCCACTTAACATTTTCATGAAGATTAAATGTATAAGTTAATCCATCTTCGGAAATAGTGTAGTCTTTACATAAATCTGGAATGATTTCGCCAGTTACTGAGCTTTTGAAAAGACTACTGTAAATATTTACTGCTGCAAAATTTGAACCGGCATTTGTAGCGTTCATGTTAAAGTGCAATGGTTCCTGTGTTGCTGCTACAACTAGAACTTTTTCCTTTCCGCTGTCTGTAGAATTAGAATTGTTATCTGCAGGTTTATTCGCAGATTCACCACAGCCTGTCAACATTGACATAACCATCATGATAACTAATAAAATACTAATTTTCTTCTTCATAATTCCTCCGTTTTTTTATTATTTTTTTAGTCAAGCTCATACTGTATTATTGTCTAGCTAACGCTTTCATCAATACAGTGTGAATTCATTCATATGAATTAATTCACATTATATTCTTACAACAAATCAGTGTCAAGGTTTTTTTCATATATTTACTAAAAGTATATTTTATTATGGTTTTTTATAATAAAAAAACGTTTTGTAAAAAACAAAACGTTTATAAATTATTTATATATTTCTTCTGCTAATTTAGCAAAATCATAAATTGTTAGCATTTCTGCCCTAATACCTGGGTCTAAATTTACATTTTCTATAGCTTCTCTAATTTTATCCTTATCAATATTTAGATTACTGCTTAGGGAGTTATGTATAGTTTTTCTTCTTTGCCCAAATGCCGCTCTTATAACTGTAAATAATGCTTTCTCATCCTTTACAATAACCCTAGGTTTATCTAAAATATCTATAGTAATTACTGCTGAATCTACTTTAGGTCGAGGCATGAAAACTGTACTTGGAACAATTAATGAAACACGCGCATTTGCTCTATATTCAACAGCCAAGCTTATAGCACCGTAATCCTTATTTCCAGGTTTAGCGCTAAGTCTATGTGCAACTTCCTTTTGAACCATAACAGTAATGCTTGAAAAATTTAGCTTATCTTCAAGTACCTTCATAATAATAGGTGTTGTGATATAGTATGGTAAATTAGCAACTAACTTAACCTTTAAGCCTTTAAATTCATCTTCTATTAATTTATTTATATCAACTTTCATGAAGTCATCATAAATTATTTTAAGATTATCATAATTTAGAGTTTCAAGGTGTACTGGCTTTAAGCTTTTGTCAATTTCTATCGCTACGACTTTTTTTGCTTTGTTGCAAAGTCCCTGCGTTAAGGTTCCAAAACCAGGTCCTATTTCAACAACTCCAGTACTATCATCTATTCCTGCTGCATCTACTATTTTATTTATAATATTTCCATCAATTAAAAAGTTTTGACCCAAACTTTTACTAAATTCAAAACCATGTCGGTCAAGTATTTCCTTCATTATTTTGGGTGAATATAATTTTTTTTCATCCATAAGTTATATATCCAACTCCTCATCATGCATATATTTTTCTATTGCATTTTCAAGCTCTTCTCTAGTGATTCCATAATTATTTAGCCTCTTTAAAAATTGCTTTGCACTGCAATATCCTACGCCAAGCATATCACCTAATTTGCTGCGTCTTAACGAGGCATTATCATTTCCAACTAATTCATAATATATCATATCCTCATTTGAAAATTCCGTTCTATTGTCTGTTATCTCTGCTCTAGCATTTTCAAGTGCCTCTCTGATAGCTTCAGGGCTTGCATTTTCAACACCTATATTACCTTTTTTATTAGCCTTATCTCTTGGTATAAAAGCATGCTTACAATTTTCAACCTGAGATGAAACTATATTTCTTATTTTTTTGCCCGGAAAATCAGGGTCAGTTAAAATTATTACACCTCTATTTTTAGATGCTTTTTTTATTAAATCAATTGTTTTTTCAGTCAATCCAAGCCCGCTAGTCGCAATTATCTCTGCATCTACTGCTCTTTTAACAGCCGATATATCATCCTTGCCTTCAACAACTATAATCTCTTTTATCAAAATATTTTCCTTCCTTAAACTAATTCAAATCAAACAATTTCTTGAAATTTGCATTAGTCTTTTCTACTACTTGATTGTATTCTATATTCTTAATTTTAGCGATTTCTTCTGCAACATACTTAACATAAGAAGGTTCATTTCTTTTTCCCCTATTTGGTTCTGGAGCCATGTATGGTGAATCAGTTTCGATAAGTAAATATTCTAATGGAATTTCTAATGCAACCTTTTTAGCTACCTTTGCATTTTTAAATGTTACAGGTCCGCCTAAGGATATCATGAAGCCCATTTTTATAAACTCTCTTGCCATTTCAACGCTTCCTGAATAGCAGTGCAATATACCTCTTGCACCGCTATTCATTTCTTCCTTCATAATGTTAAAAATATCCTCATGTGCCTCTCTATCATGAACTATATATGGCATATCAAGAGATTTTGCAAGTCTAATTTGCTCTCTAAACCATTTTTTTTGAACATCCCTTGATGAATTATTATAATGATAATCAAGTCCTATTTCTCCAATGGCTATAACCTTATCTTCCAGAGCATATGATTTATATATTTCTAAAGTGTCATCATTCATATCTTTAGAATCATGAGGATGTGTACCAACAGCAGCATATATCATGCTGTATTGTTTAGCCATATTTACAGATATTTTTGATGATTCTAAATCGTAACTGGGATTTAATACTAGCTCTATCCCACTTTTTATTAATGAATTAATAACTTGTTCTCTATCATCATCAAATCTCTCATCATTTAGGTGAGCATGACTATCTATTAGCATATTTTAATTCCTTTCCTCTTACTTGTTGTTTTTCTTTTTCTTTGTCTCTTTAATAGGTATAATATTTTTGTCAGCTAATTCCTTAAAGGTATTGTATTCATTTATTTTTTTCTTAAATACAATCTCTATTGTCATCTGTTTATTGTAGTTATTTTTATATAATATTCTTACCCTTAATCTACCCTTTAAATCTGGCTTTAAAAAATCTATGGCAACAACATTTTTCCAGTATATTAAATTTGCATTTCTATAGATTCCTATATTAGAAACCTTTGTTTTTGATGATAACGGAATATATAGAACAGCAAAGAAAAACAATGTTAATATAAGCTCCAAAAGTTCATTTTTTATAACCAATCCTTGGTTATATGCTTCTCTAAATGCTATACCACTTGTTATAATCATAAAAAACAGGAAAACACCACAAATATATCTGATAGATTTATTATCCTCGGTCAATGCAACTATATCAGTCGGACTTAATTTTTTATATTCTATATATTTTCTAACTGTAGATATAGTATAGATAACAGCAAAAGCTATTGCTATTAAGAAAAATGCTTTCATAATAACCTCCATTATTCTAGCTTATTTTAGCACCACTATTCATATCATCTAATGTAGAAACTAATGTCAATTTTTTACCCTTTGTTGCTGCAAGTACCATACCTTGAGAATGCACTCCTCTAAGAGTTACTGGTTTTAAGTTATATACCATTACAACTTTTTTACCGATTAAATCTTCTGGCTCGTAGTATTTTGCTATACCCGAAACTACCTGTCTAGTCTCTTCTCCAACCTTTAACTGTAACACTAAAAGCTTATCTGCATCTGGATGCTTTTTAGCTTCGATAACCTCAGCTAATCTTAAATCAACCTTATCAAAATCATCAATTGATATCATTCCATCTTCATATTCAGCAGTTTCTTTTGCTGAATTTTCTACTGTTTCTACCTGTGCAGAATTTTCCTTACTTGCTGCATTGGCTACTTTATTATCTTCCACTTTTTTCTCCTTATCATTTTTTGATTGTTCAGTTTTTGTACCTAATTTACTTTCTATTTCTTCAATTTTTTTAGCTGCGTCGATTCTTGCAAACAATATCTCAGGAGTACCAACCTTGCTTCCAACAACTGTTCCATCAAATGTACTTAACGAATCCCAGTCGTATTTTGATGAATTAATTTGCTTAAATATATTTTCTGACGTCTCTGGTAAAAATGGTTTTAATAAAGCCGCAGCAATACGAATTGACTCAAGTAAATTGTAAAGTACCGTTCCAAGCCTTTCTTTTTTACTTTCATCTTTACCTAAAACCCAAGGAGTTGTTTCATCTATATATTTATTACTTCTTCTTAACAGATTAAATATTTCATCTATAGCATCAGAAACCTTTAAATCATCCATTTTAAGCTCAACTCTTTTTGGTGTTTCTAATGCTAATGCTATAAGCTCATCATCAATTGGCTCTTTATCAGTTGGTGCCAATATTTCACCATCAAAATATTTGTTAACCATTGTAACTGTTCTATTTACAAGATTACCAAGAATATTTGCTAAATCAGAATTAATTCTTTCGATTAATAATTCATAGCTTAGTGTTCCGTCATTTGCAAAAGGCATTTCATGCAGTACATAGTATCTAACCGCATCTACACCAAAGAAATCCACTAAATCATCTGCATAAATTACATTGCCCTTTGATTTACTCATTTTTCCTTCACCAACCAAAAGCCAAGGATGACCGAATACTTGCTTTGGAAGCTCTTCTCCAATTGCCATTAGTAATATAGGCCAGTATATTGTATGGAATCTTAAAATGTCCTTTCCTATTAAATGAACATCTGCAGGCCAATTTTTCTTGTATAAATCACTGTGGTTTCCATCTATATCATAACCTAAAAATGTAATATAATTACTTAATGCATCAATCCAAACATAAACTACATGCTTATCATCAAAAGAAACTGGAACACCCCAATTAAATGATGTTCTTGAAACACATAAATCTTGTAAACCCGGTTTTAAAAAGTTATTTAACATTTCGTTTTTACGTGATTCAGGCTGTATAAATTGAGGATTATCTTCTATATGCTTTATCAGTTTATCAGTGTAACCACTTAGTTTGAAGAAATATGCTTCTTCCTTTGCTTTTTTAACCTCTGCTCCACAATCTGGACATTTACCATCTACTAATTGACCCTCTGTAAAGAATGATTCACAAGGAGTACAATACATTCCTTCATAATAACCTTTATAGATATCTCCTTGATCATATAGTTTTTTAAATATTTGCTGAACTTTTTTCTTATGTTCTGGATCACTTGTTCTAACAAACTTATCATAGCTTGTGTTCATAGTATCCCAAATTCTTTTTATTTCTCCTGCTACCTCATCAACAAACTGTTGAGGAGTTTTTCCTGCTGCTTCAGCCTTATCTTGAATTTTTTGTCCATGCTCGTCTGTTCCAGTTTGAAAATAAACATCATAACCATTAAGCTTTTTAAATCTTGCAATACTATCTGCAAGTACTATCTCATATGTATTGCCAATGTGTGGTTTTCCAGATGTATATGCAATTGCAGTAGTAATATAATATTTACCTTTATTCATAATAAAATCTCCTATCTATATTAAATAATTTTTTTCTTTAATGGGTTTAGGCATAAAAAAAGTCTCATAATCCATTAGGATTAAGAGACGATGATATCGCGTTACCACTCTTATTTGTATAAATCTCGCGATTTATACCTCTTTAAGTTCCATACAAACTTAAATTAAGTTTGTTATAAACTTTGTAATATAACGGTTACAACCGTAATACCTTAAAATTTTCAGGTATTAAGCTCCAAGGCCATCTTCTTAATAAACTCTACCGCTGATTTTCACCGTCCACAGCTCTCTATTGGTTTCATTTAAAAATACTCTTCTTTTCATAGCTTTAAATTATTATTTGTATTTAATATTAAAACTATACAAAATATATTACAATTTGTCAACATAAAAACTATTTTTTAATAAGAAAAACAATGTTTATATCTAAAATATAAACATTATACACTTAAATATACTCACTATAATTCCTATCAAAATAGCTGGTACAAGTAGTATAAGACCTAATCCTAATCCTAAAGGCAATAGCATAACTATTACAGCTCCACCAACTATAAGTCCTAATACTGTAAATAGAATTTTAAGTAACAATACACCAGCCTTTAATGCAATACCTATAAAAAGAAAAAATACAAAAAGTCCTATTATTATTTCCATATTTTATTTTCCCTCCAAATATCTTTATACTACCATAATAATACAAAAAAGTTTGAGTGTTCTTAATCATTTATTAAAATTTGATTAGAAATTAAATTATATTTTTTTATTTTTCTATAAAAAGTGGCTCTACTTATTCCTAATTCTTCACATATTTTATTAACAGCGTTATTAGCCAAGCCATAGAGCTTAATTGCTTTTTTTAGTTCATTTCTTTCTAATTCGTCAAAAGTATGCAAAACATCATCTTTTGCTATATTATTTTCTTTAAATTTGTTTTTTGAATTTTTAAGCTTATAAGGTAGACTATCTAAATCTATATAAACCTTATCCGTCATATTAACAGCATATTCTATAGCATTTTCAAGTTCTCTAACATTTCCATTCCACTGATAATTTTTAATTAGACTTAAAGCATCAGAATTAATATTTTCCACAGTTTTATTAAGCTTACAGGAAAATTTGTGTGTAAAATATCTAGCAAGAAGTTCAATGTCCTCTGTTCTTTCTCTAAGAGGTGGAATATTGATTGGAATTACATTTAATCTATAATATAAATCCTCCCTAAATTCCTTATTTCTAACTTTTTCCTCCAAATTACAGTTTGTTGATGCTATTATTCTTACATCCACATCAATATAGCCTTTTCCTCCAATTCTCATTACCTTGCTATCTTGTAAAACTCTCAGTAGCTTAGGTTGGAGGTTTAATGGCATGTCGCCTATTTCATCTAAAAGTAGTGTTCCCTTATGAGCAAGCTCGAATTTACCTGGATGACCACCTTTTAATGCTCCGGTATAAGCTCCTTCCTCATATCCGAACAACTCACTTTCAAATAAATTTTCAGGTATTGCACTGCAATTAATTGCTAAAAATGCTTCTTTTTTTCTACTGCTGTCATAATGCAAGGCTCTTGCAAAAAGCTCCTTGCCCGTTCCACTTTCACCTGTTATAAGTACAGTTGAATCAGTTTGAGATGCTTTTTTAGCCAAAGATATTACATTATCCATTTTGTTGCTTATATACTTAATATTTTTAAATTCAGTTACAATATTAGTACTAATAATATTTCTGGCAGATGATATAATTTGCCTTAACTCTTCCATTATAAATACTACCGCCTCAATATTATTAGAATTATCATCACTAAAATAAATCTTTGCATTTATAATACCTCTAAATGAGGTTATGTTATCCTCGTAGTTAAATTCTTTATTGTATATTTCTTTCCCACTTTTAAATATTTCACAAACGTCTATATCAAGTAGAATTTCATTTATATTTTCATGATTTAAAAGTTTTATGTTAAATAAATTATCTGCCTTATTATTAAAATAATTTATTCTACCGCTGCAATCAGTTATAATTACTGATTTTTCAATAACATTTATTACAGTTTGAAGCTGTGATATTAGAACCTTTATTTCATTAGATTTTTTCTTTTCAATAATCTGAGAAGCTACTAGGCTTACCATCTTATCAAGAAAGTCTATTATGTTTTTTTCTTTTTTTAAGAGTAAATTTTTTTGATTTTCATCAAATGCAATTAATCCGATTACACCATAGGTTTTAGTATTTATAGTAATTGGACTAACTATTTCAGCATATTCCGAACAATCCTTATTATTGCAAGCTTTGCATACTTTTTCTTCTTTAGGATTTCTAACTACGTACGGTATACTATTTTTTAAGCAATACGCAAAAACACCTTGGTCATTAACTTTTTCATCTATAGATAATTTATACTTGCCAGTGCCAGCAATTCTAACAAGTTTATCATCTGTAACTGTTACATCAACACCAATAACACTGGATATAGCTTCAGCTGTTTTCTGAACATTATCTTTTATACTTAATAAATCCATATTAACCTCCATTACGCTATTTCCAAGCGTAACAAAATATTGCCTACTTGATTTTCTAAAGTAAATATATCATATATCATTTGTAAAATCAAGGTACATAGAACATTAGTAAAAAGCAAATAATAAATAACGTTTTCAAATAAATATTCGTAAGAAATTATAAATATTTATTGACAAGCCCTAGTCATTATAGTAATATTAAAAATTATTATTATTTTTAAACTTTTTTAAATTATACTAAATTGTTTTTATAAAGGAGGAATTATATTATGGAAAATGGGTTGAAAAAAAAATATGGACTAATCACAGCAATCGCAATGGTAGTAGGTATAGTAATTGGAAGTGGAGTATTCTTTAAAGCTGAGAAAATACTTACAGCAACTGGCGGTAATTTGCCACTGGGAATATTAGCATGGGTTATGGGTGGAGCTATTATGATTATATGCGCGTATACATTTTCAATAATGGCGACTAAATATGAATATGTTAACGGAATAGTAGACTATGCAGAAGTAACTATTGGAAAAAAATATGCTTATTATGTAGGTTGGTTTATGGCAACAATTTATTATCCTACATTGACATCTGTATTAGCTTGGGTTTCTGCCCGTTATACATGTGTTTTATTTGGCTTTAATATAGTAGGTGGAGAAGCTATGGTTATTGCATGTTTTTATTTAATAGCCAGCTATGCTATAAATTCTTTATCCCCTATTATAGCAGGAAAATTTCAGGTTTCAACAACAATTATAAAATTAATACCATTATTATTGATGGCAGTAATTGGAACAATTGTAGGACTTTCTAATGGTTTGATTATAGAAAACTTTACGACTGTTGCAAAAGAGGTTAGTACAGGAAACGCACTATTTACAGCTGTTGTAGCTACATCATTTGCATATGAGGGTTGGATAATTGCAACTAGTATAAACGCAGAGCTGAAGGATTCCAAAAGAAATCTTCCAAAAGCTTTAGTCCTTGGAACATTTATAGTTATGTCAGTTTATATACTTTATTACATAGGACTTGCTGGTGGAGTTAGCAATGCTACAATTATGGAAGGTGGCGAAGCAGGAGCAAAAATTGCATTTGAAGGCATTTTCTTAAAGGCAGGCGGAACTATATTATTTGTTTTTGTAGTTATTTCTTGTTTAGGAACTTTAAATGGTTTAATGCTTGGTTGCACCCGTGGTATGTACTCACTGGCTGCTAGAAATCAAGGACCAAAGGCATCTATATTTAAGCAAGTAGACAAAGAAACTAATATGCCTTCGAATTCGTCAATAGTTGGATTATTGCTGTGTGCTTTTTGGTTATTATATTTCTTTGGAACACAATTAACTGACTCATGGATTGGGCCATATTGGTTTGATTCTTCAGAACTTCCAATTGTAACAATTTATGCTTCATATATTCCGATATTTATTATGTTAGCAGTTAAAGAAAAAGAGTTGCCAAGCTTTAAACGTTTTGTAATGCCTGTGTTAGCGGTTCTAGCCTGTATATTCATGATTATAGCTGCATGTTTCGCTCATAAAATGGCAGTAGTATGGTACTTAATTACCTTTGCAATAGTAATGCTACTTGGTTCTTTCTTTTATAAAAAATAGCAAGGTTTTTTACCCTCTACATTGCGACTCTTTATTATACAGAATGAGCGAAAGCGGTTTACTGCTTTCGCTCGCTTAATTGCAATACAAGCAGTGGCAGACGGACTGTGTTTATTTATTTTTAGCTTTAACAGGCATTATATAATCTATGATTACTTTTTCACCACGATTTAGTGGCACAGAATAACGCTCATGTGTATATACTTCACACCAGTAAAAATTTTCATAGTCAATTTCCTCGCCGGTTTTTTCAACAGCTTCAGTAATCAATAAATAAGCTGAATCAAGTATATCCGCAATATTATTTCCTTCAATCTGAACCTGTGCGGTTAATCCTTTTGGGATATGTTTAGCAAACAGTCCTTCTGGTATTTCTGTGCCGGTCTGTACAAAATCGCCAATTATGATATTGAAGTTCTGATTATCAATAAAATTGTACATTAATCCAATACCGTCATTTGCGTCAATATCATCGCAAGACTTGACATCTGATAACATGTTAAGTTTTTCAATTACATCGCTCTGAAAAAAATCCTGCCATACATTACCTACTTTTGAAAAAGAGGTTTCGCGGTACATACCAACCATTAAGCGTTCGTCCGTTTCTTTGTAAATAATCTTTTTCATTTCTGCCATTATACGTTTTCCTCCTATAAATCTCATTTCCGAGAAGTTGATAGGGAGATAATCATTTAGTTTTGTAGATTTAACTTTTGCTTCTGATGGAGTAATTCCATGATGTTCTTTAAATGCGCGCGTAAATGAAGAATGAGACTGAAAACCATATTTTATGGCTGCGTTTAAAACAGAAATATCGTTATTTTTAAGCTCATGTCCGGCTAATGTTAATCTTCGTTTTCTTACATAATCGGAAATGCTTATTCCCGATACAAAAATAAAAATACGTTGAAACAAGGCTGCCGGACTCATAGTAATTTTTGATATTTCATTATTATCAATTTCACAGCCGTCAATTATAATTTTTTCTAGGTAAAGTATTACATCATCAAAAGCCTTACTGCTATTCATAATAAACATCTCCTGTAATTAATATAATATAAGATTTATAAGAATATTGCTTTACATTACGCGTACTATTTTTGCACAAGCTCTTCTCTGTCCTCTCCTATGCTTGCTACGAAATTATCAAAGAAAAGAAAAGAAGATAATCAAAGAAAAAATAAAGGAAATTTTTCTTTGATTATCTACATTTTTGACAAAGTATATCACTTATCTTTCTGTTCCTAAGAAGAACAGAGCTATTGTTCCTGGTCCTGAGTGAGAGCCTATAACCGGACCTATGTAATTCATTTTTATATCTTTTACGTTTAATTTTTCTTTTACTAAATTAGCAAGAAATTCTGCTTCTTCTAAACAATCTCCATGACTTATAAAAATTGTCTGCTCTTCAGGATTTATTGCTGTTTTTTCCATCATTTTTAACATAGCAGTAATTGATAGTTTTCTACCCCTTACTTTTTCAACTGGTATCAAATGCCCTTCATTATCTATATTTAATACTGGCTTAATATTAAGCATTGTTCCAACTATTGCAGCAGCAGAGGATAATCTCCCGCCTCTTTTTAAGTGGTGTAAATCATCAACTGTAAACCAGTGGCATAAGTTAAGTTTATTATTTTCAACCCAATCCTTTAATTCGTCTATATTCATGCCTTCTTTTTTCTTATTGACTGCATGATACACCAAAAGTCCCTCACCCATAGATGCGGATAATGAATCTACTGTGTAAATTTTACTGTCAGTATATTTTTCAGAAAGCATTTGTGCAGCAATACAAGAAGAATTATATGTACCACTTAACCCTGAAGAAAATGCTATATATAAAATATCTTTTCCGTCTTCTAATATTGGCTCAAACAACTCAGTAAATGTAGCTGTATTGATTAGAGAAGTAGTTGAATTTTTTCCGTTTCTTAAAAAATCATAGAATTCTTTGTAACTAATATCTCGTTCATCTGAATAATTTAAGTAACCTTTCCCGTCGATATTAAATTCCATTGGTATTACAGTTATATCAAGCTCATTTATTAGTTCTTGTGTAAGATCTGTAGTAGAATCTGTAATAATTACATAATCACGCATAAAATTAACTCCTTTTATAGCATTTTTAAAAATACAGTTTAAATATATCATATACTTACATTATTGTACATATTAATTTTAACCAATAATTTTAATTTATAATTTAAATTAATATAGTAATTTCACTAGTTTTTAATTATAATATAAACTAAAGAACATTGCGGAGGTAATGAAAGTGAAAGCATATAGCATAAATGAAGCAGAGAATGTTCAATACATAACATCACCTAGACTAGATAGTTTCAATGAAACCTTTCACTGCTTCACTACTAAAATTGGTGGAGTTAGTAAGGGTTGTTATGAATCTTTAAATCTAGGTCTAGGAACAGACGATGATATACAAAACGTACTAGAAAATTACCATATTCTTGCCAAAGATATTGGAATTGAAGCTGGTGATTTTGTTACTAGTTTTCAAACACATACTAAAAACATAAGAATTGTTACTTCCATTGATAAAGGAAAAGGCGTAACAAAAGAAAGAGATTATAGAGATGTAGACGGTTTAATTACTAATGAAAAAAACATTGCTCTTGTAACTACACATGCAGACTGCGTTCCCTTGTTTTTTTATGACCCAATAAACAAGGTGGTAGGCATTGCCCATTCCGGCTGGAAAGGTACCTTATATAAAATATCAGAGGAAATGATTAATAGATTTGTACACGATTTTAATTCAAATCCAAGTGATATATTAGTATGTATAGGTCCCTCTTTATGTCAAGACTGTTTTGAAGTTGATATAGATGTAAAAGATATGTTTTTAAACGAAAATCAGCATTACGAAGAATTCATGTATCATGTAGGTAAAAAATCATATATTGATTTGTGGGCAATTAATGAGTATATATTAATAAACAATGGTGTTAAAAAAGAAAATATTGATAACATGAATATATGTACAAAATGCAATATGGATAAGTTTTTTTCTCATAGAGGTCAGCATGGAAAAAGAGGAATAATGGCAGCAGTAATTATGTTAAAAGGTAAATAAGAATTTAAAGTAGCTCTATAATTAAGATATTGGCAAGTGAAATCTTAGTAGAGTATTATTTCTTCGATATACTTTTGTATGAATTTAAGGTTAGCAATAAATATAAAAAAA
>DLNM01000040.1:0-30518 GCA_002479485.1 Firmicutes bacterium UBA7510 | reverse complement strand
AAAAAGTTTCTGTCTCCGCAACGAAATTTACCTTGATTTTTACAAGGAAGGTAAATCTCGTTGAAGTCGCATAAACTTTTTTTATATTTATTGCCTCCATAGCACCGAAAATCAAAGAAAAATAAAAAAGCATTTTTCTTTGATTTTCTATTGTGTTAGTGTGTCCTTCTACTAAGCTTTCACGTATACATAGTTACCTGAAAAGTCTGATTAATGTTTAGCGGAGTGATAACCTAAATACATTGAAGACATAATAGAATTTAACTTTTATACGACTTCTGTACTTAAACTACTTCTTCGTTTTACTGTGTTAGTGCTCTTTCACAACCCTAGCCCACCGCCAAGTAAAAAAGCTTAGTGAACAGCTCCGCCCAAAACGAAGATAATCAAAGAAAAATCCTTTTATTTTTCTTTGATTATCGGTTGCTATAAGTAGCGAAGTAGATAAAAAACGTTTCTGTGACTTGATGAGGCTTTCCCTTCCTTACAAAAATCAAGGGAAACCGAATCACGGAATCAGAAACGTCTTTTATCTACTTTGCTTAACTTGGATTCGTAATAAAAGTAAGTCGAAGTAATCATTTGTCTACTAGGCTTACTAAGCTAAATTCCTATTTAATTGCTCTTTGCTTTTTATCAGCGCTTGTTTTGATTTTACTTCTATTAGTGTTGTCAGGTTGTTTTTATTTGCAAAGTCCAGATGCTCGTGAATGTCCAGACTTCCCTCGTTTAAAGCTAGATGATCTTTATTTTTACTTGCATCATGTAAGTGCATATGTCTTATTTTATCTTTATATTTTAGTAAAACTTTTTTATCAGAATAGTTGCTTATATAATCATGTCCTACATCCCATGTTAAATAAACATTATCTAAAGAAAGTGACTTTTCTACTATATCCTGTACGAAATTTAAACCGAAGTTATTGCTATTTTCTATACAAATTATAACATTTTGCTTAGCTGCTTCTTCTGATATTATTTTCATTGAGGTTAAAAAATTATTTATATATATATCGGAGTATTTTTCATTTATATATATTTTTTTATCTGGCATAGTCATATATGCACCTTTAATTATATGCATATTTAAAAGCTTTATATTTGACTCGTTAGCCCACATTATGGTGTCTAAAAATAGGTTTAAATATCCACGTCTCACATCATCATAAAATGAACCTATATCTGCATCATCTGGCATATGCATTGTAAATTCAATATTATTTTCTTTACTTATGTTTCGTAAATATAAAGAATCTACACTATGAATCATATTATATGGAAAATTCATATTTAATTCGATAAAATCAAATTCTAATTTCTTGCATAGCTTAATATTATCCTCTATAGTGTTTAATTCTATCAGAGCAGGCATTCCAGTTTTCATCCTCTTTACCACCCTTATTTAAGAAATAAATTTTCTAATGCATTAATTAATTCTTCAATTGCTTCTTTATTAAGCATATAATTCATTTTATTATTATCAGCAACATAGTTTATAAGAGATAGATTATATAAATTCGACATATGATGCGAAACAGTTGCCGTTGTAATATTAAGCTTTTTAGCTATTTCCACACCATACATTTGTGTTTCCTTAATGCTTTTTAATATATCAAATTTACTTTTATCTCCTAAAGCCTTTAAAGTTGAAATGATTTTTTCATCATTAATAAAGTAAATATTTATTAAATCAAATAATACTTTTACATGAATCCCTATATAGGCCCCTCTTTTATCTAATATATCATTATTAAAATCAGCAAACCATGGCTTTAACATTAAAGTATTTGCTCTAATTATAAGTGGTTTGATAACTATGTCTTTATCTGTAGAAACTTTAAAATCATAATTTTCTAATAATTTATCTCCATATTTTTCAACCTCTTCAGACATGATTCTTTGGTATTCATCAGCTATATATTGTAAAACATCTTGTTTTTTCTTTAAAATGTCAATAACCTTATTAATAATATCATTTATTTCTTTAAGATAGTCTTCTAAATTATAATACAATAAAATGTATTTTAATTTTGTATTAGTTTCAAAATTAGAATTGTTTATATAATTCACATAGTATTTATCATTGAAATTCTCGTAATCAACCTTTAAAAGTCCATAATCTGTATTTTCATTTAATAAATACAAATATCTTTTCAGCTTTTCCTGCGTTAACAATTCCAAGAAGTTGTTTATAGTAGCTTCATCATCATTATATAAAGTAAAGCTCATAAGTAAATATCCAAGGCTTGGAGCTTCATCATCATTATATGAAAAATAAAAATCTAATTTATCCTTTGGTATATCGATGTTATTAGATACAAAATCATAGATATTAGATATTTCTTCATATAAATCATCTAATTTGTCCATTGGAATATTATACTTTTGTCTTAGACCTTCTTTAATTTTCTCATAATAAGGTTCTTTCTTCACATATGCTGAAATTACTGACATCGCTTCCATATGATAATTTATTTCATTCAAAAATGTTATTTTCATTTTTTCACTTCCATAATATATTATAATATTAGAATAACAAATTATAATAGCTATTACAACTAGATATTTAATATTATTTATGATGAATTTTTTATAATTATATAAATAAATAACCGTAAAAGCATTGGCCTTTACGGTTATTTTTACTATAATATGTACTAATTAGTTTTTAAAATCCTAATGGAGTAAGCTACAGTTTGTGCAGGGATACTTCTTGTCATCATTTTAGAATGTCTGACTTTTACAGTATATCCTATTTTTATATCTGACAAGTTAATCTCTTTTCCATTTTTGTCATATATCTTAGTAGTATCAGTCAATAAAAGCTTTAATCTATCTTGATTATTGTTTTTATCTCCAATAATCATATTTAATCCATACTCATTTTCTATTGAAATAACAGTACCTGAATAACTTGTTTCATCATTTGATGCAATATATGCTTCTACTTTAGTATGTAAAACTACTGTTATTATTAACATAAGAACAAATGCAGAAAAAATAGCTAGTATCTTTTTCATGTGTAGCCTCCTCATATGTGATATAGATCTAATATTCTATTAGACTACGTGTGCCAAAAAAAAGTTCCAACTTTATATTACTGTTTTTATAATAACTATTGCAACAAATCCTGGAACTCCTAATGCAGATACAATAAGTGCAGTCAACTCGTTTATTCCAATAAAATCAAATTTAGCATAGTTTGCTATCAAATTGTATACAAAAATACACACAAATCCAAGAGCTGCATTTATTATAATTTTGTGAAATAACTTAAATGGAACTAACAATACCCACGCAAGCATGAAAATTAACATTATTACGGCTGAATAAACCATCACGACACCTAAATCAGCCCCAAACATGACTATCCCCCCCTCCTATAGTTAATTAAATTTAAGTAACTTTAATTATTTAATTAGCTACAATTATTTAATTAATTTTAATTCTTTAGCTTGTTTTAATAAGTATTCATATTTTTGCTCAGCAGCCTTTTGATTATAAATTGCAAATTCAACTAAATCTGGTTCACTTACACTGTCAAAATAGCTCTGTGCAAATTCCCATTCGTGTTTAGCTTGTGCCAAAGCTTGATGCATTTTTTCTATATCTGTTTCTTCGCTTTTTTTAATGCTTTCTATAAATTCTCTTGCAACATCTTCTTTGTTAGGATCACTATTAAACACAAAAAAACCTCCTGTCTATATACAATATATAAATATTCTATATATATATTATAGACAAAAGGTTGTTTTTTATTCATTTATATCCAATATTTAATAATATTGACAATATCATTAAATTTCTCTTCTTCCCTCCATAGCCTTTAATAAAGTAACCTCATCTGCATACTCTATATCTCCGCCAATTGGTATTCCATGGGCTATTCGTGTAACCTTTATACCCATTGGTTTTATAAGTCTTGAAATATATACTGCTGTAGCCTCACCTTCTATGGTAGGATTGGTTGCTAATATTATCTCACTAATATTGGCATCAAGTCTACTAATAAGACCTTTTATATTTATTTGATCAGGCCCGATACCATCCAGCGGTGATATTGTCCCGTGCAACACATGGTAAATTCCCTTATACTCTTTTGCTCTTTCCATAGCTGCTACATCTTTTACATCCTCAACAACACAAATAATAGATTTATCTCTTTTTACACTTTCACATATACTACATTTTTCACTCTCAGACAAATTGCCGCATACTGTGCAAAATTTAGTGAGCTTTTTAGCATTTACAATTGCTTTAGCAAGCTCAAGAACTTCATTATTATTCATATCTAATACGTGAAAGGATAAACGTTGTGCTGTTTTTCTACCTACTCCAGGAAGCTTTGCAAATTCTTCAATTAACTTAGCTATGGGAGCTGTAAATTGCTCCATGCCTTATCCACCCTTCACTACTTAAAATAATCCAGGTATGTTAAGTCCGCCTGTTACTTTTTTCATTTCTTGCTCACTTGTTTCGTCTGCTTTTCTAAAAGCTTCATTTATTGCTGCAACTATTAAATCTTCTAACATTTCTACATCATCTTTATCAACAACTTCTGGGTCAATTTTTAGAGATTTTAAAACCTTCTTACCAGTAACAACAACATTTACAGCACCACCACCTGATGTTGACTCAATTTCTTTTTCCTCAATTTCTCTTTGTGCGGCCTCCATTTGTTGCTGCATTTTTTGAACCTGTTTCATCATGTTGTTCATATTGCCTCCACCCATAGGTGGCATTTTTCTACCCTTCATAAAATCCTCCAATTTAATAAATTTATTTATTTTAATACTACCTTGTCATCTCCAAAGGCATTTTTTATTTCTTCATATATATCATCCATTGATTTAACTGTTTCAGCTTCATCTTTATCAGATTTTAAAACAAAGTTTACATTGTATTCCGCATTAAGGAATCTTGTTAAAATATCTTTTATCTTTGTCTTATTTTTTTCTTGATTTGCAGCCGTATAATGGAAGGTAAATTTGGAATCAAACTCAAAGCACACTGTTTTTTCTCTAACGTATGCTAGTTTACTTTCTCTTACTATAGCTAAAAGTGCAACATTTTCACTTCTTACTAGCTTGAGAAAATCATTCCAATTATCTCTTATCCTATTTTCAGCTTCTTCATCTCCTGCTACAGATGCCACATTTGTAGAAGGCCTATCCAACTTTGCTGCTTTTATATCTTCTCTACTTATAGTTTCTCGTTTAATTGATACTTCCTGTCTATTTGCCTGTTTTGGAACATCCTTTATAGTTATTCCATTTTTTATTGTATTTTCAAGCTGCTCTATCCTTTTCTCGAATGTACTAATATCAATTTGACTGATTTCCATCAAACTAATTATTCTAGCCTCAAATAAAATTCTAGGATTCATAGCTCTTTTACATTCTAACAAGGTATCAGATAGCTTTCCGATTAATGAAACTATTTCATCAACACTCAGCTTGTCAATATGTCTTTTGAGACTATCTATATTATCCTCAGTTATTCTAATTAGATTCTGTGTTAAATTAGTAGTCTTTAATATTAGTAGATTTCTAAAATAAGTTATAATTTCCTCAATAAATAGCTGTAAATCCTTGCCCTGATTTAAAACATCATTGATTAACGTCATTGAGCTTTTTATATCTTTATTAATTATATAATCACATACTTCTATAATACTATCAAAGCTTACAATACCTAATAGCTCATTTACATCATCATATTCTATCTTTTCAGAATTAAAGGTCATGCATCTATCTAATATACTAAGAGCATCACGCATTGCCCCGTCAGAATTGCAGGCTATAAGCTTTAATGCCTTATCATCTGCTTCTACACCTACTTCATTACATATACTACGCATATTCTTAACTATATCATCTATAGTTATTCTTCTTAAATCAAATCTTTGACATCTTGATAATATAGTAGCTGGAATTTTTTGAGGTTCAGTCGTAGCTAATATAAAAATAAGATGTGCAGGTGGTTCCTCAAGAGTTTTTAATAAAGCATTAAAAGCACCTTTTGAAAGCATATGTACCTCGTCAATAATATAGACCTTGTATTTGCTTTTAACTGGCATAAATTTAACCTTATCTCGTAACTCCCTTATATCCTCTACTCCATTGTTTGAAGCTGCATCCATTTCAATAACATCCATATTTGTTTCATCTAAAATGCTTTTACACATTTCACACTCATTACATGGATTTCCGTCAGTATTATTAGTACAGTTTACTGCACGAGCTAAAATCTTTGCAGTAGACGTTTTTCCTGTACCTCTTATGCCACAAAAAAGATATGCGTGGGCAATATTGTTTGACAATATTTGATTTTTCAATGTATTAACAACATGTTGTTGTCCAATAACTTCATCAAAGGTCTTGGATCTAAATTTCCGATACAAAGCTTGATGTGACATAATTTTCCTCCCACAATAATTTGATGAAGAATCGTTTTTTGAATTCTTCCATAGAGTGAAGAGTGTTTTTTCTTCACTCTTTCACCACCTAATTTTATTTTGACTATAATAGTTTAACACAAAATAGCCTAAATAATAATATCAATATCTCAAGCTGCGCTTAAGACATTGATATTATACCATAAATAAATATATAGTACAAATGAAATTTCATTGTATTGCTAGCAACAAAAAATGAAGCTATAGAATGCAAAAAAGTCGATATTAATATATCGACTCACTATTTTTTGATTTAATTTAAGATGAATTTTATATTCCGTATTTTTTCTTAAATCTGTCAACTCTTCCACCTTTATCAACAAACTTTTGTTTGCCTGTAAAGAATGGATGGCATTCTGAACATATTTCAACTTTTATTTCATCAACAACTGATCCTGTTTCAAAAGTATTTCCACATGCACATTTTACTACAGCTTTTTTATAATCTGGATGTATACCTTGTTTCATTAAAATTCACCTCTTTCCAAAACTTAATTATATTTAATCATAGTATTAAACTATTTTATACTAACATACTAAAAAAGTATAGCACAAGAAACTAAGTATTACAATATTTTTTTGAAAATAATTGAATTATTTTTTAATAACAATTATTTATTTTGAAAATTATATTTAAATGCAATTAATAATTCTTATCATTGCTCTCATATTTTTTCTTATCTAGGTTAAATAAGGTTGTAGCTTCTTTAACAAAATCCTCGTTTGTTTTTGTTTTTAATAAACCTTCTAAAAGTCTTTCAGTAACATCAACTGTTTGGAAGTTACTAAGTGCTTTTCTTATTTGCCAAATTGCTTGTAACTCTTCACTGCTTAACAATAAATCTTCTCTTCTTGTTCCAGATTTATTTATATCAAGAGCTGGGAATACACGTTTTTCAGATAATTTTCTATCAAGATGAAGCTCCATATTTCCAGTACCCTTAAACTCTTCAAATATTACATCATCCATTCTACTGCCCGTTTCAACAAGAGCTGTTGCAAGTATAGTAAGACTTCCACCATTTTCAATATTTCTAGCAGCTCCAAAAAATCTTTTTGGGCTATGTAAAGCTCCTGGATCAAGACCTCCAGATAAAGTTCTTCCTGTTGGTGGGATAGTTAAATTATAGGCTCTAGCTAATCTGGTAATACTATCAAGTAATATTACTACATCCTTACCATGCTCAACTAGTCTTTTAGCTCTTTCAAGAACTATTTCTGCGACCTTTATATGATTTTTTGGCAATTCATCAAATGTTGAATAAACTACATCAGCATTAACTGATCTTCTCATATCAGTTACTTCTTCCGGTCTTTCATCTATTAATAAAATTATAATTTCTATTTCTGGATAGTTTTTAGAAATACAATTTGCTATATTCTTTAAAATAGTTGTTTTTCCAGCCTTTGGTGGAGCAACTATCATACCTCTTTGTCCTCTTCCAATAGGAGCAATTAAATCAGTAATTCTCATAGCAATGTCTCTTGGATTAGATTCTAGTTTTATTCTTTTATCAGGATAAATAGGAGTTAATGAATCAAAATCTTTTCTGTTTCTAGATAACTCTGGATCCAAATCATTGACTTGATTAACATATAGTAGTGCCTTAAACTTTTCTCCTTGCTTTGGAGCGCGAGTAATACCGTTTATTTTATCCCCAGTTCTTAGATGAAATCTTCTTATTTGAGAAGGTGAAATGTAAACATCATCCTCACTTGTTAAATAATTATTAGTCCTTAAGAAACCATAACCATCTGGATGAGATTCTAATATACCCGAAACATGCAAAACTTCATTACTATTATCTATTTCTTCTGTAAGCCTTTCAGGTAAATCTTTTTTTGTCTTTTCCTTTTCTTCCTTCTTCTTTATACTCTCTATTTCACCAAGTATAACCTCTATAAGTTCACTTTTTTTATATTTATAAGCATTAGAAATACCTTTGTCATGAGCTAAATCTCTTAATTCAGTAAGCTTCATATTTGACAAATCCGCTATATTCAAAAAAACACCTCCATGTAATAATAGGCCTTATTCATATTTAATATTAACCATTAGGGAAATTGGCAAGATAAGTAAAACGAAAGGCAACTTTATAATATCAAACTCCTTTTATTAAGTCAAGAATTAAATTGAATTATAAACGTAAGCGTATTTGTTAATTATTTAACATAATAAATTGACATTTTAACCAAAAAAACATATAATAAAAGCGTCTTAGATAAACTATGAGTTTGTTTTTATTCTTTTAAATAATTCATTTTTTTATAATATAAAGATGTTCTTTTACTAGATGAGTTTTGACATACAAATGTTGATAATACTAACTCCAATTAGTATTTATCAACATTTCATTATAAAATATAAAGTAGAGGTATATATTATGCTAGATATATGTATTTGTGTTGGAAGTGCTTGTCACTTAAAAGGTTCCTATGAGGTTATTGACAAACTAAAAAACTGCGTTAAAAAAAGTAAGCTTGAAAACAATATAACAATTAAAGCAGCATTCTGTCTAGGTCATTGTACCGAAGCTGTTTCAGTTAAAATAGGTGATACCATATATTCAGTAGAACCATCAACAGCAGATCAATTTTTCGAAGAAAAGGTTCTCGGGAGCTTAGTTTTATGAAAATATTAGACTTTGTACCTGCTAATTGCAAAAACTGTTATAAATGTGTAAAAAACTGTAGTGTTAAAGCTATAAAGATGATAAACGACCAAGCTCAAATAATAGAGGAAAGATGTGTTGCTTGTGGAAAGTGTTTTTTAGTGTGCCCGCAAAATGCCAGAAATATATTAAGTGATTTAGATAATGTAGTTAATGCTATAAAGGAAAATAAGAAGGTAATTGTAAGTATAGCTCCATCATATCTTGGAATTTATAAAAATCCTTATAAATTAATTGGTGCTTTAAAAAAATTTGGTGTTCATGCAGTAGAAGAAACTGCCATTGGTGCATCTAAGGTTACTGAATTATATAGAGAATACATAGAAAACTCAGATGGTAAAAATATTATTACGTCGTGTTGCCCTGCTGTAAACTTGATGATACAAATATATTATCCAGAACTTTTAGATAATTTAATACCTATTGACTCACCAATGATTGCACATGGTAAAATGCTTAGAAAAAAATATGGAAAGGATGCATATATAACATTTCTTGGTCCATGTATTGCTAAAAAATGTGAAGCATATCCATATCAGGTTGCCAATATAATAGATGCTGTAATTTCTTTTGAAGAGTTAGAGAACTATTTTGCTGAAAATCATATTGTTCTTGAGGATTGCGATGAAGAAATGCCAGATGACAGTGGCAACTTAACTGGCAAAAAATATCCTATCGAGCGAGGAATAATGGTAGGTATAAATGATGTTATCAATAAAAAAGGATATACAGGAATAGCAGCTTCAGGAGCTATGCATTGCAGAGAATTATTTGATGCTTTAAAAAATAATAATCTTACTAATATTTGTATAGAAGCTAATATGTGTGAAGGCGGCTGTATGGGCGGACCTGCAATATCTAAAGAAGAAAAAAATGTATATATGAGAAGGATACTTATAAAAAACAAGTTGAAACAAAATGAAGATATCGAAAAGAATCATGATAGTTATGAAAACGATATAGACTACTCTAGAAGATTCAGAAACAGACAGCTTCAGGAACATAAATATACTGAAGAACAAATAAATGAAGTTTTAGAAAAAATCGGAAAACACTCAAAATCTGATGAACTTAATTGTGGCTCCTGCGGATATGAAACATGCCGTGAAAAGGCTATATCTGTTTTAGATGGGCTTTCATATCCAGAAATGTGTCTTCCATACATGAGAAGTAAAGCTGAAAGAATATCAAATATAAGCTTTGAGTATTCACCTAATATATTATTTATTGTCGATGAAAACCTTAATATACTTGATTTAAATCCAAAGGCAGAGCAAGCCTTCAATGCCAAAGTGGATCATATGCGAGGCTTACATTTATCTACGTTAATGCCTACTGAGGACTGTGAGGAAGTAATAAAAACTGGAAACAGCATTTTAAGTAAGAAAACTACAATTGATAAATATGGGCTAGTTGTATACAACAGCATTATTTACTTGCCTAAATTAAAAATATTATTAGGTATATTATTGGATGTAACTGATGAAGAACAAAAGAAGGATAAACTGCTAACATTGAAGTTAAGTACAATAGAAACTGCTGATAAGGTTATTGAAAAGCAAATGCGTGTAGCACAGGAAATTGCAGGATTGCTTGGCGAAACCACTGCTGAAACAAAAACAACACTTTTAAAACTTAAGAAAATAGTAGCAGATGAAGAGAGTGATATGAAATGAAATATTTTTTAGACATAAATTATAAAAGCATAAATAAATTTGGAGAAGAACTATGTGGAGACAAAGTGGAAGTAGTGCCTACAGATGACGGATATATAGCAGTACTTTCTGATGGACTTGGCAGTGGCGTAAAAGCTAATATCTTATCTACTTTAACTTCTAAAATTGCAGCAACAATGCTAAAAAATGGAGCAACCATAGAGGAAACAATTGAAACTATTATTAATACTCTACCTGAATGTAAGGTTAGAAGGCTTGCATATTCAACTTTTACAATAGTAAAAATAGACCAAGACTATAATGCATATATTGCAGAATACGACAGTCCTAATTATTTTTACTATAAAAATGGATTTAATGTAGACGTAGAAAAAAGAGAATTAATTATCGGTTCTAAAAAAGTATATGAATCAAATATTAAGCTAAACCTAGGCGACACAATAAATGTTATCAGTGACGGAGCGCTACATGCTGGTATAGGAGGGATGCTTAATTTAGGATGGGGTTGGGATGAAATAAACGAATATCTTTTTGGACTAAACAAAATCAATCCTACCTCGCAGATTTTGAATGGTAACTTCATAGGTGTATGTAACAATTTATATGATAATAAACCAGGTGATGACACTACTATACTGACTATAAAAGTTAGAAAGCCTGAATATATTGATTTATTTGTAGGCCCTCCGTCAAACAAAAAACTTGATTCATTTTTAGTTGAAAAAATGATTGAAGGAGATTCCAAAAAAATCATTTGCGGAGGCACGACAGCATTAATTGCTAAAAGAGAGCTAAATAAAGAAATGACTGTAGACATTGATTCTATGACTAAAGATATTCCTCCTATAGCTTACATGGATGGATTTGATCTTGTAACAGAAGGCGTACTGACACTTGGAAAAACTTTAGAAAAGATTAAATTATTTAACTCTAACTCATACGATAATTACATAGATGCCAAAAATTATGATGGTTGTTCAATATTAACTAAAATGTTAATGGAGGAAAGCACTCACATTAACTTTTATATAGGAAAGGCTGTAAATCCTGCACATCAAAATCCAAATTTCCCAGCAGGATTTAATATTAAGTTAAAAATAATATATGATTTAATGGAAGAGTTAAAAAAGGCTGGAAAAGAAGTTACTTCTACCTACTTATAAGATTAATATAATCAAAATAAAATAATAAAAACAATATAATTAGCACCGAGTCCATGCTTAACCTTTCATGGTACTTTGTGCAACGGGAGGCATGGACATAAAAATGAAAAAATTTGATAACCACGTACAATATATAAAATACTCAGTATTAAAAGAAGTCCTTAAATCTGAATTAAATGATAATTTATTAAAGGATTTATTAAATATTCCTAAAAAAATAGTACCAGGACCTAAGCCAGAAACCAGATGCTGTATTTACAAGGAAAGAGCAATAATAAACGAAAGAATTAAGCAAATTTTCTATGAATATAATGACTATGTAGTTAATACAATTGAACTTGCTTGTGACGAATGTCCTGTAAATAGATTTTCTGTGACAGAGGCTTGTAGAGGTTGTTTAGCACATCATTGTAAGGACAATTGTCCTGTAGGTGCAATAGAAATATACAATAAAAGAGCTCATATAAACCAAGAAAAATGCATTGAGTGTGGAAAATGCCATAAAATGTGTCAATTTGAAGCTATATCGGATGTAAAAAGACCATGTCATACATCATGCAAGGTTGATGCAATAAAAATTGATCCGATTACAAAAAAAGCAATTATTGATAGAGAAAAGTGTATATCATGTGGTGCATGCATATCAAGATGTCCATTTGGTGCAATAACGGATAAATCACATATATTGGAAATTGTAAGAAGCATTAAAAATTCAGATAATAACACAAATTATAAGGTATATTGTGTTATAGCTCCTGCTATAGCTGCACAATTTCCAGAAAACTCAATTGAACAAGTTGTTGAGGCATTAAAGCAGTTAGGTTTTTATGATGTTGTTGAAGCAGCTGTAGGTGCTGACATTGTCGCACAGCACGAGACAAGTCACCTTGTTGAGGAATTAAAGCATAAGAAATTTGTTACATCTTCTTGTTGCCCTGCATTTGTGTCATTAATAAAGAAAAAATACAGTGAACTTTCAGAAAATATATCAACAGCAGTTTCTCCAATGATTGCTGCAGCTAGATTAATTAAGCACACTGATCCAGATAGTAAGATAGTTTTTATTGGACCTTGTGTAGCTAAAAAAGAAGAAGTATCTTATGAAGAATTTAGAAATGATATAGAATTTGCCATGAGTTTTGAAGAGCTCCAAGCCTTTTTAGATGCTAAAGGAATTGATGTCTCTGCTTGTGAGGAAAAACCTCTAGAAAACGCTTCAAAATTTGGAAGAATATTTGCTCGTTCTGGTGGATTAACTGAGGCAGTCAAGCATGTTATTGAAGATAATGATTTTGATATAAAGTTAAAACCAGTTGTATGTAATGGTCTAGCAGAATGTGAAAAGGCACTAAAGTTAGCTAAAGTAGGAAAATTAGATGGTAATTTTATTGAAGGAATGATTTGCGAGGGCGGATGTGTAAACGGTCCAGTATCTTTAAATAGAAAACCAAGCAACACTATGTGCATTAACAAATATGCAGAAAAAGCTAAAGAAAAAACAGTTAAAGACTCAATAAGAGTATTCAAATTAGAAGATATAAATTTAGATACAAAATAACTACATATAAAAAAACAATTTAGGTGCAAAAATGCACTAAAAAAAACAATTTATGTGCAAAAATGCACTAAAAAAACAATTTAGTGCATTTGAACTAAATTGTTTTTTTAATGTATTTTTGAACTTAAACTGTTATTTTTTCTAATATTCCAACCATTTTAGCAATTACTATACCATAATTAGTTATAGGAACATTTTGTTCTTTTGCTTTGTTTATTCTTGATAAGACATATCTTTTGTTAAACATACATGAAGCACAATGAATTATCAAATCATAACTTTTCAAATCTTCTGGAAAATCCACTCCACTTACTACGTCTATTTTAAGATTTTCACCTATTTTTTTTCTAAGCATATTAGGTATTTTCTCTCTCCCAATATCCTCACTAAGTGGTGCATGGGTACAAGCCTCAGCAATTAAAATCCTAGAATTTTCATTAAGTGAATCAATAGCATTAGCCCCAGCTATAAATTCGTATATATCTCCCTTCAATGCTGCAAATAAAACAGAAAAGGATGTTAGTAAGCTTTCTTTTGGCTTTTTCTCATATACGGTTTTAAAAACCTGTGAGTCCGTAATTATTAATTTAGGTGGTTTTACAAGGGCCTTTAGAGCATCGTCTATATTTTCAGTTGTAGTAGCAATTACAATACATTTATTATCTAATAAATCTCTAATAGTTTGCACTTGAGGCAGTATAAGTCTACCCTTTGGTGCTTGTATATCCTGTGGCATAACTAACATTACAACATCATTAGATTTAACTAAATGACCAACTATTGAATCTAAGTTAAAGCCTTCTGGCAAACACCTTATAAGCTCTTCTTTTATTCTGTCTATACCTAGTTTGGTATTTGCACTAACTTCTATTATGTTCTTGTTAAAGCTTTCTTTCACCAAAGCCTTAATATCGTTTACATTTGTTAGTATATCAACTTTATTTACTACAAAAATAACAGGAATTTTGTTTTTGATAAGCTTATCATGCCATATAATTTCTTTATATATATCTGTATCATTAATAATCATTATAGCTATATCAGTTTTATCTATAACCTTATTAGTCATTTCGACACGCTTAACGCCCAAATCTCCCTCATCATCAAAGCCAGCCGTATCTATAAATACACATGGTCCAATACCGTTTATTTCCATAGCTTTATAAACTGGATCCGTTGTTGTTCCTGCAACATCTGATACTAAGGCTATATTTTGATTTGTTATTGAATTAATTAATGAAGATTTTCCGCTATTTCTTTTCCCAAAAATTCCTATGTGCAATCTATTTGAATTTGGTGTACTATTTAATCCCATACATATATCCTCTATTAAAATCTGAAATCTCTTTTACCGTTGTGTAAATCTTCTAAATGTTGTAATACAATATTTTTTACTTTATCATTTGTAATATTATTAACCTCTTGCATAATTAATTTTTCGCCATTTTTTCTTGTATTTTCCGAAGCATAATCCTCTAGATATTCTTTTAACGTCATTAAAGCATTAGGCTGACATACATTTGCTATTTGCCCACTTTTAACTAGCTGCATAAATCTATCTCCAGTTCTACCCTCTCTATAACAAGCTGTACAAAAGCTTGGTATATAACCTAATTCTACTAACCAATTTACTACTTCATCTAGCGTTCTTGTGTCATTTACCTCAAATTGAGCTGTATTTTCCTCTTCCTTATCAACATAGCCTCCAACACTAGTTGAAGAAGCACCACTAATTTGAGAAACACCTAACTTTAATACCTTTTCTCTTGTATTCATAGATTCTCTTGTAGATACTATAATACCTGTATAGGGAACTGCTATTCTAAGTATTGCAACAATTTTTTCAAACATCTCATCAGAAATAGCATTTGAAAAATCATTTACATCTACTTCGTCAGCAGGTCTTATTCGAGGTACACTTATTGTATGAGGACCTACACCATGTACATCTTCTAAATGCTTTGCATGCATTAGTAAACCCACAAAGTCATATTTATATAGATTAAGTCCAAACAAAACTCCAATTCCTACATCATCTATACCACCTTGCATTGCCCTATCCATTGCCTCTGTATGATAACTATAATTTGCTTTAGGCCCTTTTTGATGAAGGTATTCATAGGTTGGTTTATGATAAGTTTCTTGGAACAATATATATGTTCCAATTCCAGCATCTTTGAGTTTTTTATAATTTTCAATTGTTGTAGCAGCTATATTTACGTTTACTCTTCTAATTGCACCATTTTTATGTTTTATCCCATATATTGTTTTAATGCTTTCTAGCACATATTCTATAGGTGAATTTATTGGATCTTCCCCTGTTTCAAGAGCTAAACGTTTATGTCCCATGTCTTGTAAAGCTATAACCTCTTTGACTATCTCCTCTTGAGTCATCTTCTTTCTTCCAATATGCTTATTTGAATGGTGATAAGGACAATATCTACATTCATTTACACAATAATTTGAAAGGTATAAAGGAGCAAACATAACAATTCTTTTTCCATAGAATTTTTCCTTAATCTTTTTGGCTAATGAATATATTTTTTCATTTATATCCTCTAAATCACTTTCCAAAAGGACCATAGCATCTTTGTAATCAAGACCCTTATATTCTTCTGCCTTACTTAAAATAGATTCAATTAAATCTCTATTTGATTTGTTATTTTTAGCATACTCTAAAGTAGACAATATCTCCTCATTGTCAATAAATTCTTCAGCAACCATTGATTTACTATTATACATAATTACCTCCATTACACCGCTTCACGGTATCACAAAATATAATGAAGAATCGTTTTTTTGATTCTTCCATAGAGTGAAAAATGTTTTTCTTCACTCTTTGACCTCCAATAATCCTATAACGGAATCCGATTTAATTCTTTTATCTGATTTTCAAGTTTAATTCTTTGAAGTCTTATATTTGTTTCTGCTAAATTTGATGGATATATTTCATATAAGGCTTTGTATTCATTAGGGGTAACCTTTTGCATTATAACATTAGCCCCGCAAGAAAAAATATCTACTTTTTCCTTATCATTAATTACACCAAGTGAAGTAGTAGCCGGAAGATTGATCTTTGGCATTATAATTCGTGTAAGTGCAACAGCTCTTTTAGTCATTTCAGTACTTCCATGTCCTCGGTCTCTTAAAAGTGTATTAGGATGAGGTATAAATGTTCCTATACCAGCCATATCACAACCTATTTCTTTTAGTAACATTAAGTCCATCGCTATAGTTTTTGCAGTTTGATTAGGTAATCCAACCATGAAACCACCTCCAGTTTCATAGCCTAATTTTTTAATATTTTTTAAGCATTGTATACGTTCTTGAAGTGTTCCACATGGATGTAAATATTCATATAATTCATTTTGAGCAGTTTCATGCTTTAATAAATACCTATCTGCTCCACATTCTTTTAGATATTCATAGCTATCATAATCCATTTCACCACAGCATAAGGTAATGTCCATGTTAAATTTTTTAATACTTTTTACAATCTCTCCTAATATTTTAGGAGTAAAATAATTGTCTTCTCCTGATTGAAGCACAATTGTTTTATATCCATTTACTGCTGCTTCATAGGTAGCTGAAATTATTTCTTCAGGTGACATTCGGTATCTTTTGACGCTTTTGTTTGTGCAATTAAGTCCACAATATTTACATCTTCTTTTACAATAGTTAGAGAATTCAAGTAAAGCTCTAATATGAACTATGTCTCCAACATTTTCTTTTCTTACTCTATCAGCCTCTAAGTAAACTTCTCCAAAGTCTTCAAGATTTAATAAATCTACAATTTTATCAATCGTATATGCCACTTTAAAACCTCCAAAAAAAATCCTTATACCTGCAAAAGGGCATAAGGATAGCATACAAATCCATTAATATTACTTCTTATCTTGGCAACAGGTAAAACCTATATACTTCAGATAAATAACTTTGTTATGTTACCCTCATCGCAGGCATTTGCCCTAAACTCAGAATATAGATAAATTGTAGCATAATAATTCATAATAGTAAATAATAATTTCAATATAAAATAGCAATAAAAACTTTTTTAATATGCATACTTTGGTTTCTTATCAAATGTATGAATTGTATCAATAAAACGTATAGTTCCAGACTTTGAACGAGTAACCATAGAATATGTTTTAGCTCTGTTATTAGCGTAATATCTAACACCTTTTAGAAGCTCTCCATCAGAAACTCCTGTAGCTGCAAAAATTATATCATCACCTTTTGCTAAATCCTCCATAGTTAAAACCTTATCCCACTTTTCAAGTCCCATAGCTTGACATCTTTCTTTTTCTTCTTCATTTTCTGGTGCTAGTATACCTTGGAACTCTCCACCTAAACACTTTATAGCCGCTGCAGCTATAACACCTTCAGGTGCTCCACCCTTTCCGATAAGCAAATCAACACCTGAATCATCAAAACATGTAGCTATGGCAGTTGCAACGTCTCCATCACCAAATAATTTTACTCTTGCTCCAACACTTCTAACTATATCAATATATTCTTTATGTCTCGGTCTATCTAGCATAGTTACAGTTATATCACTAACATTTTTACCAAGTGCTTTTGCTAGATTATAAATATTAACTTCAAGAGGTGCAGTAATATCTATAACTCCAACTCCTCTAGGACCGGCAGCAATTTTATTCATGTACATATCAGGCGCATGTAACAAACACCCCTTTGGAGCTACAGCAACTACTGCTAAAGCATTTGGTAGCCCTTTTGCTACAAGATTTGTACCATCTAAAGGGTCCACAGCTATATCTATTTCAGGATTTCCATCACAACATCTTCCTATTTTTTCACCTATATACAGCATAGGTGCTTCATCCATTTCTCCTTCACCTATAACAACTGTACCACTAATATCTAAAACCTGAAACATACTTCTCATTCCATCTACTGCCGCTTGGTCAGCGATTTCCTTATTACCTCTACCCATGTATTTAGCGCTTCCAAGTGCTGCGGCTTCAGTAACTCTAACTATATTTAATGCTAACTCTCTATCCATTAAAAAATCTCCTCAAAAAATATATTATTATATAAACAGTATAACACATTCGTCATATTTTGTGAATAGTGATATAATAATAAATAAAAATAAATTTTTATCATCAACAAAAAATTGTTTCCATAAATATGGAAACAATTTTCTATTTATATTTATTTTTTAATGCTTAATATCTCTCTTGCTTCGTTTGGTGTAGCTATTTCTCTTCCTAATAATTTAGCTAACTTAACTACCTTTTCAACCATTTCACCATTAGATTTTGCTAAAATGCCTTTTTCTAGATAAAGATTATCTTCAAAGCCTACTCTAACGTGTCCACCCATTGATATAGTTGCAGCAGCTATGTGCCATGCATTTCTACCAAGACCAGTAGCTGTCCAAGTTGATCCTGCTGGTATACTTCCAACCATAAATACTAGGTCACGAATTGTAGCTGACATTTGTACTCCAAGTACAAAGTCAAAGTGTAAAGGATGAACTAATAGGCCCTTTCTATCAGCTTTTAAAGCTATGTCAATCATACCTTTATCAAACACTTCAAGTTCAGGCTTAATTCCTCTTTCCTTCATAATTGTTGCAAAGTTGAATATTGTATTATCAGTATTAACAAATATTTCATCTCCGCCAAAGTTACATGTTCCACAGTCTAAAGTAGCAAACTCAGGTGTAGGTACAATATCTGTAGAAGCTAATCTCTCTAAGTCTGTCATGCCTACTGCTCCACCTGTTGAAGGTTGGATTATAACATCTGGACATACCTTTCTTATAGCATCTACTGCCTCTTGAAATCTTTTTGTCTCCTGTGTTGGTGTTCCATCATCCCATCTAACGTGAAGATGAATTATTGATGCACCAGCATCATAAGCCGATTTTGCTTCCCTAACAATTTCTTCAATTGTGTAAGGAACTGCAGGGTTTTGTTCTTTTGTTACTTCAGCACCACAAATGGCAGCCGTAATAATTAATTTTTCCATAGAATCCTCCTAATTTAATTTTTTTGCCTATTATTATTCTAACCTAAGTGCACATTAAAGTCAAATACCAGTTACCAAACAATGTCCTATTTTATACTACAAAGTGAGTAAGTCCATAATTTGTTAGTTTCATAACTAATTTAGCCATATCTGCGGGTGGAATATTGCTATCCTCACTTAACCACTTTTGTATCATACCAATACTACCTGTTGCCGCAAAGGTAAATACATATTCTACTATCTTTTCATCTATAATTTTTTTAGTCTTTTGCTCAGCAATAAACCTTGTTTGCACTATCATCATAATGTCTTTTTGGAATTCAATATCACCATTAGTTCCAAGAAGGACACGGCAAATCTGTGCATTTTCTTTTATATATTCAAATATTTTGGTCATGACTTCAAGTGCATATGAATTATTTGTCACAAATGAAATGCTATCAAGATATGAGTTTATATCATCTATTATTTCCTGTTCCATTTTTTTTAGTAAATCAAATTGATCATTATAATGTGAATAGAAGGTTGCACGATTAATATCTGCATCCTCACATAGTTCTTTTATTGTAATTCTAGAGACAGGTTTTTCCTGCATCAATTTTGTTAAACTTTCTCTCAACACCATTTTCGTATATTTAACACGTCTATCAGTCTTTTCGTTTTTCATAAAAACACCTTCTATAGAAAAATTTTACTTATATTTGTTAATTTCCATACATATTATAAAATTATGTATATTATTCATCAAAACATACTTATCTGTTTGTTGATTTATTTACATGTTGTAAATATACTATATTTGTGTATATAAGTCAACATAATGTCGATTAATGTGGAGGTTGGGTTATTATGGATTTTATTATAAGACATCTGTTACAAAATAAAAAAAAGGTTGTTATATTTTCACTAATTTTAGCTGTTATAGGAGCAATTTTATCCTTAGCAGTAACAATTAATTATAGTATGGTAGATTATCTGCCATCTGATGCAAAGTCAACAAAAGCTCTATCTGTTATGAAAAAGGAATTTACTCAATCTGTTCCCAATGGTCAAGTAATGATAACTAACGTTTCAATACAAGAGGTTATAGATTATAAAAATAAACTAAGTAACATAGAAGGGATAACTGAAGTATTATGGCTGGATGATATTGTAGATATAACTATTCCAGTTGAATTCGCAGACAAAAAAACTGTTGACTCTTATTATAAGGATGGTAATGGGCTAGTTTCCATAACAACTAAAGCCGGAAATGAAATAAAAACTTTAAATTCCATATATGAAGTAATTGGTGAAAACAATTCAGTTTCCGGAGACTTAGTTGATATAGCTACCCAACAATCAATGGCTACCAGTGAACCAGCTAGAGCAATGATAATTTTAATACCTATAATTATTATAATTCTTCTTATATCTACTACAAGCTATATTGAGCCTATTTTATTTTTGCTAACAATAGGCATTGCGGTGCTAATAAACCTTGGTTCTAATATATTCCTAGGTGAAGTTTCTTTTATTACTCAAGCTATAAGTCCTATATTGCAACTGGCAGTTTCACTTGACTATGCAATTTTTTTACTACACAGCTACGAGGACTATAAAAAGCAAACCGACGACCTTAATGAAGCTATGAGGCTAGCTATTAAACGCTCTTTTTCGGCTATCATGGCTAGTGCAGCTACAACTTTATTTGGCTTTATAGCATTAATGTTTATGAATTTTAAAATAGGCTCTGACCTAGGAATTAACCTTGTTAAGGGAATAATATTTAGTTTTCTTTCTGTAATGATTTTTCTTCCTGCATTAACTCTGTGCTGTAATAAATGGATTGAGAAAACTAGACATAAAAAAATATTACCTGATTTTAATAACATAAGCAATAAAACTTCTAAGATTCGTGTTGTAACAGTAATTATTATTGCAATAATTCTTGTTCCTTGTTTTTTAGCACAGGGAAAAAGTACTTTTATTTATGGTATGGGAAGCAATCTTTCTAGCACCAGTAGAAGCAGCTATGATACTAAGATAATAAATGAAACCTTTGGCAAATCAACTGCAATGGTGTTACTTGTTCCAAAAGGTGATAATATCAAGGAAGAAATATTGTGCGATGAACTGAAAAAAGCACCACATGTAACTAGTGTAGTAGCATATGTAAATTCAGTAGGAACTGCCATACCATCTAACTTTCTAAGTGATGATGTATTAAATCAATTTTACTCTGAAAATTATAGCAGAATTATCCTTTACACTGATACTGAAGCAGAAGGTGAAATTGCTTTTTCAACAGTAGAAAATATAGAAAAAATTGTCAACAAGCATTATGGTGAAGAATTTCTTTCACTTGGAAACAGCGTAAGTCTATATGATTTAAAAAATGTGGTTGAAAAGGACACAAGTGTAGTAAATTTAATTGCGGTTATCGCAATCACACTAGTACTACTCATTACCTTTAAATCTATTTCATTGCCACTTTTACTTTTGTTAACAATCGAAACTTCAATTTGGATAAATTTATCGGTACCATACTTTGCGGGAAATTCCTTATGCTATATTGGATATTTAGTTATTAGCACTGTGCAGCTTGGAGCCACAGTAGATTATGCAATTTTGCTTACTGACCACTACATGAATAATAGAAAAACAATGACTGTTAAGGAAGCTATAAAGGTGTCATTAGGTGATACCGCAAAATCAATATTTATTTCTGGTTCAATTCTTGCTTCAGCAGGGTTTTGTCTCGGTATAATTTCAAGTGATCAAATAATTTCAGAGCTTGGCATTCTGTTAGGTAGAGGAGCAGTTTTATCAGTTGTTATGGTAATATTATTTTTACCAACATTACTTTTATGTCTTGATAAGCTAATACCATATACTACGCTTAATCATAAATTTTTTAAGGGAGGAAATAAGATTGAGATTAAATAAAAAAACAATATTATCTATTTTATTAATCGCATTAATGCTTACTCAAATCTTTAACACTAAAGTATTTGCTGAATCATCTGGTGTCTTATCTTCTAAAGAAGAGGTTGTATATAGTACTCTTAGTACAGATGGAAAAGTCAATGGAATATATGTTGTTAATATCTTAGATATTACTAAATCTGGAACTATAAATGATTATGGTAACTATTTAAATATTAAAAATCTAACTAATCTTAAAAACATTAATTCGAACGAAGATAATATAACAATTAACGCTGAAGAAGGAAAATTCTATTATCAGGGTAATGCTAAGTCTACTGACTTACCTTGGATTTTTAATATAAAATACACACTTGATAATAAGGAAATACAAGCTAAGGATTTAGCAGGCAAAAGTGGAAAGCTTAAAATCGAAATAGATACAACACAAAACAAGGTTATAGACTCTTCATTTTATGAAAACTATATGATTCAAATATCTGTAACACTTGATAATAAAAAATGTAAAAACATAACTGCAGAAAATGGAGTGTTTGCAAACTCTGGCAAAGATAAGCTTATAACGTTTACTGTAATGCCAAATACTGATTTAAGTGCAAGTATAACAACAGATGTATCGGACTTTGAAATGAAGGGTATTACAATTACTGCGGTTCCATTTTCAATGACCTTCGATTTACCGGATACAAAAGAAATGACAAAGGATCTTGTAACATTATCTGAAGCTATAACACAGCTAAATGCTGGTACAATAGGATTAGTGGAAGGTGTAAAATTCTTAAATATTGGAATGAATCAACTTAAAGATGGTTCAAATAATTATCATGCTGGTATAAATGCATTAAACAATCAATCTAGCGAAATAACTGAAGCATCTAAAAATATAAATGATTCTTTAGGGACTATTAATTCTTCTTTAAATGCATTATCTGAACAATTAACTGTTTCTATGCCTAATACTGAAATCTCCATAACATTAGCTCAGCTCTCACAAGCATTAGGGTTATTAACAACCAATTACAGTTCATTTAATAATGGACTTACAGCTTATACTGGAGGATTATCACAGCTAGCTACAAGCTACAATTCAATAAATGATGGCATTACTTCTATGGCAAATGGAACTGCATCATTGAATGGTGGCATAGGTAAAATGGCAGATGGTACAAAAGAGCTCAATAATCAAACTAAGGATTTACCTAATCAAATTGATACTGCTATCGATGAATTAATGAGTGAATATGATTTTTCTGATTATAAGCCGATATCCTTTGTTTCAGGTAAAAATCAAAATGTAAAATCTGTTCAATTTATTATATCAACAGAAAATATAGAAAAGGAAAAGACCATTACAAAAGTTGAAATACTTAAGAAAGATACTTTCTGGGAAAGACTAAAAAATTTATTTCGAAAATAAATGAAGATATAAAATAATACCCAGATAATTTACTTTCATCTGGGTGTTATTTTAATTATGATGCAATCTACATATCTCAGCTAAAGCATTAGCAAACAACTTTGGCTTGTCAAGCATCATAAAATGACCTGCATCATTTATAAAGAACATTTTTTTATTTGGTGCATTAATTGAATCGAAGTAACAATTCGCTATCGTATTTGGGGCTTGGTAATCTCTATCTCCAAGAATATAAAAAACAGGTATTTTATAATCACGACTTTCCTCATATAGACTATGCTTAAATAAAAAATCCCAAAGTTTTTTATTATTGTTCATTCCTTTAAATAAACTAAAAATATCTGATAACTTAAAAATAGGACTTTTAAGTAATGTTTTTATTATAGGAATAAAATCCATTCCAATCTTATACTTTCCCTGTAATATTCTAATTCTTTGTATTTTCTTTATCATGGTTTTATTATAATTTTTCTCGGGATAAACTCCGATTTTTTCAAGGCTATCTAAATCCTTCTTATTACCAGTTTCTACTATTAATTCCTTTACCTTTTCATAACCAATTTTTTCATTCTCCACTATATCTATTACTTGTCCTGCTCCAATGTAGTACAATACTTCTTGAGGATGTTTTAATACAAATAAAGTTCCCAATACACTTCCCCAAGAATGACCTAAAACCACAATTTTATCCTTGTTATATTTTTTCTTCAAGTAATTAACTATTTCAAATAAATCATCTAATAATTCGTCGACAGACGGATAATTATTATTTCTTTTGGATTTAGTTAATGTTTTTCCTGCACCCCTCTGATCCCAATGAACAACACTAAACAAATTTGATAAATCATTTTGAAAAGCATAAGCAAATGTTGATTCCGACATTCCTGGGCCACCATGTAAAAACAAAATGACAGGGAGTTCACTATTGGTACTGTAGTGTAACAAGTACTGTTCTATACCATTAATCATGACATATTCTGAAAAAAAATCCTTTTGTTTTTTCAAAGCTTATACACCCTCTCATACTAATATTTTAAAATTATCACTATTAGTTTTTTCAACCTTACTTTTATTCAAGTATTCATCCATAACTTCTTTTGGAACTAAACTACCTCCTGTTGCCCAAGCAATGTGGGTAGAGTTTTCCATATGTTCAAATAAGTTATTATCCTTTATGTATTTAGCCATTTCTTCACAGTTTAAGGATATAACTCCTTCAAATGCTGCACAAGCTGAAGGCTCTATATTAATATTTTCACTATTATGTAGCAATCTTAATATGTCATATAACTTATAGTCATCAACTGTAAATATACCGCTAAGCATGTTTTCCATGTATTTACCTACTAACTTTGATGCCCTTCCAACAGCTAATCCATCTGCTTCAGTCTTTCCATCTATATTAAAATCTTTTACATTTACCTTATCATGAAGCTTAGTAGCCATGCCTACCAGCATGCATGGTGCGTGGGTCGGTTCAACGAAAAAGCAGTGGACATTGTCTCCAAAAATATGCTTCAATCCGAATGCTACTCCTCCTGGTGCACCACCTATACCACAAGGTAAATAAACAAATAATGGATGTGTTTTATTTACCTCTAATTTAATTTCATCAAGCTGTTTTTTTAATCTTAAGGCTGCTACGCTATAACCTAAAAATAAATTCATTGAATTCTCATCATCCACAAAATAGCTCTTTGAATCTTTTGATGATTCTAAGCGACCATTTTCTACAGCAATAGAATAGTCAGTTTCATATTCTATAACTTCAACACCATAGCTTCTAAGCATCTCTTTTTTCCATGCCTTAGCATCTACTGACATATGTACTATTGTCTTGAAACCAAGTCTTGAGCTCATAATTCCAATGCTAAGTCCCAAATTCCCTGTAGACCCAACTTGAATTGTGTATTTACTAAAGAATTTTTTATTCCTATCCGAAGCAAGCACAGAGTAGTCATCAGTTTCTTTTATCAAATCATTTTCTAATGCCAATTTTTCTGCATATCTTAAAACCTCATATATTCCTCCCCTTGACTTTATTGAACCTGCTATAGGTAAATGGCTGTCTAATTTTAATAAAAGTTTTCCAAAAATTTGATTATTATATTTATCTTCAAGCGATTTTTTCATTTTGCTAACTTCTATAATTTCAGATTCAATTATGCCACTACTTTTTTCTGTTTCACCAAATAAGGCTTTGATAAGAGGTGCATATCTTTTAAGTCTTTTCTCCGCATCGTATATATCATCAATATTTACATTAAAATTTTCCTTAATATCATTAAAACTTTTTAAATCATCATTTATCCATACTGTTTCGCTTAATTCAGTAACATTTTTTAAAAATTTATTATTTTGTATCAAATCATCTAAATTCATATTTCCTCCCATCGCGCTTCTAGGCGTTATAAACATAGTTTCGACAAATATTTCCTAGAAAATAATTTACATATATTAGATACAGTTTATCACAATTTTTAAAAAATTCAATAAATAAAAAGGAGTCCAAACGCTCGGACTCCCTTATTTATTTAAACATCCCTCTTAAAATAGACAATAATACTAGAGTACAATCCCTTAAACTCTTCATATTATTTTCATTTCTATTATGTGCTTATTATAATATATTTAAAAATAAAAAAAACATTAAAACCCGGGAAAACGTTTTTTAATGTCCTTAAGTATTTGAAAACATTTTTTTAGAATTACATAATGACAAAAACTATCTTTTAATAAAAATATCTTGTATAAATAGTTCTTCTGTTAAATCTGTGCTAATTTTAATTTTTTCATTTTCTTCTTCAATATCCTGTAATATAGATAATCCATTTCCTCTATATTCGCCCTTAGTAGAAACTCCGATTTCATATATCTTAGGTGCTTCTTTATAAGTATTTGAAATTGTAATATTAACTTCTTCACAATCTTCATCTTCATCAATTAATATGCTGATGTATTTTTCTTCAGAATCAACAGCACCTTCTATAGCATTATCCATTATTATACCTATTATGTTCGCTAACTCTTTTGGCGAAATATTATTGATAGGGGATATTTCTCCTCTAATAAAGGCTTCTACTCTTAAACCAAAACCTGTCGCACCATTAATTTTATGAACAAGTAATGTTTTTAAGATGCTATCTTGAATTTTTTCCAAGCCTACATTAGCACTTATTTTATTCTTTATTTTATTTTTTAATATATTATCTATAAAATTGATTATTTCTTTAGATTTTCCCTCCTGAGCGAAAGCTTTTACTGCTATTAGTTGATTATTATGTTCATGCTCCTGCTTTTTAAGTTGTCCAGCAATTTTTTCAACATTAGAAATATAATTATATATTGTGTCATAATCATTTTTACTTCTAATTAGTTCCTTAATTTGAAATAAATAGACAATACTCATAATGATATATGTCAAAAGAAGTATAACACCTATAATATATCTTTCGCTGAATATCTCCTCATTTTTTATGCTATAACCAATAAGTGCTAAAAATAATATCGATAATATAATATATACGATGATAATATTCATATTTTTTCTTTCAAATCTATAGTCCTTTATTTCTTCAAAAAAGGATTGTGGTTTTATAAAAAAACTTAAAAGAAATGAAAATGAAAATAAAACTAAGGTCATTTGCATAACTATTGCTGGATAGTACTGAATGTATATTAAATCTACATTAAATATTTTTACAAATATTATTTCTGTAACTTCATTACTTATAAAAACCACAGTATAGGATATTACGCTCATCAATATGGATATTACATTACCTTTTTTATATACGCTTCCAATAATAATAAAATTTATGATAACTATAAATACAGTTTTTATAATAAAATTTAAATTAGGCATATAAGCTAAAAATATAGCTATAATTAATGCTGCTGTAATAGATTTATAATTTATGTACTTGTTTTCATTTAACAGCTTAGAAGGCAACAATGCAACATATAAATAGCTTTTAACTAATGCTTGTAAAAAAAAAGCAAAACTATAGCTCATCTTTTAACTCCTTAATTTTCTTAGCTGAAGTAATAAATATTTGTCCATTTGTCATGACTACTTGTCCACTTGAACTAATATGTCTAACAAGATTTTTATTGATAATTATTCCTCTAGAAATTTGACAAAATCTATCGTCTAATTCTTCATTAATTTTTTCTATTGCCTTATATGTAGTATAAATCTCTTTGTCACAACAAGGATCTAATACAGTTCTAATTTCAACTTTTTTACTGTTTTTAATTTTTTCTATAGAAATTATATGTTTAAATCTTATCCTAAATAGTTCTTTAAATTCGTTAATTAGAAGTGATCCGCTATCTTCCTCTACTACCCTACTATCGATTCTTGTTTTAGCTTCTTCTACAGCACTAATAATATCTAGGCTGTAATAGTTAGTTTTTTCTATGAAATCAACTGGCTTTATTTTATATTTATAAGTATTAATAATACCAGCTGTGTAGCTTGATAAAAATATTATCTCATCGTTATAGGCTCTTGCTTTTCTTATTTTTTTAGCAATTCCATATCCATCAGTTTTGGCATTTTGAAGCTCAATATCTAAAATATAAATAGTAGGGATATTATTATATAATATATATTCATGAAAATTTAAATCAAAATCATGAAATTCATAAAGCCTATATTCAAATTGAAGATTTTCTTTTAAACTTTTCTTTAATTTCACGCAAATTTGTGTATCATCATCACAAATAACGATATTAATCATAATATCCCTCCAAGTTAAGAATACATTTAATTAATTTCTATTTTAGCAGCTTTTTCAGGATGAAAATCATTTTGCAAGTCATATATATTGTGTGCTGTTGATTCCATCAATGATTTTCCTTCTAATGAATAAGTACGCATAAATCTGTTTTCATTAACAAGTGTCCAATATTCTTTATCCCAAGTAAGATATCCTACATCATCTGTTTCTTTTTCCTTAAGAGTAAATTCAACCTGTCTGTTATTTCTCATAAGGTTTATTAAATCATTAGCTGTAACTTCAAGTTCAACTTTATTTATTAAGTCATAAGCCTTCATAATTATGTCCTCCAAACATTAATTTAATAATAGTTTCAATTTTATTAATAATATTAGAGTAATATTATTAACATAAAATATTATATACTCTTTTACTGCCTAAAACAAGGCTATTTTATAAAACACGACATAATAAGCGTATTTCTTTAACTCTCCGCTATTTTAATGTAACTTCAACAACAGTATCTATTGGATCAGGCAAGTAAGGTGTTTTGCTTATATTTACAAATACTGTATCAGGATAATTATTTACTATCCAGTTATTTATAATCTTTAATTCTGTACCATCATATAGTAAACGTATTTTTTCAACCTCATTTGCATTTATTCCATAAAGTGGAATATAGCCTATGGAATTCTCCATTATATGATAGTACAATTTCTTTCCGTTTTGAGTTATTCTGCCATTTTCAGGTTTAGGCAAGCTAGAAGCCTTACAGCCGTATATACTTTTTTTATTATACTTCATCCAGTTTCCTATTTCTTTTAATATCTCAACTGATTCTTTAGGGATTCTACCATTTGCATCCGGACCAACATTTAATAGCATATTGCCATTTTTACTTACGCACTCAACTAATTTTTTTATGATTGTAGCCGCGGGTTTAAAGTTTTTATCGAGAGCTGTATAACCCCAATTATCATTCATAGTGATACAAGCCTCCCAAGCAAGCCCATTACCTTCTTCATCAAAAAGTCCATTTGGAGGAATAATCTGCTCAGGACTTACATAGTCTCCGCTATAAGGCGTTGGATTTTTTGTTGCAATAGAACCAAATCCCTCACCGCTAACCTCTAAACGGTTGTCCACTATTATATCTGGTTGATAAGTTCTAACCATTTCCATTAGCTTTGTAGCTTGCCACTTTTCTCCCTTCATATCACCATAAGAAAAGTCAAACCACATCATATCTAGCTTTCCATACTCTGTACAAAGCTCCTTTATTTGACCATGCATATATTCTAAATAATTATCAAAATTATGTACTTTACCCTCATAGTCCTTATTTGTCCTCATTGGATGATGCATATCATTGTAATGTGGATAATCTGGGTGATGCCAATCAATTAAAGAAAAATATAAACCAACTTTAATCCCTTCTTCTCTAAATGCTTCTAAGTATTCTCTAACAAAATCTCTTCCGGATTTAGTGTTTGTCGATTTATAATCAGTTAATTTGGTGTCAAATAAGCAAAAGCCATCATGGTGCTTTGCAGTAAGCACTGCATATTTCATGCCTGCTTCTTTTGCAAGTTTTGCCCACTCTTTAGGTTCATAGCCTTCTGGATTAAATTCTTCAAAATATTGTTTATAGTCCTCAATACTCATTTTTTCTGTAGAACGTATCCATTCACCACGAGCTGGTATTGAATAAAGCCCCCAATGAATAAACATGCCAAATCTATCGTTTTTAAACCATTCCATTCTTTTGTTATATGTATCTCTATTAAACATGTTATATTTTCCTTTCATGTAGAAGTTTTAATCTAGTGTAATATTATGTATATAATAGCAAAACTAAAAATTAGTGTCAAGGTTGGTACAGGTACACTGTCTTGATGAATCAAAACCACCAGTGAACTG
>DLNM01000050.1 GCA_002479485.1 Firmicutes bacterium UBA7510 | reverse complement strand
TATTGAAAATATTAATTAAAAATATAATTTATATGCAAAAATATAATAAAAGCAGATAAAATTTTATTTTAACTGCTTTTATTAATCATAAAATTTATTTAACTTTAAATGATTGACAATCTGTACATTCTACTACAGTTGGATTAGTTTCATGAGTACCTACTTTTATCATATCTAAAGTACAGTATTCTTCTGAATTATCATTAAATCTACATTGTTGTACACTACATTTTATACTTGAATTTTTTGGCATCTGTGCACCTCCTTTTATAACAATAAGATTATTATTTGTACTTATATAGTTAATATACAGGTATTATTTTGTACAATTTCAAAACTTTTTTAATCATATTTAGTACATGTTTATATATAATTGTATTGGGGGGGATTTATTTGATAATTTCAATAAAGAAAAAAACATTTATTATACTTTCTATTTGCATATCATTTATAATATTTGGTGCAATTATTATTAATAATGCTAGTTTTAAAGTAAATGAAACTTTTTCAGAAATAACTAATTGGGGATTAAGCTTTCAATCGGAAGGTAAAGTTCCACAAGGTAATGTTTCTTCAGAATTTTTAAAAAAGTATAATTCATATTATGTAGCTGATACTGAGGAAAAGGTAATACATCTAACATTCGATGCTGGTTTTGAGAATGGATATACATCAAACATATTAGATGTGTTAAAAAAACATGATGTAAAAGCTACCTTCTTTTTAGTAGGAAATTATTTAGAAACAGAGCCTGAATTGGTAAAAAGAATGTTAGCAGAAGGTCATATCGTTGGCAATCATACGTATACACATCCTGATATGTCAAAAATAGCTGATGTGGAAGCCTTTAAAAAAGAACTGGTTAAATTTGAGGAAAAATTCAAAGAAGTAACTGGTACAGAATTATTAAGATTTTATAGACCGCCTCAAGGTAAGTTTAATGAAAGTAATTTAAAACAAGCTCATGAACTTGGGTATAAAACATTTTTTTGGAGCTTAGCATATGTTGATTGGTATGTTAATGACCAACCAACAAAAGAGCAAGCTTTTAGTAAGCTAATACCAAGAATTCATCCAGGTGCAATAGTATTATTACATAGTACATCAAAAACCAATTCTGAAATATTAGATGAACTATTGACTGAGTGGAAAAAAATGGGATATACATTTAAAAATTTAGATGCTTTATAAAAATAACACAGATGCTTGCATCTGTGTTATTTTATAATCTTTTTTAAAATTCTTGAAAACCTATACCAAAAACATCCTGAACATTTCTTACTAGAACAAATATATTTGGATCTATTTCTTTAAGCTGTTTTTTTAGAGTAAAATACTCATTTTTTGCTAATACTGTAACTATAATATCTTTATTTTCATTGGTATAACCACCTTGTGCTTTGTAAATTGTTACACCTCTATGTATTTTACTAAATATAAATTCTTTTATTTCCTCAGGTTTTTCTGAAACAATAACAGTTTCTTTTTTTATGTTAAATCCATCTATAAAATAATTTACAGATATACCTTTTAGAAACCATCCAAGAGCTCCTAATATACCAAGCTCAAGACCAAAAGTTATAATTGCTAAGCAAACAACGATAGCATCAGCAACGAGTAACCCCGTTCCAAAGTTTAAGTTAAAATACTTATTAAAAATTTTAGCTAAAATATCAGTTCCCCCAGTTGAAGCATTTTGATTAAATACTATAGCTAATCCAATTGCAAATAACACAATACCAACAATTAAGTTTAATAATATTTCACTTGTAATAGGTTTAGAGATAGGGAAGAAATTTTCCATAACATACATATATACAGACAGCGTTATTACAGAAAAAATAGTTTTACCACCAAATTCACGCCCTATGAATATAAATCCTAACAATAATAGAACAATGTTTGTTATTAATGTAACAAATGAAATTGGAAGAGGAATATAGTTTGTCATAACTATAGAAAAACCGGTAACCCCTCCAATTGCTAGATTTTGAGGTACTAAAAAATAAAAAATTCCAAAAGCTGCTACAAAAGTGCCAAATGCTGTAAAAAAATATTCTAAAAATGTCTTTTTGTTCATCGCTTGTCTAAATCCTCCTGTCTTACTAATATACTGTAAATAATAGACTATTTATAGTTATAAATCAAGCGATTTTAAAAGTTCTTATTTTACTAAATATAATTTTATTTTAAATAAATATATTAAGTTATTTGTGAAAAAACTAACAAATAAAAATTAGCTATTTAAAAACCACGTCCAAGTACTTCATGCACGCTTCTAACTAATACAAATACATCAGGATCAAGTTCTTTTAGCTTCTTTTTCAAAGTAAAATATTCATTTTTGGCTAGAACTGTCACTACTATGTCAGTAGGTTCGTTAGTATATCCACCTTCAGCTTTATATATAGTTACGCCTCTATCAAGCTTGGCAAATATATAATTTTTAATTTCCTTTGAATTTTTAGAAATTATTACAACTTCTCTTTTAATATTTAAACCATCAATAAAATAATTTACTACTATACCATTTAAAAACCAGCCTAATGCTCCAAGTATACCTGTGCTGAAACCAAAAGTTAAAATCGATGAGCCAACAACAACGACATCAGCTGCCAAAAGTCCAGTTCCAATATCTAGATTAAAATATTTATTAAATATTTTCGCTAGAATATCTGTTCCACCTGTAGATGCATTTTGGTTAAACACAATTGATAACCCCATAGCTGCAAGTATAACACCACATATTAAATTTACAAGTATTTCATCTGTTACTGGTCCACTTAAAGGGAAGAAGCTCTCCATTATTTTCATATAAGTTGAAAATAAAATTACAGAAAAAATAGTTTTTCCACCAAATTCTTTACCGATAAATATAAATCCAATAATCAATAAAATAGTATTAATAATCAATGATACTAAAGATATAGGCAAAGGTATATAATGTGTTAATACTATAGAAAGACCTGATACACCTCCAGATGCTAAATTTTGTGGAACCATAAAAAAGTATATGCCAATAACCACTATAAGAGTTCCTAAGGCTGTAAATAAATATTCTTTAATTATTTTTTTATTTGTCATTTTTTCCTCCATTTAATTATCTGCACAAAATTGTAATTAAAGTTTCCATTACTATTATTCTACTGTAAATATTATAATATCAATTAATATAAAATCAACAACAAGTTTAAAGTTTTACTCACTTTTATAACAAAATATTATTTAGTTGCTTATTATACCTTAAAATGCTATTCTAGTTAAGGTATTCAAAACAAAAATATCTTTGATATATTTATTTGCTTTAATAGATGGAGGGTTTGATGGAAAATAAGTTAAATGGCTCGGTTCAGGACAAGTCTGAACGACTAATATATTTAGATATGATGCGTATATTTGCAACATTTACTGTAATTATACTGCATGCTTCAGCACAAAACTGGCTCGATGTTTCAACAAATAGCTATGAATGGCAAATTATTAATATTTATAATAGCTTTGTTAGATTCAATGTACAATTGTTTGTTGTTATAAGCGGAGCGTTGTTTCTAGATGCGGCATACAAAACAAGCATTAAGAAATTGTATCAAAAAAATATATTGAGATTATTGACAGCATATATAGCATGGTCATTTATATATGCTGTATTAACATATTGTTATTCAGGACTTAATTATAGTACAATTGAAATGATTAAATATATAATAAAAACAACAATAAATAGCCATTATCACTTATGGTTTGTTCCTATGATTATTGGTGTTTATATGATGGTGCCAATATTAAGACCTATGACTGAACATAAGGATTCTAAGAAAATTTGTGAATACTTTTTATTTTTGTTTTTTATAATAGGAGTAATGAAGCCAAGTATTTTTTCATTTGATTTTCCTTATAAGTCACAATTATCTTATATTGCTAATATTATAGATATACCAACTGTAGCAGGGTGGTTAGGGTATTTCATATTAGGTTACTATTTAAGAAAATATGAAATGAAAAAACTTTACAGAAATATTATTTATATATTAGGTATAATAGGTTACCTTTTTACTGCATTAGGAAGTAGCTATTTATCTATAAAAACAGGAGTTGCAACATCATTCTTTACTTTCTCTTTTTCTTTAAGCAGTTTTTTTAGCACAGTTGCATGGTTTGTATTTTTTAAATATGAAGTTTCAAAAATTAATTTAAGCGAAAAAACTATTAAAACCATAAATAGAATGTCAAAAAATATGTTTGGGTTATACTTAGTGCATGCGTTAGTTCTGAAAATAGTTTCTAGTATTGGTTTAACCACATTGTCATTTAATCCATTGCTTTCTATACCTGTTATATCATTAATAACATTTATAATTGGATATGTATTGGTAGTATTAATTTCAAAAATTCCATTAATAAATAAATATTTAATTTAATTATACAATTTATTAAGAAAAAGCTTGATATTAGTCAAATATATCAAGCTTTTTCTTATTATAGGTTTTTTTGTATACAGTTAATGTATTATTATCACATGTGGCTAAAATTATATCTTTTATATTATTATATTTTTGGATTTTCAATTCATTTTTTAACCAGTTCTCATCTTTGCCACATGAATGTAAATTGTTGTACATTATATTGCCGTCAATTATAACATTAGCTACTAAATCTTCCTGCTCAACCTTTAAATCCATATCATAAGGAGTTGCAGGTCTTTTATCACTATAAGGTAAAAAACTTACTCGACCATTTGTTTCAAATATAGCATATTTAATATCAGATAAATTAAAATATCCGTTATAGCGACTTTCAGATAAAAGCTCATTTACATCACATTTTGAGTGCATTAAATTTTCCTCTATTATTTTGCCATTATATATCAAAACTGTAGGAGTGCCAACAAAAAAACGTCGTAATTTTATAGATTTATTAGTTGATATAGCAATTGCTACATCACATAAACCGTAGGTAGCTATAGCAATAATCGTTTCATAATAATGTAAGCTATCATCGAAGGCCATTTGTGCTGCAATTGAACCAATTGTAATACCTACTATATAGTCGAAAAAGCTAAGCTGAGAAATTTGTTTTTTCCCCATTAGTTTTGAAATTATAAATAATACAGCAACAGAACAGATAGAACGTATAAATATATCAAATCCGTCAATTAGCAATTCCTTAATATCCATTTTACACCTCTTAACAAGATATAAATAATAATTTAACCAGAAAAACAATATATATTCACATTTTTTATTTTATAAAAAATATGGCAATAATTTTTAAAGAACTATAACAATTTTCTCCGAAAATTGTTGACAAAAATATTTACCTAATATACAATAGCAACATATTAATAATTACGATGATAAGGACTATTAGATATATAAGGATTTTAGAGAGAAAGCAGTTGGTGAAAAGCTTTTATCCCAATGTATATTGAACCTACCTTGGAGTATTTGGGAGAAAACCCAAACGGCACAAACCGTTATTTGTTCGAGAGACTGTGTGTTTACATACAGTAATCAGAGTGGTACCGCGGAAATCCGTCTCTATATTTATAGAGGCGGTTTATTATTTTTTGAAAGGATTATAGCGTGAAAAAAGACATTTCACACTATGTGACGCCGTGAAACGGCGTATTGGAGGTTATTATGGGTAAGGAAAAAGAATTCGTAAAAGAAATAACACCTATGGAAGAAGACTTTAGTAGATGGTATACAGATGTAATAATGAAAAATGAACTTGTTGATTATTCTCCGGTTAAAGGATTCATGGTTATAAGACCATATGGATATGCTATATGGGAAAAAATTCAAGAATATGCTGATAGAAGATTCAAAGAAACTGGTCACAAAAACTGCTATTTTCCATTATTAATACCAGAAAGCTTATTAAATAAGGAAAAAGAACACGTAGAAGGCTTTGCTCCTGAGGTTGCATGGGTTACACACGGTGGTAGTACAGAGCTTGGAGAGAGATTATGTGTTAGACCTACATCAGAAACTATTATATGTAACATGTATAGCAAATGGTTAAATTCATATAGAGATTTACCATATCTGTACAATCAATGGTGCAGCGTTGTTAGATGGGAAAAAGCAACACGTCCATTTTTAAGAACATCAGAATTTTTATGGCAAGAGGGACATACTTTACATGAAACTGAGGAAGAGGCACAACAAGAAACATTGCAAATGCTAGATATATATAAAGAAGTAGCAGAAGAATTACTTGCTATGCCAGTTGTAGTTGGTAGAAAAAGCGATAAAGAAAAATTTGCTGGTGCTCATGCTACTTATACAATGGAAGCGCTTATGCATGATGGTCAGGCACTTCAAGCAGGTACCTCTCATAATTTAGGTCAACACTTTACAAAAGCCTTTGATATAACTTACTTGGGAAGAACTGGAAAACAAGAGTATCCATATCATACTTCATGGGGTATTTCTACAAGATTAATTGGTGGACTTATAATGGTACACAGTGATAATAGAGGACTTGTATTGCCTCCAAGAGTTGCACCAACGCAGGTTGTTATAATACCAATAGCTCAGAAAAAAGAAGGAGTATTAGAAAAAGCTAATGCATTATATGATGAGTTAAAATCAAAAGGTATAAGAGTTGAATTAGATGATGATGCAACTAATTCACCAGGATGGAAATTTAACCAATATGAGATGAAGGGTTATCCAATAAGAGTTGAAATAGGTCCAAAAGATATAGAAAATAACCAAGCAGTGACAGTTAGAAGAGATAAGCTGGAAAAAGAAATTATATCTCTTGACAATATTGGAGAAACAGTTAAAAACATGCTTGAAACTATGCAACATGATATGCTTGAAAAGGCAAGACAGCATAGAGAAGACCATACTTATGTTATGGAAAGCTACGAGCAGTACAAAAATGATATAACTGACAAGCCAGGTTTTGCAAAAGCTATGTGGTGTGGATGTCCTGAATGTGAAGCAAAGTTAAAAGAAGAAACAGGCGCAACAATTAGATGTATACCATTTGAACAAGAACAACTTTCAGATAAATGTCATTTCTGTGACAAGGAAGCTAAACATATGGTATATATTGCTAGAGCGTATTAATAATTAGTATTATAATAATTTGATTAAAAAACTATACATTTTATTTAATTATGTTAAAAATGTATAGTTTTTTATTTGTTATAATTTTTTTTTATTAACAAACAACAAAATATAAAAAGTTTTTATTTTGTATAGATAAAAATAATGTATATAATAAAAACGTTGCATACAAAATTTACAATTGGAGGAAGAAATGAAAAAAATAATAAGCATATTGTTAATATTATCTTTATGTTTAGGCATAGTTGCATGTTCAAATGATAAAAATTTATCAAATGAACATAACCAAGATATATCTAAAAATGATAATGAAGAAAATACTAATAGTGATGAAGTAAGAGAAGAGAGAATTTTAAGGATGGATGGTGATAATCTTGGCTTTCCATCAGTTTATACATCTTCACCAAAGGGAAGAGGTTATATGTTGGTTAGCTATACCTTTGACACTTTAGTATGGAAGGATGAAAACGGTATAATACCTCTTCTTGCTAAAGAATGGAGCATTTCAGATGATAATGTAAAATATACATTTAAGCTAAATGAAGGTGTTAAGTTTACAGACGGTACTGACTTAACAGCAGAGGATGTTAAGTTCTCCTTTGATTATTTGAAAGAGCATCCATATCAGTGGATTAGTGTATCTCCAGTTAAGGAAGTAAATGTAGTTGATAATTATACAGTTGAGATAGTGTTAAATGATGTATTTGTTCCTTTTATAACAGATATTGCAGGTAATGTTCCAATAATGCCTAAACATATTTGGGAAAATGTAACTGAGCCTGAAAAATTCAATACACCTGATTCTGTAGTAGGTTCTGGTCCATTAGTTCTTGAAAGTTACGATGAAAGCACAGGAGTTTACATATACAATGCTAATAAAAATTATTTTCTAGGAGAAGTTCAAATTGATAAGCTTATAATGTCTCCAATTGAAAATACTAAGGAAGCACTATTAGCAGACGAAATTGATATAGCCGTTAATATAAAATATGGAGAGGCTATGAAATTAAAGAGCGAAAATGAAAAATACAAGGTAATTGAAGGACCAGGACTTTGGGTTGGAAGAATGTATTTTAATTTTGCAATTGATGAGCTAAATATCAAAGAAGTTAGACAAGCTATGTACTATGCTATTAATAGAGATGAATTAGTTCAAAAAGCACTAAAGGGAGCAGCAGATGCTGGTAACCCAGGTCATATACATCCTGCATCAGAGTGGTATTCAGAGGATGTTAAACAATATGAGTATTCTGTAGAAAAGGCTAAGGATTTATTAACAAAAGCAGGCTTAATTGATACTGATGCTGATGGTTTAGTTGAATACAATGGTGAAAATGTATCCTATGAATTCATAGTTCCAGAAGAACAAACCTCTTTAGCAGAATTAGTAAAGGCTTATTTTGAATCAATAGGTATAGGTTTAGAGGTTAAAGCAATGGATCAAAATACAGTTGCTTCACTGATAGATGAAGGTAAATTTGAGTTAGCATTTAATGGACATGGCTCCTTTGGAGGAGATCCAGTATTACTAAAAAGATTTGCATCAAATAATGGAGACTCAGCATCTACTCCAGCAGTAACAACTCAGGGAGGACAAAATTGGTATAATGAAGAATTTAATAAAATATTTAATAAACAATTAATTGAATTAGACAGCAAAGTAAGATATGAAGAAGTTGCACAGTTACAACAAATAATAGCTGAAGAGTTACCAACATTAACACTTTATTATAAAAAATCATCAAGTGCGTACAATCCAAGCACATTTTATGGATGGTTCTATACTAAGGATGGTGTGTCTATAGCAGTACCTACAGTACATAATAAATTAGTATTTATAAGAGGACAATGGAATAAATAATGAAGATTAGAATTCTTTTAAAATATTTCTTTTATATTATTCTAATTATCTTAATAAGCTTTTTACTCCCGAGGATAATCCCCGGGAGTCCTTTATCATATAACCATAGTGATACCTATATATTAAACCAGTCCTTACCAGAGGATACCTTTAATGCATTTAGGGAGTACTATGCTCCTAATGAGCCTGTTTATAAGCAGTTATATATATATATTAAAAACCTGTTAAGATTGGATTTGGGCTATTCATTTCATTATAGACTACCTGTTGCTCAACTTATAAAGGGACGATTGCCATGGACTATTATATTAGCCTCATTGTCACTTATAATCTCTACTTTTATTGCTATAAAATTTGGAATAAGGGCATCACTTAACAATAAAAATAGCAAGCTTAAAATTGGATTTATGCTTGGAATACAATCAATACCTACATTTTTGATAGCTGTTTTAATTCAAGGACTGCTAGCATATAGATTGAAAATTTTTCCTGCATGGGGAGCATATACTCCAGGAATAGAGTTTTTTACATCTGAATTTTATATTGATGTAATAAAACATATTGCCTTACCTATGTTAACGCTTATACTGTGTGAAATCCCTGGTATATATATATTAGCATATAATAGTGCAAAAAAAATTAAAAAAGAAAATTATGTGACAATGGCATATTATTTAAATATAGATGAAAATAAGATAAATAAAAAATATATTCTAAAAAATATTATACCTGAAATACTTGGTAAATTAAACATACAAGTGATTTATGCTATAACAGGTTCCTTGTTTGTTGAGTCAATATTTTCCTATCCTGGACTTGGACAGCTTCTTAAAAACGCTGCTTCAAGTAGAGATTATCCCCTTATTCAAGGTCTACTTCTACTAACTTGTTTCTATGGTTTGATTGTAAGTTTGGTATTTGAGATAATATTAAAGAAAAATGCTTTAAAATATTAATATTATAAAGGTTGAAATATGAAAAATTACAAAAGTTTAACATTAAACAAAAAAATCTGCATTATTATATTAGCTTTGTATATAATTATTGCAATATTTGGCAACTTCATAATGCCTTATAGTATTGATGATATTAGTTCAGATTCGCTTTTAAGACCATCAAAGGAGCATTTACTTGGAACTGATGAAATGGGACATGATTTATTTTCTTTATTGATTAATGGATTTAAAACATCCATTTTTATAGCGCTTATATCAGGAGTGTTAAGCACAACGATAGGAACATTATTAGCAATAATTTCATGCTATTATAAGGGAAAGACAGACGAAGGCTTACTCTACTTGGCAAATCTATTTATTATAGTACCTGAAATAATAATTATCATGTTCTTTGCAGTATTTGCAAAACCTAATATACAGAATACAATTATGGCGATAGTTTTTTTCTCCTGGTCAAAGGTGTACAAAATAGTTAGATCAAAGTTACTTAACTATATGGAAAAAAGCAAGGTAAAATATACACTTTTAATAAAAGGAAATATATTTGATGTGTATAAAAAGCTAAGATATGATTTGTATCCTGTTATTATAACTAATTTTATTTTTCAATGTAATAAAGCGGTAATGTATGAAACTACTCTATCGTACTTTGGAATAGGAGACCCATTATCGAAAACGTGGGGAAAACTAATAAAGGCTGGAATGGCATATGAGAATTTGTTTTATGATGATGTGGTTATATGGTATCTATTGCCACCTGTCTTGTGTGTATTTGTATTTGTTATAACCTTATCATTTCTTACATTTGAAGAAAAATAGGGAGGTGTATTATTGATAAATTTAAAGGATTATAAAATAATTTATAAAGATAATAAGTCTATAGAATTTAATGATATTGTAATAGAAAATGGAGAATTTGTAGGCTTAAGTGGTGATAGTGGTTGTGGTAAAACATCTCTTCTAAATTCACTATTTGGATATAATTTTACGGGAAGCATTTTATATACAAAGGCAGAGGTATTAGGTAAGGATATAAATGTTTTAGGTAAAGAAAAGTATAAATTTATAAGCTACAATCCGCAGTTTTCACAAGATGCTTTAAATCCTAAAATTTGCATAAGGGATCATATTGACTTAACAATTAGTTCAAATAATATAAAATATGATGAAGAACGTATAAAAGCTACATTAGATAGTCTAAATTTAAAAGAGGAGTTATTAAAATCATATCCATATATGCTAAGCGGAGGACAAAAGCAAAGAATAGTGTTGCTTTTAAGTGTTATTAAAAATCCAAGGCTTTTGGTTTTAGATGAGCCAAGCTCTGCCATAGATGCTTTAACATTAAAAATAATCGTTGAATTTTTAAATAAAATTAGAGAACAACGTACAATTATTATGGTTTCACATAACTATGACTTTTTAAACAAGCTTAGCGATAGAGTTATTAAATTATCTTAGGAGTAAAAATATGCTTGAGGTTATAAAAGTAAGTAAATCCTATGGAAGTAAGCAGGTACTTACTGACGTAAATATAAGAGTTGAGGCAGGAGAAAGTACTGCTATCATTGGAGAAAGCGGTAGCGGAAAAACAACATTAGCAAAAATAATTATAGGCATAGAAAAACAAGATGCTGGACGAGTTATATTTGATGATGAGGAACTAAATGTTTTAAAAAGAAGAAATTTTGAAAATTGCTCCAAAATACAATATATATTTCAAGATCCATACGGAGCACTAGAAAATAATTATACATTAAAACAAACATTAAATGAAACCATAAAAATCTGTAAACGAAATAAGCATAAATGCATGGATATAGTAGAAGTCCTAAGCTATGTTGATGAAAATTTATTAGAATATTTGAATAAAGATATTTCTATACTTAGTGGAGGTCAAAGACAAAAACTTTGTATTGCTAGAGCGCTTATTATGAAGCCTAAGATTATTATTGCTGATGAATGTACATCTATGCTAGATAAAAAAAGCAGTTTAGAAATATTAAAATTACTAGATAGAATAAAACTAGAACAGGGTGTTAGTATAATTTCCATTCTGCATGAGATTGATTTTATTAATGATACCTGGGATAATGTTGCTGTGTTTAAGGATGGTGAAATTATTGAATATGGTAAATTTAAAGGCTTTAATGATAACTGTTCACAAGAATACAGTAAAAAGTTAGTTGATGCTTTTTATTATTTTAAAAAAGAGGAGAAAATGTAATGGGTAAAATATGTATTGTTAATTTAACAACTAAAGATGTGTCCTATGAGGAGTATAATGTTGGTGATTCAAAGTATCATGGCAGATGCTTAGCTACATATCTTATAAAAAAACATACAAATATGTCTACAGACAGATTTGATGATGATAATGTAATAGTTTTAACACCGGGTCTTTTTACTGGCACACAGGCACCAAGCACTGGTAGAATAACTGTTGCTACAAAAAGAGGTAAAGGTCAAGGACTACAAGTAAACAATATGACAGGTGCACTTCCACAAAAGCTTGCTTCTCTTAACATAGAATCCTTGGTTATAAAGGGAAAGTCAGAAAACAAGAATACAATCATATATATAGATAAGGATAAGGTAGAAATTGTCGAGCTTGATGAGTTAAATAAAAAAAATGTTCCAGATATTATAAAATATATACAAAAAAGTTATGGAGAAAACTGCTCATTGATGGGTACAGGGCCAACCGCAGATTATATAATGCCATTGGCGACTGTATTTAGCACTTATCCTAATGGTGTTCCTGAATATTACTGTACTAGGAATACCTTTGGTGATATTTGGGGTAGTAAAGGACTTAAGGCAATTGTAGTAAACAGCAATAGATTTTTTGATAGTTTATGCTTTGATAAAGAAGGCTTTAAGACTGAAAGCAAAAAACTAGCAAAATTAATTATAGATAATCCAATATGTGGACAAGCTTTACCAGGTCATGGTTCTATAACATTAATTAAGCTTTTAAAAAGTAAAGATTTGTCTCAATTTAATGTACGTAAAAAAGTTGAAAGTGTAGCAAAAATTAATAAAGATATTAAGCTAAATAAAACATGTGCACCATTATGTGTAATTGGGTGTCTAAATAGGCATTGTAGCAGCACTACAGAGATGTTTTCTGCACCAGCAGAAAGTGAAGTAAATGCAGCATTAATTCATTGCTATAACATTGAAGATAGCGTCTTTGCTAAAAAAGTAAATACTAAAGCTTTTGAGCTTGGAATAGATTCTACAGAATTTGTTTTCACCAGCAATATATATTATAAAGCAATAGGTATAGTTCCAAACAAGGATGAAATACTTAATCTGCTTTTAGAAATAGAACAAAATACAATATTAGGAAAGGTGATAGGATCAAAAACTATAGGTGTTTATAATTTATTTAAAGAAAATGATACACTTAAGGATTTAGTTACTAAACCTGTTATAAATGAAGAAAATAATTTTAAGGTTAAAATAGATAAATTTTTTGATGATTTTAAGGATTTAAGTGATTTAGAGCTAATGTATAATCAAATTTTTGTATTAGAAAATTTAGGATTTTGTATATTTACATCATTTGCACTGATAAATAACAAGGATGCATTAGACATTATGTCGAAAATGTTTTACTACAAAACTGGATGTAAATTAAGTCCAATAGATATGATTAAGTTTGCTAACAACTGCATTGATGAAGAATTAAAATATGAGAATGAAAGTGCATCCTCTACTATAAGAAAAAATATTCCAGAGTTCACAAAAGTGCTATATAGATATTTTAGCTAAGCTTTGGTTACTATTATATTAAAAAAAATGTTAACTAATATATAATTTTTTAAGTAAAAGATGAATTAGCTAATAAAAGAGGCAAATTTATCAAAATTTGTCTTTTTTTGTTTACATACGATAGTAATTTATGTATAATTTGTATAAGGGAGAATTTTAAAATAAATAAATGGAGGAAGAGATGGAAAATCAATCAAATGGCAAAGCAATTGCTTCTCTAGTACTAGGTATTGTATCACTTGTTTGCGTATTCTTCGGATATGGTGCAATATTAGGAATTATTTTAGGTATTATAGGTATAGTGCTAGGTATATCTTCTAAAAAGGAACAACCTTCTGGAATGGCTACAGCTGGATTAGTATTATCTATTATTTCTGTTGCACTTTGTGCATTAAGCTTCATAGCTTGTATCGCGTGTGCAGGAGCATTAGCATCATTATCGTATTAGTAAATTTATACAGAATAATAACAAAAATAAGCAAGCAGAAATGTTTGCTTATTTTTAGTATTTTGGAGGAAAAATGAAACCTTTTATACATTTATTTGGATTCAAAATTGCTACATATGGGTTATTAATTTTATTTGGATTTATTATTGGTATATTAATAGCAGTATTTCGTTCTCACATATATAGTCAAAAAAAGGAAGATATTTTTTATGCATCCTTGTTTGCTGCTATAGGGTTAATAGTTGGTGCAAAGCTATTATATATATTTATTAATATTCCATTTATAGTAGATAATTTTAGTGCAATAATTAGTAATCCTAAATATATAATTTATATGCTGCAAAGTGGATTTGTTTTTTATGGAGGGTTGGTTGGAGCTATAATTTTAATATATATCTATACTAAAAAATACAAAATAGATTTTATTAGTTTAATTGAAACACTTGCGCCATCGTTTCCTTTAATACATGCATTTGGTAGATTAGGGTGTTTTTTTGCTGGGTGCTGTTATGGAATTCCATTTAATCCCCCTATCGGTATGATGTTTAATGAGTCCATTGTAGCCCCTCACAATGTTGCACTATTCCCTGTACAATTGCTAGAGGCATTTTTAAACATCTTAATATTTATTTTCTTAATCATATATGGAAGAAAAAAACGTAATAGAGGCAATGTTATTAGCATATATTTGATTCTTTACTCAATTGTAAGATTTTTAGTTGAGTACCTAAGATATGATGCAGAAAGAGGTTTTTTATTGGGTATTTCCACATCGCAGTGGTTTAGTATTGCAATTATAATGTTAGTAATTGGAGTTCATTTATTAAAAAATAAGATACAGAATTCTACAAGGTAGGAAAATAATTTTTAAGTACAAGCTTTAAATAAAGTTTTAAAATAATACAAAAACATATTGACATAAATAAAAAATAACTATATACTATAAAACAATTGAATATGGAAACTTCTTATCCAGAGAGATCGAGGGACTGGCCCGATGACATCTCGGCAACCTACAAAGTAAAATTTGCAAGGTGCCAATTCCAGCAAAGCAATAGTTTTGAGAGATGAGAAGGCGCGGTCTTAAAACTATCAGCCTTCTCAAATAGAGGAGGCTTTTTTTATGGAAATTTATGTTCAAAAATTTGGTGGAACATCTGTGGCAACAGAAAATGCAAGAGAATGTGTTTACAAAAAAATAATTAATGCTAGGGAAAAAAATAAAAATTTAGTCGTAGTAGTATCAGCTATGGGAAGAGATGGTGACCCATATGCAACAGATACACTTCTAAATATTATTAAAAATAAAAATACAAGTGTATCTAAAAGAGAGCTAGATGCAATATATTCCTGTGGAGAAATTATTTCTGCATCACTAATAGCTTCAACCTTAACAAGTAGGGGATATAGGGCAATTAGTCTTACGGGGCAACAGGCTGGTATAATAACTAACAATAACTATTTCGATGCTGAGGTAGTGACAGTAGATACAAAAAAAATAATTAAGTGTTTAGAAGATGGATTTATTCCAATAATCGCGGGCTCACAAGGGGCAACTATTGATGGTGAAATAACAACCTTAGGCAGAGGAGGAAGCGATATATCAGCTGTGATAATAGGCAATGCATTAAGTGCTAAGAAGGTTGATATTTATACTGATGTTGATGGAGTAATGACTGCTGATCCTAATCTTATTGAGGGTACTAAGCTTATCAAAAGCATTGGATATAAAACATGTATGCTATTATCAGATAGAGGTGCTAAAGTAGTTCATCCAAGAGCAGTTATAATTGCCGAACAAAATAAAAATGTCAAGCTATATATTAAGTCGACCTTTAGTTCCTCTGAGGGCACCTGTGTTCAGGACTATAACAAAAATAACTCTGAAATACAGTCAATAACATTACAAAATCGTAAATTTATGTCACAAATAAGCTTGGTAGGCAATAATATAGATATACCATTATTAAATAAAATAAAAGACATAATTTCATATAACAATATAAATTATGAAGATTTTGAACTATCTCATAATCATGTAGGGTTTTGCGTTAATGAAAACAAAAGTATTGAAACTGTACAAATTTTGCATAAGAGTTTATTTAGTATATAGTGTGAAAAAAGCATTTCACACTTTTTATGGAGGAAATTATGAAAAAGTATAATGTAGCAGTATTAGGCGCAACTGGAGCCGTAGGAAGAGAAATGATAAAGGTATTAGAGGAGAGAAAATTTCCGATAAATGAGCTAAGATTACTTGCGAGTGAAAAAAGTGTAGGTGAAAAAATACAGTTTTGTAACGATACAATAGTAGTGCAAGAAGCTAAGGAAAATTCATTTGAAAACATAGATATAGTTTTAAGTGCTGTTGGCAATAGTTTAAGTAAAAAGTTTTTGCCATGGGCTGTAGAAGCTGGTGCTGTTGTTATAGATAATAGCAGTGCTTATAGATTAAACGATGATGTACCTTTGGTAGTGCCAGAAATAAATAAAGAGGATGTAAAAAAGCATAAAGGAATAATAGCAAATCCTAACTGTTCAACAATTATAGCCTTAGTAGCTATTAATGAATTAAATAAGTATTCTAAGGTTAAAAGGATGATTGTATCAACATATCAAGCTGTTTCAGGAGCGGGGAGCAAAGGAATATCAGAATTAAATGATCAGGTTAAAGATATTATAAACGATAAAGAAGTTATAACAAGTGCATTTCCATATCAAATAGCCTATAATTTAATTCCTCAAATTGGAGATTTTGATGAAATTGGATACTCACAAGAGGAAATGAAATTGCAAAATGAAGGTAGAAAAATACTTCATAATAATGATTTGAAGGTAAATTGCACATGTGTTAGAGTTCCTGTTTATAGGAGTCATTCGGAATCAATAACAATTGAAACTGAAAATGAAATAACTCCTGAAAAAGCTAGAGAGCTTCTTAAAAATGCAAGCGGAGTCAAATTAATAGATGATCCTCAAAATAAACAATATCCAATGCCGCTTTATACAGCAGATCAAGATTTGATTTTCGTTGGTAGAATTAGAAAAGATATAAGTTGTGACAATTCATTATCCCTATGGTGTAGCGGCGATCAAATAAGAAAGGGAGCAGCAACAAATGCTGTTCAAATCGCGGAAGTATTAATTTCTGACGATAAATAAGTAAAATAACTAAAATTTCATTAATTTTTACAAAAAACTTGCAAATAATGGATAAAAAGTATAAAATAATTACAAAGTAACGAACTCATTATAATATTAAAGAACGGTTGGTATTCGATGATGGTTATTAGTAATTTAAATGTACTTATATGTGATGATTCTATTTTAGTTAGAAAGCAGTTTAGCAACATGTTAACATCAATGGGATGCATAAATATATTTAATGCTTCAAATGGCCAAGATGCTGTAAATATGTATAAAGAGCATGACCCAGATTTAGTATTTATGGATATTATTATGCCTGTAAAATCAGGAATTGAAGCATTGAAAGAAATAACTAATTTTAATTCTAGAGCAAAAGTTGTTATTGCATCATCTGCAGTTACACAAAATTATTTGAAATTAGCAATAGAGGCGGGTGCCTATGATTTTCTTCAAAAACCAATTTCTGAAGATCATATAAAGAGAATCATAGAAAAGGTAATAAAGGATGGTGAATAGGTAATGTTTACACAGTTTTTCGGTAATTATCTATTAAATAACGAGTATGTTACAATCAGTCAATTAGTTGAGGCATTAGAGCTTCAAAAGACAGTTAAATTAAAATTAGGTGTTCTTGCTATAAATGCTGGATATATGACTGCAAGTCAAGTCGATAAAGTCCATAAAATGCAATCCAAAATAGATAAAAGGTTTGGAGCTATTGCAATAGAAATGGGATATTTGACAGATGATCAGGTAGATGAACTTTTAAAATCTCAAAAATCTGGATATCTTTTATTAGGTCAGGCACTTGTAGATAAGAGTTATATGACTAATGACCAGTTTCAGAATGCTATAGAAAATTACAAAAAAGATCATAAGATAAAAGACACAGACTTTACATTGTCACAGAATGAAAAAATGCTAGAAATTATAGAGGATTTCTATGATTTTGATTCTTTTGAAGATGCTGCATTATATACTGAGTATGTATCCTTACTATTTAAAAATATAGTTAGATTTGTTGGAGATGATTTTACACCACTAAAATCAATTGTATTTGAGGAGTTTGAATGTAAAAATTTCACTTCTCAGACAATAGAAGGTGAATTTAACATTTATACAGCTTTTGAATGTGATGATGATACATTTATAAAATTTGCTTCTAGATTTAGTCAAGAAGAATATACAGAAAATGATGATTATGTAAAGGCATCAGTAAGTGAATTTATGAATCTTAATAACGGAATATTTTGCGTAAATATGTCAAACGCTAATAGAATGGAGTTAGAATTGACACCACAGGTTATTGATTTCAATAAAAAATTAACTAAGGTAAGAAATGCATTTTGTATTCCAATTAGATTTAGTTTTGGTACAATTAATTTTTTAATTATAGGAAATATGCCAACAATAATTTAATTTATCTTAAAAATGTTGTTAGAATAATTAGACTTTGCATTTTAATATATGATAAATGCAAAGTTTTTTTGCGCTATGAATATACTTATGATATAATATGCGTAGCATATTTAAAATGGCTCGAAGTAGTCGAGACTATGGTAATGTATTGGAGGAGTTATATGATACTTATAAAAAATGGATACATAAAGACTATGTCTAAAGAAGGTGACATAGAGAATGGGCAAATATTGGTAGAAAATGGCAAAATCAAAGCAATAGGTAAAACTGTAGAAGCACCAAAAGACGTAGAAGTAATTGATGCTAATGGTTGCATAGTTTCACCTGGATTTATAGATGGACATTGCCATATAGGTATGTGGGAAGAAGGAATAGGGTTTGAAGGTGATGACGGTAATGAGGCTGTAGAACCAGTAACTCCACATTTAAGAGCTATAGATTCTATTAATCCAATGTGTGTTGCTTTTGAGGAAGCAATTGAGGGAGGAGTAACAACCGCAGTTACAGGTCCTGGAAGTGCTAATGTTATTGGTGGAACATTCTTAGCCATGAAAACTTATGGTAAAAGAGTAGATAAGATGATAATAAAGGATCCAATAGCAATGAAAATTGCATTTGGTGAAAATCCAAAAAGAGTATATGATGATCAACACAAGTCTCCTACAACACGCATGGCAACTGCTGCTATACTAAGAGAGACATTATTTGAAGCTAAACAGTACTTAGAAAATGTAGAGCTTTCAAAAGAAGATCCTGATAAAAAGCCAGATTATGATATGAGAATGGAAGCTTTACTTCCAGTATTAAGAAGAGAAATACCACTAAAAGCACATGCACATAGAGCAGACGATATATTTACAGCATTAAGAATAGCGAAAGAATTTAACGTAGATATTACATTAGAGCACTGCACTGAAGGTCACTTAATTGCAGATGAGCTTGCAGAAGAAGGTAAGCCTGCGTTTGTTGGACCAACACTAAGTGGTAAATCAAAATACGAATTAAGAAATTTAACCTTTGCTACACCAAAAGTTTTATGTGAGAAAGGTTTAAAAATTGGAATTATAACAGATTCACCAGTTATTCCTCTACAATATTTAAGCATGTGCGCAGGACTTGCAGTTAAATCAGGACTAGATGAGCAGGAAGCGTGGAAAGCAATAACTATAAATCCAGCTGAAATAGTTGGAATAGCTGATAGAGTTGGAAGTTTAGAAATTGGCAAAGATGCTGATATAGTAGTATTCAAAGGAAATCCACTGCTTGATGTAAATTATAAAACAATGTATACTATAATAAACGGACAAATCGCATATTCATCAAAATAGAAGGCATACTAATCTTAATTATAAGAACCTTATTAATGGACTGAAGTCCACAATGGACTTTCAGTTCACTGGGCTTTAGTCCGCTTTATTTTAGTTGACAAATTGTAATAAAAAAAATATAATTACACCTATAAAATAACATTATGGAGGAAATCATGATACACAAACTACTTATTTTCTTGTGTACACCACAACATGATATAAACCCAAAATCCATAATAAAAGCAAAATATAAGACATTTCAATTACAACATTTCATAAAAAATTCGCTTTTATCATGTCACTTTGATATAGATGCGATGATAAACGCTTTCCTAAAAAAATTCTATTTAAATCTTAATAATAATCATTTTATAGTCAAAATAGTCCCAATTGTTTTTACAAATTAATCATGTTTTTAACAATAAAAAATTGAGAAGCGGGGATAAAAATGAAAGGCTTAGGCGTATCACATGGAATAGGAATTGGTAAAGTTTTTAAGGTAGAACCAAATGAAATTGAAGTAGAACGAATAGAAGTTGAAGATACTTCACTGGAAATTGAAAAATTAAAAAAGGCTATTATAGAATGTAAAGAACAAATCAATAACATATATGAAATAACTATAAAAAATGTTGGGGAAAAAGAAGCTGAAATATTCAAGGCTCATGAAATGATACTTGAAGATGAAGCTGTATTTGATGAAGTAGTAAGTAAGATTAAAATAGAAAAGATAAATTGCGAATTCGCACTTAATGAGGTGCTTAGTAGATATATTAGGCTATTTGAAAATATTGAAGATGAATACCTTAGAGATAGGTCTAATGACTTAAAAGATATAATGTATAGATTAACTAAAATAATCGTAGGTGCTAAAACTAAAAAGCTGTCAGATATTGAAGATGGTACTGTAATAGTAGCTTATGATTTAACACCATCTGATACAGCCCAAATGGATAAGGATAAGGTTGCCGCTATAATAGTTGAAACTGGAGGAAGAACTTCTCATGCAGCTATAATAGCAAGAACTATGGAAATTCCAACTGTAGTTGGTGTAGATGGAATATGCGATAAAGTAGAAGATGGCGATGAAATAATTTGTGACGGATCAACAGGAAAAGTAAGTATCAATCCATCTCAAAAGACTAAACATTATTATGAATTAAAAAAGCAAAAAGAAGTTGATATAAAAAACAACTTAAGCAAACAAATTGGTTTAGATACAATTACTTTAGATGGACATAAGGTGTTGTTGGAGGCCAATATTGGTGTGCCATCAGATATAAAATATGCAATAAAAAATGATGCTGAATCTATAGGACTATTTAGAAGTGAATTTCTTTATATGAGCAGAACGAAGCTGCCTACAGAAGAAGAGCAATTTGATGCATACAAAGAAATACTTGTAAAAATGGGAGATAAGCCCGTTGTAATTAGAACTCTAGATGTTGGTGGAGATAAAGAAATACCATATTTAAAAATACCAAAAGAAATGAACCCATTTTTAGGCTATAGAGCAATAAGATTATGCCTAGACAATACTGATATATTTAAAACTCAACTAAGAGCTATATTAAGAGCTAGTGCATTTGGAAATGTTAAAATACTTTTCCCAATGATATCTAGTATTAATGAGTTAAGAGGAGCAAAAAAACTATATCTTGAAACTAAGGAAGAATTAATAGCAGAAGGTATAAAAATAAACAATAATATAGAGCTGGGTATAATGATTGAAATTCCTTCAGCAGCTATAATTTCAGATGTTCTAGCTAAGGAAGTTGACTTTTTTAGCATAGGTACAAATGATTTAATTCAGTATACACTTGCAGTTGATAGAATGAATTCTAAAATCAATCATTTATATAATCAATACCATCCTGCACTTATAAGACTAATAAAAAATGTAATAGATAATGCACATGCCGCAAACATAAAAGTTGCTATGTGTGGAGATATGGCAGGAGAGCCAAATCTAATACCTTTGCTTCTTGGTATGGGATTAGATGAGTTCAGTATGAGTCCATCATCAATATTAAAAGCAAGACATATTATTAGAGGACTTTCTAAAAAATATTGTGAAGAACTTTTAGAAGAAGTCTTAAATTTAGATGCGGGTATAGAAGTAGAAAAATATTTGATTTCTAAGTTAGATAATTAATTCTTCAAATTAAATAAGGAGAGGACATGAAAAAAGTATCCATAGTTTTTCACAGCGTAAGTGGAAATAACTATTTAATTGCAAAAGCATTTTATGATAGTTTAAAAAATAGAAATATAGATGTAAATTTATTTAAAGTAAGAGATGATGACTTTGAAAAATTGGCAAATACATTTGAATTTGCTAAGAAATATAAGGACGAAATAATGTCTGTTAGTTTATATGATTTTAAGGAACTTTTAGATAGTGATGCAATAATTTTAGGTTCACCAACCTATTTTGGCAATGTTTCAGCTGAAATGAAGTCATTTATGGACGAATTTGCAGATTATTGGACAGATGCAAAATTCTACGGCAAAAAATTATTTGCATTTGCATGTGCAGGAACACCAGAGGGTGGCGGAGATATGTGTCTTAATGCAATAAATATTTTTGGTCAACATCTTGGAATGTTTAACACACCTATTCCAAGTAATTTAGTAGAGGGTGTAAGCTTTCCGGCCTATGGATTACTACATTATGTAGGAGACAATGGAGATGTAAGACCAGATGAAAAAATCCTAAATGCAATAGATAAAATATGCGAAATATTGTGCACACAAAAATAACATTTTTAAAAGAGACTATAGCGTGAAAAAAAATATTTCACGCTAAAATTATTATAATACAGTGAAATGGCGTAACGGAGGTTGGCATGGAAAATAAAGTGGCTAGAAAACAGTATGTTAGTAAAGAATGTTTTGTATGTGGTACAGAAAATATTGCTGGTTTAAAAGCAAAGTTTTTTGAATTAGAAAATGGTGAACTGGTTGGTATTTTTACAGCGCAAGACATGCACCAAAGCTACCCAAATAGACTTCATGGTGGCGTTTCAGCAGCACTTCTGGATGAAACAATAGGCAGAGCTATGATGCTTGAAGAGCCTGATACTTGGGGAGTAACTGTTGAGCTTAATTTAAAATATAAAAAGCCGGTACCATTAAATGAAGAATTAAAAGTAATAGCTAGACCATTAAGAAACTCCCGTAAGATATTTGAAGGCGAAGGCGAAATAGTACTAAACAATGGTGAAGTTGCGGTTACAGCATATGCCAAATATGTTAAAATGCCAGTAAGTAAAATATCTGAGGATATAGACAATATTGACGATTTTATGTATTATGAAGAGAATAAAGGACCAGAATATATAGAGTATTAAGTGTGTACATTACACATTGTGAAGAAGTACATATCACAGTGTGAGAAAGTACATCTCACACTTACTGAAAGGAATATCAATGAAAAAAGGCGATATAATTGAAATTACAATAGAAGATGTTTTGTTCCCTAATAAAGCTATAGCAAACTATGAAGGTTATACAGTTATTGTTAAAAATGCGCTTCTAGGGCAAACAATCCAAGCTAAAATATCTAAAATAAAGAAACATGAAATAGAAGCAAAACTTGTAGAAGTAGTTAAAAATGCAGATTATGAAAAACAGCCAGTATGTAATCACTTTGGTATTTGTGGAGGATGCTTATATCAGACAATACCTTATGAAAAGCAGCTTCATTTAAAACAAAATCAAGTTAAAAAAATTATAGACGAAGTAACAACAAACTATGAAATGCTGCCGATAGTAGAAAGTCCAAGGGAGCTTAACTATCGCAATAAGATGGAGTTTTCCTTCGGTGATGCCGTAAAAGGCGGACCACTTACACTAGGTATGCATCAGAAAAATAGATTTTACGAAATAGTAACAGTAGATAATTGCCAGATAGTAGACGAGGATTTTAGAGTAATTTTGACAGAAACTCTACAGTATTTCCTGGAAAATAATGCAACTTTTTATCACAAGATATCAAAGGAAGGATTTTTAAGATATCTAGTAGTAAGAAAATGTGCAAAAACAGAGGATATATTGATAAACTTAGTTACATCCTCACAGGGAACACTTAATGAAACTGAATTTATAAACATGTTAAATTCATTAAAGTTGAGTGGAACAATAAGATGTATAGCTCATTCAATAACTGACTCAATAGCAGATGTAGTAAAAGCAGAGGAATTTAAAATCCTATACGGTGAAGATAAAATCGAAGAAGAAATTTTAGGCTTAAAATTTAATATATCAACATTTTCCTTCTTTCAAACAAACTCACTAGGAGCTGAAAAGCTATACAGTGTAGTAAGAGACTTCATAGGAGACACAAAGGACAAAGTAATATATGACCTATACTCAGGCACAGGTACCATCGGACAGATAGTTTCAACTAATGCCAAAAAAGTTATAGGTATAGAAATAGTAGAGGAAGCAGTAGTAAAAGCAAATGAAAATGTAAAGCTAAACAACATACAAAACTGCACATTCATAGCTGGAGACGTACTTGAAAAAGTAGATGAACTAACAAAAATAGATGGAGCCAACAACCCAGACATCATAATCCTAGACCCTCCAAGAGAAGGCATCCATCCAAAAGCGCTAAAGAAAATAATAGACTACAACCCAAAAACCTTCATCTATATATCATGTAAACCAACATCATTAACAAAGGATTTACCAGAATTTTTGAGTGCAGGGTATAAGGTGGAGAAAGTAAGATGTGTGGATATGTTTCCGATGACACCACACGTAGAAACGATAATTCTGATGAAGTATTGTGGTTTAGACATAGCTAGGTCTGATCATAATACAAAGCAGTGATATAATGAATAAGAGATAGGAAAATACTATATGATTTAGTATATTCCTATCTTTTTATTATATATGGTAAAGTAATGTAATAAGTTGTATAATATATAAAAACATGTTTATATATATAATTTATATATAAAAAAGTGTTCAATTATACAAACTATGTAAATTGGAAGAAGTGAAATTTTAAGGATAGAAAAAATAAATATACTTAGTATTACTTTATAATATTTATTGTAAAATAATGTAAAAAAGTGTTATAATAAAAGAGTAATTAAAAGATCTGCTAATTTAACTATCAAGCAGAAAACAAAGACGTCAGTTGTTATTATACTGTAATAATTAAAATGGTTGATTACCATATTGAGGTGAATGCATGATTTGCGAAATGATAATTGCAAACTTAGGTCGTGTTTTAGTTAAAACAATGTTATGCAATATTTTCAATGAACCTTTAGCGGATATTACTGATGAGTTCTTTATGAAAGTATCTGGCGATTATATGAAAGCTAGAGCGACGCGTCGGTACTTTGAATCTTTTATGGACAAATATTCTGATAATCTTGGTAAGTTAATAGAGTCATCTGGTGAAGTAAATAAAGATGAACGTCTTGAGTTTATGATTAGTAATTTAGAAATGATATTCAAGGAATATGATTTCTCACTTAAGAATCTTATATCAAAGGCATTCAACATTGATGATATCATAAAGGATATTCTCAAAGAGAAATCTTTTGATAGGAAACAATATTCCGACTCAGAATGGTCTCAGTTGAATGCTATGCTTCGACTTGCTGTAGTATTTGTTGTCGATATGTCAGAAAAACTCCAAGATTTCACATCAAAAACAGGTCGTGAAACAATTATCCAAATGAACACTATAAAGGGAGAGTTCAATAGATTCCTGAATGATTTTGAGAAAAACAGGTTAGATTTGAAAAGAAAAGAAACACTTGAAATGTCTAGTATTGAGATTGAATATAAAAATGTTATAAGAAAAAAATATAGTCAAATAAATGTTTTTGGTGCAAATCTAAATTTAGAAACCAAGAGGTACTTGCTTGAAGAAGCTTATGTAACTCTTAATGCCGTAGATGTTGAAGAGGGATATTCTCGAAATGTACATGATTTTTTGGAAGATAGTTTTTTGTTCGTTTTAGGAGAGGCCGGGACGGGTAAAACAACATTTATTAATTGGCTTGCCATAAACTGTGCAATAGGAAATAGCGAACTGGATGACACACCATGGAACAATAGAATTCCATTTGTAATTGAGCTTCGAAAACATAAGGGTGAAATATCTTTCAATACACTTCGTTCTTTGATATCAAAATGTGTGTCAAAAGAGCATACTGATAAATGGATGCAGGATGTTTTTACTTCCCAGAGGGCTATGATACTGATTGACGGGATGGATGAAATTCCTCTTTCTAAAAGGCATGAAGTGTTAAACTGGGTTTCCACGATAAATGATGAATTTGAAGTAAAAATAGTAATTACATCGAGACCAAGCGTAATCTATGAATTATTGCCGGAATACAATGAATTTTATGAGAATTTTAAAATTATTGAACTTTTACCTATGACTAGTGACCTTATATCAGTATTCATAAATAATTGGCATAAATCAGTATCAGGAAATTATAAATGGAGTCAAAAGAACACTGAAAGTTATAGTAAAACAATATTTAAACAGATAAGAAATAATCGCTCATTACGAGATTTATCTTCTTATCCATTACTTTGTGCGATGATTTGTGGACTTTGGCATAATAACGGAATGATCTTACCGAAAACGAGGAATGAAATATATGAAGAATGCTGCAAGATGCTTATGGAAAATAGGGATGAAAGTAGGCATATTGGACACGAAGTAGGGGACAAACTGAGTCAACAACAACGTTTTGCTATTTTGGATGATATTGCATATTGGTTTCAGATTAACAATTTTGTTTCGCAGAAAAAAACACAGGTTACTAATAGGATTAACAACAAAATTCGATACATGAGCACCGAAGTAATGGATATCGGTGCTGAAAAAATCTTGAAATTTTTAATTGAAAGGAGCGGAATACTTAGAAATGTTTCTGGTAATGATATAGATTTTATTCACAAAACATTTCAAGAATATCTAGCGGCTCGTGTAATAATGAAAAACTCCGATTATGGGGTACTTATCGAGAAAATCCTTGATTATAATTGGCATGAAACAGTTCTGTTGGCTATGGGATTTTCAACAAAATCTGATGCAGATGAGATTATGACGACATTATTGGAAAAGGGCAAAGAAGATAATAAATACCTGTATGCAGCTGTAGCGTGCTTCAATATTCCGGTTGAACTTTCGCCAGAAATTCGAGATAAGGTAGAATCAAAAATATATGATATTATACCGCCACGGAATGACCATGAATCCAAACTATTGAGTACTGCTCCAGAATCTATTGTTCAATTTTTGGAGTTTAGCGATAAATTTTCAATTCCTGAAATCAAGTTGTGTATAAATACACTAACATTAATAAATACAATTGAATCTCTTAATGCTCTTTCTAAATATCTGTTGAATGGCAATGATACAATTTGTAAGTATATTTTCAATGTAATTGAAAAGCTTGATGCCCAAGATGTTGCTGATAGCCAATTGTCAAGTGCCATCTTTGATTATGCAAAAGAAAGTGGCGAAATAACTGTAACTAGTTTTGTTGCAAATATTATCATTAATTCCAAATACAACATTGCCAAAATATGTCCTAAAATTATTTTATTGAATTCGTACTGTTTTTCTTGCCTAAAGAATGTGGCGGGCATACAAACTTGTGAATGGCGCATTACATCAAATGATGATGGTACATATAATATTGGTGTTGAAAATATTGAAATAAAAAATCTGATTATTAAATTGGAAGATAATAATGTTTCGGTTCCTAAGACTGTTCTGAAGAATTTCCGTAATATAGAGGAATTGACTATAGATGGTTCCATTGATAGTCTGCTATTAGATGAACTTTATGTCTTGTCGGAAATTCATGGTCTTAAAAAAGTACATTTTATTTGCACTGCATTTGTGTTTGAAAGGACATTTTCTGAAATATTATCGTATTTCGGAGACAAAAAAATAATATTGGAGATTTCGTCTAATGAGGTTTCGGTGTATGATATTATGGATTTGGCAGATTTGCAATGTATTGAAGAAATTATTATTAACGACTTATCTGGAAGACATAGTTCATACGGAAATAGTATTGCAGATTTTCTATTTATGTATGATGAAAACAAAAACATCACTTCAGAACCAAGGGGTTTTTAAATTTGATGTTGATGAAGCTCAGTAATACACGCATAATTGATTGCCGCCAAGGGGTTAATAGCTTCAAGCGGCATCTTTTTTATCGCTTCAAGGCATGTGGAGACGGTGTGCTTGCTTATGAAGTAAATAATATAAAAGGTAAAAATGCTTACGCATTTTATTGATTTTATCGTAAAATGCCGTGGGCATTTTTTTATTTTTGTTAGGGATAGTCTTTGGTGGTCTTGTGGTTATATATACGTGTTCTAATAGCAAGCCTTGGGCCAAACAATTATCACCTTTTTTACTCCGCATTCTTGCATTCCTTGATTTTGATAAGGAAGAAACGCTCCGAGGAAGTCGTATAAAAGGTGATAATTGTGTAGACCTACAGGTGGCGGGAGGTTATTGATTACCTGTTTATTAACAAAATGAGATAATTCTTTATATTGTAATTATATCTGATATATGGTAAATTTAGATAAAAATTTGTCTGAGATTAATTCGGAATACATTAAATATATAAATGAATTATTAAAACATTATAGCACAAAAGCAATTCAAATATACACTTGCGTAATATAAGTATCATAAAAATATTTAAAAAAGAAAGTTATATACATTCTTTTGGTAATAAACACTGTAATGGAGGGATTCAAATGAAAATTAACTTAGCCCATGAGGACGTTTTTAAAGACAATGAAATTAGCTTTGATAAAAACATTAATTTTGTATTTGGGAAAAACGGAACAGGAAAGTCTACAATAACAAAACTAATTAAAGAACAAGCATCAGGATATGACATTAGGATTTTTCAGGGATTTGAAGGTATATTAGATGCAAATAAAAAATTAAACGCGGTAGTTTTAGGTGAAGAGAATACATCGATTAATAGTCAGATTGAAGATAAACTAGATGATATTGAAAAGATAAAACAACAAATAACAACAATAATGAATACAATTAACATGCCTGAGAATGCTGATGATGAAAATTTTAGGTCAAAATATGAAAATGCTAAAACAGCTTTTACTAGTATGGAAAGTGAAATTAAACAATTTAAAACACTATCAGCAGCAGATATTAAGAATGAAACCTCACCTCAGCTTTCTGCTCCATCATATAACGTACGGAACTTTGCGTCAGAAATAGAAAAAGCATGTTTTCTTCAAGATACTGAAATATCTCAACTTACAAGCCTTTTAAAATCAGAAGCAAAAAAAGCGGATAAAACAAAATTACCTATTATTGATCTTAGAGCTTATTTGAAAGATGTAAATGAAATTTTGAATAATAAAGTTAATGAAAAGGTTATAATTACAAGATTAGAGAACAATGAAGATAAAAGGAAGTTTGCTGAGAAAGGACTCAACTGCCATCATAAAGGTGATATATGCGCTTTTTGTGGTAACAAAATAGAAGATGATACATTTATAGAGTTGGAAAGTTATTTTTCAGCTGATGAGGTGAAAATATTTCAAAATCGGATTCAGTTTATGATAGAAAGAATTAATCAAGAAATTCTTAATACACAAAAGGTAGATATTACGTTAGATCAGTTTTATCCTGAGTTTCTCGAAAAGTTAACTTTTATTAAGGATGAAATAGAGGGAAAATTAAAGTCATATAGTAACTTTTTTCTTAAGCTTATGAGTGCACTTCAAAGTAAGGAAAGTAATTTATTTGTGGAAAGTAGTATGTTGGATTTAGAAATTCCGTTAGATTTTTCTGATTTGCAAATAAAATTTAATGACATAGTGAATGAAAATAATAAAAATGACTTATTAAAAAAACAAAATGAAGCTCAAGAAAAACTTAGATATCATAAAATTAAGATGCTCATAAATAAATTTGATTATATTGTTAAAATTAATGAATTAGGTAATTTGGAAAAAGAAATGAACAAAGCATTATTAGATTTAAGCAATGAAAAAAATAAAATCGATGGCGAAAATGGATTGAATAATCAGATTAGTAATATTCAGGGCGAAATCAATAATTTAAGAGCACAAACAAAAGATGAGAAAAAACTAGCTCTAATTATTAATGCCAAATTGAAGCATTTTGTATCATGTGAATTGGATCATTATGAGAATGAAGATGGAAAGGGATTTTATAGGGTAAAGTGCCTGCGCTCAAATACTATAAGAGATATAACACAATTATCAACAGGTGAAAAAAACATAATTGCTTTTTTATATTTCATTGAAAAGATAGGTGAAATTGATGAAAATGAATCGGGTCATCAGAAGAAAGTTATAGTTTTTGATGATCCAATGAACTCTAATGACGATACAATGCAGTATATTATCATTGACGAACTACAAGAATTGATAAAAAAAATAAAGAGTGACGATAAGTTTATTTTGCTTACACATAATAATCATTTCTACTTAAATGTTAAGTATGGAAGAAAGTATAATGAAGATAAATTTATAAGATTTGTTTCAAATGGCTATAAAACAAGTTTTAAATTTTTGGTAAAGGAACAAGAAAATTTTAAAACAAATTACGATGCTCTTTGGAATGAGATAGTATTTTTATTTAATGAAAATAGTACTGGACCTGAACTCCTTTTGAATCCGATACGTAGAATTATTGAAACATATACAAAATTTAATGGGATTAATAAAAATAAATTTTATGAAAGCCAGAGTGGCGCAAAAAAATTATTTGATGTCAATTCACACTCAATTGACGACTTAGAAGCAGATTTAAATGGAAAGACAAAAAATGATATAATTCTCTTGATGAAACAGTGTTTTGAAGATAATAATGCTATTGAACATTTTAACAAACATTGGAATGGTTAACATGTATAAGCAGGGTAGGGTCTTTTATATAAAAAGATATTAGAAAATTAACTTAAATATTAATATATATAAAATAGGACGGGTTCTTTTTGATTTTATGAAGATAGATAAACTAAAAGGAACTATCTCAAAATACAATGATATAATATAAGGGATGATAAAGGTAGATATTTTAGAAATACATAAAAATTTTTTTGATTTTTTATTAGATTATCAAAGTGAAAATAAAGGATTTTATTTTGCTCCAAGGAAATATAACTTTTGGGGACGTAGATTTTTTGTAAATTTGATATAACAAAGAAACACTATCCCCATAATTATATAGTTATATTATAAATGATAAGTATAATTTAATGTTAGTTGCAGAGGTATATGGTGAAATTGTAGGGATATTAAGTTTTAGTGGAAATGATTTAATAAGATATAGGCAACAAGGTAAATTTGTAATGTGAGTATTATAAGCATATTGGAATAGAAGAATCGGTACATCATTAATATTAGCATTATATAAGTGGTGTAAGAAGAATAAAATAATAAGAATTTCATTGGAAGTCATTTCAGATAATGAAAAAGCTATTAAATTATTTAAAAAAATTGGTTTTATTAAAGAAGGAAGGCTTATAAAAGATAGCTATTATGGAAATGGAAAATATTTAGATTTAATAATAATGGCATATTTGGATATATAACAATTAAGGACGTGAAACATTTTGAGATGGAGATTTTTGTGAAATAGATACAACACAAAAACATCGTCCCCATAGGTTGCATAAAAGCTAGTGTTATAAAGCTTCTGTTGTTGGTAGATAAGATGAATCGAGCAGTCAAATTAGAAGTTGGAGGTATTGATAGTGAAAAAACTAGATCAAAAATTTGAGGAAGAGTTAAAAGATAAAGCTTTTTTAGCAAAGGAGGAGTGTAGGTACAATCCTAGTTATTTTAATAAAATGTTAGCTGAAAATGGCGGAGTAAAAACAGCTAAGGTACTAATTGAGAAAGCTATGAGAACTGGCAACCATCAGAGGGATATACAACTTTGTTCTTAGAATGCAGGTTAGATTTAACAATGGAGGATTCAGTTGTCAAACCAGAATATGAAGAGTTGTTTACTAAACAGGAAATAGATTATTGTAAGAAGTTGTTAGGAAAATATTAACTTGTTTAGCAATATGATTTTATAACATTTAGGTACGGAGATTTTTTGTGAAATAGATATAACAAAAAAACACCATCCACAAATGTGATAAATAATTCTAAAATAATAAAAAGGGTCATAAATATTATAGGTGTTAAAGAGCTAATAAAGCGCCTTAACACCATTATTTTTTGCTATATTTATGAGTTTTTGTGTAGTTTGCTGTCTCTAAATATAAAACGGGTCAAAAAGGGGTGCTTTTTCTTACTATTTGCTTTAAAAACTATTTCCAAATCCAAAATACATTTCAGTAAGCTCTGATGATGAACCATTTAAGTAATAATTATCTATTAATGTCACAAATTTATTGAGCAGTGTACGTTTATCTAATAATTTTTTTTCATCATTTTCCATATTACCAGTAAAAAATTCATTATCTAGCATATAGTATCCTTTCATATTATTACAAAAGTCATCTCTAAATTGATTAAATACTTCACATTTTCTATACTCATCTTTAAAACCATTCCATGAATAGTATTTTTTATTTTCTCCGGTCTCTTTATCTGGTTCTTCAATAACGTCAAAATTAATTAAATCTCCATAGTAATAGTAGTTATAATTATTATCCTCATATTTTTCATCAGTATCAATTTCTTCTGTTGAATTTTCTTGGTTTTTATCCGGTGCTTCAATTCTAAATACTTCTGTAAATTGCAATGAATCGTTTTCTAAGCTAAACAAATAATGTACAGGTTTTATTAAACCTGACATTTTATCAATATAAGATATGGTATACCATCTATTTGTTCCATCGTCTAATGTCTTCAGTCCTAATATTTCACTGACACCATCATTTAAAGAAGAGTATGAAAATATATTTAATGTATCGATGAATTTTAGCTTATCTACATCAAATTTGTATATATCAACATCATGGTATGAAGGTAAACTACTATCACTTGCTAATTCTTTTTTTCTGGTAACCAGTAATTCTGGTTTAGTATCAAAATCTAAATCTAATAATGATATACCTACAACCTTGTCATCATAAATACTATCTATATTATTTATCATAATGTCATAAATGTTCTGCATGTTTTTATCTGTCTTACTTGCAATTAATTCAGGTACTACATTCCCTTTACATATATCTTCTATATCTACATCTATTGGAGTACAAGATTTAATCAATGCTTTATTTTCATATCTTGGTCCATATGAGTCTGTAATATAATTAACACTCATTTTATTTATGCTTATTGATGCATATACATATTCAGAGTTAATAAAATTAAAGGAATCTTTATCTTCTTGAGAAATATTATCTACATCTATACTACCTGTTAATTGTAAAGTATCTGATTCAATTTTAAACTTATTTATATCAAATGTAGTAAATTTGTCGGCTGTATGATACACGGGGATACCTTTTAGACTCAATGGGTCTATTATTATATCATATGTATTTTTATCATCGTTTCTTTTGATAAATGCCTTTACAGTAATATCAGAAATATCGTATCCAAATATATAATTATCAATGATAGTAATAGGTGAATTCTCTATGTATCCTTTAAAAGTAACATTTGTTTGTATATTACTAATCTCGTATGGCGTATCAAATTCTGCTATTTGGCCATATTGACAAATGTCGATACTAGATTTGAAATTATTTTCAATAAAATTATTATTATACATATATAATAATCCCGTACTTTGCCTAGTATAATTATATTGATTATCTAAATAAACTGTGTTTCCACTTTTAGTGCAATTTTGAAAATTAAAAAAGCTATGCATATTACCTATACTATAATTGATATTTAAATGCTCAAATTGTTCTTTAGGTATATCATCTATTGTTAATAATTTTGGTTTATCACCGTTTTGTATGTTTTTTTCATTTTCGTCATTCGTAATATTATCTATATTATTTTTACTTAAATCACTACTTGTTTTAATATTATCATCTGATTTTTTAGAATTATCGCTACAACCAACAAATGTTATAATAGCTATTGAAATTAATATTAATAGTAAATATTTTTTCATGTTCCTCTCCTCATATAATCAAATTTTATTTGATTTCAATTCCGCCCCATTCAACTACTGTAAAACCGTTTCTTTCAAATGAAGATAGCTCTTGCTCTTCTATATTTACAAATTCATCAAGACCCTTAAATACCATAAATATTCTTAGCATGCTATCAGGTTTTGGGCTTATATTTAATTTAGCACTTTGCTCATATACGTCAGTTTGAAATGTAATTAGGTTATATTTGTTATTATGCATTTGAGGTAACCAATAAACTATAAATTCATTTAGTTCTTTTGCCGTTAATCCTAAATATTCAAGTTTTTCTTGTAAAAACCCTATTGTTTTATTTCCCTTAACAACAAAACCTTTAGACATATCCCATTTTGTTTCTCCTATTCCTTCCCAATATAAATACGAATACTCTCTAGCATCATCTTTATTTATCAATGTACCATCAGGCTTGGCAGTAACATTCCAACCATTCTTATATTTAGGATATGTACATGTCAATGCACCATCTAAGTCTATAGTTACATTAACATCTGTTTCTTTTTTTGGATATAAATAAATAACAGGTTTTGCAAATCCACCGATAAACTCGAAATAAAATGAACTTTTTTCAGGGCTGTAATTACCTAAGTAATATGAATCTACTAGGTATGCTAATTCATGATTTAACATTCTATTTGTTAATACTATCTGTCCATCATAATATTCTGCATTTTTAAGCCAATCTGAGTATAAATCAAATACATTATCACGCATCTCTTTACAATAGTCTTGTTTCACACTAGCGATTAGAGCCCATGTACCATACATGCTACTATAATCGTTCCAAGTGTAAATATCTGCAACACCACCATAATAGTCACTATATTCTTTTTTTATACCAAATTCCATTAACTTACCTAAATAATAATAGTTTGTATTACTATCATTTGAAGCATTATTATCTTTGATTACTTCTGTTCTAAAAATTTCCGTAAAGTTTAGTTTATCATCTGAAAGAGTAAACAAATAGTCTACATCTTCAATTGCACCTGTAAATCTATTTTTATAAGACATGTTAAACCATGCCTTAGAACCATTGTCTAAGTTTTTAATTGCTAAAATATTACTTGAACCATCAATAGTTGTATCGTAATTATAGATAGTATCAATATATTTAAATCCGCTTTCTTCAATTTTGTAAATTGCTACATCAGCGCAATCATTTGTTACACCGTTTTGGTCAGTAAAAGTATTTTTTGTAGTTACTAAGAGCTCTGGAAAAGTATCAAAATCAAGGTCTAATAATATTATTCCGGCAACTTTTTGATTCAAAATGTCTGGTATATATTTGACTAAGCTATCATATACCTTTTGCATGTTGTGATCCTTTTCTCCACTACTAAAAGTTAAATCTATGGTTTCATTTAATACTTGATTTGTATTTTCAGTAATAGGTGTGTAGTTACTTAATGTAGCAACATTTTTATATGTATACTTATCGTTATCAATCTGATAATGTACTTCTAAATTTTTTACGTTTATTTGTGAATAAACATAATCACTTCCGATGCTGTCAAATTTTGTTTTATCGATTTCTTCTACTACCGCATCAAATGACAATGTATCAGCTTTTATATTAGTTCCGTTTATATTAAATTTACACATATCCTCTGTATTGTGGTAAAGAGGTATGTTATACATATATGCGGGGTCTATTATACAATTAAATGTTTTATTGTCATCATTTTTCTTGATAAAAGCGTTTATATTAACATCTGTTATTGTGTATGAAAAATCAAAGTTTTCTAACCTGATAGCAGATGGGTCGTCACTATACCCGTTAAATTTTGCATATGGCTGATTATACACTATATTATATGGTGAATCAAAGCTATCTGAAGATATGTAGTCAGTATTTTTCATGTTGTACTCAAATATATCAGTATCATATAAATCGTCGATACCTTTGCATAGCAATAATTTAGAGGACTTTCTAACACGATTGTTATAATCACTAAAATAAACTATGTTATCAATAATTTCTGATTCTGCTAAATTTATATGAATGTAATTGCCATTAATATTTTTGTTAACATTAATTAGGCTAAGATGTTCTTTTGTTGCATTTTGTAATGGTATTAAACTATTGCTACTATCATTACTAGAATTATCATTTTTGTTAATAACATCATAATTATCAGTGTTATCATTAATATTAGTTTGTATATTTGCATTTTTATCACATCCTACAAAGCTAATTAATAATAAAAATATACTAACTATTGTAATAAACCTTTTCATATTATAACCTCCAAATGTAAAAAGATAAAATACTAATATTTATTATATATATATTTTACTGTTTTGTAAACTTTTAACATTATAGACACTTCTCAAGTGCATATAAACCTCATATACTTATTTTATAAAAATAAACCGTTAATAAAGAATGCTATTATGAAAAAAGTAGTAGTGAAAGTGAAGAGCATAAAAAAGGAAAGAGTATTATATATTTGGAGAGAAAGATTATTATGAAAAATATTCTGATTCACAGGAGCAATTTAGAAAAATAGTTCAAAAATACTCAAGTGACAAAGTTATTAGATTGCTCTTAATACAGATACAAACAAGTTAACACTAATGAGATACATGGATGTAAGAAATGAAAAAGGGGTACTAATTGAAAGTATACCATATTCTAGAACATACAATATTTATGATGTTAAGTTTACAGTAAATGAAAATATAAATGAGTTTGATAATGAATATATGAAAGCATATGAAATTTTTAAAACTAAAGTGTTAGATAAATCTGATATAGAAAAGCAACAAAAAGAGAATGAGAGAAAGAGATTGCTTGAACTTGAAATGATATAATAAATTTAAGGGAAATTGAGTTTGTAAACTATACTCAAAAAATGATTGTAAAACTTGAATCATTAACTTGTACATATGAAAAAGATTCTTGAAGAGATAGAATTTCTATTATAATGTATTAACACAATATGGCTATGAGTGGCTATATGTATATTAAAGAAAATAAAACAGGGACGGCAGACTGCGCAAAAATTTAGAGATAAAACATATAAATAAAACAGGGAAAGTTCTTTTAAGTTTAAATTAAAAGGTACTGGCCTAAAATATTTAGAGTTCCTAATCTATCAGATTTTAATAATAATTTTTGTCACATTATTTATTTTTATTTTGTCACAATAATTATTTTCCATCAACAAAAAATGTTAATGGATAAAAATAAATGTAACAAAATAATAATAAAAGTAACAAAAGATAATTTATGGTTGATTTATACCTCACTTGTATATAATATGTAAATTGAAGTGAGGTATTTTTTTATGGGTAGAAAAAAATTAAATTTGACAGAAACAAAAATTAAGAAAATGCTATTGAATGGCCGAGGTAAAGGCAAGGGTAGTGAGTATCAATCTTGGTAAAAGAATGGAGATCTTTCTTCGAAAGGACGTAGTAGTAGAGTTAAGAGCACTAAATGTAATAGAATACATCACACATTTTCAGATCTTGAAACAGATTTTTTATATACGCTATTATGGGATGATTGTACTATTTTTAGATGTCTGTATACTCATCTAAGAAAAGAGTATTTATATAGTTTTATAGCTCCAAACATTCCATTATTTATATGCAACTGAAATGCAACTGTTATTTGCGTAATAGTTGGTAGTGGTAACTAGCCATATTTTGATATACTATAGCCAACAAGAAAGGAGGAAGTTGAATATGAAAATCATTATCGCGATGGCTGTAATCAGCTTAATATTCGTAAGTATATTTGTTGGCTTATTAATTCTTATTATTCGTGCTCTTTTGAAATATATAAAATCAAAAGATGTTCGAAAAGAAAAATCTGAGGTGCGAAAATCCCTTGGAGAAATATTAAAACAGCATCGTACTCGTTGTATAATGACACAAGAGTTCGTGGCAGAAATAATTGGAGTGAGTAGACAGGCGGTATCTAAATGGGAAAACGGAAACTCTGATCCCAGCACATCAAATTTAATTGCCCTCGCAAAGCTGTATGGCATATCTGCAGAGGATTTACTAAAAGAAGTTGAATGAGTGGTTTAGCTTTGAAGAGAGTATAGTGGCTTATCATATCTTTAACTAATGGTATTGTAAGTAGCTATTGCATTGATAACATAATCTAAAAACAAAAAGTTGTTTGCTCTAAATCGAGTGGACAACTTTTTTATATATAAAACTTAATAGGTACTTACATCCCAATAGGAGTTAGTTTACATAGCTAACTTCTTTTATAGTGCCAAATTTGGAAGGAGGAACAGAATTGAACGCAAAAATAATTGCCATCACTAACCAAAAAGGCGGTGCAGGCAAAATAACAATCTGTGCCAACTTAGGCATAGGACTCGCTATTATATCACCTTCTACTCTAAATCAAATGACAAAGCCAACATATCCAGTGTGATTAATTATGTAACTTGCTATGGCGATTAAATAAATAATACCGTTCTCTAGCTTAATTATGCTTTTGTCACACTATTTTTTTCGTTTTAATCATGATATAATAACAAAAACTAAAAATTTAAAAAAGATTTGTCACATTATTTATTTTTATTTTGTCACAATAATTATTATCCATCAACATGTGGTTTTGATAAGGAATAATAGGAATTGGCCACAACATATAGTGGTTTGAATATGAAGTTTGGGTCAAAAATCGGTGAAAAAACACTTCTTTTTGACCCTTAAAATAGGGTGTTTTATAGAAGACATTGGATAATTAGAGGTATTTCATGTGAAGATGGTTTAATTTGGTTGATAAAATGATGAGTGTATTATATACTATAGATGAATATAAGTAGATTATTGTGATGCAAACGAAAATCTATATCTTAAACTATTTTATGAAAATTACTTTCCCACTAACTTAGTGAGAGGAGATGGATACTTGAGAAAAAGATTATTAAAACGATTTTCATATTTATATACTGGCGAATTAATGTCAGTAGTAATGTTTATTGTCGTGTTTTTTTTACTTAATAAAGTCTATCCCCAATTACGATTGTATTCGCTAACCTCTTTTTGGATTTCATTTTTTCTTTTGGAATTTCTACTGGTGCAAGGAAGCATATATTGGTATGCAAAATGGAAGAGATTAAAGAAAGAAAATACAACAGTAACTCCTATACAAGTTGTAAAAAGCTTTAAAAACTTGAAAAAATTTAATATCGGCTTAATAATTATCACGATGTTTATTTTTTTGTTTGATTTTTTAAAGTTGTATCCATCATTACCTTTAGGCAGCTTAGGCATTGCAGGCTTTATCTATATATTCGCGATACTTGAATATATTAACTATTTTTACTTTCAACTTTCGTATGATAATCTTTCTGATATTAAGTATTTATTGAGTTCAAAAAGGCTTAAACAATCATGTCTAAGCAGGGACTTTGATAGCATGGTTTAAATTTTAGTTTGCCGATGAGATAAATAAAATTTGAAGTTACGACGCATATTTTATAAAAGGTACATCAGCAATTTATTGTGATGGAACAAAATTTATATTTTACATTTATTGGGAGGATATATATGGATATTAGTATTGAACTTGGACAAGCAAATGATATTGATGAATTAGAACAACTTTACAATGATTTAAATGACTATATGGCAAAAGGAGTAAATTATCCTGGATGGATAAAGGGTATATATCCTATAAGGCAAAATGCAATTGATGGAGTCATAAACGACAATCTTTATGTGGCAAAGCATAATGGAAAAATCATTGGTTCTATTATTTTAAATAATGAACCTGAACCAGAATATTATAATGCTAAATGGGGGTTTGAGTCTGACTATTCAGATGTTTTTGTTATACATACATTTGTTGTTCATCCGAAATTCATGAAATGTGGTGTAGGCAAAGCACTTATGGAATTTGTTGATGAATACAGTATTAAGTCACAAGTTAAATCAATTAGGTTGGATGTATATGAAGGAAATATACCTGCCATAAAATTGTATGAAAAATGTAGTTTTAAATATATTGATACTGTTGATTTGGGACTTGGAAACTACGGATTGGATTGGTTTAAACTATATGAAAAATTAATATGAGATAATATGTATTATCTTATGTATTATCATATGTATTATCATATGTATTATTTATTACATATTTTACTTATAAGAGAAAATCAAAATAAAATGACATAATACTTATAAAACTTAGAGTCATAGTGGTAGAAAAGTGTTCATTAAGTTATTTGTATTTTACTATATAATAATCGAAGGAGAATAAAGCATATGACAAATTTTATTGTAATAGTTATGTTCGTTGGCATAATTATAAAGCAATGGTCATACATACGAATGTTAAAAGTTCCAACAAAGAAAAGTATATTTGAAATAGTATTAATTATTTTAGGAATATTTGGATTTGTATTATTAACATTTTATTCTACAAAAGAATATATACATTATTTAATCTGTGTACTGGGGATTGCAACATTCATTTTTATTTGGGTGAAACCAGGTATTACTGATACAGGTATGATTATGAATATTAGGGGAAGGGAATTATATTCTTGGAGTGAGATAAAAAAGGTTAAAATTAGTAAAACAGATTATGTAAAGGTTACTTATTTAAGAAACTCAGGATCAAAAATTATTGCACAGAAATTTGATATAAAAGATTATGAACATATAATAAATATATTGCAAAACAATAAAGTGAGAATTGAAAATATATAATTATAGGAAATGATTAGAATCCTTATTTGAAATTAAGACGTATCTTTAATATTATGTTTAGCTAATAAGTAAGAAATAACATAAATGTTGTTTACAGAAATTACCAAAAAATAGTTTAGTAAAATAGATATTTTAATTCATTTCTGTATTTCTCTTAAAAGTCCGGTGTACATAGCTTTTGTGAACACAGTTATAGTACAATTACGTGTGTTAACATATTAGAAATCGTTATTAGGCTTGTTGTCTAGTGCAAAAGAGAATCGTCCCATTTTGCACTAGACAACGAACCTAATGCTAACATTAAAAAACTTGTGGCTAACAGGATGGCAACCATCCTATTTTTGCATATGGAATTGTGAATTCAACTATACCTGTTGAGTATGGTGCTATATCATATTGCTGATAATAAATGGTTATACCGTCAGGTGACATGTAAAAACTGTGAGGATTAAAATTTTTTATAATTAGGTTTTTGTAGTCTTCAAAGTAAATAAACTGATTTTCCTTTAAGTTTTCTTCAGCTTGTGCTATTATTTCCTGTATCAACATATGGGTGTAATCTGTATAAGGCTTAAAGAAGCAATAAAGATAAATATTTTGTCCAGTGCATAATTCCCAGGTGTTTGAAGTTCTTATAGTGTTTCCATGTGCCCCTCCCGTGTATTCATATTTGTCTGTATACAGACTTAAATAACAGTTGTCATTATAAGTTATTGTATATACCATATAAGCTTCATAGCTATGAAAAGGAAAATTATTTTTCAGTGAATTCGCATAGGTATTCATAGCCTGATTATAAAGTGTGTTTGAGGCATATTCGATGTATTCATTAACTTGCATGCTAATCTGATTATTTATATTTTCTTCTGCTCGTGGATTATTACTAATATTTATTATTGGATATTTAATATTAAGTGTCAGTATTTCAATATTATCATATTTCAATGTACAATTAATTTCTCGCATATTGATAGTAGCAAAGCATCTCGGTTTACTCATTTACAAACCTCCCCGGAATATATTATGCTGAAGCATTAGACAGTTGTTGGTATCTACATTAGATTACAATCATCATATGCACAAATTTTAAAGATGCTAATCTAACTATATATTTATTAATAATTTAAGCATTTGTTTTAAATAAATAAATTATATAATTTTAATAAAAAAAGACTTGATTAATATCTCTAGTTAGAGTAAATTACATCTAATTAGAGATATTAATTGTGATAAAATTATTTAAAAAAGGTGAGATATGGAAAAGATAGAACTTAAGATATTTATAGGAATGAGCAGAGCTCTAAATAAGATAAATAGAGCTACTAATAAAGTTTATACGAAATATGGTTTAACTAGCGGTCAGTTTGCTGTATTAGAAGCTCTTTACCATAAGGGAGAACTATCTGTTGGCGAGGTTCAAGATAAAATACTGAGTACTAGTGGAACTATACCTGTTATAGTGAAGAATTTAGAGAAGGAAGGTTTTTTACAAAAAAGTAATGATGAGAGTGACAAGAGAAGATTCATTCTACAAATTACACAAAAAGGTAAAGAGCTTATGGATATTATCTATCCAGAAAATGAAGATATTATTATTTCTATGATAAATGTTTGGAACAAAGAAGAGCAGGAAGTAATACTAAATTATATGAGAAAATTTGGAGGTATAGATTATGAAAAGAATGGTAAAAGAAAAAGTTAGAGGATTTAGAACTACAGATGGAGCAGGTGTGAACTTGGTTAGAGTTTTAGGTAATAATACTGTTAAAACTTATGACCCTATACTAATGTTAGATTCCTTCGATAGTACAAACCCGGAAGAATATATAAAAGGCTTTCCAATGCATCCTCATAGAGGTATAGAGACTATAAGCCTTATAGTAAATGGAAATATGGTTCATAAAGATAGTTTAGGAAATGAAGACAAAATTACAGATGGAGAAGTTCAATGGATGACAGCAGGGTCAGGAATCCTACATGAAGAAAAACTACCTGCTTCTGATAGACTTCTTGGCGTTCAACTTTGGCTAAATATGCCGAGTAAATACAAAATGGCTCCACCAGAATACCACAGCATAAGGAAAGCTGAAATTAAGGAAATTCCTATAGATGGAGGAAATTTAAGACTTATAAGTGGTCAATATAAAGAGCATAAAGGTTTTATGGGGAAATATTTGCCGCTTGATTATTATCATATAACATTAAATGCAAATAATAAATTTACTATTGAAACTGAGAATGAAAAATCTGTAATGGTATTTTTATTATTAGGAGATGCTATGATAGCAGGAGAAATAATAAATGAAAAGACAGCAGTTAAACTAACTGATGGAAATTTATTGGAAATAGAATCTCTTGATGAGGATGTACAGATTTTATTTATAAGCTCGGATAAATTAGAAGAACCTATATCTTGGGGTGGACCAATAGTTATGAATACTAAAGAAGAACTAGATTTAGCCTTTAAAGAGTTAAGTAGCGGAAATTTCTTAAAAGAAAAGGTTGATTATTAATAGAATGATTAAAAATGAATAAATGATTATATAATAATAGGTTAGGAGGTTACGATGATAGAAGTAAAAAAAGGAACTAAAAGTTTTTATGTAGGGGATTTAGAGGAGAATCCATTGGCAGAAATGACATTTGTATCTTCCGATGATAATACTATAATAATTGATCACACCTACGTATCGAATGAACTAAGTGGCCAAGGTGTTGGAAAATTATTGCTAAAAGAACTTCTTGATTGGGCAAAGAAAGAAAATAAAAAAGTAATTCCTATTTGCCCTTATGCAAAAGCACAAATGGAAAAGATAAAATAGTTAAAAAAAAATATTATTTTGGCAAAATAAAGGCAAATATTGTTTAAGGCAATTATTTGCCTTTATTGTTTTTAGATATACTTTGGTTTTAATTTTTATCTATACATTATTACATAGCATAAATTGTCTGTTTACTTGATTTATTAATAGATAGAACTGTCCGATCGCTTATGACAAGGTGATGAAATCACTAATAACACATACACTCATAATATAGTTCATATATAAATTGATATTATCAGAAATGTTGCTTTTTATTGCAATAAAATAAAATATATAGTAATATAGACTGACAATGGGGACGGAGAAATTTGTCGACTAATTTAAGTAAAATGTAACTTATTAAAGTAAAATATGACAAACTTCTCCATCCCTTATTGTCCGTAATATTTGCAGTCGGAGCAACTCTAAAATATGTTTATTAACACTGTTGAAGGTAACATAAATATATTTATTTATATAAAAAAGGAGGATGTCATGGAAAATATAGTAAGACTTACGATAAAGGATTTAGAGGATTTTCTTAAATCACTAACAATTTGTTTTCCAGATGATTATGAAAAACGGGAAGATTGGATTGAACTTTTAGAAGATGAAAGAACTTTTGTTTTTGCTATCAAAGAAAATAATATTATAATAGCTCATATTGCTATATATAATTGGAAAGGTGAAAATGACTATATTAAAATTATGAGTATAGGAACCCATCCAGATTATAGAAACAAAGGGTATGCTCATATGTTGATGCAGTATATCATTGATGAAATGTTAAAAGATGACATGCATATATTTAAAGCTGAAACTAGAGAATCAAATATAAAAATGCAAAAAGTATTTAAATACTTTGGGTATAAAATTATTAGCAAAGTAGAAGAGTATTATGATAATCCCATCGAAGCTGCTTATAAGTATTCTTTAGAGATATAAAGAATACCAGACCTAGGGGTTATCTTGCAGATTGGTAATTGTCAATATAAAGTAAGTTTTGCGGAATTTTAGGAGGTTTCTATGGTTAGGATTGCAATAATAATTCCAAAAGAATTGGTAAAAGTGGCTGAGTCAGTGGCTTCTGAATTTCACGAAAATATTCATGTAATTGAAGGTTCCATGGAGAGTGGTCTTGATTTAGCGAAAGAGTATGAAGTAAAGGGTTATGATGTAATTATTGCAAGAGGTGGGACACAGATTCTGTTAAGTAATGGTGGCTTAAATATACCCACTGTACCGATTCCAATAACAGTAATAGATATATTCAATGCTGTAAAGGAAGCGGAAAAGGTTTGCGAAAATATTGCTATAATAGCTTTTAATAATATGATTACTGCAAGTGAAAGTTTTATAAAAGTATCGGGAATAAAATGCGAGATAATTCAGGTTACTAATGAAAAAGAAGTTGAAGAAAAAATGTCTAATATTTCAAGTAAAGGAATCAAAGTAGTAATCGGTGGTGGTGTTGTTGCTCGATATGGACTTAAATATGGTATCAAAACGGTCGTTATAAAAACTGGAAGAGAAGCTATAATTAGTGCAATCGAGGAAGCAAGACGAGTAGCAATAGCTACTCGTGAGGAGAATAAAAGAGGGCAAAGGTTTAGAACTATAGTAGAAAACTCTAGAGATGGTATTATATCTGTTGATAAAGATGGATACTTAAATATTTTTAACTCAACAGCTGAAAAATTATTGCAGATAAGTGGTAAAGATATTATTGGAAAACATATAGATAATGTAATCCCTGAGCTTGAACTTACTGATATATTGTACAGTGGAATTGGCGAAATGGAGGTCATTAAAAATATTCGCGAAAAAAAAATAATGGTATCCAATATACCTATAAAAATAAATGATGAAGTAGTGGCTGCTATCTCAATGCTGCAGGATGTAAATAGCATTCAAAGGATGGAAGAAAAAATCAGAAGAGAGATTTATACTACTGGGTTATATGCTAAATATACTTTCAAGGATATTTTAGGAGGCAGCAAAGAATCTAAAGAAGCTATAAGAATAGGTAAAGAATATGCAAAGGTAAATTCAACAATTTTAATAGAGGGTGAAACAGGCACTGGTAAGGAAGTCATGGCTCAAAGTATTCACAATTATAGTAACCAAGCAAAAGGACCATTTGTAGCAGTTAACTGTGCTGCACTTCCTGAAAACCTACTTGAATCAGAGCTTTTTGGCTATGCGCCAGGTTCTTTTACTGGGGCAGACAAAAATGGTAAAAGAGGTTTATTTGAACTAGCCCATAGAGGTACCATATTCTTGGATGAAATAAGTGAAATGAATCCTTTGATTCAAGGAAGATTATTAAGAGTACTTCAGGAAAAGCAAGTTAGGAGGATAGGAGATAACAAAGTAATTCCTATAGAAGTAAGGGTTATAGCCGCAACAAACAAAAATCTTCAAGATTTAGTTGTAGAAAGAAAATTTAGAGAAGATTTATTTTATAGACTTAATGTTTTGAAAATAGTGATTCCTCCTTTAAGGAAAAGATATGAAGATATCCCATATCTAATAGAGCATTTTATTCAATATTACAGTCTCAAATTAGGTAAGCCTGCGATTACTCTTAGTGAGGATGCAATGCAATATTTAAGTTTATATAGTTGGCCTGGCAATGTTAGAGAACTAAGAAATTTTGTTGAAAGATTGATAGTTGTTGCAAAACATTCACATATTGAACTGAATGATATTAAGGACAACTTTATTGTAGCGGATAATGTTAAAAGTGATACAACTATATACCAATTAGATAATCAGTTGATACTTAACAAAAACAATATTAAATCAGAGGACTATAAGACGCTATATAGTTCTGAGAAAGAAGCCATAATAAATGCTTTAGAGGATAATATGGGTGTAATTAATTTTACTGCAAAAGCACTTGGTATATCTAGAACCACCCTATGGAGAAAAATGAAGAAATACAACTTAGATGCGTCGCGACAATAATTAGTCTAGCATATGCAACGTAAATGTTTCAGTTTAGAAACAATTGCGTTGCAGAATATGAAACATAAATGTTTCAAATATATAATACATAAACAGTACATTCAAATCACTTGATAAGAACCATGTTGAACTTTGGCATGGTTCTTGCTTTATGTATAATAGCATTGTTAAAAACAATACAAAGATTAAAAGTTTAAGTTTATAAATGAAGTATTTAAATCATAAGTAGGAGGTGATGATATGAAAAAGTTCATTGATCTTCGCTCAGATACTGTAACGCAGCCTTCTCAAGAAATGAGAGATGCAATGTACAAAGCCGTAGTTGGTGACGATATTATGGGAGAAGATCCTACTGTAAGACAACTAGAAATAATGTCGGCAGATATACTGGGAAAAGAAGATGCATTGTTTGTTACTTCAGGAACTATGGGCAACCAAATTGCAGTTATGGCTCTAACAAATCGTGGAGAAGAAGTAATTGTAGGTGATACCTCACATATTTATAGCTTAGAGGTCGGAGCACTTGCTGCTTTATCACAAGTACAGACTAGGTCTATTGAAGTGCCACATGGGGTCTATGATATTAAGAAAATGGAAGAGTTAATTCAAGTAAGAGGTATACAGAATGCCAGGACTTCACTAATATGTATAGAAAACACAAACAACTTAAATGCAGGATTTATAGTGCCATTAGATAACATAAATGCTGTTTGTGATTTAGCAAAAAAAAATTGCATACCTGTTCATTTAGATGGTGCAAGAATATTTAATGCAGCAGTTGCTTCTAAAACCTCTGTTAAAGAGATTGTGAAGAATGTGGACACTGTTATGTTTGCTTTAACGAAGGGTCTCGCTGCACCATTTGGAGCAATACTTGCTGGGAATAAAGATTTTATTGCAAAGGCAAGATGGATGAAACAAAGAATAGGTGGTGGGTACAGGCAAGCTGGTTTTTTAGCAGCACCTGGAATTGTAGCGTTAAATACGATGTTACCGCAGCTTGAAATTGATCATAAACATGCACAGATTTTAGGTAATGGTTTGTCAAAAATTAATAGATTGAAAGTAGAGACATCTAGAATTCACACAAATATAATTACTGGTTCAGTTGAAGAATTGCCAATCTCAATTGACAATTTTCTTGAGAAATTATTGCAAAAGGGTATTAAAGCTAAAAAGATTTCTAGAACATCTTTTAGAATGATTACCCATTATGGAGTTGAAGAAAAAGATATTCATGAAGTAATTAGAGCTGTTGAGGATATAATAGATAGATTATGAGAGGTGAATTATGGTAAGAAATGAATATTTGCAAATACCCGGACCAACAAATGTACCATCTAGAATACTTAGAACTCTTTCAATGCCGCTTATTAATCATCGAGGTGCTGAATTCGAACAATTATTAACACATTGTGTTAAGGGCTTGAAAAAAGTATTTAGAACTGATAATGACATTTTACTGTTTCCAAGTTCAGGCAGTGGGGGGTTAGAGTCAGCTATAGTGAACTTTTTTTCACCGGGAGATAAAATTGTTGTTGTGTGCCAAGGTGTGTTTAGTGAAAGGGTTTCACTTATTGCCGAAAAATATGGGGTTAATGTAATCAAAGTTAAAAAAGAGTGGGGACAAGCTGTAAGGGCCGAGGAAATAGAAGCTGTTCTTAAGCAAGATATAAATAAAGAAATAAAAGCGGTATGTCTGCCTCAAAATGAAACAACATCCGGAATCGTAAACGATATTGAGTCCGTTGGTAAAATGATGTGTGAAAGTAGCCACCCTGCATTATTGATTGTAGATGCAGTTAGTTCACTTGCTTGTATGCCATTTGAGAACGATTTATGGGGAGTAGATGTTGCTATAACAGCTTCTCAAAAAGGTTTTATGCTGCCACCAGGACTTAGCATGATTGCTGTAAGTGAACGAGCTTGGAAGCTTTATGAAGAATCAAAATTGCCTAAATGGTATTGGGACTATAAAGCTGTGAGGGAAAAAATGGAAGAGCAACAATTACCCTATACACCTCCTACAACATTATTGTTTGGGTTAAAAGAGTCTTTGGATATTCTTGAAGAAGAAGGTATTGAGAATGTTTGGAAAAGGCATGCTTTAATGGCACAGGCTACAAGAAATGCGGCGAAGGCTATGGGATTATCCCTGTTTGCAGAACTAGGATATGAATCTGATACGGTTACAGCTATTTATATGCCTGAGGGAATAGTATTTAAAGAATTTTCAAATATATTAAAGTCAAAATATGGTGTGGTTATTGGAGGTGGATTACAAAGATTACAAGGAAAGATATTTAGAATTGGGCATATGGGTTCAATCCATAAACTAGATGTTTATGCTGTTATGGGTGCAATAGAAATGTCATTATTCGAACTTGGATATAAGGTTGAATTAGGAACAGCTTCAAAAGCAGTATCTGAAACATTTCTTAAATAGTTTAATTAAAAGGATTGTACTATATCCTAGATAATAGTAGAATAAGCTAAAAATTATACTACTAAATAAAGCATACTGAGAAAATGACTTTGGAGGTGGGAAAATGTCGTATGCAATCATTAAAAATAACACTTACTATGATTCTGTTACACTTATGGTAGTTACTTCTGAAATTACAAAGATTCCCGGGGTGGTGGAAGCTTCCGTCTGTATGGGAACGGAGCTAAACAAAGAAATGCTTGTGGCTAGTGGACTTTCAAATTCTGATACTATAAATGCTACAAGTAACGATTTGATAATCGCTTTTGAAACTACTGACAGTTCAGTAAAAGATGAAGTTCTAAAAGCCGTTGATGAGTTACTTAACAAAAAAAACCGTAGTAGTGGGTCGGGTGGGGCAACAGTTGCTGCACCAACTAGCTTAAAGTCAGGTTTGTCTGAGAAACCTGATGCAAATCTAGCGATTATTTCTGTGCCAGGACGCTATGCTTTTATAGAGGCACAAAAAGCGTTACTTTCTGGTTTAAACGTTATGCTCTTTAGTGATAATGTGTCATTGGAAGAAGAAAAAATACTTAAGACTTATGCCGTTAAAAAAGGTTTACTAATGATGGGTCCAGATTGTGGAACATCAATTATTAATAATAAAGGTCTGTGTTTTGCCAATGAAATTAGTAAAGGAAACATAGGCATTGTAGGCGCATCTGGAACAGGAATACAGGAAGTTACTGTTCTAATAGACCAATTTGGTGGAGGAATTACACATGCAATTGGTGTTGGTGGTAGAGATTTAAGTAGTGAAATTGGCGGAATTATGATGCTTCATGTTCTTGAATCTCTAAAAAATAATGAAAAAACTGAAATTATAATATTACTTTCTAAACAACCATCACAGTCTGTTGCTAGTAAGATAATAACAGCAGCTGAAAATTGTAGCAAACCTGTTATAATTTGTTTTATGGGGTACAATGAAGGCGTGACAAATAGTAAAAATGTTTTCTTTGTTCCAACATTGGAAGAGGCTGCTATAAAAGCACTTGAGTTAACAGGAATTAAACCAGATATGGAATTAGAGGATTTATCATTTTCAGAGGACTTTGCTAAAAAACTTTTACCTGAACAAAAATATGTTAAAGGACTTTTCTGCGGAGGAACTCTATGCAGTGAAGCAAAGTACGTATTTAACAATTATTTAGTAAATTCTTTAAATGGCAAGACTCTAGACGAAACACTAACTAAAGGTCATACATTTTTGGATTTAGGCGATGACAAGTATACCATGGGAAAACCTCATCCTATGATTGACCCAACAATTAGAAATGAAAAAATCGTTGAAGAAGCTAAGAATAAGGAAACAGCGGCAATTATATTAGATTTTGTAATCGGTTATGGGGCCCATGATGATTCAGCTGGTGTTGCACTTAAGTCTATCCAGGAAGCGAAAGCTATTTCACCGAATATGGCTATAATTGCATATGTATGTGGTACAGGAAAAGATTTTCAAGGGCTTCAAAAACAAAAAGATATATTAACATCTGCAGGGGTAATTATTGCCAATAGTAATGCACAAGCAGCTAGAATTGCAGCAGAAGTGATAAGGAGGAAAAATCATGAGTTTAAATAACCAATTTTTAAATCAAGATATTAAGGCTATAAATATTGGTACGGATATTTTCAGTAAAGCAATGTTCGATCAAGAAGTAGAGACCTTGAACATAGATTGGACTCCACCTCGTACTAAAGATGATGAGTTGTTAAACGCTCTAAAAAAACTTTACACTGAAGAAGTTGAGCAAGCTAACCAAATAGCGTTAAATCGCTTTTTTGAAGCTGAACCGTTTTTAATTGATGTTGCAAAAGCTATTGATGTTATCCCAAACATGACTCCCTATACTATTCTACATGCGGGACCTCCAATAAAATGGGAGAATATGTGTGGACCAATGAAAGGTGCAATCATTGGATTAGTCCTATTTGAGGGTTTTGCAGATAATCCAGATGATGCTGTAAAATTTGTAGAATCTGGCAAGATTGAGTTCCATTCATGTCATGATTATGGAGCTGTAGGACCTATGGCTGGCGTAATCTCAGCATCAATGTATGTACACGTAGTAAAGAATGTAAAGCATGGAAATCTATCATTTTGCCCACTAACTGAAGGAACTAGATCTAAAGTACTTCGTTTTGGAGCATATGACGATGATGTATTAGAGAATTTTAGATGGATCCATGGTGAGCTGGCAGAAACACTGCACAAAGCACTAAAAAATTCTAATGGAATAGATGTGCGCTCAATGATATCACAGGCTTTACACATGGGAGATGAATGTCACAACAGAAACAAAGCAGGAAGTGGTTTGTTTATGAAGGAATTGTTTCCACTCCTTGTAAAAGCAGATCTTGAAAAAGATGTTTTTCTAAGAGTGTTAAATAATCTAAATACAAATGATCATTATTTCCTAAGTCTTTCAATGCCTGCTTTGAAAGCGTGTCTTGACGCTGCACACGGAGTAAAAAATAGTACTATAGTAACTGCTCTATCCAGAAATGGTGTAGAATTTGGAATCCGTGTAAGTGGTTGTGAAGGTAATACATGGTTTACTGGACCATCCCAATATGTTGAAGGACTTTACTTACCTGGGTTCTCTAAGGAGGATGCAAACTTAGATATGGGTGACAGTGCAATCACTGAAGCTGGAGGAGTAGGTGGATTTGCTCTATCAGGGGCACCTGCAATTGTGCAATTCGTAGGTGGAAATGTAGAGGACTGTTTGAAGATAACAAAAGATATGTACGAAATTACATTTACTGAAAACCCTACGTTTTCAATGCCATATCTTGACTTTAGAGGTGGCCCAAGCGGTATTGATATAAGAAAGGTACTAGAAACAGGAATATTACCTATAATTACAACAGGTATAGCGCACAAAAATGCAGGAGTAGGATTTATCGGGGCAGGAATTACAAATGCACCTATTGACTGCTTCGAGAAAGCAGTATTAGAAGTTGCAAAAAGAATCTAAAAAAAATATATATAGATGGAGGCAATTATATGAAAAAAATGTCTTTTTCAAAAAAAATGATTTTCGCTTCAATTTTTGGTCTTGTAGTAGGAGCAGTTTTAGGTAAGAACACAGCATATATTAAAATTTTTGGGGATATATTTATTAATCTTATCTCTATGATGGTTCCATTCTTGATTTTCGGTGCTTTAGTTGAGTCGGTTATGACACTGGAGATTAAAGACTTAGGTACTATAGGTGTTAAAACTTTATTCTCATTTGTTTTTACAAGTTCAATGGCAGGTTTTTTAGCTGTTGTTTTAGGTTATGTATTCCAACCAGGTGCTGGAATTATGAACATTCAGTTATCAGAATATACGGGAAACACAATGGGTATGTCAGTTTCTGAAGCTATACTATCCTTCTTTCCTAAAAATATTTTTGCAGCCTTTACTAATAACGCAATAACTCAGATTATTCTTTTTGCTATAGTAGTAGGTATTACAATCTCATATTATAAAAAAACAGATTCAATCAAGAGAATTCACGACTTCATACTAGATATGAATGTACTTATAATGAAGATTGTTACACTTATAATGAATCTTGCACCAATAGGTATATTTGCACTTACTGCAAACATGATTGGTCAAAACGGTATTGGAGTTCTAATTCCACTATTAAAAACAATATTAGTAATTACACTTGCAAATATTGCATGTCTATTAATTGTTGGATTGACTGTTTCCATATACGCAAAAGTTAACTTCTTCAGAATGATCGCTAATGTAAAACGTACCATTATTGTTGCAGCAACTACAACTTCATCTGCTATGTCTCTTCCAATGAAGTTATTGGATTCTGAAGAAAACATGGGTATAAGCAAAAGAATTTCGAATTTTGTTAATCCTTTAGGTGGAACACTAAACACTGACGGAGGGGTAATCTTAACTGTTTTAGCAAGTATGACCGTTGCTCAAATTTTAGGAATTGAATTATCATTCTCTGCTATGGTTATGTTAGCGGTAACATCAGTATTATCTTCATTTGGTAACACTATGGTTCCTGGTGGCGGAATCGTTGCAATTGCCATTGTGTTTGCCTTAAATGGTATACCACTTGAAGGAGTAGCCTTGTTTGCAGGTATTGACTGGATTCTTGCAATCACACGAGTACCTACAAACGTAGCTGATGATGTATTCTGTGCGTTGTTTGTTGCGGCTAGTGAAAAGGAATTAGATCGTGAAGTGTTTTATGGAAGAAAAAAAATAGTTTCAGATGAGACTATAAAGGCTTAAAGTAAGCTCAAATGTAGGTCAGGACAATTTTATGAATATGATCTGACCTACTTAAGTTTTTGTGAATTGTTTTAAATTAATAGTTGGCTGTGAGGTGAAATTATGACATATGCCTTAGAAATATGCGAGTACCTAGCTCGTGAGTTGAATAACCAAAATGGGACAATATTAAAGCTACATTCAGTTTATGGCTCTGCAGCGAATTATAAGACTATAAACGGACGAATAGTTACATTTTTGTCTTCACAAAGATCGATGGGGGTTGCATCAATTTGCCTTCCTACCGATAATATTAGAGAGTTTTTTTATGGCATAGATGAGCTTCATATTTACAATTCTCTTTTAATAGGGAAGTCAGCTAAAATAGATTTTAGCAATTCTGAGATTATAAGCCCATATATAAGTGGGTATATGAATCTAAATAAAAAAGCTGATTTAGCTTCTCAATTAAAAAAAGTGATTATTAGCAATATTCCTGAAAATGGAATATATAAAGAAATTGCAAAGTTGAAAATTCTTAATTTGCCTGAGTTTCCTGGAGTAACATCAAATGGCATATATCCAGAGAGGTTTGGAAAGCTATTGGAAAGCATTCTGCACAATGTAGAAACTGATGCACTTGACGAGATTTTTAAAGGCATAATAGGCTATGGTATAGGCTTAACACCATCAGCAGATGATTTTATTTTAGGAATTTTAGCTGTATATTCATCTTGTGATAGGGTTTTTAAGAATTTGGCGCAAGTGTGTAAAGCTAATATTTACAGGACTAATGATATAAGTGCTGAGATGCTTTTTCATGGAAGTGAAAAGAGATTCTGTGAGCCTATAATAGAGTTTTTCAAATCATCAGATATAAGCAAAGCAACAGCAAATATTCGCAATATCGGGTATTCCTCAGGACATGATATACTTTGTGGTATCTATGCAGGTCTGATACTATTATGCGAAGTCTAAAATCAAATTAACCTGCGATAATTTTAATTTTGAAAAAAGGTGGTTACTTATGAAATTTGCAGCGTATAAATATGATTCTCAGGAGTGTATTGGTGTGCTTTCCAATTGCGGAACTGAAATATACTCAATACATGAATTGGGTCTTGACTATAAAACCATGATAGACCTTATCAAAAATATAACGGAAAAAGAAAAGCAACAACTAGCAAAAAAACTTAATACAATGGATTATAACGGCTTGAAGATTGAAGATGTACAATTACTTGCCCCAATTCCAAATCCAAGGGATATAATAGCTGTATCTCAGAACTATGTATCACATGTAAAGGAAACTTGCAAGCTCAACGGAGTAGAGTATATTAGGCCAAAACATTGCAGTTATTTCTGGCGTAGGGTGAATAGAGCAGTATCGCATAATGGAAGTATATGCTTGCATGCCGGGATTTCTTCAATGATGGATTATGAAGTTGAGTTGGCCGTAGTCATCGGCAAAGAATGCAGCCGTGTTGCTGAAAAAGATGCAATGGACTATATCTTTGGGTATACAATATCTAATGACATAACTGCACGTGATATTCAGAAAAATTTACCGCAGTACGCTTATGCAAAGGGACTTGACGATACTACTCCTATAGGCCCGTATATTGTCACAGCTGATGAAATCATGGATCCCCATAACTTAAATCTTTCTCTTAAGGTAAATGGGGAGATGAGACAAAACGGTAATACTGATGATTTTATTTTTAATATTCCATATATAATTAGTGACCTTTCAAAGGGGATGACACTTTTTCCTGGTGATATAATTATTACTGGTACACCATCTGGTATTGGAGCTGGCATGAATCCACCTGTATATCTTAAACATGGTGATGTAATAGAAAGTGAAATAGAAGGGCTTGGAATTCTAAGAAATATTATGGAGTAGATATCCCTTAAGTAGAGATAACTATTTTTAACTTATTATAGATATAAAGGAGTGATAGAGTTATGAAATTCCAACCATTGGAAAAAAGTATTATGGAGTTGCAACAAGCAATGGAGAAAAATGAAATCACGTCTTTAGAGCTGACTAAGTTCTACCTTGACAGAATTGAAGAGTATGATAAAAAAGGACCTAAATTAAACTCTATTGTAACAATTAATAGCCATGCGATTAACGATGCTATCAGATTGGATGAGGATAGAAAAACTAAAGGAAAATATAGTAATCTGCATGGTATACCAATAGTCGTTAAAGACAATATCAATACGTTTGACATGCCTACCACTGCCTCAAGTGTGCTTTTGGCTGAAAATAGACCTTCTGAAGATGCTTTTATAGTAAATAAGCTACGTGAAGCAGGTGCAGTAATTATTGCAAAAACAAATCTATCAGAATTTGCTTGCCATGGATTTACGGATGGGACTTTAATAGGTCAGACCCTAAATCCATATGATTTAACTAGGACTCCAGGAGGGTCTTCCGGAGGTACCGGAACCGCTGTTGCTGCAAACTTTGCCGCTGGTGGTCTTGGCACTGATACAGTCAACTCAGTACGCAGCCCGGCAAGTGCAACTAACTTGGTTGGTTTCAGACCATCAACAGGATTACTGTCCAGAGGAGGAATCATACCTGTTACCGAAACTCAGGATACAGCAGGGACACTTACCAGAAGTGTTTCGGATGCGGCTATTTTATTAAATATATGCGTGGGCTTTGACCCGGAGGATAAAGTAAGTGCAAAACAAATAAAGCATGTGCCTACTTCTTATACCGACTTTTTAAAAGCTGATGGTCTTCGTAATAAACGATTGGGGTTGCTTTTAAACACTTTGGGAAATGACGCTGATGTAAATGAAGTAATGGAAGAATCCATCAAATTGATGCGTGAAAACGGTGCTAAAATAATTACTATTGATGTGCCAGAATTTGAAATGAGCCGCCTTAACAAGGAGTGCGATGTTCAGTATTATGAGTTTAAAGAACAATTAGACAAGTATTTTGCAAAAGCTTCAAACAGTCCTGTACCAAATTTTCAATTTCTTGCAGACAGTGGAAAATTGTATCCTGCAATTGACGATTTCATTAAGAAATGCGCTGAGGTAGTTAATCCGAGAGAATTGGAAGGTTACAAAAACAAACTTTTAAACATAATTAGAAATAGGAATACTGCTTACTATGTTATGGCTAAATATGAGCTGGATGCGTTTGTTTATCCACATCAAAATATTCTTGTTCAGCATGTGGGTCTTCAATCTCAGCAAGGACGTAATGGATTGTTGGCTTCGACGATTGGTTTTCCGGCTGTGACTGTTCCAGCGGGATTTTCCAAGCAAACTGATGAAGCACCAATTGGTGTGCCAGTTGGAATTGAGTTTATGGCAAGACGATGGGATGAACCAACTTTGTTTGAAATTGCATATGCCTTTGAACAGCTATTAGGTAGCAGAAGGCTTCCGCCAAAGACGCCATAGAGTTCTTTTGATCTATAAATATAGTTTGAAAATACTCATGTTTAAAGTAAAAAATAATGGTGTTAAAGTGCTCTATTAGCTCTTTAACACCTATTATATTTAAATTGTATGTAAATAACTTTCTACAAATGCATACATCTTTATATCCCGCTTTTATATTATCTTCAAATATTTCTCGCTAAACTAAATAATGTTGTAAAGTTTTCTAACTTTAACAAGAATGTCTATTTGAGTGTCTGTGAAGAACTGTTTTATACAATATGATGAAAAATTCCAAGGATTTAAATATTCCTCAATAACGTCAAATTGTCCATTGTCAACAAGTTCATAGTTTGACATTGCACAAATTATATCTTTTAGTTTTGATACTCTATCAAAAAATCCTATTGGAACTGTACAGGCGGCATATAACCCACCTGGAAAAATTTTTTTTACAAATGGTTCTGAAATTTCTATATTTTCTGGGACTGCTATCAGCCTCTCAAAAATATCTATATCCGCATTGCCGCACTTATCAAACTGTGGAACATAACCAAAGTGTCGTATAAGTGAAATCTTGTTGTCTAGTTTTATATCTCCCATAAAATCTATTATTGCTTTCAAACTGTCCCTTTCCGGTGATGTACTAATACATTGAATTGAAGCAACGGTCATTGCAGGAATCTGAACAAACCTAATATTATGTGCATTAATCATGGCGAATCTCCTTTTGTGATATAATTCATTTTTAAGCCCTAACACCGTGTCAATGTCAAGACTTTTATTTTACATTTTTGGACTTGAAGTATAAAAAAACAAACTGTATACTAATAACGAAAGGGGTGAATAAATGCTGAAAATAGGTGATTTCTCAAAACTCACGCACGTTTCTGTACGAATGTTGCGTTATTATGATAATCAAGGGCTGCTCAAACCGTCTTATATAGACCCGGTTACCGGCTATCGGATGTACTCCGCTGATCAGGTTCCGGAACTGCAAAAAATTGTATTGCTGCGAGACCTTAACTTTGGAGTTGCTGAAACCATGCAGCTATTGCAAAACTGGAATGATACATATCTAATGCAAAGACTTCATAACAAAATTCGAGATATTGAAGAAGTTATTGAAATGGAGAAAAAACGTATTGAGCAGATTCGTTCTGCTATCACACATATTGAGACCGATAAATTTGACCAATATTATAATGTAACAATAAAATCTATACCTTCCTACCCAGTTATATCTCTTCGCCGTAAGGTGAGCAGCCACTTTGATGAGGGAACGCTTTGGAGCGAACTTATGGATTTTGTCCATCAAGAGCATATTGAGTTTGATAGAAGTAGTCAAAACAATGTTGCAATCTATCATGACGATGAACATTTGGATTCCTATGTTGATATAGAAGTATGTCTTATTGTAAAGCGGTTAGGTAAGGATAAAGATGCTTTTACTTACCGTACACTTGAAAATATTGATAAAATGGCTTGCATGATGGTTTATGGTCCATATGAAAATATTGCAGGTGCTTACTTTTCCTTTGCAGATTGGCTTGACAAAAACCACCCATATACTATGGGAAGCCCATCTCGTCAGGTCACAATTATCGACCATGAGGATACTGATAACCCAGAAGAATACCTAACAGAGATACAAATTCCGCTGATAGAAATATGATTTGAAAACATGGGCTGCCCCTTAGGGCAAGCCCTATTTTTATTACATTTTTTTCCGAACCCAAATGCCTAACAGGATTAGTACAATACCGGGAATTACAAAAGGTAGAAAGATACTAATATTTGATAAAGGGCCAAATACCATCATGCCAAGTGGTGTTGCCAGTGAGGATAATAAATCTACATAGGAAAAAGTACGCCCCATATAGGAATCCTTGGTGCTCTCTTGTATGTGAGTGATTAGCGGCGTGTAATATAGAGGACTGCCAATTCCCATTAGGAACATCATTGCGGCAAACAGCAGAATGCCACGTGCAGGTAGCAACAGGAGCATTGTCATTCCAAAAACGATAGATGACAACCCAATGAGTTTGAAATGTGGGATTTTTAGTTCTCTATATGACATAAAAAGACTGGCTGACAGTGCGCCGATTGAAAACGCTGTTTCTATCACGCTGAGTATCCAAACTTCACCGCCCACATTTTTAGATGCTAACAGTGGCGTAAGCTGTGAAGCCGGAACGACCAGAAACTGAAATATAGTATATAATAGAATTGCATTGCGTAATGCCATAGAATTCATGATGTAACGAAAACCTTGCACTAGCTCCTCGCGTGTATTTTCATTGCTTTGTCGTAATTCGAACGATGGCACTATAATAGTCGCTAAAATAATAATACTGATTAAGGCAGTCACTACATCAATTAGAAATACATACTCCATATCCATAAGGCTCATAACAAGACCGCCAAGCCCTGGTGATACCAATTGAATGACACTCCACACACCGGTATTGATACTGTTTGCTTTCATCAATTGTTCCTTTGGAACAATCTGTGGCAATATACTCTTTGAAGCAGGAAGTTGGATGCCTGTTCCAAAAGCACGTAAAGCATTAAAGAAAAACACCCAGCCTATATTATCTATACCAGTAATAAAGAAAATTGCCAGTATAAAAGTGGAAATAGCTATCATAGAGTCGCTTATAATCACAATACGCTTAGGCGGGTAATGGTCAGCGAGTACACCACCGTATAGCATTACCAAAGCTTGTGGCAGAAAAGTTGTAATGGTAACACCCGCAATCAAACTACCAGAACCGGTTCCCAAAGTAACATACCAGATAATTGCTAACGATACGACAGATGAACCAAGTAGGGATATTCCTTGGCTCAACATATATGCCGTGAGTTTATACTGCCACGATTCTTTCTTCAACATTCTCATTCATTCCCTCCTCACAGATATCTGCCTGTAATGCTTGCAGGATTTCTTTTAATTTCCTCCGGATTTCCCTCGGCTACAACCTGACCTCCGGAAATTCCACCCTCCGGCCCGATATCAATGATCCAATCAGAGGCTCCAATAATTTCGGTGTTGTGTTCAATAATGAATAGTGAATGACCTGCATCAACCAGTTTACGGAAAATCAACAGCAACTTTTCAATATCCTGAAAGTGCAATCCAGTTGTCGGTTCATCTAATATATAGACCATATGCCTTTTTTGTTTTCCGCTCAGTTCCTTGGCAAGCTTCAGCCTTTGAGCTTCACCTCCGCTGAGGGTAGTAGTGCTTTGCCCCAATTTTAGGTAAGGCAGTCCTACTTCATCCATTAGTGATAACTTTTGTACAATCTCCGGTACATCTTCAAAAAGTGATATTGCTTCCAAAACATCCATATGCAAGATATCTGCAATACTTTTTCCCTTGTAAAGAACCTCTAACACTTCCTTCTGATATCGGCTGCCCTTACATTCTGGGCAGATAACGTAAGTATCCGCCATATACTGGAAATTGACTTTAATTTGCCCCTGTCCCTCACAAACAGGGCATCCACCGTCCTTTGAGTTGAAGCTGAAATGGCTTTCACTAAGCCCAAGCTCACAAGCTCTTGGTTGTTTTGCAAATAGGCTGCGGATGATGTCAAAAACACTAATATAGGTTGCAGGGGTTGAGCGTGGGGACTTTCCAACTGGACTTTGATCCATCTGGACAAACCCATCAATATCCTCATATCCCTCAAAAGAAAGATAACAGGTGCTGACACATATTTGATGGTTAATTTCCTTGTTTAGTGCAGGAATCAATGTTCCAAAAATCAGTGAGCTTTTACCAGAACCACTTACACCAGTAATACAGCACATTGTATGAAGTGGAAACCGGACGTTGATATTTTTAAGATTGTTTCCAGTACATCCATTCAGAGTCATCCATTTGTGAGGTTTTATTGCGCTTTGTGGCTCGCATATTTTGCTATTGTTAAGAAAACGTCCGGTAGCAGACAATGTATTTTTCATAATTTCATCCACAGTTCCTGCTGCCACAATTTCACCGCCGAAAGTTCCCGCCCCGGGGCCGACATCAACAATATAATCAGCGTTTAACATTGTATCTTTATCATGTTCTACAACAATGACGGTATTTCCCTTATCCCGTAGATGCTTGATAGTGTCAATCATCAGATGATGATCTCGTGGGTGCAACCCGATGGAGGGTTCGTCAAGGATATAGGTAAGACCAATTAGTTCACTGCCAAGCTGGCTAGACAACCGCACACGCTGTAACTCGCCACCTGAAAGGGTTGGAGCGGTTCGACTCAGAGTTAAATACGGCAAGCCTACTTGCAATAGGTTTATTATTCGGTTTTGAATTTCAAGAATAACTTCTCCAGCTTTATTTGCCTGATTTTCTGAAAGCAATTCCTGCAAGCTGCATATAAAGTCCCAAAGCTTGTCAATGGGCATCTTTGTTAGCTCGGGCAAACGGTATCCCATAATTGTTGTATATCGGGCTTCATAACACAACAATTCTCCGTGACAGGTGGGGCAGGGAATCTCACGCATATATTCTTTTTGAGGATTTTCATTTGATTTGGATTCTCGGAATAATCGTTGTATATGGCTTACTGCTCCAGCTGCGGGACGATTGATTTCTGTATCACGACCTCCGGAATTATATTTAAAGCTGTAAATTTTATTCCCTGTGCCGTAAAGAATTGCTTGTCTGAATTTATTTGGTAAATCATTCCAAGGCAAATCTAAATCAACGTTCATATCGCTCGCTATTGCATATAATTCTCCAATCATCCAGTTACCTGTTAGCTTTTTGCCACGCAGCTTTCCAAAGTAGGAAGTAGCTCCATCCAACACAGACAGGCTGCCATTCACCACAATAGCATCTGGATTAACCTCATATAAAATTCCAAGCCCATTACAGGTATGGCACGCCCCTACATGTGCATTGGCATTAAACGTCGACACCGTCAGTCCTTGAAACAGGCTACCGCAAGCAGGGCAACGATTTTTACTTTTGCTGTCTTTTTGAACAGGCACTCCGCAATAAGGGCAATGGGGTATTCCGATTGCAACATACAGCATTCTCAGATGATCCAAAATGCCTGTCAGAGTTCCAACGGTAGAACGAGGGTTTTGACTTCCTTTTTTTTGCTCAATTGCAATGGTAGGGGTGAGTCCTTGTATAGTATCAAAATCCGGTTTTTCTATCTGTTCCTGCATTTTAGCTGCATTTGACATATTATCAAGATATCGACGTTTTCCCTCTGCATAAATTGTATCAAAAGCTAGGGACGATTTGCCGCTTCCACTTACACCTGTGATAACAGTTAGCCTTTCTTTTGGAATGGACACATTCACATTTTTTAAGTTGTTTTGACGACACCCTTTTAACACCAATAGATGATTATTATCTTTCAAGGGGGTAACTATAGTTCGTTCTTTTGTTGATGGAGTTATAGAGAACTTTTTCTTCAGCATATCGGGGCTCAACGTTTCGTATTGCACGTCAATACCCAACAGCTTAAGTTTTGAATGGATAGCCTCCATGTATGACTCAGGCAAACTTTTTTGAAATGCTAAGAGTTCTTTTTCCGTGATGTTAGCATTTGTGGTAAGCATAGCCATTTCATCCAAAATGTCTTTTTCCTGTCGGCTGAGATTATTATATTTTTTTGTACTAAGTTCCGTCCACAAATCCCATGGTAAGAGTTCCATACCAAGTAGACTGTTAAAATCGTGCAATAAATTTCCTTTTACAGAATGCCATCCTTTCCAGTTTTTATTGTAGCCGAAATCCTCTGGATGATGTTCTCCCAAGCGACAAAGTGTCCACGCTTGCCCACCAAGCAGATATCCTGCATCTGCTGGCATATCCTCTGTGTCGAAAGTTACCCCAAAATGTACTTTCTGAATGTCATCAAGCTGTGCATCTACACGCACCCAATGTTGTTTTTCTCGGTCGTAATATTCAATAAGCCAGTGGTCCTCATACATTAGTTCACTTTCAAAGTAATTCGCAAAGCCAACACGCACTCTTGCAGGAATACCTTTATACCGTAGAAAAGATAAGAAGAGCAGAGAGTAGTCCCTACACATTCCAATTAGACGCATGTTTGCTGGTCTTGTTTCTGACAGGGAGCTTTGGTCGATTTGTAATAATTTCTCTAGCATTTGCGGTACAGTGCGTAACAATTCTTCGTCCATCTGCCTTTTACTAAAAGTAACGTTATATAGTTTTCCTTGGTCACCATGTATGACCAATCCCTGTACTATTTTCAGTAATTCTTTTGGAGATGCTGGTAAATCCTCGTACTTGTCTATGAACTGCCGAGGATTGGTTATAATGCTTTGTCTCGAATAAATCTTAAAATCCATGTATATTCCTCCTTTTAAATCAACCTTAAGCCTTGACACGGTGTCAGAGTCAAGTGGCTTTTTTATCTGTTTAAGAAAACAGCATAAATAAGTCTACACAGTGTAGGTATCCAGACATCCTAATTGATGAAATGCATAGAAAAGGCTTAATTAGTTCTCCTTGAGTTCTATTACTTTTTGTGTTAGTATTGTGTTAGAAGTGATAAATAGGGAGTGTGATATCATGAATATTAATCTCATGGACAGAAAAATGATTAAAATGCTCTGTGCAAAGACTGTAGGTATGAGTTTGGGCGACAATTTGCACAGAGATAAATATTTAGTCGCTTTTGATAAATAAGTTCATACATATACAGGCTTTGTTTCCTTAATTAAAAAATAAATTTAAGGAAGTGAGCTTTATGAAATATGTAAGAATTGATAAAATATTACCAGATGATTTAGTTAAAGAAATTCAAAAGTATATTCAGGGTGAATATGTATACATCCCTTGTCTTCCTGAAAAGAGAAAAAGATGGGGTGAAAAATCTAAAAGTCGAGATTCTCTAAAAGACAGAAATGAAAAGATTCTAAACCAATATATAGGTGGGCAATCAATTAGCAATCTAGCTGAAGAATTCTTTCTTTCACATAGTAGTATTAAGAAAATCGTATATAATAAAGATAAGTAAATTAAAGCTATCACTCTTATAATATGTGGTAGCTTTTGTATATAAGATGATATAGAAATGACTATTATCTTTCTTAAAAAATGTAAAAGCATTAAAATGATATTGAAGATAAAATTCATTTAAAAATGAACTTGTAATTCTTCTCATAGATATTACAACAGAAGGAGAGAATCAAAGTGAATAAAAAAATATCATTAATTCATTCAACAAATTTAGCTCCAGTAGATTATGCTTATGCTGGTCGTGTACCTTCAGGAATGGACTTATTATTTTTGGCAGGGGCATGTCCCATTAATAAAAACGGAGAAGTACCCGACTTGAGTGATTATGAGCTACAAGCAAAACTTTGTGTAGATAATTTGAAGGAAGCACTGAAGGAATGCGGGGCTACTTTGGAAGACGTAGTATATACTAGAGTTATTGTAGCATCTCACGATCAGTCAGATTTGGTAACTGCATGGGAAACAATAAGAAAAATGTTTGGCAATCATGATGTTCCAAGTATCTTATCTGGAGTTACAGTATTAGGATACACAAATCAATTGGTGGAAATTGAAGCAGTAGCAGCTATAGAAAACAAATAACTAGAAAGTGCAAACACTGTAAGTATGAGTTGTTTTAATAATAAATTACCAATTAATTTTACTGTATAAATAATATATATATAGAAAAACTTATATAAACTAAATTATTTATGGAGGAAATAAGATGGGAAAAAATAAAAATCACAGCTTTGACAAATCTAAGCTTCCAAGTCCTTCTAAGGGCGTTATAACAGATAAAGAAGCTCCAGACGCATCAATACCTTTTGAGAAAAATAATAAATCAGATAAAAAAACAAGTATGTAACTAGATTTGTTCTATACTGACTAGAAGAAACAAACTAAGTAAGAGTAGTGTTAAACCTGACACTACTCTTCTATAGCTACATTAATGTTTATATTATATTCGAAGTAGAAAACTCATTTCGATAGAAGAATTGATTTGACAACAACATTTTTAAATTATATAATGAGTATAAATTCACTCATTAAATAGGAGGGCAATTTATGCCACGAACAAAAGAACAATTTGAGAAAATGCGCAAAGCTACTAGAGATAAGATTCAATTAGCGGCTATGAGATTGTTCGTTCAAAAGGGATTTGGTTCTACAAGTGTTCATGAGATTTCCGATCTAGCTGGAATTAGCATAGGACTTTTATATCGTCAATACAAGACAAAAGAAGAATTATTCAATGATTTAGTTGAATATTCACTTACAAGTATTAAAAACATTATTGATTTTTTTGAAAAGGATGATTCACCCAGAGAACTAGTTAATCAATTTGTTTATAAGGTTTATAACGACATTATAAATGGTGAAGAATTGGCTAATCTATTAATTCTTATGGCACAATCATTTTTGTCGGGGGCGGCTAATCCAAAGCAAAATGAAATCATAGAACTAGATACCAAAATGCTTCAAGCAACTGCCAAGTGTATTGAAAGAGGTCAGGAGCTTGGTAAATTCCGTCCAGGAAATGCTAATGAATTAGCGACTCTTTTCTATTCGGCAATTCAAGGAATGGCGATGATTAAAATCTCATTAAAAGAAAGCTTTATAATGCCATCCCCATCTGTTATAACTTCTATTTTATTTAATTGATTATTATATCAAATATTTACGTAAAGATAAAAATTGAGAGTCTTTTTTGTTATTTTCTTAAATTAATTACTGTTAGAATGGAGTATTTATGAATTATTTAGTTATAGGTATTATTTTTATCCTTGCACTCTTTGCCATCCGTTTGTCCAATAAGCATGGGATACCTGCACTCTTATTATTTATTGTGCTCGGTATGGTTTTTGGTGCAATAGGTATTGAATTTGAGGATTACGGAATTGCTGATAACTTTGCTACGTTTGCACTCATGGTCATCATGTTTTATGGTGGTTTTGGTACTAGTTGGAAGATGGCCAAACCAATTGCAAAGGAAGCGATAGTACTTAGCTCCTTAGGTGTAGTTGCCACAGCGTTAGTCACAGGATTATTTTGTCACTATGTCCTAGGTCTTGAATTACTAGAAGGTATGCTTATTGGTTCTATTGTGGGTTCCACCGATTATGCCAGTGTTTCAAATATTTTACGTTCGAAAAACTTGAACTTGAAGTATAACACAGCATCGCTACTGGAACTTGAAAGTGGCTCAAATGATCCGACGGCCTATACAATGACTATGGTGTTTTTATCTGTAATAATTGGAACTGATTTGTCTATCCCGATTCTTATTTTATCTCAGGTAGTCATTGGAATTGTTATGGGTTTTGTCCTTGCATTTGTTATTGGAAAATTACTTAAAAATCTTTCGCTTGGAGCAGACGGATTGTATGCTGTCTTTATGGTTTCTTCCATGCTTGTTACTTATGCTATTACAAATCTTGCCGGTGGTAATGGCTACCTGGCACTTTATATACTAGGAATTTATCTTGGCAATATGGAGTTCCGCGGTAAGCGTGACATAGTCTTTTTCTTTGACGGATTTACTGAAATAATGCAGATTGGTCTATTTTTCATCCTAGGTCTATTGTCTAACTTTACAAAATTTATTGAGGTATTTCCATTAGCACTTGTTATTATGTTATTTATTACTATTATAGCTCGTCCAGTAGCCGTTTATGGTCTGATGCTGCCATTTCGCCTTAAGCGTAATCAATTGAAGATAATTTCATTAGCGGGTATTCGAGGTGCAGCTGCTACTGCCTTTGCAATTATGGCTGTGAATAGTGATGCGGTTATCTCCATTGATATATACCATATAGTATTTGGCATATGTGTACTTTCTGCGTTAATTCAAGGTTCTTTAATGCCACCTTTGTCAAAGCGATGGGATATGCTAGATCCTAGTGACACTGTCTTAAAGACTTTCAACTACTATCAAAGTAAAGCTGAAATTGGCTTCTTAGAAACAAGAATACACCCGAATAGTAGCTTAATTGGCAGTAAGGTAAAGGATTTGAACCTCTCACTCAATTTTATCGTTGCCAAGATCAAACGCAATGGAGAAACAATTGTTCCTAGAGGAGATACAATCATTGAAGAGAATGATATAGTTGTCATAGGTGGTGAGAGATATTTTGATGAAAGTGGGCAGGAACTTATTGAATTCGCCATTCCAAGTGGTCACCAATGGGCTAACCATTACATAAAAGACTTAGAATTAGCACCTGACCGCCTCATTATCATGGTGCAACGTAAAGGTAGTGACATCATTGTTCCGATTGGAGATACATTACTGTTAGAAGATGATAAAGTCATTATGATAAAAGTTGATCATGACTAAGATTTTTCTAGTGTTGATGAGACCGACAAGGATTAGGATATCAAAATCAAATAATAGGATAGTCAATAACAGGTAGAATGAGTTTAAAATTTCAATCTACCTGTAATATTTTTTGCAAAAGCTCTAGTCTAAATATTCAATTTGAAAGAGTCCTGGAACCTCATGCCCAAAAATAAGTTTAACCTGAGGATAAGATTGTGCAAACTTTCTTAATTTATCGAAGCTATACTTCGATTCAACCATGTTTTCATTATATGATCCAGTTTCAACACCGATTGCAAATCCTAATGAGTTATTTGAGATATCGCCGGTTATTAACACTGTTCTATCAATGCCATTTATTAGATAAGAGACATGTCCCTTAGTGTGTCCATGTGTATCGATAACCCAAAATGAACCATCTTGAAACACATCAATGCAATATCCAAGCAGTGGCATTTCAATCCCATCTGCACTGAAGTCAAAATATCGAATATTTTTTCTTGACTTAATGTTAGTGGAGTAAATAAAGGGGAAAAAGCAAATATCACGCTCGTATTTTCCCAAAACAAGTGGAATCCTATTGTCAAACACACATAGTCCAGCACAATGTTCATGTGCATGAGTTAAAAAAATAGTATCTGGTGTTATTCCTCTAGCCTCAAGTTGTTTTTCAACTCCTAGTGATATATCCTCCTGCAAATAATGATTACGTAAAAGGAAAGATCTTAAAAGCCCCTTGAAACTACCACCCCACCTTTGGGAGAATGAAGAATCAAAACCTGTATCTACAAGATAATATTTATTTTTGTAAGAAATTAAATGTGATAACACTGGTAATTTTGCACTTTTAAAAGTATGCTGATTTTGATATTCTTCAGAATAGACATTAAACATTCCTTTTTCAGTTCCTGAAATGTAACCAGTATTAAGCGATTCAACCCTAATATTGTGTGGATTTTGAAACACTTCTTCCCAAGTCTTATATTGTTTTGATTTTGCCATGAATTTTATCTCCCCTATCCAACTCAATCACTTATACATATGAGTATGATAAATATTAATTAGTATACTATTACGATATAAGTAATTCAAGTCAATAAATAAATTTTCATTTAAAAGATGATGTTCCAATAGATAATTTATGATTGATTTATACCTCACTTGGATATAATATGTAATTAAAGTGAGTTATCGGTTTAAAAATAAAGTAGAGTCTAAAACTTTGTAGATGTGATTATATGCAACAAATGTTGACTATGGGAGGAGCATTGTAATGGACGTTCAAAAAATACCTAAAAAACTAATATTAGCTTATTTTTCCGGGACAGGCTGTACAAAGGCAGTCTGTGATTGTTTTGAAGAGCAATTGCTAAATGTGGGAATAGATTGCACCAAGATTAATATGGTTACTTGTAAACAACTTGATGTTGAGGAAGCAGATATATTAATCATTTTTTCACCCGTATATGCGTTTAGATTAGCTTCAATAACTGAAAAATGGGTGAAATATTTACCTAGAGTTCAAAACAAGTCTGCAATCATAATTTCTGTTTCTGGAGGAGGGGAGATTTCTCCCAACACGGCATGCCGTGTCCAATGCAAACGACTATTAAAAAGAAAAGGTTATAAACTGCTATATGAAAAAATGATTGTTATGCCATCGAATTTTGCTATACAAGCAGAGCAAAACCTGAATCTTGATTTATTAAGAATTTTGCCATATAAAGTAAATAACATTATTTTAGATATTTTGTCCGGAAAAGAAAGAATTACTTCTCCTAAATTTCAGGATAGATTTTTTGCAGTAATTGGGAAAGCCGAACATTTGGGAGCACGATTTTTTGGTGCATCTATTCGAGCTACACAAAACTGTAACAAATGTGGTTTATGTATTCGTAACTGCCCTCAGAAAAATATTAAAATGGTGAATGGATTACCTAAGTTTGGCTTTCATTGTATGTGGTGCCTAAAATGTATATATAATTGTCCCTGTAAGGCGCTTTTACCGGGGATACTGAAGTTTTCGGTTTTAAAAAGTGGATTTGATCTGAAAAAAATGAACGAGAAATCAAAGGAAAAACCAGGAGATTTAGAATATAGGCATTATAAAAACATACTTTGGCAAGGCACTATTGACTATTTGTGCTATGATGATGATTATTATTTCAATAAATGAGATGGCTGAACTGCTAGATGTTGTGTTATGGAGCAAAACCGGGTAAAAAACAGGTGAAAAAGGTGCCGTTTTCAACCCTTAAAAAACCACAAAAAATAGATGACATTATAACAGAAAGGGGTGTGAAAAGACTTGTTTACTTTAATGACAAAAGAATTTGCATTCGAAATATCACAATGGACATATCCAGATATATATTCTTTCTATAGTTTTGATGGAAGCAGTGAAACATTAAAGGAGCTTATGAATGGTGAATATTATGTGGCTACCGATAATGATAATAAAGTTTTAGGTTACATATGCATTGGAAAGTCGGCACAAATACCAACTTTAGAGAAAGACATATATGTAGACGAAACGGTTTTAGACATCGGACTTGGATTAAACCCAGCACTATGCGGAAATGGGTTTGGCAGTAAATTCTTGGCGGATGGTATTTCTTTTGCTAAGCAAAAATTTAATGCAAGTTACTATAGACTTACTGTTGCTTCATTCAATCAAAGAGCAATTAAAGTATATGATAGAATTGGATTCAAATATAGAATGAGTGTTCATCATGCTGTATCAAACGTAATTTTTCATATTATGCTTTATACTACACAATAAAGATATCCTTTATATAAAACGTCCTCAATGTTTTTTTAAACAGTGAGGACATCTTTTTATAATAAAATATTTGACTTTAAAGATATTTAAAACCATCGTTGAGTTATTAAAATAGATAAAGTATAATGGTTACATTATTGTTGCTTTAAAGATTTATGTAAAGGAGAAAATATCATGGAACATTATTCAAGTAAAAATGAATATATACGTCGTATCAATAAGGTACAAGATTATATTGAAAGAAATGCTTCACAATCATTTACACTTGAAGAACTCTCAAATATAGCAGGATTTTCTAAATATCATTTTCACCGTATTTTTAAAGCAATAACCCATGAATCTTTATTACAATATGTAAATCGTTCTAAACTTGAAAGATCGGCTCATCTTTTGAGCCACCGTTTAGATATGAGTATTACAGACATTGCTTATTATATGGGTTTTTCAGATTCAGCAGTTTTTTCGAGAAGTTTTAAACATTTGTTTACAGTGAGTCCTAATGAATATAGAAAAAATTATCGCAAGAATTGCAAAGACCAATATAATATTTCTAGGTACAATTTAGGTGTATCGGATATGGAAAAGAAAGAATTTAAACAAAATATAGAAGGCAATGTAGAAATTGTTGAAATAGATAAAATAAAGGTGGCTTATCTTCGATTTACTGGAGCTTATGATAAATTAGCTGCCCACTTTCCTAAACTTTTAGAAAGATTATTAAAGAGTGCACATGAACAGAATCTTATTGAAGTAAATAAGACAGAGTTCTTGTCAATCTATCATGATCATCCAGAGTTTACTAGCCCAGATTATTTTAAGACAAGTCTATGTATTACTATTCCAAATGATGCAAAGGTAGATGAAAATAGTGATCTTTGTGTCATGGAAATACCAGCTGGTAAATATATTGTTGGTCATTTTTATATTCAGCAACATCAATATAGTGCCATTTGGGATTATATTTATGAAGAATGGTTAACGAATAGTGGCTATGCTCCAAGAGATAGTTTTCCATTTGAAATGTATATGAATGATTATCGAACGGATGCAAATAATATGCATTTAGTCGATATCTACTTACCAGTTCAACCATTATCGTTTCATTCTAAGTAATGCTTCCATGTCTGATTTGATACTTAATTAAACAATGAGGTGGTTAAATGAAAGAAATAAAGATAAAGGGAGCACGTATTCATAATTTAAAAAATATCGATATTAGCATACCTAAAAACAAGTTGATTGTCGCAACAGGTGTAAGCGGGTCGGGTAAATCAAGCTTAGTGTTTGATATTATATTTGAAGAGGGACGTAAACAATATCTACAATCACTAGGTATGCTTTCTACCATTGATGACACTTATAAGTTTGACTCTATTGAAGGGGTAGGACCAACGATTGCAGTTCATCAAAACACTATTCGTCAAAGTAATCCTCGTTCCACAGTCGGAACGCGGACAGGTATTCTCCATATGCTGACATTACTCTATTCAGGTGAGGGGCAGGCGCAAGGTGAGGCTATTAATGGAGATGAGCACCTTAATGCAAGTTTCTTTTCTTATAATTCAGCAAGTGGTATGTGTCTGCAATGTTCAGGTCGGGGAGCTTACTTTGAAATTGATATGGAAAGGCTAGTAACAGATAATCAAATTACTTTAGAAGCTGTTTTTATAAAATCAAAAGTTACACCTGGCTATATGAGTGTTTTAAAGAGGCGCTTTAAAGATTATTTTTATATTCCATTTACATCGTTACCTGAAGATGTGAAAAATGAAGCGATTTATGGCCGTTATGAAAATGGAAAAAGTAGCTACTCGCTGATAAAAGCATTTGAAAGTCGCTATCGTAAAGGAGAAGCTTTAAATGGTATTTATGCGATGCAGACATGTTGTGAATGTCATGGTTATCGCATTGGACAAGAGGGTAGAAGTGTTCATATTAATGGTAAGCATATTGGGGAGCTGTGTTTAATGCCTATTTCAGATATGCATTCATTTCTTAAAGAGACGATTGAAGTTGAAAAATATACGCAATTTGGGAAAAATTTAGCTCAAGATATTCTCATTAAACTAGAACATCTAATAAATGCGAAATTAGGTTATTTAACACTATATAGAGAAATGGCTTCGTTAAGTGGTGGTGAGTTGCAAAGACTATTTTTAAATGCCCATCTTGATACCAAAATGGATTCATTAATCTATGTTTTAGATGAACCAACTGCTGGTTTACATGCATCTGAAAAAGAAGATATTATCGCATCTATTCAACAATTAAAAGAGATTGGCAACACTGTGATAGTTGTTGAGCATGATAAAAGTACCATACAAAAAGCAGAACATATTATTGATATTGGACCAATGGCAGGACATCTTGGTGGTCAAATTGTTTACCAAGGTAACCTTGATGGTTTAATAAAATCTGATGAATCTATAACGGGTAATTATTTATCAGGTAAGAAAAATATGCCTACAAGAAGATACAACGTAAATATAGAAGAGATGCCTTCACTTGTTATTCAACATGCTAAAACCAATAATCTCAAAGATATTACGGTAACACTCCCACTTCATGCAATAGTTGGTATTGCAGGAAAGTCGGGCAGCGGAAAGAGTTCTTTAATATCAGATACATTGTTACCATTGTTACGAACTCATTTTAAGTATTCATTTAAGGAAGATTTAATAGATGATTATAGTGAAGAAACAGTCATAAAAACCATTGCAGATGGATTAGAAGGTGTTGAATTCATTTCTGGATATGCAGAAATATCTCAAGTGCCTATTGGACGCAACAATAATTCAAATCCGGCTTCTTATATTGGTATCTGGGATAAAATAAGAACTTTATATGCTAAGCAACCAGAAGCCATTAGTAAAGGTTTTGTAGATGGTCATTTTTCATTTAATACTAAAGGTGCATGTAGTGAATGTGGTGGAAGTGGGTATGAAAAAATATGGCTAGGAAGACATCTTAGTATTAATAAAACATGTGCAAAGTGCCATGGTAGAAGATTTAATCAGGATGCATTATCGATTAAGTATAAGGGAAAAACAATATTTGATGTATTAGAAATGAGTATAGACCAAGCAATTGATTTTTTTGATAATCAGCCAAGTATTTTAAACACTTTAAAAATCTTACAACAAATTGGAATGGGTTATATAAAATTAGGCCAACCAACACCTACATTAAGCGGTGGAGAATCTCAAAGAATTAAACTAGCAAAAGAGATTGGTAAGAAAAGAAAAGGAAATATTCTTTATATCTTAGATGAACCAACAACAGGATTAAGTCAACATGATATTGCAAAACTGATTGAATTGTTAGATCAACTTGTTGAAAAAGGTAATTCAGTCATTGTCATTGAGCATGATATAGATGTTTTAAAAGTTTGTGATTATCTTATTGAACTTGGACCGGTTGGAGGCACTCAAGGTGGTTATGTGATTGCTAAAGGAACGCCAGAAATAATTAAAAATAATACTAACTCTATTACTGGGAGGTATTTATAATGAAAGATTATCATCAACTCTTAACATTTGATACTGTAGATCCTATTGAAGTTGGAATGGAAAAAGATAAGTTATTAGATATGGATAAAATAATTCCTTCCCTCTATAAAAATCTTAATGGCATGATTGTTGTCCGTTTTGGTAAAGTAGTGTTTGAGAAGTACTATAATGGTTATGGGGCCACGGATACCTTTCATGTTGCTTCAGTAACTAAAAGTTTTATTTCCGCTCTTATTGGTATTGCAATGGATAAGGGATATATAAAGAGCCTCGATCAAAAAGTATTAGAATTTTTTCCTGAGTACATTTGTCATCCCTCAGAAATACAAAAAAAGGCGATAACCTTACGTCATTTACTAACAATGAGGGCTCCATATATCTTTAAAACGCTTCAAGAACCGTTGGAAAAGCTTACGAAACAAAAAGATTGGATTAAGTTTTCACTTGATATGTTGGGTAAAAACGGAAATATAGGTGAATTTAAGTATTCAAATTGTGGCGTCAATATTCTTTCGGCTATTTTGACACGTACTACTGGTAAAAGTGCAAGAGAATTTGCCAATGAATATCTATTTAAACCAATCGGAACAAAAGAGATAGAGGATAATCCCAATCAAACTTTTGATTATGAGGGTCTATATGGAAACCAATTAAAGGGATGGGCAAAAGATCCTAGTGGAAATTCTACTGGTGGGTGGGGACTTACACTTACTACAAGAGATATGGCGAGGTTTGGCTCGCTCTATATTAATGATGGTCTCATAAATAATCAACAAGTTGTTTCTAAGGATTGGATTCATCAATCTATAGTAGGAATACCTTTAGAAAAAGAGATACCTGTATTCTTTAATTATTATGGTTATTTATGGTGTATATATAAGAAAGATAATCTTTTTGCCTATATGGCTATGGGGGATGGCGGTAATATGATTTGTTGTATACCTGAAAAAGAAATTGTCGTTGCTATTAGCTCTAAAACAATGCGTAAACCTCGTGAACGATGGGAACTGATTGAAAATTATATACTCCCATCTATTATTTGAATATCGGTTATATCATAATTTGGGTAAAGAATTTTTTGTGTAGGATTCATATTAATGTTAAATATATATTTGGAAAATAACACAAACTATATTATAATTAAATAAACTATTTATGAATATTTCATATAACAATATTAGAATATAGAGAGGTAGCTTGAAAAAATGACTTCACATTTGGAAAATCAAGAAAAAGAATTTAAAAGGCGCGTAAGATACAAAGGAAAATATCCTAAAAATTATAAAGAAAAATACAAGGAGCATCAACCTGAAAAATATGCTGATACTGTATCAAGAGTTATTCAGAAGGGTGGAACTCCAGCAGGAATGCATATATCTATTTGTGTAAAAGAGATATTAGATTTTTTGCAAATTAAACCAGGACAAACTGGATTAGATGCCACATTAGGATACGGAGGACATACATCAGAAATGTTGAAATGTCTTGAATCTAAAGGCCATATTTATGCTTTGGATGTTGATCCTATCGAGATAGTTAAAACTAAAGAAAGATTAGAAAAACTCGGATACGGTTCGGATATACTTACAATTAAACAACTTAACTTTGCAAATATTGATCAGGTGGGTAAAGAGGTTGGACCATTTGATTTTGTGTTGGCTGATTTAGGCGTTTCTTCAATGCAAATTGATAATCCGGACAGGGGATTCTCTTTTAAAAGTGAAGGTCCCTTAGATTTGAGATTGAATCCGGAAAAGGGGATATCAGCAGCGGAACGTTTAAAAGTGATGACTCAGGAAGAGATAGAGGGTATGCTGCTTGAGAATTCAGATGAACATTATGCAAAGGAAATATCTACAGCTATAGTAAAAGAATTAAATAAAGGAAATGAAATTGATACTACAACAAAATTGTATAAAATCATTGAAAATGCACTTGCTTTTACCCCAAAAGAAAAACGTAAAGACATGGTAAAAAAATCATCACAAAGGACTTTTCAAGCATTAAGAATTGATGTTAATAGTGAATTTGAGGTGCTATATGAATTTTTGGAGAAGCTTCCTAATGTGTTGTCAAAGGGTGGACGTGTTGCAATATTGACATTTCATTCTGGTGAAGATAGACTTGTTAAAAAGTCATTCAAGTACTTCTTTAAAGAAGGAGTATATAGTGAAATTTCAAATGATGTTATTAGACCATCTACTGAAGAGTGTATTAATAATAGTCGGGCTAAATCAACTAAAATGAGATGGGCAATTAAAGCTTAATAGAAGATTATATAAAGCAAGGAAATGAAGGAGGAATATTATGTCTAACAGTAGAATTTACTCAATGAGTTTTGCAAGTGTTTATCCACATTATATAAACAAAGCTACAAAGAAGGGGCGTACAAAGGATGATGTAGACGAAATTATTAGATGGTTAACAGGATATAGCCAAAAAGAATTGGAAAATCAATTAGAAAAACAAATAAATTTTGAAACTTTCTTCACAGAAGCTCCAAAATTAAATCCTGCTCGAAAAATGATAAAAGGTGTGATTTGTGGTGTGCGTATAGAAGAAATAGCAGAGCCTTTAATGAAAGAAATTCGCTATTTAGACAAACTTATTGATGAGTTATCAAAAGGTAAATCTATAGAAAAAATCTTGCAAAAATAGAGCTTGCTACAAAAGTTTATAAAAACTATAAATCCATAACATTTGGTGACGGTGCCTAAAAGGTTGATTGTTAAAAATGAGATCGTCACCAAGTATTTTTATTGTTTTATTAACTACTAGTAGATTCTGATAATTTATATATATAACCTTTGCAATTTTCAAATGACACAGTTTCTAAATTTTTGGCTTTTTCAAAATTTACACTATGTTTGAATTCACATTGTATAAATTTTATATTTTTCAAATCAGCACCTGCAAAATTAACTTCTTCAAATAGACATTCTTTATAAATTACATTTCTTAAATCAGTACCTCCAAAGTTTATCTTTTGTAAGTTACAATTATAGAATCTACAAGAATTAAAGTTTGATGACCATATATTTGATTCTTCGAAGATACTATTATGAAAACATGATCCTTGATATTCATTTTTAATCGATTTATTTATTTTAAATTGTAACTTAGTAAAATCACAACCTTTGAATTTGTTTTTATATAATTCATTGATATCTATTATTGTGTCTATAAATACAGAGCTGCTAAAAATGGAGTTTTTTATATCGCTTTGTAAAAATTTACATAAATTAACGAATTTCGTTTCTCTAAATATGCAGTTATTTATTTTGTTATTATTGAAATGTACAGACACAAATTCTACACCATAAAAATCATTTTCTTTTAAAAAGAAACATTTATTAAATGAAATATAACATATTTTTGTGTGTCTAAATATGTTTTTGAAGAATATACAATTTGAAAATATTTTTTTAATCATATTTTTTTGGTAGAAATCAGAAGAAACAAATATAAGTCCACCTATTTTTGTTATTTTACTTAAATCTAATAAATTAGCAATTATTTTAGATGAAAGTATGATGCAATTCACAACATCTTTTTCATTAAATGAATCTATTTCAAAGTTTAATATATATTTTTTAGTTATTTCACTATCTATTCTTGCATCTCTATAAAAAAATAATAATAAATTTATATCTTCATTACTT
>DLNM01000015.1:32998-33703 GCA_002479485.1 Firmicutes bacterium UBA7510 | reverse complement strand
TTTGATATAGAATTTACTAATTTGTTAAAAAGTAATTTATATATAATTGCTAAAGATAATGAAAGTGAGTTTTTGAAGATTCTAAATAATTATGATTATCCAAATATTGAAAAGGACAATATAGTAGATTTTATTAAAAATATCATAAAATATATTAGACGATATGAAGATAGAGTAGAATTAAAAAATGGTCTAGCATGGTTAATTAAAATTTTAGATGAATCAATTGATAGAAATGAAATGATATTTTTAGAAGATAATGTTAGCAAGATTTTAATAGAAGATTTTATGTTTTTTTATGTAAATCCAATTTATATGTTTATAAATTCAGTACATAAATTTGATGAAGAAAGTACTGTGTTTGAAAAGATTTCTAGATGTAATTTTACGTATAAAAATGTTGCTTTAAGTAATTATTGTCAGATAAATTCAAAGTGTTCAGGATTAGTTCAAGTTTCTGATGTGATTTCAGGACTTATGGCAAAAATGACTGATTACTTTACAGAACATAACATTGCTCAAATATTAGAGGACGTAGATAATTTTAATGAACTTCAGGAGGATAATTTCAATTTAATATGTTCTTTAATTGATAAATCAAATGAATGTAACGAAGCTTTTTTACACACAAGTTTAAGTTATGAAGATAGAATGAAGTATGTAGCTTTTAATTTATAATAAACAAATCGCCTAACAACATGTTCA
>DLNM01000015.1:0-32841 GCA_002479485.1 Firmicutes bacterium UBA7510 | reverse complement strand
ATGTTCACGCAAGGGTCTTAGGGGGAACGTCAAGAGGGAAAGTCAGACCACATCCCTTCACCGGGTGTGACCACCGCCAAGACGGTCTAGCTCTGATGTCCGGTTCAGTGACGTCGTGAACACAAGACCGTTAGGCGAAATAAAAAACAAGGAATATAATTATGAAAGAATTTAATAAATGTTAAAAATACAGATCTATAATAAAAGAAATTTTTCCCTGACATAAATCTCTTAAAAATTACTATCTTTATCAGGGTAGTTATTATCTTTAATTGGGACAACCTATATATGTCAGACGATAAAATGTCGTAAACACCGGAAAGTTAGATAAAATATTAAATTAGAACAGGAGGGAATATGAATACAGGTTATGTTTATATTTTAATTAATAATTCAATGCCAGGGATTATTAAAATAGGTAAGACGAAAAGAGATGTAAAAAAAAGAGCAAGAGAATTATCTAATACATCTATTCCTACCCCTTTTATAATTGCATTTGAAATTTTTGTTCAAGATGTTGATTCTATAGAATATTTTGTTCATGAGATTTTAAATGATTTTAGAATTAATCCTAATAGAGAATTCTTCAGGTACCCACTCAACGAAGCTATTAAAGTAATATGCGAGTTGTGTAAACCAGAAAAAGAAAATGAAGATTTATTTGTTGCTATAGATATTACATATAAGTTAAAAGAAAAGTATGGACACTATATACGTCAAGATTATAAATCAATAAGACTTATACAAACAGATAATCGTGTTTGGTTAGAGACTACTATTGAAGAAGATATCGCAGGATACTTGAAAGATCAAACCATTAAAAGGACTGATCTTGGATTTATTATAGGTGGAATAGACGACTATGATCATAAATTATTTGATCCTAATAAAAATGTATATGATAATGCTGAAATATTTTTAGAAAAATTTGATGCATATTCAATTGCAATGACGACTGATATTTTTACTGATGAAGCATGGGAAGACATTCAGAGAGATAAAAAACATGATTAGTAGCTTAAAAACTACGCCTAACAATATGTTCACGCTTCGGGTCGTAGCAGAAACGTCAAGGAAGCAAGTCAGACCACATCACTTCACCGGGTGTGACCACCGTCAAGACGGTCTAGTTATACGGGTCCGGTTCAGTGACGTCGTGAACACAGAGGCGTTATGTGAAATAATACAATATACAATTGGAGTAATATATGTGGATAGAAGAATTTAATAAATTATTATTTAGTAATTTAAATACGAATGAGTCAACAATAAAAGCAGCGCTGTTGAAAGAAGAGAATATGCCAAAAGTTTTATATAAATATCGAAGGATAACTGATGACACTTTAGAAGCTTTAAGTAATAACTATCTTATGGCTGTTGCTCCATCTGAATTGAATGACCCAGATTAAGGTGCTATTTTTATTGATTATGCAAATCGCTGGAAAATTATATATGATAGTTTTTTAAATGTGTTTGAAAGATCAACTGGATATAAGCTGGCTATTAATCCAAAGAATTTTGATAATCGTGATGATTTAATTTGTGAATTAGCAAAATGTATGGATATAAAATCTGAAGAATTTATGTTATGGAATTCATTATGGCAGTTTAGTGAAAAAGAAGCTCAAAATGAGTTAGCGAAGATGCAAGTTTCATTAATGAAGGATAGTATTGATTTACATAGAATTTGCAGTTTTTCTAGTGTTTGTGATTCTAATCCTATGTGGGCTCACTATGCAGATGATTACAAAGGATATTGTGTAGGATATGATATTAAATCTTTACATAATGATTTAACAGATTTATTGTTTCCAGTCAGATATGTTGATGAAAAATTAGAGATAGATGATACATTTTTTTATGGAAATAATGTTAATAAATCTTTTTTAATAGATTCATTAACTAGAAAATCAAAACAATGGTCTTATGAAAATGAATGGAGACTTTTATTATTGGCTCAAGATAAAAATTTGATTCAAAAAGTTAAATTACCTAATCCAACTAAAATTATTGTTGGTAAAAATATAACTAAAGAAAACCAAGATAAAATTATGCAGATATCAGAAGGTCTAAAGGTTCCTTGTTATAAGCAGAAAATAAATGAAAATTCATATGAACATGTTATTGGTTTATTAGTAACTTAAGTAGTTTTTGTATTAAATCACATAACAACATGTTCACTCTTCGGGTCTTAGCGGGAACGTCGATAGGGCAAGTCAGACCACATCACTTCGCCGGGTGTGACCACCGCCAAGACGGTATTTCAGGTAGGTCCGGTTCAGCGACATCGTGAACACAGAGACGTTAGGCGAAATTTACTAAATAAGGAGTAGAAATGAACAAATTATTAAGTATATATAATAATGAGAATAAAAAATATGCTTTTATTGATGAAACTGGGAATTGTAGTCTGGAGGTCGATAAAGACGGAGTTTCTTCACATTTTATAATTACAGCAATAATTGTGGATTCATCTAAACTAGAAGTATTAGAGAAAGAAGTAGATGGTATAAGAGAAAAATATTTTGGTCGGGGTGAAATTAAATCAAATAGTATTGGTAAAAATTACATTCGTAGAAAACAAATCTTAGAAGAATTAAAAGACTTAAATTTTCATCATTACTCCGTAATAGTAGATAAAAGAAAAGTAATCAAAGAAAGTGGCTTGAAATACAAGAAATCTTTTTTAAAGTATTTAAATAGTTTATTACATAAACAGTTAAAAATGTATTATCCAAAACTTCAACTTGTGTCAGATCAACATGGTACAAAAGAGTTTATGGATGGATTTGTTAAATACGTAAATAGTAAAAGTATTCCAAATATGTTTGAAGAGTATGAATTTGGTTTTGACAATAGTAAAGAGAATGTATTAATACAATTAGCAGATTTATTTGCAGGTACACTTTCGTTTAAGTATGAAGAATGTAAAGATAACGATCAATTTAATAATTTTAAGCAATTTTTAGATGAAAAGTGTTTAGATTATGTAGAATGGCCATTTGGATATGATAACTATTTATATGAATATGAAAAAGATGTATCAAATAAATATGATTCAGTAATATATAAAAATAGTATTTTTGTTGCAGTAAAATATATAAAAGAAAATGAAAATAAAGAAGATATGGAAGTGAAAGATAGAGTAATTGTATTAAAGTATCTTTTAACAATGCTTTTAATTAAAGAAAAAAGTAGATATGTTACATCTAAAGAGTTGATTAATAATCTAAAACTATTCACAGGACGAGATTATACAAGTCAATATTTTAAAACCTCTATCATTGCAAAATTAAGAGATGCTCGTGTTCTAATTTCTAGTAGTAATAAAGGATATAAGATACCTGAATGTGAAAAAGATATATATGCATTTGTAAATCAAACTAGTCAAATGATAATGCCAATGGTAGATAGGTTAGGTAAAGCTAGAAATAGAATTTTAGTAGCCACTAATAATGAACTTGATATTTTAGATAAACCAGAATACACATATTTAAAAGAGATAGTTGAAAAGATGTAGTAAAATCGCCTAACAACATGTTCACGCAAGGGTCTTAGTAGGAACGTTCAAGAGGGCAAGTCAGACCACATCACTTCACCGGGTGTGACCATCGCCAAGACGGTCTATCTATGGTGTCCGATTCAGTGAAGTCTTGAACATCGGGGCGTTAGGTGAAAAAACGATATCATTTTAATAAGGCATTTTTTATTATGAATAAAATAATATAATGCAAGCGGAGTATGCATATCACTTGAAATAGCAAAGTATAATAGCGAATGTAAAGTCAATATCCCAGTTGATATTGTGTTCTTTGATAGAGAAGAGTGTGAAGATAGAGGTAGTGAAAGATATGTTAATGATAATCAAGATAAAGTATTTTCAATGATAAACTTAGATACTTGTGGTTACGGTGACACTATTAATAGGGACAAAAGAGAATCTTAAAAAAGAAGAATTTTAACAAGTCATAACACCAGTTTAATTACATAAGCATTGTGCAAAAATAATAAATAGAAATCCAGGTTCGGATGATAGAAGTTTTGAATATAAAGGTATACCAAATATATCAATATGTACTGTTCCGCACAGTGATTTGACACGAGTTGATATGATGTGTTTCGAATATGTAGGTTGGGTGTTCGAAACCCTCATGGCGACCAAAAATGTTGTAAATTTAATACTTTAATAGATTATAAGCACTTAGTAAATAGGTGCTTTTTTTATTCAAATAACACAACCGTAACACAACGGGATAAATGATGTTTATTAATTAATAAAATAAAAGTGCGCAAGTAATTTTTTATAACTTACACACTTAATTTTTATAGGGGTAAATTATTCTTCAATTTTATCTTTGTTTAAATTTTGAGTATCTATGATATTTATATTCAAAATTTTTCTATTTTTGTTGGTTTCATCTGTTACTTTAATATCACTAAACTCAATATTAATATTTATTTCTTCTAACAGTTGGTCATGTATATCTTTTAAAAGTTTTTTATATCTAGTTATATCATATTTTTTAGGTCTATCATAACATTTGTAAATTTCATATGTAATTTTTTTTATTTCTTCTTCATCAGATATGACTATACCAGTCTTTGTTAGTAGGAAATTCCTCAAATTATCAATTTTTTGCTTTTTTGATGACAAAAAACAATCGGTTTCTAATATATCTAACCAGCTTAAAACTTCTTTTGGGAAAACATTGATTTCATTATTTTTAAATTTAGGTATTATGTTATCTAAATAATTCCTATCGTTATATAATTTCTTAATACCTAAGTTATTTATTATTAATTCATTGCCATAGTCGTGATAAATCATTTTTCTTATTTCTAGATTTATATTATAATTGTCATATATATATTGAGCCGATAGATACTTATTTTTACTTTCATCCTCTTTAAATTTATTAACATCATTTATTATAGCATTTATCATATTTAATGAAGAAGAAAAATGTGCTAGTGGGTAATTGCAAATGTACAAATTAATTTTTTGGTTATTTTTTATTCTTACTCTGCCTAACATTTGCATATATTGTGTTCTATCATGTGTTAAAATGACAATATTTTCAACAGTTTTGTCGTTTATGCTGATACCGTTATCAATGACAGATGTTGTAATTAACACTTTTTTAGAAAAGGTTTCATTTTCTAATATCTCTTTATATGCTATCAGTCCTTCATCTGTATCTTTGTTAAATCTAGAATTTCTATCCACATATACAGCTATATCTTTTCCTATTTTTGTACCAAGAGATTTTCCATTTTCTTTTGAGTTTACAAATATAATTGATTTTTTATTTTTATCTGCGCTTTCCTTTATCTTTATTATATACTCATCTTCATCTTCAAATATATGAGGTATAATATATGAATAATCTCGATAGGTTGTGTAAAATTTATATGGAATTAATTCGTTTATATCACGTTCAGTATAACTTTTATTAATTGAAAGACATCTGTTAGAACTTATTTGAGGTCCAATTGTACATGCATTTAAAAAATCACAGTCATTTTGAATATGTCTACATAACATAGGGATACTTTTTTTGCATATATTAAATAAAGATTTACATTCATAATTATGTATATTATCAAAGCAAAATTCTGGTGTTGCGCTAATGTAGAATCTAATTGCAGTATAGTAATTGTAAATTATATATTTTAATAATTGTTCAGTTCTAGCATTAAATGTTGCATCGGATGTAAAGAAATGTGCTTCATCCATAATAATTACATCATATGGGATAACATTTTTGGTATTATTTTTCGTCTCTTCAATTAATTTTTGATATGTTTTGACTGTAACGTATTCACCAATTTGAAAAACGTCATCTGATAGCCCTTCAATTGTATGATTTTGCAAAATTTTATGCTCTTTTAGTGAATTGCATAGAGCAATTTTAAATGCAATATCTGTTGCTTTTCTATTTGTAAGCACCAACACATTTTTATAATTTTTTACAAATAAAGGAATTAATTCTTTGGCAAAATATGTTGTTTTGCCCGCACCTGTTTGAGCAGCTAAATATATAGGTTCGTATGGTTTTAATTCTGTCACATTCAAATTGATTGTATTAGTAATATAATCATTATCTAAGGTGAATGCTTTTTTGCCAATATGAAGTGTATTAAATTCACGTTCTTTTTCCCTCATAATTATTTTCATTTTATTTGCCCTCCTGCTGTAAAATTCTTCATATTTCAATAATACAATATTTTACAATTTATATCAATTATATTATCTTTTTATGTCTAATTTCAGCTAGTAAAACAGTAAAACAAAAGTTGTTTATAATAAATATGTTTGTATAACCAAGTTAAGTTTTAGATATAAGAGATATTTACATACTTGTATCTAACGATTTTTTATTGATTATATAGCTTAAAAGTATTTTATTGTTTATCCCTACTATGAGCTACTATGCTAATTTTATAAATAAAATAGGAAAATAATATCTATTAAATAAAACTAGCATTCTACTACAACATCTTGTTCCATTTCTTTTTATCTTTCTCATATGGGCTCTTAAAAGCTCTGTGATAAGTATAGAATAGGGGTACGATTTTCATAAAATTCCCATTTTACCACTATTTGTTAAATAGGATTTTGATTGCTGTGAAGTATCTGAAACCGTTGTTGAAATGTGTACTTTTTCAAATGGTACGTACCTAAAAAGTATAACTGTGTAGGGCAAAAGTTGACAAAGAAAGTAGAAACTGTGATTGTGATTTTGCCCCATTATGTAAAAGTGTGTTGGATTTTTTAATAAGTGTTTTATTAATTTCAGTTGATGAGATAGCAACTGTCACAGAATATATTAATGGAAGGATAAATAGTGTAATTAATTTAATCTGTTTTGGCATTTAATACTTTACAGAACCCTATTTCGTAAACTTGAATATCATCATCAGTATCAAATTTTGATCTTATGGATGTAGTTTCAGATGAATCTACTTTATATTATTTCATTTGACATTGTCGTAGTAACAATATCAACTATATCATTAAAATAATACAGTTCCAATGCGCTTATATACTGAAACAATTGTACTGTTTTTGAATTGATTTATAATTTCACTCTATATTATCACTGTATAATTCCAAATTGCGAGTCTGAATACCATTATTAATATTAGACTTTATCTTAATAAATCTAGTCCCAGACGAATCGCATCAAAATCTAAAGTAATTTATTACTGAATCAAAAAACAAAAATGGATGTTAGAATTTTTTATAATGCTTTTACTTTTATAAATTAATGTGCGTTATAGGTGTGGTGGGAATATATAATAACTGATATCACAAAAAAATAACAGCACAAAAAATCATTAATGATTGGTGTGGTAACGCTCTTATGAATTTAGATTGTAATGTTAGGCAAATTTATTAAGCAATTTTTTAATAAATTAAAGAAAATTAAAAATTAATTTTAATTTAACATAAAAGTAAACAAGTATAAGTTTCAAAAAAGTATAATGATTTTTCGTAACATATAACACATAAAAATAAAATAATATTTTATTAATTACATTGAAATAATCATAAAGAATAACAAAAAATGTTTAGTAATTTTTTGTAATCAACAAAACATTTAAATAAAAAAATATATTGTAGGTAACAAATAAATAAAATCATGGAAGGAGAAATGAATATATAAAATAATTTAAAAAACATGGAACAACGGAACATAGTTGCTACTAGTGTACTATTGTAGCTTAATTAGTGTTAAAAGCAATGTTCAAAATTATATAAAAATTGAAAGGAAGTGGAACTTAATGAACCCATTAGAATTTATTAATCCAATTGAGGATGATAATGAAAAAAATGATGGAACAACTGATAACATTGAAGTATTATCACAAGACATCAAAAAAGGTGAAGATATATGCACTCTAGATATTGCGCTGGAGATATATAAAAAAAATATTTTTAAAAAAAATAATAGTATTATGTATGTATATGATTATAATAAAGGCTTTTATTTACCTATTACACAAAATAATTATGAAAATATGATAAGAGATATGACTCCAAAAAAATATTTTTACTTTCTAAATAAATATAGTATTAATGAAATTTTTGGTTGGTTAAAGTATTTTTGCGAGAATCTATATGAAAACATGTCTCAATATGCGGGAATAAGCTTTAATAACGGTTTTTATGATATAATTGCAAATAAGTTGCATCAACATTCATCTGATAGATTTTTAACATATAAGCTTCCAATAGATTATGAAACTAAAAAACTATCCAGCATGGATACACCCGAGTTTGATAAATTTTTGCATGATGTTTCTTGTGGTAATCCTATTATAAAAAGTCTATTGATAGAGCATTTAGCGTATGTTATATGTAATGTTAGATGCTTGAAATTAATTACAATACTTTTTGGTCCAAGTAACACTGGAAAAAGCATATGGTTGGATTTACTTGCATATATTGTCGGAACTAACAATACTACTAATATACCAATTGAGCAGCTACCAAATAATTTTATGACTTCAAATTTACTCAATTCAAGACTAAACTCATATCCTGAAATAGGCAATAAAAAAATAGAGAACATATTTATTTTGAAAGCTCTTTCAGGAAATGATTTGATAACATGCGATGTGAAATATGGTTTGCCAATTAGCTTTAAAAGTAAAGCTGCATTAGTTTTTGCAACAAATACATTGGAACCACTAAAGTGTCTTGACCCTGGAAATGCTTTATACGAAAGGTTTTTAATTATACCCTTTATGAATCAGGTGCCGAGAGAGCGGCAAGATCCTTATCTTTTTGAAAAATTAATTAGAGAATTACCAGCAGTAATAAGAAAATATATTGTTGATTCAGGAGTTTTGTGGAATCTACATTGCAGAAACTATAATTTTGCATACATTTTAGAAGCGATAAATATGAAGTTAGAATTTTTAAATCCTTTAACCAGTGTCGAACTTTTTGTTATTGAATGTTTAGATTTTGTTAGAGGAGCAAAGATACATAAGCAATCACTCTATGATGCTTATACTATGTACTGCTATAATAATAAATTAGTTGTTATGTCAAAGGTAGATTTGTATAACTATATAGAAAATTATTACAGAAAAAATAAAACGACGCCTGTTGAAGAAACTAGATTTAGACTTGATGGCGAAAATAAACATGGGTACATAAATGTCAGGTTAAAATAAATAAATTTGTTTATATATTATAATAATAGATATTGAGCTTGGTAGCTTTTTTATTTAAGGAGGGAATTAGATGGAGGCTAATGTTTTAGATAATAAAATTATAAAAAAGACTTTAACAGTTAAAGAGTTTGCTGCTATTTATGGCATTGGTATAAATAAAGCGTATGATGTTGTAAATGTTAAAGATTTTCCCAAAATTAAAGTAGGAAGAAAAATTATAATTATCGCATCAAAAGTTGATGAATGGTTTGAGAATAGTATAGGCAAATTTTTTTAATAAAAAATAATAATAAGGCTGCTATAAATTAAGCGGTCTTTTTTTATGCTAAAAAATGGGAGGAAAGTATAATGGCAATAAAAAAGTCAAATGGAGAAGGAAGTATAAATAAGTATAATAACGGTTGGAGAGGCTCAATTACAACTGGTAGAAATGAGAAAGGTAAGCTAATCAGAAAACAGTTTTACGGCAAGACAAAAACTGAAGTAGTAAGAAAAATGGAGGAATATAAAGCTAAGGATATTTTTAATCTGATACCGATAGATGAAACTATTACATTGGAAGAATGGGTTGAAAAATGGCTTAATATTTATAAGATTAATGAAATAAAGCCATCAAGCTATGAAAAATATGATGGGATATTGAGAAATTATGTAAAGGGGTATAGCATAGGTAAAGTTAAGCTAAAAGAGTTAAAGGGTATGCATTTGCAGAAATTTTACAATAATTTAATTAATAAAGAGGGGAAAAAGCCAACACTAATTAAGTCGATAAACAAAATGATAGGTTCTGCTTTGTCTCATGCGCAAAAAGAAAGTTACATTATAGCAAATCCTACAAAGGCAGTAATTATACCAAAGCAAGTAGATAAACCTAAAATTGAATTTTTTAAAATTGACGAGCAAAAAAATTTGTTAAGTTCATTGAAGGATAACCGACAAGAAGCATTTTACATTACAGCTTTTGGAACTGGTATGAGGCTGGGTGAGCTATTAGCTCTGAGGTGGACAGATGTTGATTTTGAAAAAGCAACAATTTGTGTAAATAAAAGTATGCGCAGAGTACAGGATTTGAAACAAGAAAATGGTAAAAGAACAAAGCTAATAGAGCAAACACCAAAAACACAGTCTAGCTATAGGACAATTCCATTACCAATTTCTGTGTTAAAAGCTCTAAAAGCACATAAAGGTAGACAAGCGGAGGAAAAACTATTAGCTGCTGATGTATATGAAAATGATAATTTTGTATTTTGTACTGAAATAGGCAGACCACTTGATGCTAAAAATGTACGTAGAGCATACGAGAGGGCTTTGAATAGTGTTGATATCAGATACAGAAAATTTCATGCTATTAGACATACATATGCAACACGTCTGTTTGAACAGGGCGTACCTATTAAAACAGTTCAAACTTTGCTCGGTCACAGTAATTTTAATACAACATTGGATATTTACACGCACGTCACAGAAGATGAAAAGTTAAAAGGAGTGGAGGTGCTGGACTCATGTTTTTAGATAATGTAGGAATAGGAAGTGAAAAAAAATGTCCAATTGAATTTATACAACATCCATTAGAAGTAAGAAGAATAATTAAGAATTTTTCGTTAAAGCCTATGGGTAAATATTATGCAATTAAGCGAGGTTACGATTTTGAACTAGAAGTTTATATAAGAAATTGGATTGCTTATAGCTGGGAAGAGTGCAGATTCTATACTGATGGGGTAAAAGATAATGATTTTAAAAGTTTTACTGATTATAGTAAGGCTGAAGAGTATTTAGGGCGTAATTTATAGATTATATATATGAATACTATTAGAATTAAGATATAAAAAAGGAATGGATGATTAACAGAGCATATAGCCAATTTAACATATGATTATCTTATTTTTAGATTCTTTATTTTTGATTGAATAATTATATTTTTAATTTTAGTTGACTTACAAAAAGCAGTAGTGGGATGCTACTGCTTCTATTTTCATATTACTACTGTGATATTTTAATAGAACTTATTGCTACTAAGTGTTTTTTGCAAAGCTATTTATTAACCCAGCTGCCATAATAACTTCGTCAATAATAGGAATAGAATCAGGAATAAATATATTTGCAACAAAAATTAATAATTTTAAGTATTTAGGGCATAAAAAATACACAATCAAAACAATGATATATATTAAATAAATCATATAATCCTCCAATAAAAACTGATAATAATAGTGTTAAATATTATTTTATCTGCCATAAATCAGATTAAGCATTACTGACATATCTAAAGGACCTAATATATCATCATCATTAATCATTGCGTCTAAAGAAAAAGTATTATTAGTTAAATCAACAGTAAATGCAGCACCAAAAGTATAAAATGTCTCTGTAACTTTTGTTGTATAACTTCCTTTAAATACAACAATACATGAATTTTCTGTTTCTTCATCAATAAACCATTCTTCATCATCAAAATAATCTTCAAATGCTTCTCCAATAGTTTTATCTGTACTATAAAATGCTAAATATGAGTCTCTTACTCCTACTGATAGCTCAGAACCTTCAGTAGGAGTATCATATGCAATAATAATACCGTCGAAAGGATTATCTGGATTATTAATTAAATCATCATAGGAGGTGCTTGAATTTAATATTAAATTTGAGTTAGTACTATATTCATTAGAGCTAGTGTTATTGATAGATGAATCTTGAATAGAATGCTCGTAATATATATTCCATAGCATTGTACTTATATCCGATTGTGGTAAACTATATCCATCATAAACAACATCATCTATATTATAATTTTTATTTTCATCTGGCTTGAATGTATAGGTTACATCCATATCATTTCCAGTATATTCATCTTGAAATTTTGCATCAAACTTAATTAAAATATCATCTCCATCATTATATGTAGACCATTCAGTGTCTTTATAAAAATAATCTAATACTTCTCCAAGTGTAGCGGTATCACTATATTCCTGTAAATGGCTATTGTACAGCTCATTGATTATATCTTCTGGATTATTTTTATCTCCATCATTTTTACTATCAGCCGGCATAGAATCACTATTAGAGTTTATATTTTCATTAAGAGTTGTATTATTTGAGCCACTCCCAAATACATTTGTTAAGAAGAAACCCATTTCTAATGTTGATAAAGGTTCTTCGTTTAACTCAATTGTATATACTTCAAAATTTTTATCATCATCTAAGATTCTGAATTGTACTAGAGTATCAACACTCTCTTTGTCAGTGTTATAATACCATCCTGTGCAGTTTACGTATGTTTCTCCATCAGCTTCAAAAGATTCCCAGTCATAACTACCCGAAAAGTATTCTTTGAAAGCCTTGCCAATTGTTAAAGAATCATTATAATCCAGATAGCTTGATGATATTCCTTTTGACTTGTAAAAATCTGATTCTAAAAATAATGTTGAGGTAATAAAAATGATTATTATAAGAAGGGTTATTAATTTATACTTAGTAATGTTTTTAAAGTGTTTATACTTCTTATATGTATCTATATTACTATTTTTAAATAATTTTTTTAGATATTCATGTATTACGAATGATTCTCCACATGATTTTTCTTCTTTTAAATCAAATCCTTTAAAATAATTTGATTTGTTTAAATATAAAAGATTGTCTTCTAAGGTTAAGATATGTGTACAAGATTTTGTGATTAATAATAACTCATTATCAATTTTACTCTCGTCAATTTGAATAAGCTCAGGATATTGAAAATGATTATCAAGTAAATATTTTTTTAAATCTTCGATATTTGCTATGTTGCTTGGTAAAATAATAGGATTAATATGCTTGTGTTTCCATAGTAAAACAACCCTTCTTAATAATAATATGTATACGCAGTAAACAAAACATAATATAAATAATAGTCCTTTCATGGTTAAAACCTCCTAATAGAATTTTTATAAATTATTACCAATACAAAAACATTATAAGAAATTTGTCAATCGTTGTCAATGCTAAAGATATGATTTTAAATGATTGCTAAAGTAATTTGTACATTTAATAGTCTACTTATACAATTTAACTTGAGGTGATTATTCAATGGATAACTCAAGTGTAAGTAAGCTGTTAGGTGAAAAAATTAGAGATATACGTAAAGGCAAAAATTTAAGTCAGGAGCATGTTGCGTACATTGCTTCATTATCTCCAGCACATCTAGGTCAAATTGAACGTGGTAATAAGAAACCAACTGTTGAAACTATTAATAAAATTGCCAAAGCTCTTGATGTAACAATTATTGATCTATTTACTTTTGACATGTCTCAAAATGAAGTTAATAATACAAGGCAAAGCAATAACTTGCAAACTATAAATTTGCTTCTAAAGAGTATGGACGAACAGTCTTTAGGAGAAGTTTTAAAATCTATTAAAGCTATGATTGATTTTAAAAATATAAAATAGGTATAGGAACTTTATCCTATACCTTTGATATTGATTTTTCTACATATTCAGTTACAGACTTTCTTGGTATCCTCCAATTTTTTCCGTTTCTAAATGCTTTAATATTACCTTGATTTAATAACTTGTAAGCATTGTTTTTACCTACCTTAAGAATTTCGCACATATCTTCGATAGTTAATATATCATCATAGTCATTAAACATAATTAGCTCCCTCCTAATTAGATTTTTTTATTTTAATGTTAGAAGAGTAATAACAAAATATTATAAAAAACCTGATTCTTTAAAACTAAGAAAACTATTATCACTAACTATTAAGTGGTCTAGTACTCTTATGCCATGAATTTTACCGACTTCGCAAATTCTATTAGTAATATTTTTATCTTCATTAGACGGTTCAAGATTACCAGAAGGATGATTATGACATATAAGTATTGAAGCTGCATTGCTAAGTATAGCTATTTTAAAAACCTCTCTAGGGTGTACGACAGTGCTATCTAAGCATCCTGTGCTAACAATAGAAATTTCTGTTGGCTGGTTTTTAGTATTTAAACAACAAACAACAAACTGTTCTCTGTCACTATCTCCAATAAATTCTTGAAATAATTTGGCTATATCATTAGGACTTGAAATAGTTCTTGGTAAATAATTAATACTCTTTTCTTTTACAAGCTTTATAGAGACAACATTTATACGTTTAGAATTAGTACTTATTATATTTGACATGGTAACCTCTCTTTAACAGTATTTTAGTAAATATATAAATTCATCAACTTGAGTAGTAATATAGTTTTCTATCTTTCTTTTAAGTTTTTCTTTTAATTCTAACATGTTTTCCTCCATGCAACAAAACAAGATTATTAATGGAATCTTGTTTTGTTCATTATATTTTTGTAACTGAATCATTTCTTATAATTATTTAATAATTTTGTTTTTATCCACTCAAAAACTCTCTTGTTTTCAATAATACTACTTATAGCATAATCAAGTGCTATAACATCAAGTTTCCAAATATCATCTGAGTTCTTCATGCTATTGCAATGAGATTTTAAGCTTATTAGTTGTTCAATTACTTCTGTTTTACTCATATTAAACCTCCTTTAAAATAAAAACAAAAAATCCCAACAAGGTGTAATTTTCATTTGGAACATTCCAAAATTTGAAATTTAACTCTATTGGGACTTTAATTTAGTATTTTATATGGGTATACCTTAGTGGGACATTTATAGGTTAATTATTGTGTTACGTTGTCATATTTGCTACAGGATAAACACCATAAAGGTGAAGGTAAGAGGTAATTAATTCTACTTCTTTAACTCTTGGGTTTTCGCATAGAAAACATCCAACATGTAATTTTTCACAGTTACTAATTTGCCATATTGCACGACCTCCACGTTTATTAGTTCCATTATGATACCCGTATCTTATCATCTGCTGCAGCCTTTGGTTTAGGCCTCTTTGTCCAGATGCTTTTCCTATATATAATATCTTTTTGTCGGAAATATCGTACTTCTGTTTCAGTATATCTTTATGATATAGCATATTTTGTCCTTTAAATTCGGTAATAGCTATTGTTGAATTATTAAAGTTAATTTCAAAATCATTTGGAGTATATATTACATATACTCCTTTGTATGTAGGTATGTTTATACAGTTTGTTCTGAGTAGATTTTCAATAGTTTCATCATTATCAAATGTTAAATCATCAAACATATTGCACCTCATTAGAATTTTATAATTTAATTATACTAAATTAGGAAAATAATTCAATTGTTAAAACTTAAAAATGATAATCAAATGTCTTAACTAAATAATATTTGTAATTAACTTCTATTTTCCTAACAAACTCATCTATAGTAAGCATCTCCAGATCCTCATTACAAAAGTAGAAGCTATATTTATCATTATAAAGGTTGTTTAATTGCCAAAGGTCATTAAATATGTGTATATCATTATTTGAAAATTTATCAAGTGTTATATCGTCCTTCTTTTTTATTAATAACTCAATGAATTTGTTATATTTATCTTTAAAATACATAGTTTTAAAATCATCATGTGCTATTATATGTTTGTTATCAACATCAACTTTTATAGGTAAATCATTAAGTGTAGCTTTTAGCCACTGGATATCTTTATGTAAACTACTACTAACTACATAATCAGCTATAGTATTAGTAAACCAATGATCATTAAAGCTAATTGTAGTTATATTATTAATTACATTATTATCTTTGCTATATACGAATATTCTATTGTGCATAAACTTCCCCTACCTACAGCAATAGCAATCAAGATACATTGATAATTCATTTGGATCATTTAGTAGTTCCTCAATATCCTCAATCTCAAATCCTATATCTATTAATTGGTCAATATCCTTCTTTGTAAATCCTAATGCCTTAGCATATTCAACAATTAACTTATAATAGCTGCTTTCAATATTATTAGTTGAAGACAAGCTACAATTATTAGTACTATAATCATCATAGCTATTGTATTTATAAGGATATCTATGGATGCTTATAAAATCATTAGGAGTATATTTAGACATTTCTAGTTTACCATTCTTGTCTATTTTTAAAATATCTCCTTGAAATAGCTTTATTAACTTATATTTAGTTTTATTTAAACCAAGCCTTTTAAGTGTTTTGTTTAATATTTCCTCTGTAGATGCATAGATATAGAAACCATATTCTTTAAAATGATATAAAACTAAAGGACTTTCTCCTTTAGCTATGTATAAGTTGTTTTTATCATCAAGTATAGTAAAAGTAAAGTATCCTTCAAGTTCTTCAACTGATTTGGCTATAGATTCAAAACTAAGATGTTTATTTTTATCTATTAGTTGGACTGCTATATAAGTATCGGTTTGTATGTTTGTATTCTTTAATTTATGCTTTTTTCTTAATATTTCATCATTATAGATAATACCATTATGAGCAAGGGCATATTTGGTGTTACTGCAATTACCTACAAATGGATGATTATTAAAGTTATACTTTTCTAAACCTTGAGTAGTAAGCCTTGTATGTCCCATTACTGTATTGATACCTTCAGGTACATTAAATTTAATTTTATGAGAGGGTAATGGTCTTTTGAAAACAGTAAATCTGCTATGATTGTTATAGGCTATACCTGTAGCATCTGTACCTCTTACTTCACATTCATTTGCTAATACCTTTAATATAACATTGATTTGTTCTTTGTTTAAATTTTTTGCATAATTTAATATGCCAAATAAACTACACATTTTTAACACCTGCTTTCTTGATATATAAGTTTCTTTCCTTTAGATATGTAATTAATTCTGGTACTTCATCTGTGTTTAGTTTTCTAATAAATCTATTCCATGTCAGCTTATGTATTTGATTATCAGACATATAAAAAGCCACATTACATATTTCATTTACAAACTGTAATGTGGCTATAAGTGTATTATATTTAAGAGTTCCTCTAAATATCCGAAATTCTATTGTACTACTATTGCTTATATTAACACATGTATATCTTGAACTGTTTTTCTTAGCTTTATCTAAAACATCTTTTGGATTGCTTTTAATGTCATATTTATAAGCCCAACGTCTAATATTATCTTCTGTTCTTCTACTAAAGCAAACAATCTTATCCCAGTTGTTTTCAACAAAGAAAAGAACTCTTGAAATTTTTTTATCTTGCTCCTCGGTAGTAATACCAAAGAAATCTTTATTAACGTGTACATGTAGTCCGGCGGTATCTGTATAGTGACTTGAATATCCTAAACCTCGTGCTTTGTCTAACATACTTTGCCAAGGCATGTTATTGATATGGTAATCTAATGTCATAGGATGTGTAACTATCTCCATACCTTCATCTAGTGAACCATCATGTTTAATATATATGTGCTTGTCTGTTTGATTCGCAACCTCTAATATTTGCTTGGCATTATATTTACACTCACCACCTTCATCAATTTCAAGTTCAACACCCATGTACTTATTTCCTTTGCCATAAAATATTGCATCAGGCTTGTAGTCATACTCATTTATACAATAATCAATCTTATTAAAACAACTATTACAATATGGGTCATCATCATAGTAAAAAACTTCTGATAAAGGTATTACTTCATCGCATTCGGTACAATATCTAAAGTTATTGTTAAAGCAGTTACTACAATAACAATTATCATCATGCTCTGTAGCATTTTCTTTTGAAATAGTTTTACCACATATATGACATTTTGTAGTTAATTCATCATAACAATCTTTGCAGACTAATTCATCATCAATGTCATATGTGTCAGTAATATTAATCATGCTTCCACATTCGAAACAAGCCATTTTTTCATTCATTTTATTATCCTCCATTAAATTAATATTCTTCTGCTAGTAACATAGTAGAAGTAAAATCATTGTTAATATATACAGTTTAATTGATAGGGTTATTAGATTTAAAGCTATATTCTTTAACATAGTTTAAATCCTCAATCCTGTGTGTTAGGTGTTGTAAAGTTTCAACATCATTGCTTTTAGCCACAAAAGAAAACTCATGAAGCTTAACATCAGACTTCACGAGCATTGTTAGATACCACATTAAATTTTGAATTGGTGCTGATATACGATTAAGTATACCTTCTGTTATTATCATTTGATTTTTTGACATATCTTTTCTCCTCCAAATAGTATGAACCTCGCGAGTGGCTCTCTATGCACTAGAGACCTCGCATATTTGTATTCAGAGTTATAATATATAAGTATAATTATATATTTTAACTTACATATAAAATTTAATTATTTCATAATATAGAAAAATAATACATTATATGATATAATATAATATAACAAAACATTATAAGGGAGTATTATTATGAATCAAAATATTGTTGAGTATTTAAGGAAACAATCTGTAGAAAATCTTTTTTCAACAAATGTATTTAATACAGCATGGCCTACGTGGCAACAAAAAATACAGTCTTTAATACCTGCAAAAACACAGCACCAAATATTATCACTCGGTGATAGTTTAAGAGATATTTTTTATACTACAAATAATTCATCTGAAAGAAGTCAAAGTGATGTATCTGGAGGTGGTGCTGGTTGGGAAGCTTTAGTTTGTTGGTATCTAAATTTATGTTTAATTGGTCGTAGAACGGTTGTGATTAAGCATTCTAAAAAATTAATACCTGAACCAATTAGCAATGCTATTACTGTAAATTATGGTAGCTTTATATCGAATACTGAATCTGATTTAATTGCTATCACATTCCCAAACAAATCACATTATAAAGTAAATAAAGATGATATTAGTGCTAAAGATATAAATGGAAATGACGTAAATATATATACTGGTAAAGCTAGACGCTTCAATTTGTTGCCAGTATTAAATGCGCTAGTAGCAGAAGATTTTAAAGAAATAGAAATACATATTATACAATGTAAAACTAATTGGAATGATAATGCACAGATTCCTATGTTATGGGATATGATTTATTCAGCTCAAGCTTTTAGAACAGGGATTACAATAGGACGTGAGGGGTATTCTATTACTGATATAAAGAAATTTTCTTATTCATTTGTCACTGTACCGACTGTTAAATTAGATAAAATAAAAGCTACATCTGTTGCAGTACAAAGAGTAAGAAATATTAGTGGAGGAAATTATTGGGGTTTGCCAACCAGTTCTGGTGTAGCTAGTTCTATAAAGGAGATGCTTGAAAGAAATTTAAAATCTGGTGATTCTCTTAATCATTTATCAACTATAAAAAATGAATTGATAAAATTAGATACTGATTATGAATATTTTAAATTATAAAAAATGCTGAGATTTAAATCTCAGCATTTATTGCATTCATTATTTCTTGAGCAATAGCTTTTGCAAGTAGTGGTGGAACAGCATTTCCCACCTGAGAGTATTGTGGTACTTCAACTCTTCGTCTTATTCCACCTGTAGTACGCTTCCCTAGAAAAATAAAACTATCATCAAAAGATTGTAATCTTGCAAGTTCTCGAACTGTGAATGTTCTTGGTTCGAATGGAGAAATATAATCATCAGGCAGAGTCACTACTGTAGCTGATGGCTTAGAGCTATCTAATCTAGATCTAATATTTTTCTTTGATAAAAGTGTATCTAGCATTTCAGTATCAACTTCTGCATTTCTATACATTTCAATAACCTCTTCAGTTGAAATGTTCAATTTATTAGAACAGTGAGCAATTAGAGCATTTTTTCCTCGTAAGTTTATACCATTTGTTGCAACTCTAATTCTTAAATGACTACCACTTTCACCTTCTCTAAAAAGAGAAAATCTATCTTTTATTATAGATGTGTGATTTGATACATCATTGTTATAAAAAACACCATTACTGTTAATTGTTTCTCCATTAATATTTGGGGTTCTTCCATTAATAGAATCTATTTGGTATTGGGTTCTGTTCCCATTATATATTCGGTTTCTTGTACGAGTATCTCTTATTAAATCAGATATAGCTGTTTGTATTGATATCTTATCATCTTCATTAGTTATTGTTGGTTCAGGATAATTAGGTATAGTAACGTCATCTCTGTAGGCTATAAAAATTATGCGATTCCTTCTTTGAGGTACACCGAAATTAGCAGCATCTAAAACTCGTGGTTCTAACGTGTGATATCCTATTAATTCGAATTCTTGACGTAAAATATCTGGTGCAAACATACCATTTTCATATGTTTGACCTGTAACACCAATAAATTCATAAAATTTTGTATCAAGAAATCCAACAACATTTTCCATAACTACATATTTAGGATTTACTTCATTAATTACTCTTAAATATTCTCTAAATAATAAATTTCTAGGATCATCTACTTGTCTTTTTCCAGCTCGACTAAATCCTTGACAAGGGGGACCGCCAAAAATAACATCTATGTCATTTGGTAATTCTCTATTGTTAAAAATAGTTAAATTAGAAATACAGTTATTAATAAAATCTCCTGATAGATCTCTTATATCACATCTATGATAATAAGTATTAAAACCTTGTAGTAATCCTAACTGAGTATGTCTGTTTTTATATGTTTTTTCAACATCTTCATTTATGTCACTTGAAAATAATATGTGAAATCCTGCTTGTATTAATCCCTCGCTCATACCACCAGCGCCACAAAATAAATCTATAGCATAAGGCATACTGTTTTACCTCCAAAAATTTTCTCTCTATATATTAACATAAATTTTAAAAAAAGTCCAGGGAAAATTTAATATTTAAAGAAGTTTTGACTTATGATTTATTAATTTTGTATAAAATTTTAATCTTTATGTTGCAAATAATTAAAATAAATTTATTGTAAAATAATGTAATAATATGTAGAATATATAAAGGTGTATTGTTAAATTTTACGTATTTATAAAAAATATTACAATTGAATATATTGTTTATTATTTAAAATTTCTTATATAAGAGAGGGAATAATGTATATAAATAAAATGATAATTAAAAATTTTAGACAACTTAAAGATGTAACACTTGAATTACAGGCAAACACAACTATATTGGCAGGACCTAATAATAGTGGAAAAACAACAATTGTTTTACTATTGAAAAGAATATTTAAAGAAAAGTCATTTAGTTTTGGAAAAGAAGATTTACCTGCTTTTGATTCAAAAGAGTGGAGTAATAAAACTTACTCAATATTAAAAAAACACTTCATTTCAGAAGAATCTAAAGAGAATGAATTTGTTTTAAATAAAATATCAGATGAAATGTTCCCGATTAAAAATGAAAATAGTAAAAATTATGTTGTAATGCCAGAATTTTTAGTAAAATTTGAAATTAGCTATGATAAAGATGATGATATAAGAAATTTTTCAAATTATATTATGGATTTAGATGAGAATATAAATTCCTTTTACTTTATTTATAAAAGTGAATTTAATCAAATTTTTTTTATAAAATTTCTACAGGATAATTTTGAAAAGTTTCGAATTAGATTCAGTAAAAACGAAGATGAAAAATATATGTCTGCTATAAAGGATATGTTAATTGAATTATACACAAGTAGTCTGGAAACTAAATGTTATTTTTGTGATTCAGAATATAAAAACTTGTCACAGATAGAACATATACAAGATTTTAAAAGTCTATTCAATTTTGATTGTATTGGTGCTGCAAGACCACTTGGTGACTCTATACACAAGGAACAGCATTTATTAAGCGAAAGTTTAGTGTCATTAGCTGAGACTGATCAGGATTGGAAGGAAGAAATAAGAAAATTACCAGATGAGGTGTTAAGTGCATTAAATCCGGAAAGTATTAAGGGAAAAATTAATAAGGTATCCACAAAGGCTCTTAATGAAACAATAAGTGCTATTTCAGAAACTAATGGAAATCATACTGGTGATATAACCATTGATATAAACATTACTGAGGATAATGTAAATGATTTAATTAATAAAACAACTAGTGCAAAATATTTATATAAGGATTATTTATTAAATGAAAATTCTCAGGGACTTGGGTATAGTAACTTAATATATTTACATATAAAAATTCAAAATTATATAAAGTTAAAAGATCATCTAAAAGTAAATTTATTAGTAATTGAAGAACCTGAATCACATATGCATCCTCAAATGCAAAATGTATTTTCAAATAAGTTACTACAAAAATATGATGATGAAGGATTGCAGGGATTAATTACAACTCATTCAAATGAGATTGTTAAGGGTATAGGAATGAATAAGTTACGTGTTATAAGAGAAATAACACCTTTTAATAGTAAAATATTTAATTTAAGCAGTTTTATTAAACATCTAAAAATGAACAATAAATGTGACAATGATTCAAGAGTAATGCTTGAAAACTTTCATAATTGGTTTTTTGAGATAGGTTTTTCCGAAATAGTTTTTGCAGATGCAGCTATTTTATATGAAGGAGATACTGAACGTTTATATTTTAAAAAAATAGTAACTTTACCTACATATAAAAAACTACAGGAAAAATATATTGCTTATATTCAAGTAGGTAATGCTTATGCTTACAATTATAAAGACATAATAGAATTTTTACAAATAAAAACATTAATAATTACTGATGTTGATTATGATTGTATTCCCACTTGTTCAAATGATATTTTAAAATCTAGGACAACCAATGCTTCGCTCATAAATTTTTATAATTATGATAAATTTATAAGGCTTGGGTTAGAGAAACCAGAGACATTTAATTTACATATTGAAGAATTATATTCATGGATTAAAGATAAAAAATATGTCGTTTCTTCAGTAATCAATACAGATTTAGAAGGTAAAGAAGAAGAAAAAGAGCTTATTTACTTAGCTTTTCAAACTGAAGATGATAAATTTACTCGTACACTTGAGGCTGCTATGTTAAGTAAAAAATTTGATATAATGGGTTATGAATCTTTTAAACGTAGTGAGTGGTTAATTATGAAGAAAAATTGCAATCTAAAGTTTTCCATACCTGACAATTCTACAGTGATATATATAGATAAGGATGGGAAGAAAGTAAAGGAAAAAGAAAAAGATAGTGATTTTACATTATGGAACATACTTAAGTCAACATCTAATGGTAAGACTGATTTTATGTATTCAGTAATATTAGAAGGTGGTGCGGAGGAAATGTTACCCAATTACATCAAGGAGGGGCTTAAATGGCTAATGAGTTAAAAAAAGATAATATATATCTTATAAATTCACCTGCCGGTAGTGGTAAAACTACAAGAATTAAGTCAATGATTAAAGAGCATATAGTAAATAATCCAGAAGATAATATACTTTGTATTACTTTTACAAATCGTGCTGCTGATGAGCTTAATAGAGATATAGATTCATCTAAAATTCATATTAGCACTATACACTCTAACATAAATAGTTTTGTGAGTCCTTTTTTTACAAAAAAAGAAATAATAGATTTATATTTTGACTTATATAAAACTTCAATTGATAAACGAAGAAATGATATAGAAAAAAACGAAAGTAACCAAAAGTATATTGATAAGTTTGGGAATCTAGAATTTAACACAATAAGAAAAAATGTAACTAAATTATATTATAATGAATCTCAATTCAGTAATTTATATTATGGTGGATTAAGCCACGATGACTTACTTTTTTTTACTTATGAAATAATAAAAAAATTTCCTAAACTAAAGCAAAAAGTAAGTAGAAAATATCAGCTTATTATAATTGATGAATATCAAGATACTTCACCAGATGTATTACATATATTTTTTGAAATAGTTAAAGGAACTTCAGTTATGATGTATTTGTTTGGTGATAAAATGCAACAAATATATAGATCATATGATGATGAACTCAATAAAGAATTGTTATTATTAAATAATAGTAATTCGAGAGCAATTAATTATAGGTCTATACCTGTTATTGTTGATATATTAAATAATATTTATAATAACTCAAAAGTAGATCAGGAAATAGATGAGAACAACAAGAATATAAAGTCAGATTTTAATCCACAAGTTATAATAACAGAAAAAGGAAAGTTTGATGAGTGTATCTCTAAAATCACTAAAGAATATCCTGAAACTTTAGTATTATATATTTTAAATAGAGAAAAATTTAAGAAAATAGGATGTATAAATTTATACAATGCATATGATGTGATGGAACAATATGGATATGGTAAAAAGTATTTAGTTACAGATATTTTGCTTAATAATACATTGGATAATCCAGATACGCTTATGAGATTTTTGTTTGTCTTATACGAAATAAATTTAAAATGGAAACAAAGAAAATATGGAGATTTTCTTTACATATGTAAACAAAATAAAACAATGTTTAATATAAAAAAATTATCTTTAAATAAGCATGATGATAAAATTGTTATTAGAAATTTATGGACAGATGTATTTAATTTATTTAAAATTGATGATATAACAATTGGACAAATTATTAACTTTATTACTGAAAAGGAAATATTTACTCAAACGTTTGTTGACTCAATTAATAGTGATGATGTTTACAGTAATGTATTTAATGTTAAAATAAGTGAACTAGTAAACTTATCAAAATATTTATCATCGAATGAAGATATACCTTATGTATCAACTCAACATGGAGTTAAAGGTGAAAGTCATGATTCGGTTATTTTTGTTGCAGAAGATAGTAAACGTAATGAACCTAGGGTATATATATATGATTTTTTTAAGGTATGGTCAAAAGCTATATTTTCTTTAGATGATTTTGAAAATTTTTATTTTAAGTATTCTGGTTTTATCAATAAATTTGAAAAAGAACTAGGATTTAATATAAAAAAAATTAATAAAGAAATGCATGTAGCAAATAAAGATTTTGTTATAGATAAATGTACTGAAATAGTAGATGTGTTTAATTCAAATGACATATTTAATATAATATGTAGAGATATTTATGAAACATATTTAAATAATCCTAATGTAGGAAATGCAAGTAAATGTTTTCAAAATAATACTGTGTATGGAGTGTTAAGTGCATATAAGCTTTTTTATGTTGGTTGTTCAAGGGCAAAAATAAATTTATCAATTGTTGTGGAAAAAGAACAAATTTCTACTTTTATGAATGATTTTGTTAACAAAATAAAAAAAGTTGGATTTGAAATAAAATACTATTAGATATAAAGCGAATTATTTTTAATGTAAATTGATTGAAATAAGTCGCAAAAAATCAGCTTGTTAAATAGCTAATAAACAATAAGATAATTTAGTAATTAGATTCGTTGAAATAACAATATAGATGCAATTAAGCAAAAAAAATACGGTTATATCTTAAAATGTCTAATGATTTAATAAATAGTAAAATTAGTATTATAACAATAATAAATTATATATTTATAGGTAGGTGATTATTATGTTATTTTCAATACATAAAATAAATGATAATACTATAAGAAAAAAGGGACATTTTTATTTACACGAAGATCGATGGAATGATTGGTATAAATATGTTACAATGTTTACCGCTGTATATGTTGATCAAACTGGTAAAGAACATTGTTTAGGAAGTACGAAAATTGGAAAAAAAGAAATAAAAAATAGTGATAAAAATTCTAATTCTGGTAAATTCGAAACTATTGACTTTTTACCACAGGAATTTAACGAACTTTCTTTTGAATTTTTTTCTCTTGGTCAGAGTGATGGTTATTATGAAGCAATAAGGCAATTGGGTGATTCTATAAGAGAGGAAATATTGACAGGATTAAATGATATAGCCTATAATAAAGATATTTTCGAAGAAATTGAAAATCTTGATATAACTCGTACTTCAATATTAAGGTCTATTTCCAAAGCTACAATTAAAGGACAATTTTATAGAATATCTCATGGAGGAGCAAGATTAACTGATTATAATTTTAAGTATACTTCTCCTAAATATAAAGGAGTAAATTCTTATGAGTTATCATTTGAAGTAATACCAGAATCAAATCCACCTTCAAATATTCATGTAATAATTGGTAGAAATGGAGCAGGTAAAACTCATCTTATTAAAAATATGATAAAGTCACTTATAAATAATGATGATAAATATGGATATTTTGATTTTAAAGTGGATATGTGGACAAATGCAACTTTTGCTAATATTGTATGTGTTGCTTTTAGTGCATTTGATAAGTTTCCATCTACAAGAAAAGAAAGTGAAATTCCATATTTATTTATTGGCCTAGAACAAGATTATGGAAAGCATTTTACTAGTAGTAAAAATAATGATAAAATAAAAGATGAGAGTATTGAAAAATCAAGAATTAGTAAATTAAAAGATCAATTTAAAAAAAGTTTAATTAACTGTTTTGCAAGTACAACTAAAAGAGAAAGATGGTTTAGAGCTATTGATTTACTTGAAAATGATCCAATATTTCAAGAATCAAACATTAGAAATATTGATATTGTTCTTGACCCGAATTTAGATAAAAGCAGAAATGCTGGTAGGATATTTGATAAATTAAGTTCAGGACATAAAATTATTCTTTTAACAATAACACAGTTAGTTGAGAAGGTTGAAGAATCAACTTTAGTTCTGTTGGATGAACCAGAAACTCACTTACATCCACCTCTGCTATCTGCTTTTGTTAGAGCTCTATCTGACTTACTTATTGATAGAAATGGAGTTGCGATAATAACTACACATTCCCCAATTGTTCTTCAAGAAGTTCCTCAGAGTTGTGTTTGGAAATTGTGGCGTTCAGGTCATATCATGAAAGCAGAAAGACTTGAAACAGAAACTTTTGGTGAAAATGTTGGATCTTTAATTAATGAAGTTTTTAGTTTAGAAGTTACATATTCAGGATTTCATAAGCTATTGTTAGATGCTGTAAACAGATACAATGGTGATTATGATCGTATAATCAAAAAGTTTGATAGTAAATTGGGAAATGAAGCAAGGGCTATACTTAAAGCTTTAATAGTCCATTATGAGGATGAGGATAATTAATGAAATCACTAAAGAAACCAAATTTAAAAGTTGATGATATTTATTGCCTATGTTCAAAGGATTTTCGTGATAAAGATTTAGTAAAACGTCTTCTTGAAAGCGAGGAGAATGTTATAAAAGCTAGTGAGAACTTTGACAAATTAGCTATAGTTCATGAAACATATAAAATGCAGGAGGATGTCACTTGTAGGGGTGTTGTATCGGATAAAGAATTAATAAATCTATATATTCAAAAACTGGTGCCTAAAAAATCTGTTGGGAGAGAATATTATGACTATATTCTAGCAATGCCATACAATAATATATGCCCACTATGTGGTGCTCGAATAGTTTCAACTATTGATCATTATCTTCCCAAAACACATTATCCCTCGTTGTCAGTCATTCCTAATAATTTAATACCTTCATGTCGTGACTGTAACCATGAAAAACATGATATTAAATTTAAATCAAAGGAAGATGAAACGTTACATCCATACTTTGATAATATAGAAAATCATAGATGGGTATTTTGTGATGTTATTGAAGATGACCCTATAAGCTTTAAGTATAGTATTAAAATGATAGATTCTAAAGATGAGATGATATATAAAAGGATTAGAAATCATTTTAAGGTGCTAAATTTAGATGTTTTGTATGCTATAAAAGCATGTGATATAATTTCCGGAATAGAGGTTATGCTAAAAAAACTGTATAAAAAAACAGGGGTAGATGCTGTTCGTGAACAAATAAAAGAAGATATGGAAAGTTATGAAGTAAAATCTCTTAATTCATGGCAATCTGCTTTTTATAGAGGGGTTTATAGTTCTGAATGGTTCTTTGATGTATGGTTGAAACAGAACTAGCAAAATAATAGTAAGCACTGAATTTATGCAATTAATTATTGTTTTATTTAACATAAAAGATTTTGTATGCTAACACAACGCTAACGCAATTAAAATAAATTAAATTCACACAATGCATACAATACAAAACTATCTGCACATAACAACACATAAATCAACATAAAGCACTACCTATTATACCAATACATAATGCCAGGAATGATGTAATATTATTTCATAAAATTAGAGATATTTATAAATTCATATTAGTCATAAAAGATGTTATTAGTATACTGATGACAGTTGAAAAAATATAAAATAAATGATATATTAAATGCAGTAATTAGACAACAATTTTGAAAATTATAGATTTATCAGTACCTAAAATGTCAAATTAGATTAAAATATCATATGAATTGAAGCTATAATGATATATTATTGCTTTTACTGACAAATTATAATTTTAACTTTTAAAAATTTGAGAGGAGAAATTATAATGAAATTTAACACTTTAGAAGATTTAGGTAACTTTTTAAACTCATTAGTATATGTACTTGATAAAGATACAAAAGAAATAGAAGTAGGTAAGGCTATTGACTTTTGGGGAAAAAAGAACATATTGGTTTTCAATAACTTAAGAAACGCTAAGCAATATGAAACTATTATAAAATTATATTGATTATTAATGTCTAATTACTTAAAAGCAGTTATATTTATTATATGGCTGCTTTTAAAATAGGCTCTTTGTCAATATTTGAGGTAAGGATTTTTTAAATCCTTGCTCCATCAAGTAAGATATTATTAATTGTCGCTACATTTACTTAATGAAACATTTTATTTATTGATTAAATATATTTGATGCTAACGTGAATAATATAATCAATTACATAATACCAAATTGTTGCAATATTTTATACTGCAAAAAAACATGTTGATAAGTTGATGATTATGGATATAGAAATAACATATATATCATAATAATATTGGAGGATTTAGAATGGATTATAATGACATTTACATTAATGCAGAAATTACTTTAGATGATGAGAAAGGTCCTGGTGTATACAGTATATTAAAAGAATCAGAAAGTGTTGTTAGCAGTCGATTTTATAGCAATGTTAGCAGCAAAGAAGAGGCAATTATGTTAGCTTTACCAAAAGCTGTTCAATTTTTATCAGAAACTAAAACTAATAGAACAATTATTGATAAAAATAGCAAAATTGTTAACTAAAATGTTCTCTAATGAACCGAAGCTTAATTATTATGAAAAAACTACATACAATAATTATAGAGATATAATAGATTATCTGAAAGAAGAGTTAACTGTAAAAAATGTTATATTTCCTATAGAGCTTAATTTAAGTGAAAGAATATTACTATAGAATTAAGCTTGATGCAGAGGATATTTTAGAAGAATACTTAACTAAAATATTAGAGGGAGAAATCCTTGAAGAAGATTATAGCAAGTACAAATAAGCTATTAAAAAATATAGTGTTATGAATTTCTAAAAGTAGTCTTAAAATAACACAACCGTAACACAACGCCAGTAATTTTATATAAAACTATGGAAGTTATTATAACAAATAACTTCCATAAAACATTGAAATATCAATAAATATAATTTTATATAAATCACGTTAAAATCATACGTATCGAATCTGTAGGTTGGGGGTTCGAAACCCTCATGGCGCACCAAAAATATTGTAAAGTTAATACTTTAATAGATTAAGCACTTGGTAAATAGGTGCTTTTTTTATGTAAATACACAACTGTAACACAACAGAGTAAAGTAAAATATAAAATTTTTCGATAAATTTTATTTATTATTATTTAATTATAATAGATAGAAGAATAGAGTTTCTTTTTAGCTCTTGTATTTCAATAATTTTGGAAAATTATTGAAATACATAAATTAACATGTTAGAATGTTTTTGGTACATATATAGGGGATATATGAATGGGAAAATATACAATACTTTTAATAATTTAGAAGAGGTGCTATTATGAAATATTTCATAAACAGTACAATAATATACACTTTAGCGAACCTTTGGTTGATTAAAGTGGTAGTTATGAGAAATCAAAATTACGTGGTTGAGGGTTTAGGGCACAAATTATTTAGTAGTAAATTAATTAAGATTTATTTTTATAACTAATGAGTTATACACTATGGAGGAAAAATGGAAAGTATATTTAACATGCAGAATATTTTATTAAATACTTTTTTTGCTATTTTTAGTGCAGTTCTTGGTGCAGTATTTGGTTTAATACTATCAAAGCCTACTAATAGAATTAGATCCAATGAAAGTAAAATAATACATATTAGAGAATACATAATACAACAAGAAGTTGTATATAAAAGTAATGAGAAAAAAAGTGAAACTAATAGAAGCACAAATAACAGCAACAGTAATAATGATAATGAGACTTTATTTTTTATATTAATTTTTTCTTTTTTATTAGCTAGTTTATACAACAAATATCATATCGAAATTATTAATTCATTTATAATTTTATCAATAATTATTATTACTAGTGCAACGATATTTGGGTATGTTTTATGCAAAAGAGATTCTTTAGATGAATTGTCTAAGTATTGGATTATAGTAACAGTTGTTTTGACGCTCTTTAATATAATATCAATTATATTTATGGCTAATCAAGATGTTAGCATAACTAATGGACTTTATGATTATGCAAGACTAATTTATTATATATGTGGAGCCGTTATTATTACTTTAGCTAATCTTATATTAGTAGCAGCGTATATACATATTATAAGTTTTAACACTTTTATAAGATTTCCAAACAAGTTTACATATAATGTTATGAAAAAATTTGATAAAATATTTTGTAATAGAAAGAAAATTACAATAGCTATTGCTATTTTAGTATTAATTTCACTTCTTTATTCATCAGGGCTTTTTTATGAGTTTGTTCAACTATTAATTGCGAGTTAACATTAAATTTGAGTAAAGTTTAAAATTATGTTTTGACATCTCATAACAATATGTTCACGCTTCGGGTCTTAGGTGGAACGTTGATAGGGAAAGTCAGACCACATCACTTCACCGGGTGTGACCACCGCCAAGACGGAAAGTCAAGTAGGTCCGGTTCAGCGACGTCGTGAACACAAGACCGTTAGAAGAAAGTATCATATCATTTCAGAGAACGACTTATAGGTCAAAATACAGTGTATTGTAGGTTTAAGCTGTTTGGGAAAATTAGAGATTAATATTATATTTATACGAGGTGTGATTTTGAACGTAAATTATGATGAGATAAAAAAAGATTTACCAAGTGAACAGTTGATTCGTTTATTTATGGCAGCAGGTTGGTGTAAAGGAGAAATAACACAGGAGCAAAAAGAAAATTTTAATATAGGATTTAGAAATTCGACTTATGTTGTTTCTGCTTGGGAAGATAATTATTTAGTAGGAGCTATTAGAGTAATAAGTGATACGATTTTTAGGTCAGTTATTTATGATTTAGTAGTTGATCCTGAATATCAAAACAAAGGAATTGGTAAAGAGTTGGTTAGGCGTTGTACATCAAAATACCCAAATTCAGAATGGTTAGTTCAAACGACTCAAGAAGTTTATAATTATTATGAGAAGTTAGGATTTAAAGTTAAAGAAGATGTTTTTTTAACAAAAGAATCAAAATACTTTTAAAAAATTAAATAGAACATAATGATTAGTGCCAGTCTTTGTAGCTGATATGATACCAACTTCTAACAATATGTTACGCTTCGGGTCTTAGTGGGAACGTTCAAGGGGCAAGTCAGACCACATCACTTCACCGGGTGTGACCACCGCCAAGACGGTCTATCTTTTAGTCCGGTTCAGCGACGTCGTGAACACAGAGACGTTAGAGGAAAGTATAATATCATTTCAGAGAACAACTTTGATATCAATATAAATGTACATTTAAGAGATTAGACTGTTTGAAATATATAGAGAGAGAATATTATTTATATAATCTTCACAAGTATACATGAAGAGGTGCTAAATGATGAAAAAGATAATTAAGACCGCTCGTTTAGAAATCAAACAATATGAGGATTCTGACGAAACGGCTATGATTAGAGCTTTTAACAAATAAAGATATTTCAGAGAACAATTTTGTGGTCAAATTTAACACATTTTAAAATTGTCAAAAGTAAGTATTAAGTTAGTAAAGATTATTTATAAATAATGGAGGAATAAGAATATGAAAATAAATACAGAACGATTAGAGATAGTAGCATTAAATTCAAGTCAACTCGATATGTGGTGCACAAATATAACGGAGTTGGAAAATACTCTTGGTTTTAAATATGAAGGTGAGCCCATAGAAGGTATTTTTCTTAATATTATAAAAGGTCAAATTAAAATATGTGAAAACGATAATGCAAACTATTTGTGGCATAGTTTTTGGATGATTATTTCTAAAGTTGATCATGTTGTTGTGGGTTCTTGTGCATTTAAAAACATCCCAAACAAATTTGGTGAAGTTGAAATTGGATATGGGTTAGGTAATCTCCATGAGCATAAAGGGTATATGACAGAATGTATTAAGGGGATAACTTCTTGGGCATTAAAACAAGATGGTGTTCAGAGTGTTATTGCCGAAACTGAACCAGGGAATTTGTCATCAGAAAAGGTTTTACAAAGATGCGGATTCGTACATTATAAGACAGATAATAAAAATAAGTGGTGGAAAATATAATCATAATTCAAAGTATATGGAATTATAATAATATTTTTTTAAGAAAAGCAATAATTAAATGACAGAAAGATTGATAAAAATATGTGTTTAGAGAGTCATGGAGGGTTATATTACTTTACAGATAACAACATGTTCACGCAAGGGTCTTAGTAGGAAAGTCAAGTAAGAAAAAGTCAGACCACATCCCTTTATCGGGTGCGTGCACCGTCAAGACGGTCTAGATATTTATGTCCGGTTCAGCGACGTCGTGAACACAGAGACGTTATGTGACATGACAGTGAAGAATGTAATTAAATCTTGG
>DLNM01000013.1:1165-93790 GCA_002479485.1 Firmicutes bacterium UBA7510 | reverse complement strand
ACTCAAAATCGTGCGGGAAACCATGTGGGTTCAAATCCCACCACCGGTACCAACGAAATGTTAAGAAACCAATGTTTATACTAAATAGACGTTGGTTTTTTTTGTAAACATACACGATTAATATATAATTCGTAAAGGTATATACATTTAATAATAAAATAAGTATAATTTATATATAGTTTAGCATTAATTGGAGGAATATAAATGGATATTAATAATTTAGATAATGAAAATTTTGGACACTTTTATTCTTGGGATATTATTAATAAAAAAATAGCAATAAAGACAGCAGATAAGTCATTTTTTGAACATAATGGTTCTGGTATTCCAAGAGAAAATAGATGGTTTTGGAATATAGATAAGCTAAATGCAGGTGGTAGAAAAGATATTGTATTAATACGTAATGATGTTAAATATGATGCACGTATTGAAAAAGATACTAAATATGATAGAACAAGATTGTTTTGGAAAGCTTACTTAAGCAAGGAATTAAATAAATACAATATTAATAAATCCATATATCCTTTAATAAAATTTGAGAGACAAGATGAAGACGTATATATAGTTTCAGTATTAGAAACATTAAATATTGAATTATGCCAAATAGAAAATGATGTATTAGCTGAGAGTGAAGACGACCAAGAGGTTCAATATGATGGTGGAAATAAAGAAGGTAAGCAAAAGGCTTATTATACAACAAGATATGAAAGAAATCCTAAAAATAGAGCAGAATGTTTGAAGATTAATAGTGTAAAATGTTCTGTTTGTGATTTTGATTTTGAAAGTATATATGGAAAATATGGTAAAAATTACATAGAAGTGCATCATATTAAACCATTATACAGCTTAGAAGAAGAAGTAGAAATAAATCCAAAAACAGATTTAATCCCAGTATGTTCAAATTGTCATAGAATAATACATAGAAAAAGAGATAGAGTACTAACGATAGAAGAAATGAGAGAGATTATAAAAAAATAAATATTACTATTTGTTGTTATTTGAACGAATAATAATATTAGGGTGAGGGGTATAATGGCAAGAATAAGAGAATTAAATAACAGTAGGGAGGGTGAGTATTGCAGGTGAATTGAAAGAAAAGTAAATTGAAGAAAGTCGAAAACTTGTAGAGGCTATAAACAAAGCACAAGGGGTAAAATAATGATTAATATAAGGAAATTATTAGTAGAAAGTTATGAATTGTTAGAGAAATTAAAAAAGAAAGATGAAACAGTATCGTATGAGATAAGACCAATAATAAACTTAATATCAATGGTAATTCAAATAAAATTTGATTTATTAGGTCAAAAAAATTATTACTAACAATATAAAAATAATATTATTAAAATTAATTTTATAAAAAAGTAAAATAAACTCAATTGCATATACACTAGACGTATGATATATTAGTTTTATAAGCCCTTTTTTATGGGTTTTGGTGTTTTGCAAACGCCTAAAAAATTAAATTGATATGTTTGATAAGCATCTCAAAAAATCCGATATAAGTGATGAAATAATTAAGAATATTATGGATGAAATTGGATTATTTATAAAAGAAAATCAACAATAAATTGAAAACCGGAGGAAATATGAAAATAGATCACCTTGTTATAAATGTTGATGAAAAATATCAGAAAGATAAAGATATTATTGATTGTATTAGGACTACTGGTCTTCCATATGAACCGAAGTGGGGTAAAGGTACAAGAGGTTTTAAAGCTTCCAATCTATGGATAGGAAATGAATACTTTGAAATGATTCGTATTTTAAAATCTAGTGGCGGTGGATGGATTGATGAATGGACAAGAAAATATAATCAAGGTCATCGAGGAATGATCTGCTTAATGTTGGATGTAGAAGATATAGACACTATTTATAGCTTGTTAAAACGTAATGGTATACAAGTAACACCTCCTGGATGGTTGGAATTTAAATGGTTTTTGAACTTATTGACTAGAAGAATGCCCTGGAGAAATTCTTATATTTCCTTTTTTGAAGGTGTCCCGTTTCAAATTGGATTTCAAGAAATGAAAGATGAAAAATCAAGAGATTTTATGAATCAATATATGGTTCCTAATTCAAGAGATAACGGAATTGATGGAATTAGCAAAATAATTATAAAGGGGCAGTTTACTGGAAGTGATTTTGAGATGATTTCATCTGTTTTTAGCGGTAAAATTATATATAAAAATGAAATATCCGTCAAAGTAGAATTGTGTTCGAGTCAACTTATAGAATTTGTGAAGGATACCTTTTATCAAATTGATGTTTATACAGCTTCGAATAAAGGAAGTTTTATTGATATTGAAAATATAAAAATCTATTGTTAGATTCTATTTTATACACCCTGATTTTTAACGAGAAAGCAGGGTGTTTCTCTTTTTTAGACCGGAATCAATTAATCAAACAACATAAAGCAATCTGCAAGGTTCCTATCATGAAAAGAAGAACTCAATTGCATATGAATTAGGTGTGTGATATATTAGTTTTATATTAAGTATTAAATAAAAAAATAAATTTGAAAGGGTTTAACAAGATGGTACATTTAGTTTATTGCGATAACTCAGGTAAAAGCGGAGAGAGGGTATTAGATAAAATCATGGCTGGTACTAAAACTATGGTAGTTCGCGGTGCTGCGGGAAGAAAAATACCTCATAGTAGGGTTTTTGAAGGAGAAACTTTATATTTTATGGAAAAAGGAACTGCTAACATTGCGGCTTGTGCAACTGTTAAAACTGTTCAAAACTTTGTAAAATTAACAGAAGATGAGATTAATAATGCGCTTGAATCCAATCAGTCAAAGTTAAATTTGACTGATAAACAGAAAGTTCGCTGGCATAAAAAATGTCTTTGCCTTGTTGAATTTGAAAATGTTAAGGCAATTGAGCCTTTGGATTTTGAGCATCAAGGGAATATGGATGATTGGCTTATTATTGAAAAAATAGAAGATGTCGTGGTGGGAACGAGCATTCCTTACAACTATGAAAATTCTAAATTCTAAAGAAAATAGGAGGAATATATCGTGGAATGTATTGTAGATATTAAAAAAGAAGGAAAATTTACAATTGCAATTCTTCCTTTTAACCCTAGAACTGAATTTGATACTCCTAAAGGTACAATTTATGTTAAATGTATTGTTGGAAATGTAGAATTCAAGTCAAAGCTGGTGTCAAAGGGTGACGGATGTTATTTTATAATGTTTAACAAGCATCTACTAAAAAATCTTGGAATAAGCGACGAGGGTAGATTAATTGTTAATCTAAGTATAGAGCCTGACATTGTGGCGGCTATACCAGAGTCAGAAAATTATGAAATGCTTGAAAATGAAGTTTTAAAAGCTATTTCTGAGCGTGCAAGTATTCGTAGATTCGACTCTAAGGAAATAAGTGATGTACAGATGAACACGATTTTAAATGCAGGGCTTTGCGCTCCATCGGCAAGCAATAAACGGCCATTTCACTTTATAGTTTCAAAAGACAGGGAAAAAATGATAAGTATTATTGGTAATAATCCTTATGTAAAAATGCTGAATAGTGCTGCTGCTTGTATTGTTGTTTGTGGAGATACTGTTGTTCAGGGTACAGCGGAATGGGTATTGGCGGATTGCTCAGCGGCAACTCAAAACATTCTTCTGGCTATTCACACAGTTGGGCTTAAAGGTGTTTGGTGCGGTGTAAGGCAAAGTTCAGATTTTTATAAGGATATTGCTAAAACCTTTAATCTTCCTAATTATATTCGTCCAGTTTCATTAATTGCGTTTGGCTATTCAGATGACAATAAAATTCAACCAAATAGATTCGAAAAAGATAAAATACATTATGAGTCTTGGTAATTTTAAGTAACAAATATTAATAGTTCTGTTCTCACAGTTAAAGTCTGACAATCACTTATTAACTACATAAATAATAATTGAGAAAAAACTCATTCATTAGAATAAATAAGGAGAAAAACATGTATCTTTTTACAAGTGATAGTATTTCCGTTAGAAAAATGAACAATAGTCTTGAAGATAAATCATTGCTTCTTGAATGGTTGTCAAATCCTGAAGTACTTGAATTAGCATGGGGTGAAGGTGCACCATGGGATATGCAAAAAATTGAAAATGAGTTTGAAGAAAAAATAACTGGTAGTGAAAATGTAACTGCTTGTATTATTGATTATAATAGCAAATCTATAGGTTACATACAATATTATCCTATTGAAAGGGATTCATATGCATTTAATGAGCAAGTACCGTATGAGGATTTTGCAGGTGGATATGGAATGGATTTGTTTATTGGATATCCTGAATTATGGGGTGAAGGAATCGGAGTAAAAATAGTTAGTGGAATGGCAAATTATTTAATAAATACATTAGGTGCTAAAGTTGTGTGTGCAGATCCAGAAGAAAATAATCAGCGTTCAGTGCGCTGTTGGATTAAATCAGGGTTTATACCATCAGGTAAAATTCAAAATTATGATGATCCTGAAAAAAATAGTATATTAATGACATTAAGGCAATAATATTTGTGAAATTTATATTACAAAAATAATTGGAAGAAGTTAATTATGTATATTATCAACTTTTTTAATTGTATAACAACCAACGCAAAAAACCTCATTCTTCGGAATGAGGTTTTTTATTGCCATATTTTTTTCTTACACATTCAGTAAGCAAGTATTCGATTTGACCGTTTATTGAACGAAAATCTTCCTCTGCATACTTTGCTAATTGCTCGTATAGTGTTGGTGATAGTCTTAATAGTATCTGTTTTTTTTGTTTTTCTTTTTCTGTATTATTCATATTTTAATCGATTAATAAATTGAACCGCTGTTTACAATAGGCTGAGCGTCTTTGTTTCCACAAAGAACTACCAATAGATTGCTTACCATAGCAGCACGCCTTTCGTCATCTAATTGAACAATATTGTTCTCATTTAATTGATTTAGTGCCATTTCTACCATTCCAACTGCACCTTCAACTATAAGCTTACGAGCATCTATTATTGCACTTGCTTGCTGTCTTTGAAGCATTGCTGCTGCTATTTCTGGAGCATATGCTAGGTGAGTAATTCTTGTTTCTAATATTTCTATTCCAGCAATTTCGACTTTTTCTTGAAGCTCTTTTTGTAATTTAAGTGCAACCTCTTGACTACTGCCTCTTAATGATAGTTCATCATCATTGTCATCATCATTAGATATATCGTATGGATATAGTCTAACAATATTTCTAAGAGCCGAATCTGCTTGAATTGATAAAAATTCCATATAATTATCTACATTGAAAACAGCTTTTGCTGAGTTAACAACTTTCCAAATAACTACTACTCCAATTTCTATTGGATTACCAAGCTTATCGTTAACCTTTTGTTTGTTGTTATTAAGAGTCAAAGCTTTTAATGATATACATTTACCTGATGCATTGTCTCTAAATTTATGAGTTTCAGATTTAACTTGTGCACTATTAGTAGGTATCTGATTTACACCTATTGCTTGACTAGTTAATGTTGGTTTTGTCGGATTAACAGCTGTAACAAATGGATTTACATAGAAAAAACCTTCTTTTCTAATTGTTCCATAGTATTTTCCAAACAAAGTAAGAACAAGTGCTTCGTTAGGTTTAATAACTTTTAATCCAGCATACATAATAGGTCCTACAATAAATCCAAATAAAGAACCTAGAACAATTAATATAACACCATAAAATACACTTGAATTATTATCAACAATGATTATTCCCATTATAAATACAAATATGCTAATTAGTACTAGTAAAGTATTTTCAATGAGAAATATTAAACCATTCTTGCCTTCTATGAGCTTCTCTTCAATATGTAATTTACTTTCTTCCATAATTTTCACTCCTTAATATATATTTGATATCAAAATGATATCATAATGATTAAATAATGTCAATATATTACAATATATATTTTTATTAAAATGATGAAAATAAAAAAGGACGAAACGTCATGTCACTATTTTGTTGCATTTTCAACAATGACAAACTATTCGTCCTTATTAATCAATACTATCTATGTCTTATAAATTCAACAACCTTATCTAAAAAAACCTCTCCGTCTAAATGCTCTAATTCATGGCAAAAGCACTTAGCCATTTCACCTTCTCCAGTTATTATAATTTTTTCCCCATTTTCATTGAGGGCTTGAACAGTAACTTTTTTTGGACGTATGGTTTTGCCGATTTTATTTGGAAAGCTTAGACAAGATTCAATACATTCTTGAGTACCGATTTGATTTATTATTTTAGGGTTTACAAGTTTTAAATAATAACCCTCATAATCAATAACTACAAGACGTTTCAATATTCCCACTTGATTTGCTGCAAGTGCTGCACCGTTGGTGGTTCTATGTAAAGTGTCCATCATATCATCTAATATACTTCTGATTTTATCATCTATAACTGTAACTTCCTTGCAGACTTTTCTTAAAGAGCTGTCATCATTATAGCGAAGTTGACGTATTGCCATTTTATCCTCCCCTTATGCCATAGTCTCGACTACAAACGTATAAGCAAAGCTTATACATTGGAGACATTGCAGTGGCATCATCAAATATAAGTGTGAAATGTTAAAAAAGAGACTTTTAGAGATTCCTCAAGCTAGAAATATTATAAATTAAGATTATAAGTTTGTCAAATAAACATGGTATAACAGCATAAGCTAACAAAATAATAAAAAATATAAAATTTTTATTGAAATTAATAAAATTTGATGTTATAATAATTTAGTTATAAAATTTACAGCGTAGCTGTGCTAGAAAATTGAAAATCCAATATAAATATAAAAAGGCACTTGATAAAAGTGCCTTTTTTTCTTTTTAATAATAATTTATTAAAATATTCCAAAAAATCCTGCTGCTAAAACTATAATTGCAAATATCATTCTGTATATTGCAAATACCTTCATAGGCTTTTTCTTTAAGTATGATATAAATTTATTTATAACCATAACAGCTACTATAAATGAAACAATAAATCCTACAGCTAATGATATAATTTCAATTCCAGTTAAAGCTGTAAGTCCGCCAATTTTTAAAATTTTCAAAAAGCTCATGCCGACCATAACAGGCATAGCTAAGAAAAATGAAAATTCTGCTGCTGCTACTGTTGATAAGCCAGCAATCCAACCACCTATTATTGTAGATGCTGATCTAGACATACCTGGAATAATAGCTAAACATTGAAATGCTCCTATAATCCAAGCTTGCTTCATAGATATGTTTAAGTCCTTATTGCCTAATTTATTAGGTCTAAATCTTTTCTCCGCATAAATAATCCAAATTGCACCTACAAATAATGTTACTGCTACCGTAACAGAATTAAATAAGTATTTGTCAGCTAAATCATCTAATAATATACCTAATACGCCACCAGGTATACATGCTATAAATATCATAAACCAAAATTTGAAGCCTGAATTTTCATAACCAACTTTTTTAGGAAAAAAGTTTTTTAACGTACCCATAATTTTTTTCCAGTATAATACTACTACTGCAAGAATTGCACCTAACTGAATTACATATGTATACATTTCAACGTAGTTTTTACTTGTACTTGTAAATCTTAAAAGATTTTGAAATATAATTAAGTGTCCTGTTGAAGATACAGGCAAAAATTCGGTTATCCCTTCTACAATACCCAGAATTATGGATTTAATAATAAATAAAATACTTTCCATAAAAAATAGCCTCCACTAAGTTAGAATTAATATAAAATAATTTTTGTATTTGTTTATTATAAAATATTCAAGAATAAAAGACAATATGATTCACTTACATTAAGCTTACATTATTGTAAGTATAAGAATTATTTTGCAAATTCCATTAACTTTTTTCTATCTTTTATTTCTATATTACCTCTTGATACACTGACTAAACCAGAATTCTGAAAATATTTTAACATTCTGGTAACAACTTCTCTTGCACTACCAAGGTTTTTGGCAATAGTGTCATGAGTTATTGTCAGTATATCAGAATTTTCAATTGCAGATTGCTCAAGTAAAAAAATAGCCAATCGTTTATCAAAACTCATAAAAACAATTTGCTCCATAACCCACATTACATCAGAAAATCTTGACGAAACTAATTGATTTGTAAAATCCTGAATAAGAATATTTGACATATTAAGATTTTTATATATTTGTACTGGAATTAAAATTATTTCACAGTCTCTTTCTACTTCAATTATTACGTCAAAGGTAATATTTTTTAATAAACAAGCAGCAGTCATTATGCATGAATCATTTTCAAATAATCTATACATTGTAATCTCTTTTCCAACATCTGACAACATATATGTACGCAAATTTCCACTTTTAATAATTGCTAATCCTTTACAATCATCATGGTTACTATAAACAACATAACCTTTTTGATAGTTTAAATTAACAGCATTATCTTGGATTAATTTTTGTTCTTCTTTACTTATTTGTTCCCAAAATGGCAAATTTCGTTTAACAAATTCTATATCATTTATATTATTTAACATATTTACCTCACTGATTTATTGAAATATTAAAATATAGCCTACTATATATTATATTATAAAATAGAATATTAATATATATCTTTTTTAAATAAAGAAAACTTTTTAATATATAATACATACTTTTTGGTGATAATATCACTGAGAAGTATTATAATTATTTATATAATACAGTAAAATAAAGAAAAATAAAAAAAGAAAGTGGTGGAAATAATGATAATAAATTTAACAGATAAAGCAAAAGAAAAAATATTAGAATATAATAAAAATAATGTTCCTGTAAAGGTAAAAATAACTGGATATAGCTGATGTGGTGCCAGATTTGGCGTTGTTTCGGAGAAACAAGAACATAATGACAAATCATATAATGTTGAAGGGGTAGATGTAATAGTATCTGAAGAATTAGAGGGTGCTATGAAGGGTATGAAAATAAATTATTCGACTAACTGGTTAAATAAAGGATTCGAAGTTCTTCCAGAGTTTTAAAATAAATAATTTCCATTTTTAAGATAAGCCATAGGGTATAAGATGTACCCTATGGCTTTTTTAATAATTTAATATTCTTTACAGCTTAAAAAATATTGCCATATATCGGAAAATATTCTATAATGTGAACATATTCATAACAAATAAAAGAAAGGATACCTAAATATGAAGAAGGAATTTTATCAAGGGAATAGAAATAAATTATATGAAAGTTTTAGCAATAATTCACTAGCGTTATTTTTTGCCGGTAAAGCACCTAGAAAAACTGCCGATGAAAATTATCCTTTTTTCGCCAGCAGAAACTTTGTTTATTTGACAGGTTTACAATCAGAGGGTTTCATACTGCTTGTTGAAAAAACAAATAATTCAGTAAAAGAAACAATTTTTATTTTGCCTCCAGATTTAATGGTAGAAAGATGGTCAGGAAGAAGATTAAAATCTGATGAGGTTACAGAAATCTCAGGCATAGAAAATATTAAGTATTTAGATCAATTTAATACATATTTGCATAGATTAATTTCTTACGGTCATTTTGAAAGCATGTATTTAGACTTGTTTAAAAATACATATGATGAGTTAGATGACGAAAGCTACAAATTTGTTGATTCTGTAAAGAAAGTTTATCCAGGGTTAGTGATAAAAAATGCTTACAATCAATTAAGAAAGCAAAGAACAATTAAACAACCTTGCGAAATAGAAGCTATAAGGAAAGCCCTTACAATCACTAAGGAAGGTATAGAGGCAATGATGAAGGCATCTAAACCAGACATGTTTGAATATGAATATAAGGCTGTTTTTGATTATACATTGACTAAGAACGGAGTATTGGCTTCAGCATTTCCTTCTATAATATCAGGAGGCAAAAACAACTTTTGCATCCACTATTATGAGTATACAGGGATGGTAAAGGATGGTGATATGGTATTAAATGACGTCGGTGCATGCTATGATAATCTCTGTAACGACGTTTCTAGAGGTTGGCCATGTAACGGCAAATTTACAGAAAGACAAAAATTATTATATCATTGCGCATATAATACCTCAGAGTATATGTTTAGTATTATCAAGCCTGGAATGTTAATGTCTGATGTTGATAAGATTGCAAGAGAATATAATTATGAGCAGCTTAAAAAGATAGGTTTATGCGAAACATTTGAAGATATCAGTAAGTATATGTGGCATGGAGGTGCACATCACGTAGGTTTTGATGTTCATGATGTTGTAGATGCAAGCGGTAAAATTGAAGCTGGAATGGTATTTTGTGTTGATATAGGAATTTATAACGAGGACTGGGGAATAGGCTTTAGAATAGAGGACAATTGCTTGGTTACAGAAAACGGCTGCGAAAACCTATCTAGGGATATACCAAGAACTATAGAAGAAATTGAGTCATTTATGGCAAAAAAATAATAGCATATGAAAATACAAAATCACATCATTGCTGATGTGATTTTGTATCTATTATTCCACCACCTAAAACTTCATCATTGTTGTAAAATACTGCCGATTGTCCTATGGCTGGTGCTCTTTCGGGCTTGTTAAATTTCACCAAGGCATATCCGTTTTTTTGATTCATTATCTCACATGGTATATAATATCCCCATTGGCAGAGCTTAACTGTTGCATTAATTTTTTCTTTTTTATAATTTTCTTTATTGATATAATTAATATCTTTAACAAATATTTCTTTTTTATATAAATCAAATTCATTATCAGTCAAAACTATTTCATTTGTGTTAGCTTTAATTTCTAAAACAAAATATGTTTTTTCAATATTTAAATTTAAGCCTCTCTTTTGACCTATTGTATAATTAAATATCCCTTTATGCTTGCCTAAAAACCTTCCGTTTTTGTCTACAAAATTACCTACACAATTAATGATATTTCGCTTATTTTTTATATAACTAAATAAGGACTTCCCATTTGTGAAGCAAATGTCTGTACTATCTTTTTTTCTAGAAATCGAAGGTATAATTGTTGATATATGCTCCCTAACTTCATCTTTATTTTTAAAATTATTAAGGGGTAATATTATATGCTTTAATTTATCCTGTGTTAAATGATACAAATAATATGATTGGTCTTTTCTATTAACATCTGATTTAATTAACCTATATAAATCATCTTTTTCATCATAAACAATTTTAGCATAATGTCCTAATGCCATATAATCTGCACCCAGTCTGATAGCTTCTTCTAAAAGCAATCCATATTTGACCTTTATATTGCAGAGGATACATGGATTTGGAGTAAAGCCATTTAAATATATATCTATAAACGTATTAATGACTTCTTCTTCAAAATATTTTGAAAAATCAATAATATGGTGTTTTATTTCAAGTTTTTTTGCTACCAGTGCAGCATCTTCGCAATTTTGATTTTCAAAAAGCTTCATTGTCAAACCAAATACTTCATAACCCTGCTGTTTTAATATATATGCGCTAGTAGCACTATCTACGCCGCCACTAAGTGCAACTGCAACAATGTTTTTTTTCATTATCAAAGATTCCTTCATCCTTTATTTATTGAGATTAGTATTTGTCTATTATACTAATTAATTTATAAAAAATAAAGTTATAGTTTTCCTACGTAAGACTATGTTCATTGTACAAATTATCATGAAATATTTGTTTTTAGTTCATGATTTAATTATCACTATTTAAACATATTTTTATACTTGTCTCATATATATTTTAATATATATTAATTTAATACTAATCCCTCATTAAAAGCCTTACAAAGCGTGTACCACTCTTTAAAGTTTTTATAATTGGGATAAGTATAGGTATTATCAAAATGTTTCGAACAAAATTTGAGACTATGCGGAGGGAAAAAATGTCTATTGAAGTAAAACAGATAAAGAATTTTAATGGCCTTAGTGATGAAGAGGTAAAAAAATCGAGATTAAAGTATGGAAGCAATCAAATTACAAGAAAAAAAAGCAAATCTTTTTTAAAACAATATCTTGAAAGCTTTGGAGATCCAACTATAAAAATACTTTTGGTGGCGCTATTTTTAAATGTTATAATTTTCATTAAAAATTTTAATTGGTTTGAATCAATTGGTATTGCAGTTTCAATAATTTTAGCTACATTCGTGTCAACAATTTCTGAATATGGGAGTCAATTGGCATTCGAGAGACTAATGGAAGATGCTAAAAAAACAAAATGTAAGGTTTGGAGAGATAATGATTTAGTTGAAATAACTGTTGAAGAATTAGTTGTTGGTGACTTAGTGGAACTTCAACCAGGTGATAAAGTTCCAGCAGATGGTGTTCTAATACAAGGTTATGTTGACATAGATCAATCTGCATTAAATGGTGAATCAGAGGAAGTTCATAAGGTGCCTGTACCTGATACAAATAATTTAACTACTAATAACAAAAGCTTGTTAAATCCTAATATGTTATTTAGCGGAAGCATAGTATGCCAAGGAGAAGGAATTTTATTAATACAGTCAGTTGGAGACAATACTTTTTACGGGAATTTAGCTAAAGAATTACAAGAGGAAAAACAAGATAGTCCATTAAAAAAGAGATTGACTGATTTGGCGACTACTATAAGTAGATTTGGTTATATTGGTGCTGTGCTTGTGTTTTTTGCAACATTGTTTAACTCTATACTATTTGAAAATGGGTTTAATATATATAATATAATGCAATATATATTTACTCCTTATGCTCTTATAAAGGATATCTTAAGAGCAGTTATTTTTGCTGTTACTGTTATTGTTGTTGCAGTTCCTGAGGGGCTTCCGCTAATGATTACGGTTGTTTTATCATCAAATATGAAAAGAATGATAAAGGATAATGTTTTAGTTAGAAAGCTAGTAGGTATAGAAACTGCTGGAAGTATAAATGTTTTATTTACAGATAAAACTGGTACTTTAACTACGGGACAGCTTAGACTAAATAGTTTTATAACAGGTGATAATAATGAGTTTGATAGCTCGTATTTGCTAAAACAAAAAAGTGAACTGTGGAAGATTTTTTTTATTTCATCTATTTATAATAATAGTGCTCAAATTGGCCATGAAGATGGAAAAAAAGTAATAGTAGGCGGTAATTCAACAGATAAAGCAATTTTTGAGTTTGCTATGAGACATTCTTTAGATAATTTAAATATAAAGAAAATATATAGTATACCGTTTAAAAGTGAAAATAAATACGCTGTAACTCATATTGCAGGAGATTTAAACTTATCACTTATAAAGGGAGCTCCGGAAAAAATATTACCTTATTGTACTTCATGCTATGATGAAGAAGGAAACAAAAAAGAATTTAATAATATTTTTGTCATTAATCAACGAATTAAGGAGCTTTCATCAAAGGGTATAAGAGTTCTAGTATTTGCTACTTCCAACACACCAATTAAAGAAGGTCAGCGATTTTCTGAATTAACTCTTGTTGGAGTAATTGCTATTAAAGATGAAGTTAGATTAAGCGCTAAGGACAGCATTATTATGGCAAAAAAAGCAGGTATTCAAGTTATAATGATAACTGGAGATGCTAAAGATACAGCTACAGCCATTGCCTTGGAACTTGGGTTAGCAGATGAAAATGATAAAGATTGTATTATAACCTCAGAAGAATTAAATAAAATGAGTAATGAAAAAGTAAAAAAACTAATACCTTCATTAAGGGTAGTAGCTCGTGCTCTACCTAGTGATAAAAGTCGATTAGTTAGATTATCGCAGGATTTAGGGTTAGTTGTCGGGATGACTGGAGATGGAGTTAATGATGCACCAGCATTAAAAAAGGCTGATGTTGGTTTTGCAATGGGAAGTGGTACTGAAATTGCTAAAGACGCAAGTGATATAATTATATTAGATAATAATTTCTTATCTATAACAAAAGCTATTTTATATGGTAGAACAATATTTAAAAGTATACGAAAGTTTATTATATTTCAATTATCTATAAATGTGTGCGCGGTTGGAATATCCGTTATTGGTCAATTTATTGGAATAGAAGCTCCAATTACAGTTGTTCAAATGCTTTGGATAAATATGGTTATGGATACATTGGCTGGTCTTGCCTTTTCTGGTGAAGCTCCGTTGCCAGAGTATATGGAAGAGGTTCCGAAAAAAAGAGATGAAAAAATAATAAATAAATATATGGCTAGTCAAATATTTTTTTCAGGATTATATACTACAATTATGAGCATAGCTTTTTTAAAGTGTCCAGCGATTAAGGATTTGTTTAGAAGTGCTCCAGATGATAGATATTTATTAACAGGTTTCTTTGCATTTTTTATGTTCTCTGCCGTATTTAATAGCTTAAATGCTAGAACTCAAAGGTTAAATCTATTTTCTCATATTATGAGAAATAAAGCATTTGTAATTATTATGACAATGGTATTTATTACTCAAACCTTCTTAATTTACAATGGTGGTAGTGTTTTTAGAGCATTTGGACTTACATTTACAGAATTTAGAATCGCGTTTTTGTTTGCCTTCATTGTTATACCTATAGATTTGATGAGAAAATCATTTTTAAGAATTAGGGCAACAAAAGAAGAGATTGGTAAATTTTTATAATTTAAAAATGTTTATTTATAATAAACCTATTTAAAAAATTATTTTGAAAAAAAGTATTGACATTGGTACGGTGCTATAGTTTAGAATTATAAACAGAGGTGATATCAATGAAAAAAACTTTTTTAAAGTATGTGGTGCCTTCAGTAGCAGCAATGTGGGTGTATTCTTTATACACTATGGCCGATGGTATATTTGTTGCTAAGGGCGTTGGTGAGTATGCGTTAGCAGCAGTTAATTTGTCAATGCCAATGATTAATACAATATTTGCGGTTTCAATATTATTTGCTATTGGAACTTCAACGGTAACATCAATTTTTCTCGGTAAAGGTGATTTGAAAAAAGCAAAAGAAACTTTCACCATGAACATGGGTATATTATTTGCCACATGAACTGCATTTGTTGTTATATGTTTTCTTAATATAGACAGAATAGTAAGCTTTTTAGGAGCTACAGAATACACTGCCACTTATATTAAGGATTATTTAACAATAATACTAGGATTTAGTTGCTTCCCAATGTTATCTTATTATATGGAAGTTTTGGTAAAGGTTGATGGATTTCCAAAGCTTGCAACAATAGGAGTTTGTACAGCAGCTGTTTGTAACATAGTACTTGACTATATTTTTGTTATAAAATTAGGTTTTGGAGTAAAAGGTGCAGCCTATGCAACAGGCTTATCACAAATGTTTTCTACAACTCTATTCTTTATTCACTTTTTAGGAAAAAAATCAAAGCTCGGATTTGTAAAATTCAAAGTAGACTTTTCCACAATTAAAAGAGCATTTTTAGTAGGAATTCCAGATTTTATTACAGAATTGTCAGCAGGTATAACAATTTTTATGTTTAACAGAACTATACTTTTATTAATAGGTGAAATAGGAGTAGTTACTTATACAGTAATTTCGTATGTCAATACTTTAATATTAATGACTATGATTGCTGTTTCTCAAGGTATGCAACCACTTGTAAGTTATAACTATGGTAAGGGTGATAAGGCTTCATTTACTTATTATTTTAAATTAGCAGTAAAAACTATAGGTATATTATCACTAGCGGCATATGCAATAAGTACAATATTTGCAGAGCCAATAAGTAGATTCTTTATAGATAAGGAAGAAGTTGAACTATTAAGCTATTCTGTTAAATCGTTAAGAATATATGCACCGGCATTTTTAATTCTAGGATTTAATATTGTTTTATCAGGTTTTTATTCAGCAGTTGAAAAACCTAAATATGCCATGATTATCTCTTTAGGGAGAGGACTTATAATTATTGCAGCTTCATTGTTTATTATGGTCAATATTTTCGGGGATACAGGTATTTGGATTTCAACAACAGTATCAGAGATTATTTGCTTAGTAGTCAGCGTTACAATATTTATGAAATATTTTTTCAAGGATTTGTTTTTAAATAATAAACTATCGGCGAATACAAAAATGAAAATTATAGAAGATATAGAAGATTAAAAAAAAGGCTAATAAACCACAAAAAGAATGTATGAAAAACTTTACCTCAAAAGTATTTTCATACATTTTTCTTTTTCTGCATAAAAAAATATTTTTACAATATATTTTATTAGGGGAAAAAAGCGTTTTTTCTCAAATTTTATGGAGGTAATTATGAAGATTTCTTATTTACTAAAATATTCAGTAGTTTTAATAGCTCTTATTCTTATATTGTTTTTAGTTATGTCACTTTTTACATACTTTTTTAGCTATAACAAAATACTAAACTATGCATATAGCTTTATTGCACCAATAAGCATTTTTCTAGTATCAATTTTATATGCAAGAAAAACCAAAGAAAAGGGACTTTTGAGAGGGTTAGAGGTTTGGGCTGTATATTTTTTAATTATAAGTATACTTAAATATACAATGTTGCAAGGTACTGATATAAATATAATCAAGCATTTAATTTTTATACCAGTTGCAATAATGGGAGGTATATTGGGAGTTAATATAAAATAAGCAGTATTTCAAAGCTATTGTTAAACAATATTGTTTATAAAAAAAGTTCTTTATATTTTGTAAATTGCATGTTATAATCTATAGGTTGATAAAGTTGTCTTAGGAGGATAGTGTGAAAAAAACACTTCACACTATGGAAAAATCAAAAAAACGATTTTTCATTTACATTTATAATGCCACTACGTGGCACAATGGGAGGATATTATGAAACACATTAAAACATTAAACAAGACTAAACTTACAGATAATATAAACCACAAAGGCTGCGGTGAATGTCAAACATCTTGTCAGTCAGCATGTAAGACATCTTGTACTGTAGGTAATCAAAAGTGCGAAAACAAATAAATTTGTAGTGGTTATCTACCACTACTTTTTATTTTGGTTAACTAATAAATTTTGGAGGATAATAAATTAATGGTACATTTATTTAAAATTGATGATGTATACTCTTGTGTAGATACAAACAGTGGATGCATACATATACTAGATGAAATAACGTATAAATTATTGGAAAATGACAACTTTAAGGATGAGACTTGTTTAAATAAATTATATGTAGAATTCGGTAAGGACAGCGTAGATGAGGCATTAGTTGAGATTAATGAGCTTATAGAAAATAAAATGCTTTATACTGACAATATAGAAGTTAATAAAAATATGAAAACGGCAGTAAAGGCAATGTGTTTAAATATAGCACATGATTGCAACCTTAAATGCGAATATTGCTTTGCATCTCAAGGAAACTTTAAGGGCGCTAAAAACATGATGAGCCTTGAGGTTGGTAAAAAAGCATTTAATTATCTAGTGAAAAACTCAGGTAACAGAGTTAATCTTGAGGTTGACTTCTTTGGTGGTGAGCCACTTATGAACTTTGATGTTGTAAAAGATCTTGTAGCATATGGAAAAAGTCTTGAAAAAGAATACAACAAACATTTTAGATTTACAATTACAACAAATGGCGTGCTTTTAGATGATGAAAAGATAGATTTTATTAATGAAAACATGGACAATGTAGTTTTAAGTATCGACGGAAGAAAAGAAATTAATGATAAAATGCGTAAAACTGTAAATGATAAGGGCAGCTACGATATGATAGTGAAAAATTTTAAAAATCTAGTTAGTAAGAGAAATGGTAAAAGCTATTTTGTAAGAGGCACATTCACTTCTAACAATCTTGATTTTTCAGAAGATGTTAAGCATTTACACGGTTTAGGTTTTGATAGTATTTCAGTTGAGCCAGTTGTAGCAAGTCCTAAAGAGTCTTATGCTTTAACAGAAAATCACGTTGATATGTTAAAAAATGAATATGAAAAATTAGCAAGATATTATATTGAAGCTAACAAAAATAAGGATAATGGCTTTGACTTTTTCCATTTTAACATAGACTTAGATAATGGTCCATGTATTTTCAAACGCTCTATAGGCTGTGGAGCGGGTGTTGAATACTTAGCTGTTACTCCGGAAGGACATTTTTATCCATGCCATCAGTTTGTTGGTGATGAAAGATTTATAATCGGAAATGTTGACGAAGGTGTAGTTAGAACTGATTTAGTTGATGATTTTAAATCTGTAACTGTTAACAATAAAGAAAAATGTAAAGAGTGCTGGGCAAAATACTATTGCAGTGGTGGATGCCATGCTAACGCATTTAACTTTAATAATAATATTAGAGAACCTTATACTGTAGGCTGTGAGCTTGAGAAAAAAAGAGTAGAGTGTTCAATTTTTATTAAATCTCAAATGTAATAATTAAATATATAGCTCTAAAATTCAAACTATTTCATTTTTTAAATAGTTTGAATTTTTTTTATAATTATATTTTTAATATAAATTAATGATATTAAACAATATTATAAAATAATATTGAAATGTATTGCTGTAGTATAGTATAATACACATGATTAAATAAAATTTTATAAATTTAGAGAGGAGATAAATATGCAATTTGGATTTATTCTTGCATTAATTATTTCATTATTAATTGCTATATTTGCAATACAAAATGGAAGTGTAGTAACAATTGACTTGTTTTTTGCGAGCTTTCAAGTGTCACAGGCTATTGTAATAATAATTTCTACAGTAGTAGGTGCTATAGTTGCGGCTATACTAGGCAGTATTAGGCAATTTAAACATTTCTCAATCACTAAAGAGCTGAAGAATAAAATTAAGCTTATTGAGTCGGAAAATATGGATATGCATAAAAGTGTATCAAGCTATGAAAATGAAATTCAGATACTAACTGATGAAAGAAATGAAGTGAAATTAGAGCTAACAAAATTAAAAGAAGAATATGATAAAAAATGTAAAGAGACAGAAAAAAGTATTGTTAATAAAACTGAAATAAATGATACTGATTATGCATATTTAGAAGAAAATAATGAAAAAGGTCAAGCTGAAAGTTAATAGTTTTACTGATGAAAAAATTAAGCTTATAAGTAGCACTTTTGGCTTAACTGAAATATCTGCTAAGATACTATTAAATAGAGGTTTGAGTACAGTAGAAGATATTAATAATTTTTTAGATCCTGAGTTTAAATATCTAGAAAATACAGATAATTTTAAAGATGTAGATAAGGGATGTAAAAGAATATTGCGAGCATTAGAAAAAAAAGAGAATATATTAATTTATGGGGATTATGATGTTGACGGGACAACTTCAATTAGTCAATTCATATTATATCTAAATAAAGCCGGTGCAAATGTAAATTATTATGTTCCTGAAAGGGAAACTGAAGGCTATGGTATAAGTGAGGATTTTTTAAATAAAGTCGATAGTATGGACATAAATTTACTTATAACAGTAGATTGCGGTATATCAGAGGTCGATTCTATTGATAGAATTAACTCATGCGGTATTGATACAATATTAATAGATCATCATCAATGCGGTGAAGTAATACCTAGAGCATATGCAGTAATAAATCCAAAGCAAAGCGATTGTCCTTCAAAAAATAAAAACCTTTGTGCTTCAGGATTAAGCTATAAATTTTTATTGCATTTAAATAGGTATTTAAAAATTAATGATATAGAAGATATCTTGCTTGAACTTGCCTGTCTAGGAACCATAGCTGATATAGTTGATTTAATAGAAGATAATAGAATTATTACATTTAACGGTCTTAAAAATATCAATAAATCAAAGTTAATTGGAGTTAAAAAACTTATTGAAAAAGCAGGAATTGGTGATAGAGTTATTGAGGCTTTTCATATAGGTTATATTTTGGCTCCTAGAATTAATGCTGCAGGTAGAATGGATAATGCTAAAAAAGCAATTGAATTATTATTATCTAAGGATGAAATTGAAGCTGAGCGTTTGGCAGATGAATTAGAAAATTTTAATATATTCCGTAAGCAAACTGAGCAAGCAATATTTAATGAAGCTGTTGAAAAAATTGAAAAGGACTTTTTATATAAAAAGCATGTTATAGTAGTAAGTGGAAATGACTGGCATGAAGGAGTCCTAGGCATAGTAGCTTCTAGATTAACTGAAAAATATGACAAGCCTTCTATAGTAATTTCGGTTAAAGATGATATGGGTAAAGCATCTGCTAGAAGTCTTGAATACCTGAATATTTTTGAGGCATTAAAGAGTGTTAGTCATCTTTTAGTTAAATTTGGTGGACATAAGTTAGCGGCTGGGCTTACACTAAAAAAATTATCAATTAACGAATTATCAGTTGAGTTAAATAAATATGTTGATAAAATAATAGATAAAAAAGAGATTCAAAAAATTGTAAATGTCGATTCTTATATTAATATTGATGAGATAAATGAATGCTTATATAAAGAAATATGCAAGTTTGAACCATTTGGACATGGTAACCCTAAACCAATCTTTGCAGTTGTTGATTTTAGCATATCTGACATTAAAAGAGTAGGTAAAGATAAAAAACATATAAGCTTTTCAATTAAAAATAAGAATGTTTCAATAAAAGTAATTGGTTTTGATAAAATAAGGCTTTTAGAGAAAATTCTTCTAAATCCCCAAGCCTTAGTTGTTAACATTACAGAAAATGAATTTAGAGGCAATGTAGATTTGCAGCTGATTCTTCAAGATATAGAAGATTATGTTTTTGAAAAACAAATTATTGACGATAATAAGTCAAAAATAGTATATTCAATAATAAATAAAACTAAATCAAAAATTATTAAAACCGATATATTTGACTTTGCCGATAGTATAAGTAGGCTTTACAATATTGATTTTACAGCAAGCGATATAGCATGTATTTTAAAGAATGAAAATAAAATAGAATATATATTAAAAAATGATATACTTTATATTAAAAAGTAATTTTTACTTTTTTTAAAGTAGTGGAGGGAAAAATGAGCTTAAAGGATAAAATAAGAGTAATTGATGATTTTCCAACTAAAGGAATTAGTTTTAAAGATATAACAACCATGCTTAAGGATGGAGAGAGTTTCAAAGAATGTATTGATGAATTAGTAGAAAAATTTAAAGACTGTAATATTGATATTGTTGTTGGTCCTGAATCAAGAGGATTTATATTTGCTACTCCTATAGCTTATATATTAGGTGCTGGGTTTGTTCCAGTTAGAAAACCAGGAAAATTACCTGCAGAAACACTTAGATTTACCTATAATTTAGAATATGGTACTGACTCTTTAGAGATACATAAGGATTCTATTAAAGAGGGTCAAAATGTACTGATTGTTGATGATTTGTTAGCAACAGGTGGAACTATGAGTGCAACTGCTAAGCTTGTTAAGGAACTAGGTGGCAATGTAGTTGGATTAGGATTTTTAATTGAGCTTGAAGATTTAAATGGTAGAGAAAAACTTTCAGAATATAAGGTTGAATCATTGATAAAATATTAAAGGTTGGTTAATCCAACCTTTAAACATAACATGATTTAAGGGTGAACTTTTATGATAGAGAATATTATTAACAGAATTGAATCATATAATCCTTCGGCTGATATTGGTGTAGTTGTTAAGGCATATACTTATGCTGAAATGGCTCACTCAACAGCACCAATGCGTTTATCTGGTGAAAGATACTTCATACATCCATATAGCGTTGCTATTACACTTTGTGATATGCATATGGATGTACAGACTATTGCAGCGGGACTTTTGCATGACGTTGTTGAGGATACCGGTAAAACTTATGATGATATTCAAAGAGAATTTGGCACTGAGATAGCTGATATGGTTGATGGTGTTACTAAGTTAAGCAAGGTAAAATATAGGACTAAAGAAGAGCGTCAAGCTGAGAGCTTAAGAAAGATGATTATTGCAATGTCTAAAGATATTAGAATAGTCATTATTAAGCTTGCCGATAGATTGCATAATATAAGAACTCTTGAATATATGCCTGTAGAAAAGCAAAAGCAAAAGGCTATGGAAACATTAGAAATTTATGCTCCTATAGCTAATAGACTTGGTATGGCATCAATTAAATGGGAATTAGAAGATACATCCTTAAAATATATTGACAGAGAAGGCTATGACGATTTAGTTAAAAAAGTAAGCGAAAAAAATGAAGAAAGAAAAGAGTTTATTAAAAGTATAGTTGATATAATCAAGCAAAAACTAGTAGAAGCCCATCTTGAAAATGTAGAGGTTACAGGTAGACCAAAAAGTTTGTACAGCATTTATAAGAAAATGTATTATAAAAATAAACCCTTTGAACAAATTTACGATATTACGGCTGTAAGGATTATTGTTGATTCTGTAAGAGATTGTTATGGAGCTTTAGGTATAGTTCATACTATGTGGAAGCCAATCCCAGGCAGATTTAAAGATTATATTGCTATGCCTAAGCCTAATATGTATCAATCCCTTCATACTACAGTTATAGGACCAGATGGAGAACCATTTGAGATACAAATTAGAACTCTTGAAATGCACAGAACGGCTGAGTTTGGTATTGCAGCACACTGGAAATATAAAGAGGGAATTGATGAAGAGAGTAATTTTGATGAAAAATTAAACTGGCTTAGACAGATGCTAGAGTGGCAGCAGGAAACTAATGATCCTGAAGAATTTATGGAAAATTTAAAGGTTGACCTATATTCTGATGAGGTTTTTGTTTTTACGCCAAAAGGAGAAGTAATTAATCTTCCTTCTGGATCTACTCCAGTTGATTTTGCCTATAGAGTACACAGTGCTATAGGAAACAAATGTGTTGGTGCAAAAATTAACGGAAGAATAGTGCCTCTTGATTATAAGTTAAAAACTGGAGATAAGATTGAGATATTAACATCTGCAAACAGTAATGGACCAAGCAGAGATTGGCTAAAAATTGTTGCTAGTAGTCAAGCTAAGGCTAAAATTAAAAAATATTTTAAAGAAAAAGACAAAGAGTTTAATGTTGAAAAGGGTAGAGAGCTTCTAGAAAGAGAAATTAAAAAGCAAGGTTTTGCAATTAATGATATTCTTAAAGATGAATGGATAAAACAGTGTGCTGATAAGTATAATTTATATACTGTTGAAAATTTATATGCAGCTATTTCTACTGGTTCAATTACTGAAAATCAAATATTTACAAGACTAAAATCAATTTATGTAGAGAAAAACAAAGATAAAATTGATTTAGATAAATTAAACAAAAAAGATTCTATTGTTGATAAATCTACTCAAATGAGAAGTGAAAGGCATGCCTCGGGTGTAATTATTAGAGGTATTGACAATGTAAAGGTTAGATTGTCAAGATGCTGTAACCCAGTTCCAGGCGATGCGATAGTTGGCTTTATAACTAGAGGAAGAGGTGTTTCTGTTCATAGAGCCGATTGCACAAATATTCATGATTTAAATGATACTGAGGATGAAAGATTTATTGAGGTTGAGTGGGATAACGGTAAGAAGGGCACTTTCTTAAGTGAAATACAAATAAAGGCCATTGATAGACCTAAGCTATTACAAGATATAACTGGTTTATATAATGATGCACGTCTTAATGCGACCTCGTTGAATTTAAGAATTAATAAGGATAAAGTAGCTGTAATTGATATCACATTTGAAATTAATGAAACTAAGCAATTACACGATTTAATTAAAAAAATTAAAAAGGTTGAAGGTGTTCTAGACATCTATAGAACTACAAAATAGGAAGAGTGAAAAGAGTGAAATAAAAAAACATATCACTCATGCGATTTGTTTATGATGGCACTTCAATGATTCGCATAGCGAGACTATGGCATAATGAGAGGTTAAAATGAGAGCAGTTATACAAAGGGTAAAATGCGCTAGTGTTAAAATTGATAATAAAATTGTAGGTCAAATAGATAAAGGAATTTTAATTTTATTAGGTGTAGCAGAGGAAGATAAGGATACTGATTTAGATTATATATTTGATAAAACTATAGGACTTAGGATTTTTGAAGATGAAGAAGGTAAGATGAATAAATCTTTATCTGATGTTGATGGAAGTATATTGGTTGTTTCTCAGTTTACTTTACAGGGTGATGCAAGACGAGGAAGACGACCAAGCTTCACTGGTGCCGCTAGACCAGAAAAAGCAATACCTTACTATGAAGAATTTATAAAAAGATGTAAGGATTTAAAGATTAACACTCAATCAGGTGTTTTTGGTTCAGATATGCAGGTAGAACTATGCAATGATGGACCAGTTACTATATTGTTAGATAGCACTAAATTATTTTAAGGAGTTTGACATGATTTTTGAAAGATTAGAAGTTACTTCATTTTTAATGAATTGTTATATTATAGGTTGTGAAAAAACAAGAGCTTGCGCAATAATAGATCCAGGTGGAAGCTTTTCTGTTATAGATGAAAAAATTATTGATTTAGGACTTGAACCAAAGATGGTTTTATTAACACATGGTCATTCTGATCATATAGGTGCAGTAAAGGAGTTAAAGGATAAGTATAATATACCAGTATATATACATGAATTAGATGCTGAATTTATAAAAAATCCAGAGCTTAATCATTCATATGACTTGTTTAGAAAAATTATATCTATAGATTATGATAATCTTTTAAAAGATGGACAAATTATTGAACTTGGTGAGTTGAAAATTGAAGTTATACACACACCGGGACATACACCAGGTGGAGTATGCTTTAAGGTTGAAAATATAATTTTAACTGGTGATACTTTATTTGATCATTCTATAGGAAGAACTGATTTAGAAGGTGGTTCTATGGATAATATAATAAGCTCAATTGTGAATAAAATACTCATATACGATGATGAAGTGAAGCTATATCCTGGACATAACTCATCAACAAGCATAGGAGTAGAAAAAAAGGAAAATATGTTTGTAAGAAAATACTACAAATAAAAGGAAACTGATATGGTAAGTTTTTATTTAGTAGGACACGAATATGAATTTGAGATAAGAAATATTTTTAAAATATTTGATTTAAACAGTGAAATTAAAATTTATTATGACAATAATATAAATTTTGATTGCTCTAATCTGATAGTTTTATCGGAAATTATAGAATCATTAGATAACTATTCATGTAAAACTACGTTGTATTTAAATAGAAAAGTAATTAATCATATTACAGTAAGCAGTAAGGATATAGAGCTTGAGAAAAATGATGGAAAAAAACTGAGAAAAACAGTTGTTAAGAAATCATTATATAATTCTTTTTCAATATACTTCAATGAGAAAGCTGAATATGGCTTTTTAACTGGAATACGTCCAAATAAAATATTAGCTATGGCCCTTAAAAATGGTATGTCTAGAGAACATGCTAATTTAATATTGAAAAAAACCTATGAAGTGTCAGATAGTAAAATAGAACTTTTAAATGACATATATGATAGGCAAATTAAGTACATGGATGAGGACGAAAATAATGGTAATTACAATCTGTACATTCATATACCATTTTGCCCTTCAAGATGTGTTTATTGTTCATTTGTTTCATTTTCAAACTATGATCAAAGCATCATAGATGAGTATGTAAAAAACTTAACATGTGAAATAGAGGAAACTATAAAAATAGCTATCAATAATAGATTAAAGCTTAATACTATTTACTTTGGTGGTGGAACACCTTCAGTTTTAAGTACAAAAAATATAGATGATATTTTTATGGTCATTAAAAAGTACTATAATTTAAATGATATAAAAGAAATAACTTTTGAGGCTGGTCGTCCAGATACAATAAATGAAGAAATGCTTAAATGCTTAAAGGATAATTTTGTAGGTAGAATTAGTATTAACCCTCAAACAATGAATGAAAACACATTAAAAAGAATTTCTCGTAACCATACCGTTGCTGACATAGAAAAAATATATTATTTAGCAAAAAATATTGGTTTTGATTCTATCAATATGGATTTAATTATAGGTTTACCAGATGAAACACCTGAGGTTGTATTAAATTCGGTTAGAAAAGTGATAGATTTAAAGCCAGATAATATTACTGTACATGCCTTGTCATATAAAAAAGGCTCTAAGTTATTAAATGCTGTTAAAACATTATCAAAAGATACTGACACAGTAGAAAAAATGTATCATATCACAAAAGAAATTTGTGCTAAGAATGGATATAAACCATACTATATGTACAGACAAAAAAATATTAAAGGAAATTTGGAAAATGTAGGCTATGCCTTAGAAGGCAAAGAGAGTATTTATAATATAGTAATTATAGAAGAAGTAGAAACCATATTAGCATGTGGAATGGGTGCTGTTAGCAAGATTCTAAAGGGTAATAACAGGCATGAGAGAGTACAAAATTATAAAGACTTAAGAGAGTATAATAATAATTTTAAAAAAAATATAGAAGAAAAATATAATATTTTAAATGGGGGGGATTAAATTGATAAAAAATTATATGGAAGTATTAGTAGATCAAATTCTTACAGATCTTCTTATGAACAATGAAGACTATTCTCATGTTTGCAGATGCGAAAGTTGTAGAAACGATATAAAGGCTAAAGCTCTTAATAATATTAAACCTTTTTATGTAACTGGAAAAAAAGGTGAAATTTATGGTGAATACTTTATACGTGAGTTTCAAAATAATACAAACATTATAATGGAAGTTGTAAAGGCTATTGAGTGCGTAAATTCTAATAAAAATCATACTGATTCAACCGCTTGACAATGAGTTTTTAAAAAAAAATCTTGATTTTATATGATTTTACTGTATACTAATGATGTAAGAGGGAGTAGCTTGCATTTAATAATGTAGCATGATGTCGTCAATCCGATTATAAAATCCGTATCATGCATTTAAAAAGCCAGACTTTTATTGTAATTTTTATTATAATGAGGTCTTTTTTTGTATAATAATACTTATATATTGTATATATAAGTATTAGCGGATATTAATTGCGATTAAAAATCAATAAACTCTCAGTATGCTTATACTTATCCCAATTATAAAAACCTCATAGCCTCAAACGAAGTTTAAGACATTTAATTTATGGGTTTGTAAGGTTTAAATGATGGGTTAGCTTTATGTACAAGCATATGAAAATAGGACAAAGATCCAACAAAAATTATTTATTTAGGAGAGGAAATGGAAGCATTATTTGGAAATTTAACTAATTTAACTATTCAACAAGTTATAATGTGGATAATAGGTATAGTTCTAATTTATCTTGCAATTGCAAAAGATATGGAACCAACTCTATTATTGCCAATGGGTTTTGGAGCAATTCTAGTAAATCTACCTTTATCAGGAGCTATAACTCAAACTATTGAGGGCGTAACAGAAATCGGTATAATCGACGAGTTATTTGCTATGGGTATTGCTAATGAAATGTTCCCGCTATTATTATTTATAGGTATAGGAGCTATGATAGACTTCGGTCCATTACTATCAAATCCAAAAATGTTATTGTTCGGAGCTGCAGCTCAATTTGGTATATTCTTTACATTAAGTGTAGCTGCATTATTTGGTTTCGGATTAAAGGACGCAGCATCAATTGCTATAATAGGTGCAGCTGATGGACCAACATCTATATTCGTAGCAAACTATTTTAATAGTAATTATATAGGTGCTATAATAGTAGCAGCGTATTCTTATATGGCCTTGGTTCCAATAGTCCAACCACCAGTTATAAGACTTGTTACTACTAAAAAAGAAAGATTAATAAAGATGCCATATAAACCACAAAATGTATCAAAGAAAGCAAGAATAATATTCCCGATAGCTGTTACTATTATAGCTGGTCTTATTTCACCTAAATCAGTTGCTCTTATTGCATTTTTAATGTTCGGTAACTTAATACGTGAATGTGGAGTTTTAAATAATCTTTCTGGCAGTGCACAAAAGGAATTAGCAAATCTTATCACACTATTGCTAGGCATTACAGTTGCATCTAAAATGAGAGCTGATCTATTCTTAACACCAGCAACATTTATGATACTTGGTTTAGGTTTAGTTGCATTTATTTTCGATACAATTGGTGGAGTTTTATTTGCAAAGGTACTAAATTTATTCTTAAAAGAAAAAGTAAACCCAATGATTGGAGCAGCTGGTATATCTGCTTTTCCAATGTCAGCTAGAGTTATACATAAAATGGGATTGAAAGAAGATCCACAAAACTTTTTATTAATGCATGCAGTTGGTGCTAACGTATCTGGACAAATTGCATCTGTAATAGCTGGTGGTTTAATAATTAATCTAGTATCTAGGATGTTGTAAAGGAGCGTAAATTATGATACAGTTACAAGCTTTTTTAAATACACTACCTATTATGTTATATGGAATGGTAGGAATATTTGTAGTAATTATTATAATATATTTACTAATATTAGGATTGAATAAGGCATTTAATAATTAACAATATTAAGATAATATTATTAACAATATTAAAATAATATTATTACATTAAATGTGACATATAAAAATACACCCTAAATGTTTATTTATATATTCATTTAGGGTGTATTTTTGCTTATTTGCTTCAAATATGTATTGTATATTTTAGATTTGTGGTATATAATCTAAAATCAGTAATTATTTAGGATTACGAAAAATTGCAAGGAGATAATTAATGGCAAATTTAAAATATGGTATTATGGGTGGAACTTTTAATCCTATACATTATGCTCATTTATTTATAGCAGATGAAGTAAAGGATTTATTTAATTTAGATAAAATTATTTTTATGCCTACAGGTACACCACCACATAAAAATAATTTAAACATAGATGCTTTTCATAGATATACAATGACTAAGCTAGCAGTTGCTAATAATAATAAATTTACTGTTACTGATATTGAAGTTTTAAACCAAGATATTAGTTATACGGTAGATACAATGAAAAAATTAACATCGCTTCATCCTGATATAGACTTTTATTTTATAACAGGAACTGACGCAATATTAGAGCTTCCAAGTTGGAAAGACCCTAAAACACTATTATCCTTATGTAAATTTGTATCGGTTAACAGACCAAATTTTGCTGACGATACATTAACGGATAAAATTAAAGAAATTACAGATAAATTTGGAGGAGAAATATTTTTAGTTAATGGACCAGAACTTAATATTTCTTCAACTCAAATAAGAGAGAGAGTAAAAGAAGGAAAAACTATTAGATATTTAGTACCTAATGAAGTAAATGATTATATACTAAAAAATAAATTATATACAATCTAAGATCATAGCGTGAAAAAGCATGGGAGGTCTTTATGAAAAGTATTGAATATATAAAAGAAGACTTGAAAAAATCAATTGGTGAAAAATTATATATTCATAGTATAAATGTTATGAATACTGCTGTAGATTTGGCATCATATTATAATATTTCAACTGAAAAAGCAGAACTAGCAGGGCTTTTGCATGATTCTGGAAAACTTTTAAATCAAAATGTTGGGAATTTAGAGCATGCTGTTTATGGTAGTAAAATAGCAGCAAATAAGTATGAAATTAATGATACTCATGTGATTAATGCTATATTATATCATACTACTGGTAGAGAATATATGACAATGCTAGAAAAAATAATTTATATAGCAGATAAAATTGAGCCAAATAGAAAATATGATGGTGTGGAGTTATTAAGAGAATTAGCTTATACAAATATAGATAAGGCAATAATTAAATCGTTAGAAAGTACTTTTGAATACTTAAAATCAAAAAATATAGAAATTGATAGTAAATCTATAACTACATATGAATTTCTTAAAAATAACATTAGATAAATATTTTATATAGAGCGTATTATAATATACGTTCTTTTTATGTGTAGAATAAAGTAATATTTAGTATTTATATGTTGAAATTACTGCAAATTTTTAATATACTATATTTATATAATCTATGTAAAATTAACATTCAGGAGAGGAAAATGAAAAAAAAATCAATTTTATACTTATTGATACTTGCACTAGTTCTGTTAAGTTCATGTAGCAATAACTCTAAGTCAACATTTAAAGAATTAGAAAATGTTTCTTATAAAGAATCAGTGCAGTTAGATTATAAGTCATTACATAACACTAATGCAGTTTTGATGTTTAAGTCCAACCCTAATAATGAAGAATTAGGTGAGCTGTATATTAAGTTATTTGATAAAGATAAGGAAAAAATAGCTGACAATGTTTATAAAAACCAGTATATTTTATTAAATAACAATGATATTGTTTATATTGATGTTAAATATAACCTTTATTTAAAAAAATATGGACAGGACGCTACTAAGATAGCTAAGAATGTTCCTTATGATTCGGTTTATGTATCGTCTAAAAATTCTATATACTATAAAACATATGAGAATGATGATTTCCTAGAAAACTATGAATCAAATTATCAAGAAATATTACTTGATGTAAAGGGAAATTCACTCGTGTTATTTGATTCTAAAGCTAAGTATGATATTAGCAACAGCTATAAATACTTTACTGATAATGGAGAGTTTCTATATTTTCTAAATGGTTTTGATACACTATCTAGAGTTAATACAGAAGGAAAAATAGAGAATCTAGCTGGTAATGTGAGTTCTTTTACTGTAACACAAGATGGAAGTGCATTTGCTTATAATAATTATAACAATCGTTTGTATATTAAATGGTCTGGTGCACAAGAGGCTTCTTTTATTAAAAAATTAGATGTATATGATGATTATCAGCTTTCCAATAATGGTCTTTCATGTATATTTGTAGCCGATGATAGTGATGAGACTAATTTAATGTTTGTTTCACCATTTAATGAACCAGTAAGTATAACAAAAAACAATTACATACATAAATTAAGCTCAAATAACGAATATTTATATGTTTTAGATGAAAATAATAATTTATACGGATATAATCTTCCTAAGATAACAGCAAAAACTAAGTCAGAGGATTTAAAAAAGCAATTAGGTGAATTGAAAGAAACTCTTATAGGTACAGATATCAGTTATTTTACAATATCTCATGATGGTAAAAGTGTATCTTATATAAATTCAAACAATGAGCTTTATACCTCTTATGAGCTAGCGGAAGCAGTGAAAATACAAGATAATATTAGCAATATTGAATACATATATAATGCAATTGTTTTTCAAGATAAAAACTCAAAGCTATATGTAAATGATGCTTTAAATGATATGAGCAAGGTTGTAAGCTCTAGTAAAGAAATTTGTGACAATTCAGAATTTTTCTATGTTGAAAATAACTCATTGGATTATTTTATTTATATGGACAAAGAATCTGATTTATATATTTACTCATTAGAAGAAAAGTCAAAATTAATCATCGATAATGTTGAAGAATATAATATAGTTAAAGGTAATTATGTTAATTTATATGAAAAATCACTGTCAATTGATGATATAGAAGGAATATATAGTTGTGAGAACAATAGTAATTCATATGATTCCTTTGTTATTGCAATCACAAGTGGTGATATAACATTAATCTTTGATGATTACAGCAGTAAAAGAGAAATTTCAGTTGTTGAAAGCACACAAACATCTATTTCATTAACAGATGATGAAGGGTATAGTTATTCTATTTATAAAAATAATGATGAATTATCATTAGAAATATATGATGATGAAATAGATTCATATTATCAATACAAAGTAAAAAATATTACTAATGATGAATTTAATGAAAAATTAGAACAAGCGCAACTAGAGATGAAATTTAATGCAGTGTATGAAGTGTTAGAAGATTACTATTATAATGGATATACAGCAACAGAATCTCTACCTATGTATAACGAGCGTAGCATTGAATCAGAAATTATAGGGAATACAGTTAAAGATGATGAATATTATGTACATAGCTATTATGTTGAAGACGATTATAATTTTTGGTTGAATCTTGAATACATTGATAGTGATGGAAATAATGATTATGCTTGGATATATATCGATACTAGTAATATAAATATAGAAAATTAATAATATAATGGAGAAATAAAATGGAAGATAATAAAATATTGTGTGCACAGTGCGGTAAGGAATTGAAAAACACAAATAAATTTTGTACAAGCTGTGGAACTAAAAATGAAGAATTTTTACAAGAAGAAACAGTTGAAATAAATAAAAAATTACCATATAAAAATAAAAAATTATTTATAGGTATTGGTGCAGTTGTAGCTGTATTATTAGTGATTGCTCTAATAACTCCAGCAGTTTTAGCGTTTATATCACCAACTAGCTATGTAAAATCAGCTATATCTAATACTTTTGAATCATTTAAAAAGGATAACAAAAAATTTAGTGATGTACCGACTTTAACATCAATATTTGCTAATAAAAGTGGTAATTCTCAAAAAGAATTATATTTAAATATTGAAGATATAAATGCTGGAGAAATGCCAATAGATGCTTCAATACTTAAAGACTATGGTATGAAATTTAGAATGCAATCAAATAAAGACAATACAGCTGGTAATTTTAATCTTGCTCTATTAAATGATAAAAATGAAATAGTAGGTGGTAGCTTTTATTATGATAAAGATAAGATTGCTTTAGAAGCACCAAAGCTATTTGAAGATATTTTAGGTGTTAAAATTGAAGCAAATGATGATACTAAGGAAAATGATGAATTAGACAATTTAAACTCTATGGCTAATGCTTTTTCAGAATTAATTGAATCCTCAACAAAATTAAAAGATATTTATGCTGATTTATCTTCAAAGTATGCAGTTAAACTTATGGATTTAGCTGAGTTTGAAAGAGATAAAGCTGATAAAAGTCTATATAAAGCTACAGTAGATGGAGAAGATGTTGTATCGCTTATGACAGATTTCTTAACAGAGCTTCTAAACAATGAAGATTTTAAAGATTATTATGCAACATCTATGTATTTGACAGAAGGATATTATTCTAAAGAGTATTATGTTGATATGGTTGAAAATATGGCTATAGCATTGCCAGATGAAATAGATTATATGCTTGAGGAAATTGAAATCGGTGATTTAATTATAGGTGTTGTAATAGAGAAAAAGACTATGGTAAGCTTAGGTGCAAGCTTTAGCATGACATCATACGGAGAAACTTTTAAAATTAAATACGATATGGACTATATTAATGAAAAAGATAACCATGGTATAGATTTTAGTTTGAAATTTGGTATCTCTAATTATGACACTATTGAAGGAAGCTTATCATATATAAGTAATGGTAAGGATTTAAGTAGAAATACAACAATTGATATTAATATTTCTGAACTAGATGGAATTATATCTTTAGATTTTGTAGAAGTATTGAAAAATAATAAAAAATATGAAAATTCTTTGACATGTAACATGAATAATGGATATGAAGATATTAAAGTTAAATTTAATACAGAAGGTTCATATAAAAATAGCGAGAGAATTGATTATGAAAACATTGGATTAACTGTATCTGTTGATGATGAGATAATCAAGCTTGACTTATCAGGATATGCTGCAAACACAAAGATAAAATCTATAGAAACCGTAGATAGTAAAAAAATAATATATCTTGAGGATTTGGATGAGCAAGATATGAATGAATTATATACTGAATTTAATAAAAACTTATACTTACTTATGCAAAGCTTTGAAGGATCAATTTAATATTTAATAGAATATTTTCTAATACTTATCGCGATAAGTATTAGTATTATAAATCACCACAAATAGTTGATAAAATTTGTGGTGATTTATTTTTGTATTTAATCGTTAATTTAATTTTTTGTAGATAATTTACATGTTTTGTGGTAAACTTATTAGATGTAAAAGTGTGAATTAAGAGTTTCATACTAGTGAAAAAGCTTTTTACACAATGGAAGAATTTAAGGAGAATAAGAAATAGATGATTAAAATTGGAGCACATTTATCAATAACAAAAGGATTTTATAAGACTGCTCAGACAGCTCTTAGCATAGATAGCAATACATTTCAATACTTTCCAAGAAACCCTAGAGGTGGAGGCATTAAAGCACTGGATTTAGAAGATGTAAAAAAATTTAAAGAATTTATAGAAGAAAATAATTTTGCACCTATTTTATGCCATGCGCCATACACATACAACTTATGTTCAGCAACTGAGGATACTAGAAATTTTGCGCGTATGGCTCTCAGACAAGATTTAGAAAGATTAGAACTTTTGCCAGTTCACTTATATAATTTTCATCCTGGAAGTCATGTAGGACTTGGCATTGAAAAAGGAATAGAAAATATTGTTGAAATACTAAATGAAGTTGTAACAGAGGAAATAACCTCTACTATATTGCTTGAAACAATGTCAGGAAAAGGCTCAGAGGTTGGAAGTAAATTTGAAGAATTAAAAAGCATTATTGATGGTGTTAATTTTAGTGAAAAAATAGGTGTTTGTATAGATACCTGCCATATTTTTAGTGCTGGATACGACATAGTAAATGATTTAGACGGAGTTATAGATGAGTTTGATAAAATTGTAGGACTTGATAGGTTAAAAGCTATCCATCTAAATGATAGTATGATGCCATTTGCTAAAAATAAGGATAGACATGCTGAGATTGGTAAGGGTGAAATAGGTTTAGAAACTTTAATAAGATTTATAACACACCCTAAACTAAAGGATTTGCCATTTTTCTTAGAAACTCCTTTAGAAGATGACGGACATAGGGAAGAAATTAAAATGATTAAAGGGTTAATCGGGGCAAAATAAATTTGGAGGCAACTAAATTGATTAACAGTTATAAGAATGCAGAAAAATTATTAGAAACTAAGAGCCTTGTTTTAAATGCATATCCAAAGATAAATTGGATAGATGATACTACTTTTTGGTATAACAAAGATAAATATAATGGTGATGAAATTTGTAATGAGAAAATAAAGGTAGATTGTGCATGCAAAGAAGTATCATTATTTGAAGACAAAACTAATGAAAAAGAAGATGATGATAAAGACAAAAATAATATAGAGGTAATATCACCAGATAAAAACTATTCAATATGCTTTGATGGATATAATTTAAGGCTTAAAAATTTAAAAAATGGTGAAAGTAAAAATATAACTAATGATGGTTGCAAATACTTTGATTATGGTTCTGTACCAGGATGTAGCAATAGGGCTGTTAGAAGCGCTATAGAAAAGACAGAAGTTGAACCGAGTGTTATATGGTCAGATGATTCAAAAAGAATATTAACCTATAAGCTAGACCAAAGAGATGTTAAAGAAATGCATGTTGTGCAAAATGTAATTGAAGATGAAGAAGATCATAGACCAAGATTGTATTCGTATAAATACCATTTACCGAATGATGAATATATACCATTAGCCTATTTGTGCATTTATGATATAGAAAAAGATGAGCTTGAAATGTTAGATGTTGAGCCACTAGTAATAAACTTTGGAAGACCTTTTGAAAATGCTATTAAAAAGGTTAAGTGGTCAGCTGACAGTAAAAATATTTATTATGTAAGGATGAATAGATATTTTAATGAGGCTAAATTTAATATTTACAATATTGATGATAAAAAATGTAATACAGTAGTTTATGAAAAAACAGATAAATTTTTATTCTTAGACTCATATGGCAGCGCTGATGGTGGTATTGATTTTAATTTTAGCTGTTACTTGTCAAGTGATAACAAGTATGCAATTTGGTATTCTGAAAGAGAAGGAAATGCAAGACTGTATAAATATGATGTGATAACTGGCAAGTTATTAAATAATATTACTGGTGGAGAATACATAGTTAAGAATCTTGTTGGTGTAGATGAGAAAAATGAAGTTATATATTTTAATGCTAATGGTTTTAAGGACAGTAGCGACCCATACTTCACATATTTTTGCAAAATTAATTTAGATGGGATAGGATTTAAAAGACTTGTTGATGAGGATGCAGATCATACAGTTAGCTTATCTCCAAATTATCAATACTTTGTAGATACTTATTCAAGAGTTGATTTATCACCTATAACAGTTTTAAGAAACAATTTAGGTGAATTAATATTAGAAATAGAAAAAGCAGATATAAGTAGGCTTTTAGAAGCTGGATTTGTAACTCCTGAAAGATTTAGTATAAAAGCTTCTGATGGAATTACAGACCTTTATGGAATTATTATTAAACCAAGCAATTTTGATAAAAATAAAAAATATCCAGTTATTGATTATATTTATGGTGGTGTTCAATGTATAAATGTTCCTAAAAAATTTGTATGGCATATAGAAGGTAAAGAAGCTTGTGGAGGCTTAGAATCTTTTGCACAGCTTGGATTTATAGGAATTATACTAGATGGACCAGGAACTCCAAATAGAAGTAAGGATTTTCATAATATATGTTATAGAAATCTACAGGGAAGTGCAGGGCTTAAGGAACATGAGTATTGTACAAAAAAATTAGCTGAAATATATGATTTTATTGATATAGATAGAGTTGGTATATGGGGAAGCTCAGGTGGTGGATATGGTACACTTAGAGCGCTTTGTGAATATCCACAAGTTTATAAGGTTGGTGTAGCAATAGCAGGAAATCACGACGAAAGAATGTATAATGCTTGCTGGGTAGAAAGATATAATGGAGAGTATATAAAAGATACATATGACAAGCAAGATAATTCAAAACTTGTCAGCAATTTATCAGGAAAACTTCTGTTAATTCATGGAGATTTGGATGATAATGTTCATATGTCGAACACTATGAGAGTGGTTAATGAATTAATTAATAATAACAAGGATTTTGATATGTTAATTGTTCCTAATCAGTATCATGATGTTTCGAAGAATAATTATGTTATAAGAAAAAAATGGGATTATTTTGTTAAACACTTACTTTGTGAAGATGCGCCAAAGGAATATGCTATTGAAAATAAATAGAGAGATAGGTTTGAATAATGATAAATACTAAAAAATTAGATAAGCTTTTATTAAAGGCTGAAAAACCTGCAAGATATGTAGGTAGTGAGTTAAATGAAATTGTTAAAAATAAAGAAAATATAAATCTGAGGTTTGCCTTTGCTTTTCCCGATGTATATGAAGTAGGAATGTCTCATCTAGGAATGCACATATTGTATAATTTATTAAATTCTCAAGACAACATTTGGTGTGAAAGAGTATTTGCACCTTGGGTTGATATGGAAGAAATAATGAGAGAAAACGACATACCTTTGTTTGCACTTGAAAGCAAGGACGAGTTAAAGGATTTTGATATAGTTGGATTTACTCTGCAATATGAGATGAGCTTTACAAATGTATTGAATATGATAGACCTTGCAAATATTCCTGTTCGTTCAGAGGATAGAGATGACAATATGCCGCTTATTATTGCTGGAGGACCATGTGCATTTAATCCAGAGCCTTTATACAATGTTATAGATTTATTCGTGCTTGGAGAAGCTGAAGAGGTAACATTAGAACTGTGTAATTTATATGAGGAAAAGAAGGAAAAAGGATACACTAAGGATGAATTTTTAGAAAAAGCTGCACAAATTGAAGGTATATATGTGCCTAAATTTTATGATGTTATATACAATGAGGATGGCACCATAAAGGAAAGAAAGATACTTAATTCTAATGCACCTGAAATTATAAAAAGAAGAATTATTAAGGATATGGATAAAAGCTATTTCCCTGACAAAATAATTGTACCATATATTGATACAGTACATGATAGAGTAGTTTTAGAAATCCTTAGAGGATGTGTCAGAGGATGTAGATTTTGTCAAGCTGGTATGTTATATAGACCTTTTAGAGAAAAAAATGTAAATACCTTATTAAGTCAAGCAGAAAACCTAATTGAATCATCTGGACATGAAGAAATATCATTATCTTCTCTAAGCTCTAGTGATTACTCTTGTTTAGGAGATTTAGCTACACAGCTTCTTGAAAAGTATGAAAAAAGGAATATAGGAATATCATTACCATCCTTAAGACTTGATACAGTTACCTTCGATTTAATTGAAAAATTGCAAGAGGTTAAAAAATCAGGCTTAACATTTGCACCTGAGGCTGGCTCTCAACGTTTAAGAGATGTAATTAATAAAAATTTAACTGAAGAACAAATTTTAAAACCTGTTAAAACAGCCTTCGATTTAGGCTGGTCGACTGTTAAACTGTACTTTATGATTGGACTTCCAACTGAGACTGTAGAAGACGTTATGGGAATAAAGGATTTAGCCTATAAGATAAAAGATTCATTTTTTGATAGACCAAGAGAACAAATCAAAGGTAATCTTAGAGTTACAGTAAGTGCTGCATGCTTTGTTCCAAAACCATTTACACCATTTCAGTGGTTTGGACAAAATACTATTGATGAATTTTACGATAAGGCCAAGATGCTTGATAGAGAAATAAAGGATAAAAAAGTTGTATATAATTACCATGCGCCGCGTATAAGCTATTTGGAGGCTGTTTTTGCTAGAGGTGACAGAAGAGTAGCTGATGTGTTAATAAAAGCTTGGGAAAAAGGCTGTAAATTTGATGGTTGGAATGAATGGTTTAAATACAATACATGGATTGAAACTTTTGATGAATTAGGAATTAGCACAGATTTTTATGCAACTAGAAACAGAGAGATTACTGAGGTTCTTCCTTGGGATTTTATAGATATTGGCGTTGAAAAAAGCTTTTTAATTGATGAGTACAATAAAGCTTTAAGTGAATCTACTACACCGAACTGTAAGGAAAAATGTAGCAATTGTGGTATTAATAAAAGAAAAGTTGGAGGTGTATGTAAACGTGTATAAGGTAATTTGTAAATATACTAAAACTGGTGATTTGAAGTTTATTTCACACTTAGATATCTTAAGGCTTATGCAAAGAGCTATTTGTAGAGCAAAGCTTCCTGCAAAATATTCAGAAGGATTTAACCCACATATTAAGATAGCATTCGGTTTTCCTTTGTCTCTTGGTGTTGAAAGTGTTGGGGAATATTTTGAGCTTGAGTTAACTGAAAAAGTTGATATAGAAAAACTTGTTGATGCCTTAAATGATGTTTTGCCTAACAAAATGAAGATAATGGGTGCAAAGTATTATGAAGGTAAAGATTCTCTTATGACAATGTGTAATTATGCTGAATACTTAATAAATATAGAAGCAAGCGATATTGATATAGAAAATTTAAATGCTTTACTTGCTAAAATGGCAAATGAAGGTGTAACATATATAAAAGAGAAAAAGAATAAAGCAAAAAATAAGGTTACAAAAAAAGAAATTAATACAAAAGATTTTATTCATTATACAAAGGCTAAAATAATAAATGATGAAAAAATTATTATAGAAGTTGTTTTTAAAACTTCTGGCGAAGGAAGTATGAAGGTTTCTGATTTTATTAAGGTTTTAGAAGAAAATAATATTGTAATAGACTATTATTCAGCTATGAAGGTGGAATCGTTAAGTGAGGATCTAAAACCAATATTGTAAAATTGAGGTATAAGAGTGAAGAGAAAACACTCTTCACAGAATGAAATGTATTTCACTCTATGGAAGAATCAAAAAACGATTCTTCAAGTGTAAAGTTTGTTTTACACTAAAATTATTGTGACGCCACGAAGTGGCGCAATGGGAGGAAATTATGAGACAGTTAATTATAACGAGCTCTTTTTCCTATGAGAAGGTAGCTATATTAATAGATGGAAGTTTAGAAGAATTTTTTTATGAGAATAAAAATGAATATAGTAGCCTTAGCAATATTTACAAAGGTAAGGTTATAGATATATTACCAGGAATGCAAGCAGTTTTTGTGGACATTGGACTTGAGAAAAATGCTTATTTATATATAGATGAGTTATTATCTAATAAAACTATATCTGATAAAAATTTAAGCAAGGATGAAATCTATAATATAAGCGATATTGTAAAAAAAGGTGAGGAATTAATGGTTCAGGTTATTCGAGAGCCAATAGGTGAAAAGAATGTTGCTGTTACTACAGACATATCTTTAGCTGGTAAATATCTTGCCTTGATTCCAAAAAATATGGAAGTCAATGTGTCCAAAAGAATTGTAAATAAAATAGAGAAGAAAAGATTATATGACATTGGTAATAAAATTTTAAGCGAAGACTATGGTATGGTTATTAGAACCTCTGCTGAAGGATTAGATGAAAAAGTACTACAAGAAGAATATAATTTATTAGTTAATAAATATAAAAAAATAGAAAAAGAGTATGGTTATTCCTATGCACCTAAGTTGTTACAAAGACATAATACATTACTTGAAAAGGTATTTTTTGAATATATCAATAAAGATGTAGATGAAGTCTATGTTGAGGATAAAGAAACAAAGAATATCGTAAGCAATCTTTTATCTAAATATGATGGATATAATAATATTAAATTAATAGATTCCTACACAAACCTATTTGAGACATTTAATATTGAAAAACAAATAGACGAATTAAATGATAGAAAAATAGAACTTGATAATGGTGGAAGCATTATTATAGATAGTACAGAGGCGATGACAGTAATAGACGTAAATAGTGGAAAATTCATTGGTACGAACAGTTTGCAGGATGATACTTCTTTAACTATGAATTTGGTCGCGCTAAAAGAAATAGCTAGACAAATAAGGCTAAGAAACATAAGTGGAATTATTATTATTGATTTTATAGATTTTCGAAAAAATGATTTTTCAGAAATTTTAGTTAATAAAGCTAAAGAATTATTGAAGCAGGATAAAGCAAAAACTAAGGTTTTAGGTATGACCAAGCTAAATCTTATGGAAATAACAAGAAAAAGAAATAGGGAAAATTTCTACAACTCTATGAATGAAAAATGCAAAGCTTGCAATGGAAGCGGTACTGTTCCATCCTCTCTACAAATATTATTTAAAATTGAAAATATAATAAGAAAAGTACATTCAAATACATCATGCAATTTTGTTATTTTAAAGTGCAATGAGCAAATTTATAATAAGGTAACAATTGAACTAAAAAATGAGATTTGGCTTATGGAAGAAAAATCAAATATTAGTATAAGCTTTATTAAAGATAATAATTCCTTAAGCAATATTATAGAAATAGAAAAAATGGGTAAAAAGGGTTAGAAATGAAATTAATTATAACGGAGAAACCATCAGTTGCAAAAGACATTGCAAATGTATTGGGGATTAATAAACGGGGAAATGGGTATATGGCTGGTAATGGATATACCGTAACCTGGTGCGTGGGTCACTTAGTGCAATTAGCAATGCCAGAGGAGTATGATTCTAAGTTTAAGACTTGGAATATGAATACATTACCTATCTTCCCTACTAAATTTAAATATGTTATAAATGAATCTACAAAGGAACAATATGATATTGTAAAAAGATTAATGAATAATGAAGATGTAGATGAAATTATATGTGCAACCGATGCTGGGAGAGAAGGACAGCTAATTTTTGGATATGTTTATATTACTGCTGAATGTAAAAAGCCTGTAAAAAGATTGTGGATAAGCAGTATGACAGATGAGGCTATAAAAGAAGGCTTTAATAGCTTAAGAGATAATAAGGATTATTATCTTTTATACCAATCTGCAAAATCAAGGTCTGAAGCTGATTGGCTTGTTGGAATAAATGCTACAAGATTATTTTCTGTTAAATATAATCAAAAATTGACAATTGGACGTGTTCAAACACCAACACTTGCCATGATAGTTCAAAGGCAGCATGAGATAGATAATTTTGTTCCAGAACCATTTTTTGAGATTTCTGCAAACTGTGGAAGCTTTACTGCTACATGGTATAATGAGGATGGAACTAGAATAAAGGAAAAAGAAAAAGCCGAAGAAATAATTAAAAAATGCGAAAATAAAGAAGGCTTAATAACAAAAGTAACAAAGAAAAAAGCTACAACTGAAAGACCATTGTTATATGATTTAACTGAGCTTCAAAGAGATGGCAACAAAAAATATGGATATACGGCAGAACAAACACTAGAAGCTGCACAAAATTTATATGAAAAATATAAGCTAACAACATATCCAAGAACAGATAGCAGATATCTAAGCAATGATATGAAGCCAAAGCTTAATGGTTTATTACTTAATATTAAACAAGGGTACAAAGAGACCGAGAGCTGTATAGATAAAGTTTTATCTCAAAAAATTAATACTGATAAAAGAGTGATTGATGATAAAAAGATAACTGATCACCATGCTATTATAGTAACAGACAATATTAGAAATCTTGAGAGAATAAAGCTTCCTGAAAAAGAAAGAAACATACTTAAGCTTGTTATTACTAGATTTATCGTAGCATTAGATAAAAAGCAGGAATACGAGCAAACAGATATAGAGCTTGTTATAGAAAATGAAAACTTTAAGGCTAGAGGTAAAAAAATAACAGTACCTGGTTGGAAGGAAACAGAGGATATACTTCTTGGAAAAGTTGTTAATACCGACGAAGAAGATGAAAAAGAAATAACAAAGGCTGTTAAGAAAAATGATAAGGTTAATGTTGAGGAGTTAAAGCTTTTAGAAAAGAAAACATCTTCTCCAAAGCTTTATAATGAGGCTACACTGCTTACTGCTATGGAGACTGCTGGCAAGCAAATAGAAGATGAAGAGCTAAGAGAAAATATGAAGAGTATTGGTCTTGGTACACCGGCAACAAGAGCTGGCATAATTGAAAAACTCGTATCTGTAGGATATATTAAAAGAAATAAGAAAAATCTTGTTCCTACTGAAAATGGTATTAAACTTATAGAGCTCATTCCAGAAAAGCTTAAAAAACCAGATTTGACAGGAGAATGGGAGCAATCTTTAAATAAAATTACATCAGGTGATGAAAAATCTCAAAATTTTATAGTTAATATTAAAAAATACGTTTATGATATAATTAATGAAGGTAAAAGAAGCAATTTAGCCAATGTTAGCTTTACTGGAAACAATTTATATAATTCCAACAAAGAGGTTATTGGAATTTGTCCAAAATGCGGACAAAGCATTTTTGAAAGTGAAAAGGGCTTTTACTGTTCAGGATTTAGAAATTATCCAAAATGTAATTTTGGAATATGGAAAAGTGATAAGGTATTTGTTGAAAATAACATAAATCTAACTAAGGAAATGGCTAAAGAACTAATAGAAAATGGTAAAACCAATGACTTTTCTATAAAACTTGAAGATGGTAGTGAAAAAAATATATCAATTAACATGCAAATTAATGGCAGGTATGTTAATTTTAATGTAATTTCATAGTCTCAACTTGGAGGATGTTTATGAAGTATAATTTTGATGAAGTGATTTCAAGAGAAAATACAGCTAGCATCAAATGGGATGTAGTAGCTGAGGATAACGGTGTAAAAGCTTTGCCATATTGGATAGCTGATTTAGATTTTAAAGCTCCAATAGAGGTTATTGAGGCATTAAAGGAAAGAATTGAGCACGGAATATTTGGATATACTGCATACAGCGAAACTTTAATTCCCACTGTAAAAAATTGGATTAGCAAAAGATACGACTGGAATATTGAAGATGAGTGGATAAGCTATACTCCTGGTATAGTTTCAGCAATTTTATATGCAATTGAATGCTTTACAAAAGCCGGAGATTCAATACTTGTACAAACACCTGTATATCCGCCCTTTCTACAAGTGCCGACAGATAATAATAGAAAAATTATAGAAAATAATATGATTTTAAATAATGGCAAATATGAAATAGATTTTAAAGACTTTGAAGAAAAGGCTAAAAATGCAAAACTATTTCTTTTATCCAATCCGCATAATCCTAGTGGGAGAGTGTTCACTAAAGAGGAGCTTGAAAAACTAGGTAATATCTGTGTTAAGAACAATATATTAATAATAGCTGACGAAATACATTCTGATATAATTTACAAAGGATATAAGCATACCCCAATAGCATCACTTAGTGAAGAAATTAAGAATATAACTATTGCATGCTACTCAGCTAGTAAAACATTTAGCCTAGCTGGACTTGCAACTTCAATTATAGTTATACCAAACAAAGAAATTAGAGACAAGTTTAATGAGTACCTAAACGTAAGACATATTTCGGTGAATGTTTTAGGAAAGGTTGCTTTAGAGGCCGCTTATCAATATGGTGAGGATTATTTATTTGAATTGATGAATTACTTAGAAAGTAATAGAGATTTTTTAATTGATTATATGAATAGATACACTCCGAAAATAAAACCAATAAAAGCAGAGGGAACTTACTTGATTTGGTTAGACTGTAGAGAGTTAAATTTAAATGATGAGGAATTAAAAAAATTCTTTAAAAAAGCTGGTGTAGAGTTAAATTCTGGATATACATTTGGTGATGCCGGAAAAGGCTTTATGAGATTTAACATAGGTTGTCCAAGAGAAACTCTTGTAAAAGGACTAGAACGCATAAAAAGTGCGTATAATTAAAGTAATTTATCTGAAAAAAATAGGGACATATCATCCCTATTTTTTTATTTAGTTTTTACTGCTGTTCCGTATGCTAGTATTTCTGCTGCACCTTGCATTACTGCCGCAGAGGTGTATCTTATATTTATTATCGCATTAGCACCAAGTTTTTCTGCTTCTTTAACCATACGTAGTGTAGCTATGCCTCTAGCCTCTTCCATCATTTCAGTGTATGAATTTAATTCTCCACCTACTATAGTTTTAAAGCCTGACATTATGTCCTTTCCTATGTGTTTTGATTGTATAACACTGCCTTTAACTAAACCAATGACATCAAATTCTTTGCCTGGTATGTAGTCAATATTTACGAGCATCATCCTCTTCACCGCCTTTAATTTCTTTAATTCTTTGTAACATTACGTAAATTGAAATGCATGATAAGCATAGAGGTATAAATGTGATTAATAATTTCTCTACCAGATTAAGGTCACTTGAAAAAAGCACCATAATACCTATAGTCGAAAAATATAAAATCATAATTAAACCAATTATTATAGGAGCAATATATTTTCTCATAAAGTACCTCTATCATATAAATATATAGTAAATATATTTTACCCCATATATTGAAAAAAGTAAATATAAATCTAAATCTTTTATATATCAAATAAATTCTTATTTAACTGTTGTATTAATCATATTAATATTCTATAATTTAATTAACAATGTTATGGAGGTAGGTATATGAATTATACTTGGAGTTTAGACGAGCTTTATACCAGCTTTGATTCTAATGAGTTTAAGAGAGACTTAGATGAACTTTCAACTGCTGGTGAAAAGATGCTTGAATTTTCACAGAAAGAACTTGTAGATTATAATAATGCTACACAAAAAATTGAAAAGTACATAGAGTTGACTAAAAGGTATTTAGAATTAGTAATAAGACTTAGAAGCTATGCTTCCTTAAGAATTTCTACTAATTCAAAGGATGGAGAGGCAATAGCATATATTGGTAAAGTGGGCAAATATGCTAGCGAATTGACAGCTTCTAAAATTGCATTTCAAAATTATTTAAAGAATTATGATAATATAGATAAATCTGTAAATGAATCAAGCTTATTAAAAGAACATGAATTTTATTTATATGAAATTATAGAGGCTTGTAAGCATCAATTAAGCGACAAGGAAGAAATATTAATTTCTAAAATGAAATTAACAGGCTCAACTGCATGGTCACAACTTCAAGGCAAGGTTTCATCAGAGGCTGTAGTTGAACTTGAGGAAAACGGCGAAAAAATAACAATTCCAGTTACTGCTTTATCACAATTACCATCAACAGATGATATTGAAGTTAAGAAAAACAGATTCTTTGCTGAGTGTAGAGCTTATGACAAATATGCTGATATATCAGCTGCGTGTTTAAACAACCTTAAGGGTGAAGTATTAACAATTTCAGAGCTTAGAGGCTATTCATCACCTTTAGAAATGACATTAAATGAGTGTAGAATGGATAAGGAAACATTAGATGCCCTTATTGGAAGTATAGAAGAATACTTACCACAGCTTAGAAGATATTATAAGATAAAGGCAAAGTTATTAAATTACCCAAATGGATTACCATACTTTGATATTTCTGCTCAGGTTGGAAAATCTAATAAAAAGTACACTATAGAGGAAGGAAAAGAAACAGTTTTAAATGCTTTTAGAGGATTTAGTGAAGAATTATATGAATTTGCAAAGAAAGCATTTGATAATAGATGGGTTGATTTCGAGCCTAAGGCTGGCAAGAGAAGTGGAGCTTTTTGTAGTGGTATTTATCCTATTAAAGAGAGTAGAGTGTTGACAAACTTCAACGGAAATATTAAAGATGTTAATACTCTTGCACATGAATTAGGACATGGATTCCACGGAAAACAATTAACTACTGAAAGTATACTTAACAATACATATCCAATGCCTTTAGCAGAAACTGCATCAACCTTCTGTGAGGAAGTATTAAAAAATGAGTTATTAAAGAATATTAGTGATGAAGAGAAACTTTCATTTTTAAGCTTTAGCATATTAAGTGCGATTCAAGTTACAGTAGATATTTTATCAAGATATTATTTTGAAACAGAATTCTTTAATAGAAGAAAGGATCATGAATTATCTGTAGATGAAATTAAAGAAGTGATGTTAGAGGCACAGAAAAAGAGTTATGGTGATGGGCTTGACAATGAGCTATTAAATCCATATATGTGGTTAAACAAGGTTCACTACTACTATGCTGAAAGAAACTTCTATAACTTCCCATATGCCTTTGGATTGTTATTTTCACTTGGTTTATATTCTATATATGAGAAAAAAGGAAAGGCATTCATTGATGACTATAATAATTTATTAAAGGCTACTGGTAAAATGAAAATAGCTGATGTTTGTAAGCTTGTAGATGTTGATGTAAGAAGTAAAGAATTTTGGAAGATGTCACTTGATAAAATTGTTGCATCAATAGATGAATTTGAAAGATTAGCAAATAGTTTATAATTTGTTTAAAAATTGGCTCTTCAATTAATTTGCGGAGCCAATTTTAAGTTATTTCATATTATATCTTGAAAATAAATTAAACCTAGAGTATAGTATTATTTAAAATAAAGTGGTAATTGGAGGTATATGATGGAACGGATGTATATTATAACTGGTGCTTTTGGTCACTTAGGCTACACTATTATGAAAATGCTTGTTGAAGATGGTAAGAATGTAAGAGGGTTAGTTTTACCATCAGATAATCTGGAAGGTAGAGAAAAATTGCAAGCGGATATAGTTAGAGGAAATGTATGTGATATAAATTCGCTTATTCCGTTGTTTACTTTTGATGAAAAATATGAAGTTATTGTAATACACACAGCAGGTATTGTTTCTATTGCATCTAAATTCAATCAATTGGTGTATGATGTAAATGTAAATGGTACAAAAAATATAATTGAGATGTGTAAAAAATATAATGTTCAAAGACTTATTCACGTAAGTTCTGTGCATGCTATACCAGAAAAACATAACAATGAATGTATAACTGAGGTTGATAAATTCAATCCCGATGATGTAGTTGGTCTATATGCAAAAACAAAAGCTGAAGCAACGCAATTGGTCTTGGATAGTAAAAAAGATGGTCTTGATGTTGTTGTAGTTCATCCAGCAGGGATAATTGGGCCGAATGATTATGGAAAAGGTCATTTGACCCAGCTTGTTATAGATTATTGCAAAGGTACACTAACAGCTGCTATAAAAGGTGGATACAATTTTGTAGATGTAAGAGATGTAGCACAGGGAATAATAAGTGCAATAGATAATGGAAAATCAGGAGAATGTTATATTTTATCAAATAAATTTTATAGTTTAAATGAATTTTTCGATATGCTATATGCTATATGCAATAGACCAAGAATAAAAACTGTATTGCCAATTTGGTTTGCAAAGCTTACTGCTCCATTGGCAGAATTATATTATAAAATACTAAAACAACCACCACTTTATACAAAATATTCGATATATACTATAAATACAAACAGTAATTTTAGTTATGAAAAAGCAAATAGGGATTTAGGATATACAACCCGTGAAATGAAAGATACATTAAGAGATACTGTTTTGTTTTTAGTAAATACAGGTAGAATTAATAAAAATAGAATTAGATAATAGGAGAGCTAATGATAAAAAGTTTAAATAATTTAATACCCCAAATTCATGAATCATGTTTTATAATTGATGAATGCTCAGTTAGTGGAGATGTAACTATGGGAGAAAAAAGCAACACATGGTTTTACTCTGTAATTCGTGCAGATGTCAATAAAATAACTATAGGCAAATATACTAATGTTCAAGATGGAGCAATAATACATGTAACTAAGGAAAATGCTACTACAATTGGTGATTATGTAACTATAGGTCATGGTGCTAAGCTTCATGGCTGTACTGTACATGATAATGCTTTAATAGGAATAGGTGCTATTATTCTTGATGGAGCAGAAATTGGTAAGGGTGCCTTTATAGCTGCAGGTTGTGTAGTACCTCCAAATAAAAAAATACCAGAAAATGTAGTGGTAGTAGGAAATCCATGTAAGATTATAAGAGAAGTAAGTGAGTCTGAAAAAACTGCAACACTTCAAAGATGCATAAAATATGCTGAAGAATATCCTGAGGCATACAAATAAAAACATAACGGCGGCTTTGAAGTAAGATTCAAGGCCGCCGTTAAGCATATATATTGCCAGTTAACCTGCGTTTATAGCATTAACTATACACATTTTTTCGATTTTCTTTGTCGGTGAAATAACTGAAATAAAGGTAGTCAGGATTGCAGCTGAAATTATGATAATCAAAACTCCAAGTGGAGGCTGCCAAAGTTCTCCCCAATTGGACGTAATTATCAATCTAAAGAAGAAACGGTGTAGAAGAAGCCCTAAAATACCACCTGCCAGACTGCCTGATACAGCGTAGGCAACAGCCTCAGCTACAACCATTTTTTTAAGCTGTTTGCCTGACATTCCAACCGCACGCATCATTCCATAATTACTTATTCTGCTAGAAACACTTGCGTTTACCGTATTGATAATGTTAATTAGGGCAACGAGTGCAATGATCATCAAAAATCCGTAGACAAATACTGCCATAGTATAGTAACCAGTTTGGATTTCCCTGTTGCGCTGCTGTTTGTCCAACAATTGCGTTTCCGGTGTAATGAGTGTTCTTACTTGTTTGGAAACATCTTCATCAACCTGCATATCGATGATGGTGTAATCAGTTATTTTTGTCAGAGCGCTAAAGGTCTTTTCAGAGGCTATGATACTCCAAACAGAATTTCCCGCATCAAATGGCATATCAGAGATAATACAAGCAATTTGTACATCGTGAGGTTCTCCTGATATATTTAAAGTAAGAATATCTCCTATATCCCAGTCGAATTTTTGCGACTGCTTATATCCAACCAATACGCCGTTGCCATTTTTTACACTATCAAGATTTCCGGAAATCAGCATTTCCTCAGTCCATTCAAATTGTGGCTCATCATATGAAATGAACATAGCTGTGCCAGGCTTCTGTTTATCATTTGCAGGAATATTGTAGTAAAACATACGGCCGTATACTTTTTGAATATGCGGTATTGCTTTTAGTTCTTCTATAAGTGAGTGGTCAATTAATATAGAATCCTGAGAGCTCATAATAGATAGATCAGGTGCATGAGGCTTTAGAGGGTTTAATGCATGATTCATAAAAGTAATTAGAACTGTAAAGCACAAAAACGATATAATACTGATTGCAAATGAACCCCCAATAAATACCATGCTTTTTTTATTTGAAAAAGCGTGACGAAATCCCATCGCCGTATCTACATGAAACCAATTTGTGTTAGATGCTTTGTTTATATGTAAATTATTTGTATGATTTATATTCCCTGTTACGGCAGCCTGAGGAGACACCTTTGCCGCATTTTTTGCGGGTGAACTGGAGGCAATCATAACTACAAGAACCCCAATCACTGTACCAGCGGCAATGCCAGGCCAGCTTACTTGCAGCATCGGCATTGGTGGGATATCTTGTATGCTCAATGTATTTAAGAAAAAAATAGCTATCCACAATGCCATGCATCCAATAAGTAACCCAATTGGAATTCCTTTAAGACAATATTGAAAGCCTTCCAGTCGGATATATCGTTTGATTTGTTTTTTAGTGGCGCCAAGACAGCGCAAAAGACCAAAAAATTGTGTCCGCTCCAAAATACTCATATTAAAACTGCTTGCAATCATAAATGTACCTGCCATAGCAACAAGGATGAACAGAATAACCGCCATCAAATAGAGGTCCCGCATCGATGAGTCGTCGCTCTGTCCCATTAGACCAAGCAGTCTGGTATTTGTGGAGACCTGTTTGTCTGTCAAACCATATTCAGCTTTGATTTCTGAAAGTGCCCGGTTGATATTTACGCCACTTTTGAACTGAATATGATAATATTCCTTATACAATAAATTGGATGGAAGTGAACGCATACCTGCCATTGATAGTAAAAGACCGTGGGTATCTTTTCCTTTCAGACTAGAAAAATCTCTGTATGTTCCAGTGATTTTAAATTGCCTTGTATGCCCATCACTAAAGCTAACCTCAATTGTGTCCCCAATGGAAAGGTTGAATTGTTCCAGTCCCTGTCTATCAAGAAGAGCTTCCTGTGTAGAAGCAGGATAGGTGCCCTCCGTTACATTAAGATTCATCTGCTCTGCCATATCCTGTTCGCCGCCTTGAACATACAATTCTTTCCCCTGAAAATTTGTATCTTCTGTCACTCTCGAAAAACCTGATACTTTTACATCGTCGCGATTATCAATTTGTTCTGCAATACTATCTGATATACCTATAATTGTAGCGTGAAAATTTCCATTTTGACGGATATATTCATTAATTTGAGCTTTTATGCTCATATCTGCCATACCAAAAATCGCCGTTACCAACATAACTGATATTGCAATACATATTACCGTAAGTCGATTTTTCTTTTTGTGTACTTTTGCATATTCTGAAACTAGACCAAGATAACTATTCATTCGGTATATCCTCCTAAATCTGTTAGGACACCGTCTGAAACTTGCAGCACACGATCAGCCGCAGTAGCAATGCTTCGGTTATGCGTAATCATGATAATTGTCTGCTGATAGCGTTTGGAAGCTGTTTTCAAAAGTGAAATAACCTCACTGCTGTTTTGACTGTCTAAATTTCCGGTGGGTTCATCTGCAAGAATCAGCATAGGACGGGTAATTAAAGCACGTCCTATTGCCACACGCTGCTGTTGTCCGCCAGACAACTGACGTGGTAGATGCTTCCGTCTGTCTTTCAAAGATAGTACGGTAAGAATTTCTTCCACATAATCCTGATCTGGCTTCTTATAGTCGAGTAAAACTGGAAATGTAATGTTCTGCTCGACATTGAGTTCCGGTATCAGGTTAAATGCCTGGAAAACAAAGCCGATATTTCTGCGGCGAAAAATAGTGAGTTTTTCGTCTTTCATACCAAATATATCGTTACCATCAATAAGCACCTTACCTGAAGTGGGTTTATCCAGTGCTCCAATCATATTAAGCAGCGTACTTTTTCCAGAACCGGATTCTCCGACAATGGCGACAAACTCACCTTTGGGAATCGAAAAACTTACATTTTTTAATGCATTAACTGCTGCTTCTCCTGTGCCATAAGTTTTACTAATGGCATTTACCTCTAATAAATTCATATCTTATCACACCTTTCTAAGCGATTAATCTTTGAGAGGTTGTTGTAATCGCCTAATGATAGGTTAACATCTGCTCCTTACTCATATATGAATTTCATCTTACAATTTAGTAAGGTTAAGAAAACTTAAAACAAATATGCTTCCTTTTCCCAAAGCACTTTCTACTGTGATATTGCCGTTATGTGCTTCTACGATTGCTTTTGCAAGTGGTAGTCCAAGACCAATACCTTGCGTATCTTTAGAAAAACTGCTTCGGTAAAATCTCTTAAAAATGTGATTTATATCTTCCGGATGAATACCGGTTCCGTTATCTCTTATTGTTATCTGTATAACGACAGGTAATCTTTTCCATTCAATGCTAATCTGGCAGCCTGAGTCTGTATGGTCAAGGGCATTTTTTACAATGTTGCTGATGGCTTCTGTTATCCAATCTCTGTCACAAAAAAGCTCAATATTATCAGATCCCTTCAAAAGGATTGTTTTCTGCTCACTATTGACACGAAATTCAAAGTGCTGATAGATGTCATTTATCATAGCCGTCACATTTTCAGGTGATTTTTCTATGATAATATATCCAGCATCTAATTTAGTAATTTTCAAAAGGTTTTGGACTAGAATTTCTATTCTGTCAATTTCTTTTTCTGATTTAATTGCAAATTCTCGCATAGCAGCTATATCTTCTGTTTCGTCCTGTAAAAGCCCATTGTAAATATTGAGAGCAGCAAGAGGTGTCTTTAATTGATGTGAAATATCAGATATAGTACTTTTCAAAAATTCTTTTACCTTTTGTTCCTTTATTGCATGAGCATTGAGAGCAGTAGACAATGTGTTTACTGCATGAAACAGTTTATACAAGCTTCCCTCATGATCACAATCAATACGAGCATCTGTATTTCCTGAAAGAAACAAATTTATTTGAGATATAGCATCTTCCATAATTTGATTCTGTTTCCAAAAATAAAGGAAGCTGGTACCTAATATACACAAGGTAGCCAGTAGTGAAAGTATCAAAAAAACAAAGTTCAGTTTGCCGTAAAAAAACTATGTAATCAACTGTAACAAAAAGATAAAGCTACCTAAAGTGCAGGACATTATAATAAAAAAATTCTTAATGTCTTTATTGGTAAAAATCTTCATTATACCACCTCAATTTATACATTCCATTTGTATCCCATAAATCTGACCGTCACCAGCATTTGTGGATTGCTCGGATTATTTTCTATTTTCATTCTTAGCCTGCGAACATATACAGCCAACGTATTATCATCAACATAGTTACCTTCGCCATCCCATAGCTTATCCAATATTTTTTCTTTGGATAATATAATGTTAGGATTTTGCATAAGCAGGCAAAGCAATCGATATTCTGCTGTTGTCAAATCCAAAAGCTGTCCGTCTTTATAGACTTGTCCTTGTAGCAATAATACTTTTATTCCGTTGGATTTAATTTCCGTATCTGACGTTCTAAAGTTTGTTGCCCTACGGAGCAAGGCGTTAATTCTTGATATGAGAACTCCTAATTTAAAGGGTTTTGTGATATAATCATCGCCACCTATATCAAGCCCCTTAACAATGTTTATTTCCTCATCTGATGCAGTAAAAAAAATAATAGGAACGTTAGAAATCTCTCGAACTTTTTGACAAACTTCGAAACCAGAACCATCGGGTAGGGATAAGTCTAAAATCAGTAAGTCGTATTTACCGTCCACCCATATGTTGTTTGCCTCTTTTATAGTTCGGGCAATATCCAATTCAAATCCTTGCTTTTTTAAAGAATAGGAAAGCCCATCAATCAAGCTTAAGTCATCTTCAAGAAGTAATATTCTATTCATTTATTTTCTCCTTTCTGCATCATCAATGTTTTTTCGTCTTTGGGGATAAGTTATTTCTATATAATTATATATGGACACCCAAACAATTTCAATAAACTTTCTATAAACAATATCAAATTAAAACGGCATAGCTGAAGCTACACCGTTTTTCTGGAATATGTTATGCTGTTTTATTGATCAACCCCTAAAGAGATGTCTCTTTTTAAATTATATTTTTCTATCATTTCTTTTAGTATTATTGCTTGTCCACTTAATTCTTCTGAGGATGCAGCACTTTCCTCAGCAGTTGCTGAATTCGTTTGTACAACGGATGAAATCTGTTCAGTTCCTTCAAGTATTTGTGAAATTGAAACAGTTAATTCATTTGAATTAGCAGTTATTTTATTCATAATATTTGATACATTCTGTGATAATTCAACTGCTATGCTTAATGATGAAGCAGTTACGTCAGCAATTTCTATACCATTTGATACGGCTGATAGTGCTTTATCAATTAAAATAGTTGTATTTTTAGCAGCTTCGGCACTTTTACTAGCTAGATTTCTTACTTCATCTGCTACTACACTAAAGCCCTTTCCGGCAACACCTGCTCTTGCTGCCTCGACAGCTGCATTTAAAGATAAAATATTAGTTTGGAATGCTATGTCTTCTATTAATTTAATTATCTTAGAAATTTCATTAGAAGATATTTTAATTTCATCCATAGATTTAAGCATTTCTTTCATTTCGTTGTTACCTTTTTGTAATTCCACTAAAGCTTTTTCTGTTAATTTGTTAGCATTTATAGTCTCTGCTGAATTCAAATTTATATTTTCTGATACTTCATTTATTGTTGCAGACAATTCTTCTAAAGAGCTAGCTTGTTCAGTTGCTCCCTGTGATAATTGTTGTGCACCTGCTGAAATCTGATTAGCTCCGTTTGCAACCTGATCAGATACTTGAGTTATATTTCTAAAATTATTGTTTAAATCTTCAATAATTTTATTTAAAGAATCTTTGATAGTTACAAAATCACCCTTATATTCAATATCAATATCAAGGTTAAGATTGTTGTTTGCAATTTCTGACATTACATAATCCATATTAGTTATGTATCCTTTTAAAGACTCAATAGTATTCTGAACTGAAGTGTGCAGTAACTGAGTTTCATCACCTGAATTAACTTCTGGAATTGGTGTAGATAAATCACCTTGTGCTAATAATTCCATTCTATTTATCATTGATATTATTGGTCTTGTAATACCATTTGATATGATAAAGAATAATATGGAGGATATAAGTCCTAATAATACCGCTATAAATATTGTCATAATTGTGCTTTTAGCGATTTGGGCTGTAAATTCACTTTTTTCAGCCGTAACAAATATACTCCAGCCTAAGTCTTCATTTACTGTTGAGAATGCTGCTATTTTTGTTACCTTATCCCAAGAATATTCGCCATATCCTGTTTCACCATTGGATGCTCTTTTTTCTAGTTCACCAATTTTCTCTTGATTTTTATCAGTCTTTGATTCTTCATAAGAATTTGATACATTTACTAAGCTTTGATTTTTATGAGCTATAACATATCCATCTTTGCCTAGCAGATACGCAGCACCTGTTTTTCCAATTTGTGTTTGCGCTACAATATCATATATTGTATTATAATCAAATGTTACAAATAAAACACCAACAATTGAATTGTTTGACTTTATTGGCATTGAATATACAAATACTAATTTATCTTCTAACTCACTGAATTTAAAAGGGTTTGACATTGAGCTGTAACCATTAAATGCTTTTTTATAAAAATCATATTCTTTAACGTTAAGCTCTTTCATAAGGCTTTGCTTCGCTGAAGTATATATGACATCTATTGTACAATTATATTTGTTTCCGTAGACATCATTTTTTTGCTTTAAATAATTTGTTTTATTTATCATTGCGCCGGAAGTGGTTGTAAGAGTAGGGTTATCCGCAATTTCTGTAAATAATACAGTGAATGCTTCCAACTGTTTATCAACATTGTTTGCTGCTTGTTTAGCTATTTCAACCACTGTATTTTCAAGTGCATTATCAGTTGAAATGTTTATTGAATAAATAGAAACAAGAGAGAATACGATTGCAGTAATTATAAATATGATAGCGTTTACAGAAGTTAGTTTCCTTTTTAGACTTTTTCTTTTCTTCATGACTTTCTTCTCCTATTTAATAAAATAATTTGTTCTTTCTATTATATACTAAAATTTGTCGTAATAAAACAAAATTTGTAAAAAATTACAAAACAATAAATAACAATTGAAAAAATGATTGTATAAAAGCGAAAAGACACATTTTTGATATGTCTTTTTACTCTTATTTTAAATTATACTTTTTATTTATTTAAAAATTTAAAAAAATCTTTGTTGCACAAACTGTATAAATGTTATATAATACTACATAATTATTTTTTAGGAGGAAGCATTGATAGAAATAAACGACAAAATTAAGACTATTTTAAGTGCATGTGATGATAAAAAAGGTTATAACTTTACTATAATAGACATTTCAAAAATTAGCTCTATATGTGATTATTTTATTATATGTAGTGGAAATAGTGATAGACAAACGCAGGCAATAGCTGATGAGGTTGAATTTAAAGCAGAAAAGGCTGGATACAAGGTTTATCATAAAGAAGGATTTAGCACTGGTAGATGGATTTTATTAGATGTGGATAATATATTTGTTCATATTTTTCATAGAGATGAAAGAGATATATATGATCTAGAAACTTTATGGAATGAAGGAGAATTTATTGATTCCGAAAATTTTGGAATAAAAAATTGGAAATAATAAAAAGGACGTGCATTGTATACGTCCTTTTTTTATGAGCAATTTCTTATTATAATCCTTCTTGTCGCATTTTCTTTCTGCGTTTTTTTCTTTTTTGTTTTATAACATAAACTCTAATTTTATTGTAGATTCTTAAAGTCAATACTGCTATAAGAACAGCAATAATTATTTTTAGCCATGTTGGTAACTTAGAATCATCATTTTTTTTATTACTCATATTAGTGTTTTTAATTGATGCTACTGACTTTGTTGATATAATATCTGTACTACCAACAACTTTATTATCTATTTTATATTCAAGCTTACCTAAGGAATCTCCCTTTTTAATAGGCAGAGAAATATCAAACATAGTTACATCGGTTTTTATATCCGGAGTAGTTCCTTTTTCTATAATAATACTTACATTATTTTTTGTTACAAGAGGTAGTTTTTCTGAATTTTCTAAAACATCTAAATCTTGAACAAACTCATTTGCTTTAATCATATTTTTTACTTCAAAATTATCAAACCCATAATTTAATAGGTTATGAGTATCTGTATATACATCAGTACCTGTTCCGTTTAGTACAATTGCTACAAGTTCAATACCATTCTTTTCAACATATGATATCAAACAATTACCTGCTTCAGGTGTATAGCCTGTTTTAACCCCAGCAGCACCTTCATATTCTCTAGTAACCCATTTATTATTTACTAAAATATAACTTGGTGATGTATTTAGAAGTAAGTTGTTTGTAGTTATAATAGCTCTGGGTTCTTTTTTATTGGTTGCAGGTATTTCATATCTAGGAGTTTTTATAATCTCTCTAAAAGTTTCATTTTTCATAGCATATGTCACTATTTTAGCTAAATCTGCTGCGGTAGTGTAGTGATTATCGTCATGTAAACCGTGAGGATTAGCAAAATGAGTGTTTGTTGCTCCAATTTCCTTTGCTTTTTCATTCATTAGCTTTACAAAACTTTCTATGTCACCACTATAATGTTTAGCTATAACAGAGGCAGCATCATTCGCAGAAGGAAGTATAAGAGCATATAGTAAATCTTTAAGCGTTAATACTTCGCCAGGCTCTAAGGCTATGTGACTACCGTAGATTTCATATGGTGTATCATCATCCACAGTAATTTTATCATCTAGATTGCCTAGCTCTAATGCTATTGCTGCAGTCATAATTTTTGTAATACTTGCTGGATACATTTTTTGGTTAGCTTTACTCTCATACAATGTATTTTGTGTATTTAATTCAAAAAGCAATGCTGCTCCACAATTAGTGGTTACTGCATAAACCGGTGTAATATTTAACGAAATAAAAAGAATGAATATTAAAAAGGTTATGAATTTTTTAAGCATTATTAACTCCTAATTTGTGTGTTATGTCGAATAAAGTTAAATTAAAGAAAAAATATTAGTTAAGTTTTACCTCATAAAGAGTATTATAGCAGAAAAAAAGCAAAATTAAAATTAAAAATTTTGTAATTTTTTAGTTTTTTGTGTATAATGTATTTAGTTTGATAAGTGTTAATTATATATGGGGGTATATATGAACAAGGATATATATAAGAAGGGGCTTATTTTGTTGGCAATAATTGTTATTGTATTAATAACTGTTTTTGGTTATATAATAGGTGAAAACAATGATGAAGCTGTATTGCCAAACGAGGAAGAACAAGATATAGTAGAAAATAAAGAAGATGAAGAAAATGTCCAAGAAATATCTACAATATTTGTAGATATAGATGGTGCTGTCAAAAATCCTGGAATATATGAATTAAATGAAGGCGAGAGGGTAAATGATGCAATTGATGCAGCAGGTGGATTTACAGAAGATGTAAATGCAGATTATGTATCAAAACATATAAATAAAGCTAGAATTTTACAAGATGAGGAAAAATTATATATTCCTAAAATTGGAGATGATGTTACTTCTATTGAAGTAAATAGTAATTTAAACAATGACGAGAATATTAATACACCTACTGGTAAAATTAATATAAATACTGCAACTAAAAATCAATTAATCACTTTAAAAGGCATAGGTGAAGCCTTTGCTCAGAGAATTATTGAGTATAGACAGGATAAAAAATTTAATAGTATAGAAGATATAAAAAATGTTAAAGGTATTGGAGACAAAACCTTTGAACAAATAAAAGATTATATAACTGTAGAATAGGTGGTAGCGTGAAGGTAATTCACAGCGTGAAATGAATTTCACGCTTGGAAAAATCAAAAAACGATTTTTCATTATTTTTTATAATGCCACTACAATGTCTCGACTATCGAGACTATAGCATAATTGGAGGTTAAAATGAGTACAAAAGAAATTAAATTGACACAAATGACAAAAACTGCAGGCTGAGCTGCTAAGATTGGTCCTGAGACCCTTGCACAAGTTTTGTGCAAATTACCTAAATTTAAAGATGATAATTTAATAGTTGGAATAGAAACATCTGATGATGCAGCTGTTTATAAAATAACTGATGATATTGCAATGATACAAACTGTAGATTTTTTTACACCTGTAGTTGATGATCCATATATTTTTGGACAAATTGCAGCAGCAAATTCACTTAGTGATGTGTATGCTATGGGTGGAGAACCAAGGCTTGCTTTAAATATTATAGGATTTCCAAATTGCTTAGATCCTTCGGTGATGGCTGATATATTAAGCGGTGGTGCCTCTAAGGTTATTGAGGCTGGAGCTACTTTAGCTGGTGGACATTCCATAGAGGATGACGAGCCAAAGTATGGCTTATGCGTTACAGGTTTTGTTAATCCAAATAAAATACTTAAAAATTACGGTGCAAAACCGGGAGATGTTTTAATACTAACTAAACAAATTGGCTCGGGTATTGTAAATACAGCAGTAAAGGCTGATATGGCTTCAAAAGAAATAATCGATGAAGCAATAACTGTTATGACATCTTTAAATAAAAAAGCAAAAGAAGTTATTGAAAACTATAATATTAGTAGCTGTACTGATATTACAGGCTTTGGACTTATTGGACATAGTATAGAAATGGCAGAGGGAAGTAATGTTACATTTGAAATTAATGTTAATAATGTACCTATTATTTCTAATGTGATTGAATATGCCGAGATGGGCTTAGTACCAGCTGGTGCATATAAAAATATGGATTATTTTAAGGGCAAAGTTGAATATAATAATGTAGAGGAATCATATATAGATTTATTTTTTGACCCACAAACCTCAGGCGGATTGCTTATTAGTGTTAGTGAAAATGAAGCTGAGAATATCATAAATGATATGAAAGTTAAAGGACTTGATACAAAATTCGCTGTAATAGGTAGGGTTGTTGAAAAGAAAGAAAAATTTATACACCTAAGTTATAACTAGTTGAAAGTTTCAACAAAGTCAAAAGTTTCAAAAAGTTGAAACTAAATAATTAATTGAGAAGGGTAGTGTAATGGATAAAAATATTTATTTTAGAAATATTCCAAAGGTTGATATTTTAATAGAAGATGAAAGAATAAAAAACTTAATAGAAAATAACGATAGAGATCTTGTTATTGATATTGTAAGAGAAAAAACTGATGAGTTAAGAGAATTTATTACTAACAGCAGTTCTGAAAATGAAATAACTAGTAAAATTAAAAGCTTAATTGATGATATAGTTGTTAAGTTCAAAAAAACTACAGCATTAAATATGAGAAAGGTTATAAATGGAACAGGAACAATACTTCATACTAACCTAGGAAGAGCAGTAATATCTGAAAAAATTGCAGATAGATTAAAGGAAATTGTTACAGGATATTCTAACCTTGAGTATGATATTGAAAAAGGTGAGAGAGGTGAAAGATATTCTCACTTCGAAGATATTGTATGTAGAATAACAGGAGCAGAGGCTGCAATGGCTGTTAATAACAACGCAGCTGCAGTTATGCTTATACTTAGTACAATGGCAAAAAATAAAGAGGTTATAGTATCAAGAGGAGAGCTAGTAGAAATTGGTGGTTCTTTTAGAGTACCTGATGTTATGGCTCAAAGTGGTTCAACTCTGGTTGAAATAGGTACAACCAATAAAACTCACCTAAGAGATTATGAAAATGCCATAACTGAGGAAACAGCCGCACTATTAAAGGTTCATACAAGCAATTATAAGATAGTTGGATTTACTGAAAGTGTTACTATTAAGGAATTATCAGACCTTAGCAAAAAACATAATATTCCTTTGATAGAGGATATAGGCAGTGGAGTTTTAATTGATCTTAGCAAATATGGACTAACATATGAACCTACTGTACAGGAGTCAATAAAAAATGGCGCTGATGTTGTATGCTTTAGCGGTGATAAACTTTTAGGTGGTCCGCAAGCAGGTATAATAGTAGGTAAAAAAGAGTACATTAATAAAATGAAAAAAAATCCATTGACTAGAGCTATAAGAATTGATAAATTTACTGCTACAGCATTAGAAGCTGTTTTCCATGAATATATTGATGAAGAAAATGCTATAAAAAATATACCAGTGTTAAACATGATAGTTAAGGATATTGAAGAGGTTAATAGATTAGCTAATTTATTATATGATAAGATTAAACCTGCACTTAATAGTGCCAACATTCAAATTGAGGACTGTTTATCTCAAATTGGCGGAGGTTCATTGCCATTAGAAAGAATAAACAGTAAATGTGTTGCTATAAAGCCAAATAATATTACTACAGCATTATTAGAAAAGAGATTAAGATATTCAGAGATACCAGTTATAATTAGAATTGCTAATGATAAAGCTATAATAGATTTAAGAACTATAAATGAATCTGAAATAGATATATTATCAAATATTATAATAAATGCTTTAGGTTAGAGTTAGTGAAAGGGAATAAGTTTATATGAAGAACATAATTGTAGGAACTGCAGGTCATATTGATCATGGTAAAACAACATTAATTAAAGCCCTAACAGGTAAGGAGACTGATAGGTGGGAAGAAGAGAAAAAGCGTGGAATTACAATTGACTTAGGCTTTGCTTATTTTGATTTACCTAATAAAAATAGAATAGGGATTATTGATGTTCCGGGACATGAAAAATTCATAAAAAACATGCTTGCTGGTGTTATTGGTATGGATTTAGTTTTGCTTGTAATTGCAGCAGATGAAGGAATAATGCCACAAACAGAGGAGCATATTAATATTCTTAATTTACTTGGAATTAAAAATGGTATAGTTGTATTAACAAAATGTGACTTGGTTGATTCTGATTGGCTGGAACTTGTTAAGGAAGATATAAAGGATGAATTAAAGGATACTTTTTTAAGTAATTCACCAATGATAGAGGTTTCCTCAGTTACTAGACAAGGGATAGATAATCTAATTGAGCTAATACAGAGCATGACAAGTGATACAGTCGAGGAAAGAGATATTAATACTATACCAAGATTGCCGATAGACAGAGCCTTTACTATATCAGGGTTTGGTACTGTAATAACCGGAACACTTATATCAGGACAAATAAAAAAAGGCGATGAGCTTGAAATTTATCCTATAAATAAAATCTGTAAAGTTAGAAACATTCAGGTACATAATACTGATGCAGACACTTGCTATGCAGGCCAAAGAGCCGCAATAAATCTATCTAATATAAAAAAATCTGAACTTTACAGAGGCTGTGTTATTGCTCCGATAAATAGTATGAAAAATACTATGATGCTTGATGTAAAAATAAATTTACTCAAATCTTCAAAGCGTATTGTGGAAAACAGAAGCAGACTACACCTATATACAGGAACAAGTGAAATTTTGTGTAGAATTGTTTTACTAGACAAGGAACAATTGACTCCAGGAGAAAGCTGCTATGCTCAGCTTAGACTAGAGGAAGAAGTTGCTGTAAGAAGGGGAGATAAATTTATAGTAAGATTTTATTCACCTATGGAAACTGTTGGTGGTGGAGAAATTATCGAGCCTGTGCCACTTAAAAAGACTAGAGCAGATGATAAATTAATTGAGGATTTGATGGTTAAGGAACAAGGCTCTCATACAGATGTTATAGAAAATATAATAAAAGAAAACAGCGCCATAATTCCATCTATAAATGAGCTCGCTAAAATTACTGCCATGTCTATTGAAGAAATAAACAATAATGTCATTGAGCTTGAAAAAGAAAATAAAATAACAGTATTTAAGCTTAAAAATGATATGTATATTTGGCATAAATCTTATGAAAATGATATTGAAAGCAAAATAGTAAAATATATAGAGGAATTTCACAAGAAAAATCCATACAAAAATGGAATAAAAAAATCAGAGATAAAAAGCAAGTTTTTTAGTAAAATAAAACAGAATGTTTTTGACGAAATAATTAATAATATGATTTCAAATAACCAATTAAGTCAAAGTAGTGACTTCTTAAGTATAGTTGGTTTTACAATCAAAATAGATGATAAATACAACATAATTAAAGGAAAGATAGAAAAATTAATTGCTTCATCAGAATATAATTTTGTCAAGTTAAGTCAAATACTAGAGCTTGATAATGATAAAATGAGCTCTGAAGATATTTTAACAACAATGATGGAAGCTGGAGAAGTTATAAAGGTAGCAGATGATACTTTTTCATCAAGTAGTATAATTAATACAGCTAAATCATTATTAATAGAGTATTTGCAAAAAAATAATAAAATTTCTGCTGCTGAATATAGAGACTTACTAAATACAAATAGAAAGAGTGCGATTACACTTCTTGAGTATTTCGATAATTGTAAAATTACTAAACGATCCGAAAATGATAGAGTCTTAAATAAGTTAAATTAAGCAAACTTAATTAATTTTGTTAAGTTTATAAACACTTGACAAAAGGATTAGCAAAAGGTACTATATATAAAAGTGTATTTTTTGTAATAAAAATATTAAGAAAATTTCAAATTAAGTCTTGGGGGAGAGTAAAAATGAAGGTGTTATTAGTTGATAATGAGCTTATATCAGTAAAAAATCTTAGATATAGCTTAGAGCAGGATGGCTATGAGATAGTGTCCGTAGCTGATGGTATGAGTGCCTTAAAAATAATTTCTAATGATGAATTTGATATGATAATACTAGAGCTAGTTTTACCAGATATTGATGGGCTAGAGGTTTGTCAAAGAATTAGAGAAAAATGCAATACACCTATAATTTTATTAACTTCCAAATGCGAAGATATGAATAAAATACTTGGATTAGAGTATGGTGCTGATGATTATGTAACAAAGCCATATAACATTCTTGAATTAAAAGCTAGAATTAAGGCAATTTTGAGAAGAACAAAATTTAATAACCAAAAAACAAATGAACAGACTATATTAGCCGATGACTTTGTTATCAACACATTAGGACGTAAAGTAAGTATAAATAATAAAGAAATTAACTTAACAGCTAAGGAATTTGATTTACTTTTATTGCTTGCTACAAACCCCGGTAGAATATATTCCCGTGAAGAACTTCTAGAAATAATATGGGGATATGAATATTTTGGTGATTTAAGGACTGTAGACGTTCATATTAGACGATTAAGAGAAAAAATAGAGAAGAAATCTGAAAACTATGAGTATATACTTACAAAGTGGGGTTCAGGATACTATTTTAGGAATAATAACAATTAAAAAAATTCACAGAATTTTACAGTTGATTATATCTAAGACATATGATAATATATCATATGTCCTGGATATATGATTAAAATATGGGAGTAGATGGGTGCTGGTGTGCCCCCTGGTCTTCAACACCAGTTGTTGGGCGTTAATAGCGTCCTAGGTGGGTTCGATTCCCACATATTCCCGCCATATAATAACATTGAAATTTAAACATTATTTATACACATCTCAAAAAACATCTTATTTTTTAAAATAGAGTAAGATGTTTTTTTATTTATTTATATTTAAAAAAACCTATATAAACCTACGCATTTAGTGTCAAAATTAGTGTCATTTTTCTTGACATTCATATTTATATATTATAAGATACAAATGGGTGATAAAAATGGCGAAGAAAACGCATAAAAGAGGTAATGGAGAAGGTTCTATTACAAAAAGAAAAGATGGTAGATGGGTTGCTAAAATTCAAATAGGAACTAACCCAGATACTGGAAAAGCAATTATGAAATCTTTTTATGGAAAAGAAAGAAAAGAAGTAGTTTCTAAATTAGACGATTATAAACTAATGATAAAATCTGAAATTAGTGTCATTCATAAAGATTTATTATTTAGTAAATATATCACAGATTGGATGGAAAATGTAAGAGTAAACAAATTAAAAGATGGTTCATATGATAGGTTGTATTATACAGTAAATAATAATATATTACCATATATAGGACATTTTAAACTTGGTGAAATTAATTCTGAAATGATTCAACGATTAGTTATAAATGAATTAATGAATACTCCTAGCCCAATTTATAAAGACAAAAAATTATCACATAGTACCATTAAAAAAGCTTATAACGCACTAACTTCATGTTTTGAATATGCAACGAGTAATCGTCATATAACATTAAATCCGATGAATTCTGTAGAGTTACCAAGTATTCATAAATTTGAAACTAAAATAATAGAAATTATACCAGATGAAGATGTAAAAAAAATAATAAATACTTCGTTATCAAAATTTAATAATGGTAAATATGTTTATGCTATGGGCGCTGGAGTAGTTTTGTTATTTAATACAGGTATCCGAATTGGCGAATTATTAGGGTTAAAATGGGACAAAGTTGATTTTATGAATAAAACCATTACAATTTGTAGTAACGTGACTAAAACGACAAATAAATCAAAAAAAGACGATACGAATGGAAAGACATCTACTTTAATACAAAAAACAGTTAAAACACAAAGTAGTAATAGAATGATTCCATTAAACGAATCAGCAATTGAAGCGTTAAATATTTTAAAAAGTATTAGATATTTTGGTGAAAATTCTTTTGTTATATCAACCGCTACTAATACTGTAATGTCACCAGATACTTTTAGAGATATATATTATAGAATATTAAATAAAGCAGGTGTAAAAAAATATTCTGTTCATGCGACAAGACATACATTTGCTAGTAAGTTATTTAGAGAAAAACAAGATATAAAAGTTATTTCACAATTGTTAGGACATAGTAGTGTTAGTATAACATATAATACTTATGTTCATGTAATTGAAGAACAAAAAATTAATTCTGTTCAAATTTTAGACAATATAGGTTGGACTTAAAAAAGTAAAAAAAAAAGGGTAAGAACAGATTTCTCTGAACTTACCCTCAATTAATCTTCTAACATCTTTTCAATCATCTTTATTAATTCTTCACTGTCATTTAATCTCCCAAACCAATAATCAGATTGAATATCTAAATAGCCAGCAAAATTGTCATCCACTTGCTGATTAAGCATGGCAAGGATATTGCCTAATAGCTCTTTATACCCCATATTAATACCACACTTTCATACTTTATATTAGTATTTAATCGTTAATATCATTTTTTGAATACCTTTTATATATTCAGCACTATATGTTAATTTAGTTATTACCGTATAATTATCTTCAGTAATTACATTATTTAACACAAGTGCATCTTGTATAAACTTTATTGACCTATTATCTAAATCCGCTTTAATGCGTGTAGGTCTTATAATATGTACATCAACTTCACATTTATCAATATTAAAATCATTTATTTTCAAGTCTTTAATAATCATTGTAACATAATCTTTCCAATTTTGTTTTAATATATTTTTAGCTTGATGATGCATATTTTGCCATTCATTTAAAGAAGGGTGAACACAATTTTTAATAGGTTTATTTTTTGCTTTAGGATGCTGTTTAAAGTACCAAGTTATATACTTATCATAGTTATCATCATTAAATTCTATTATGAGTTTTTTCATATTGTCACCATAATAAAGACAGTCATATTTCAGATAGTCTCTATAAATCACTTAAACTTTTTTGTGTAATTTCTTTAATTCCGTTTTCATCAAAATATTTACCTATTTTATCGTCAGAATCTATGTCTTTGTAGATGCTCACCATGTCAAGCGAAGCCCAGCCAATTATTTCTTGTATTACATCATCTGGGATATTATTTTTAGCCAGATGTGTACACATATAATGTCGCATCGAGTGAAAGTAAAAATGCTTACCTATCATTTTAGTAAATAAGTCAGCATAATAATTTAATGAACTCACTGTCATTGGAGTGTATGTGCCATCGTTTTTATAAATAACAAATAACTCATCACAATTAATTCCTAATCTTTCACGTTCTTTTAACCATAAATCTAAATATGGTTTAAATGTACTTATAAGCACCCAACGTTGTTTCTTTGTATCTCCACGCCCTTTAACTGATATTTCAGGAGTTTTCCACAGACTACCAAAACGAATATTTTCATCAACAAAAAAGGAAACCTTAAATCTTAATAATTCAGATTTCCTGTTTCCACTTCCCATAGCTAATGCTAATATACATGCCTTCTGATATTCCTCTTGTTCTACTAACTCATCTAATAGATTTTTCAGTTCATCATCTTCAAATACAGTTTTCTCTCTAACTGCCGACTTAGGCGGTGCTTCAATTTTATTTATAATATTTCTAAAAGTAGGGTATACATCATCCATCATATTTTCAATATAATTACTCATTGAACTTATTGAGGAACGCAATCTTCTATATCTTGCTGAGCCTAATTTTAAAACATTTAAACAATAATTTTGAAAAAACATTACTTCACGTTTTGTCAAATTCACAAAATCTTTATTTTTATTAGCTTCTAAATTCCAAACAAAAAACATTTCTATATCATTATGATAATTTAAAATAGTACCTTCTTTTTTGCCTGTAGATTGTAAATAAATCATAAAATCATTTAAAATTTCAACATTAGTGTTGTTAAAAATTTTACGTTTTTCATCAGTAATTATATGATTTTTATTTGTTTGTCTTGCCACTCAAATCACGCCTTTCTTTATAATCCAAACTTACCTATCAATAATGCTGTTATTGCTATTACGATGTATTTAACAATTTCCCACTTTATTTTATTAAAAGTTTCAGCATTCTTTTTATCAGGTTGTATTTTTACTTCATCTATATCTTTTTTTAAACTTGACATATCTTGTTTTACTTCTGTTTTAAAAGTGTTTAAATTTGATTCCACATTCGCAATTGCTTGTGTTTGAGTTTCAATCGCTTTCGATTGAGTACCGTTTTGTCAACTAACACTTTAATATTAGAATTCATATCCATAATTAAATCATATTGATTTTCTAATTTGTCGATACGCTTTTCGCTAACCTTATTTCGTCTTTCAACGTCTGTTAATCTGTTTTCAATTTCTATTTCACGTTCTTTGTCCATTTTTAACCCCATATTATAAATTTTATCTTTTATTAATGCATCTTTTGGGATATAATATAAATACCCTATAGAGTCCATCGTAGGGCAACGCATTAAAAAAGAGATGTGCTAGTTAACAGCTTCCATCTCTTTTATATATTTTCTTCTTTACTAGCCTTATCTATTTTAATTTTAAATCTTAATTTCTCAATGACTTCTTTACTATATTCAAATATAGAATCAAAGAATACACTTGCTATTATAAGGTTATTACAAAATTTAAGTATATCATCAGATGTCGTAATCATAAATTTATTAACCGAGAAAGGTATCATAGTAAAAGCAACGCTAGTCAATACACAACTTGCACCTAAAATCAACATATTAGCTACACCATTTATGAACTTCTCATTATTCCATTCTTCTTTTAATTTAAATACATTAATACGAATTGATAATGCTATATTAGCTATATATAACAATATGAATATTAAAAATACATAGCCTATCAGAGTTAAATTTTTAAATATTTCTTTCCATATTTCGTTCATTATTTTTATCCTTTCATTTTTTTATTTATTCTGCATAACGCAAATTCATATTTTTAAATTTTTGTGGCATTTTACGAAAACCAGTAAGCCAATTGTTCATAGTTCTTGAGTTTATGTTATAAAATTTTGCACAATCTAAAATAGTATCAAACAAAACGTCATCACATTTAATATATTTTGATTTACCTCGGGTCAAACCACTTGCAATTAATTCATGGTCAAAATTATCCCAACCATATTTTTGAATTGCTCTATAAAACAACACACAGTTTTTATATCCTTTTCCTTTATTCCAACGTTCATATAATTTTCGTTTTGTTATACCAACATAACACTTATTATTCATTTTATTGATGTGTACATAAGCTTTATAGTTGTCTTCATTTTCAATAACCATTCAATTCCTCTTTTTAACAAATAAAAAAGAGATATATTTTTTTTAATATATCTCTTAAACATCTAATAATTCTTATTTGTATATCTTCAATTTTTGTCCTACATAAATCGTATAAGGTGATTTAATTCCATTGTCTTGTGCTATTTTTAGATAAGTTGCATTATACTTTTTAGCTACTAAACTTAAATATTCACCCTTTTGTACAGTATGGATAATGGTATTTACTTCTTTAGGTTGTTCTTTCTTGAGCCATACACAAATGAAGCCATCTACAGGTCTACCACTAATATATTTAGATATAATCTTGCCATTAATAGAGAACACCCATTGTGTACTGCCACCACCATCAAGATTTCCTGCATTTACACAACCATTATTAATCATTATTTGTGCCATTTCAGGTACAGAATATCTCTTTGTCCAAATACTATCTGAAACACATCTAATTACGAAAGTATCTTTATATGAGCCCACACAAGTTCTACCACGTTTTTGAGTCGAATTAGCACTAAATCCACTTTCGTTTGTATCGATATTTATTTTTCCATCTTTAATAAGTAGGGGATAAAATCCAACGAAGTCTTTATTTTTTAAACTATTCTCTTTATCAAATACAGGTAAATCTTTACCGTTAAACCCATATCCATATTTAGATAATCCGTAATTAGATAATAATTTTCCTTCATCCCATAGTTGACCAGAAGGATACCCGTACCATTTATCTTGTGCCATACTAAAGAAATTCGCATTAATTATTAAATCACAGCCTAATCTATTATAGGCACTCATTATTTGTTCAGTAGGTTCTAAGCCTTTGATATATTCAATTCTATCTATATAATTTTTATGTAAATGTATATTTAATCCATTCTTTAATTCATAATCAATCATATTTTCACACCTCACTTTCATTAATAACTTTTATTAGGGTATTTTTTAAATTAATAGCTTTTTCTTGATATTTCTTTTCTATTTCTATGCGGGATTGTTGAGTAATTAAATCAACATCGATTATATCTTGTTTGTCAGCATTAACTATAACAATTTTTTTAAATCCTTTTGCTTGAAGGTCTAAAATACAGCGATTAGCATTTTCCATACTATTAAAAGCACCAACTTGCACACGATAGAGTGGAGTAGTGAATTCGCCAATATATTCGATATTAAAAAACTCACAAATTCCTTTAGCATGTTCAATAGCAACTTCCTTTTGATAATCAACATCTAACATTCTTAATGCTTCTTTTTTATTGTCCATAAAGCCATTTTCAGTTAAAACTGCTGGACATTTAGGTTCTCTTAGCACATAAAAATTACTTTCAACAATTCCTCTATCAACTTGTGGAGTACCTTGTATTAAATATTTATGAATACATTCAGCTAATTTCCTATCATTGTGGTTATTTGGATAAACATGAACCGACAATCCCTCTGGGTCTTTATCATTAAATCTACCATCAAAAGCATTATAATGTATTGAAATATATGCATCAGCTTTTTTACTATTTACTAAATCAACTCTAGTTTTTAAAGGAGTATCTTCATCAGTTGGAGCAACTAATAAAGTATCAAATCCACAACGTTTTAACTCAATATCAAGATATTTAACTACTTCACGATTGAATTCATTTTCTTTTATAATCCTATTGTTTAATTCTGGAATAGGAGGACTTTCTTTACCTGCTGTAAGTGTTCCATGCCCATCGCATAAAGCTATTAAATAATTCACTATCTTATTCACCTCATTTCTTATTCTTCATGATTATTTATGACCTTTAATTTTCTTATTTTAGACATTAAAGTGTGAACAAAACTATTGCCACCAATCTGCTCATATGCTCTATACATATCTTCCAATGATTGTAATTCATAAGAAGTTATATAACCATGAGCTAAATATTCTTCACATGCTCTTGTTATTGCATGTTTCATATTTTGTTTAGTGGCATAAGTCATTGAGTCTAATTTAGATGAAATCTCATCCATCCGTTTATTTTGTTGAGTATTCTGTTCACTCATTGTCGTTATTATTTTTTGTAAATCTTCAGCTTGATTCTTCTTATTGTGATACCAATTGAATTTACTCAATATCCACTTAATTAATTTTTCGATACTTAGCACTAATCCTGCTAAAGCACACAATACAAAAATAACCTCAGATAAGCTGAAGTTTTCGATAAGTTTTATAAAACCATCCATGATACGCCCCTTTATAATTAATTTTATGCATTAAAAAAGAGCCTTTAAAAGACTCCAATTTAATATTTATATAGTTTACTTTTTAAATAATTTATTAAATCTTTCTGATATAGATTTTTTCTTATCATTAGTAGCTTTTTCGTCATATGAAAACTTACCATTACTATCAAGAAAAACTATATCGCTTTCTACAGGTCTATAATTAAACTCTGTTATTTTCAAATTTATCATTTCTCTGTTTTCTTTCTCACATACTACAATGCTTTCTTCTATTCTATCAATTGTTAATATCATATCGTCACCTCTATTATGGATTACATTTCTTACATGCATCATAACCTTGATTAATTACATCATTTCTGTCACCAGTAAAATATATTTTATTTGATTCTTTCATTAGTTTTACGCTACCACACCATGTATGATGAAATATATCGCTATTTTTATTTAAAATATAATCAACACTTTTGGTTTCTTCGGTAGTAGTAGTTTCTTCTTTTGTAGTAACAACTTTTGTTTCATTTTCTTTTAACGATTTTTCTAAAACTTTTTCACTTGCTAGTTTTATACCCTCGGCAATATCGTAAGATTCTACATTAAATTCAATGCTTTTTCCATCTGACTTAACTATAATATTACCTTGTAAATCTGTTCTATATAATTCAATCTTATTATCTAATAGCTTTTGCAGAGTATCTACATTTGGATGTCCATATGAATTATCTTTACCTACAGAGATTATAGTATGTTTAGGGCTAATGGCTTTTAAAAATGCTTTACTTGTAGATGTATCACTACCATGATGAGATAATTTTAAAACATCAGCTTTTAAGTCTATCTTATTAGATAATATATCATTTTCAGATAGAACTTCCGCATCTCCACAAAATATAAAACTATTTTCTCCGTTAGTTAACTTTATTCCAACGGACATATTATTTAATTCTGAATAGATTTTATTAGGTGCAATCATAGTAAAAGTTGCATTACCTAATGTATAAGTATCTCCAACTTTAGGAGCAGTTATTTCTAATTTTTTATTCTCTATAGCTGTTATAACATCTACAAAAGTTTGTGTATCTGATACAGCTTCTGGCATAATTATAGTTTCTACATTAAAACTATTAATTATAGCATCCAAACCACCAATATGGTCTTCATGTGGATGAGTTCCAATTAAATACTTAATATTTTCAATTTTTTCAGATTTTAAGAAATCTGTAACCGTTGCAATGTCAGCATTGTTTCCGCCGTCAATCACCATAAAATCGTCATTTGATTGAATGACTATACAATCTGCTTGACCAACATCTAAGAATGTAACTTTTAAATTTAAGTCAGCATTAGTATTTTTATTTGATGGAGTAGTTGTATTGTTTGCAGTTACGGAATTATTTGTACTACTATCTACCTTTTGGTTATCATTATTTACTGTATTAGAAATTTCACTGTCTTTGCTATCAATTGATTCTACATTATCACTAGAACTAATATTGTTGTCTATACTAGACGTTTCTGTTACAGGTGCAATAATTATAGCTACCAAAAACAATACAACAGCCAACCCAATTTTAATACCTTTACTTTTAATTATTTTATTAATATGCTTATTAAATATAGGCATCAATAAAATAGAAGTCATGATTAGTAAAATACTAGATAGTGAGAATCCAAAAGCTATAACTCCTGTTAGCATAAAAATGGACAAAATCCATAATATAATATTTTTTGTTGTTTTCATTGTTATTACCCCTTTTAATCTTATTATGTAAATTATACCATATTAACAAATTTTGTCAAAAGGGTAATATTTTTTACTATATTTTCTTGTTTACAATCGAACAATTGTTTGATATAATTCATCTATGATTATAGATTATATAGAATCAAGGTGAACTATAAATGATAAATGATATTATCATGCATATTGATGTTAACTCGGCATTTCTATCATGGCATGCCACATATGAAAAACAAATTGGTATGGATAGAGATATTAGAGAAATTCCATCTGTAATCGGCGGTAATGAAGAAAACAGACATGGTATAGTTCTAGCTAAATCAATACCAGCAAAAAAGTACAATATACAAACTGGAGAATCTTTATTTGAAGCTAGAAATAAATGTCCTAAACTTTTAGTAATACCACCCAATTACAATTTATATGTTAAAGCAAGCAAAAAACTTAGAGAATTCTTAACAACTTTTACTCCGCAAGTTGAACCATTTAGCATAGATGAATGTTTTTTGAGATTTACAGATAAGAGTAGGGAAGAAGCTGTAAATCTTGCTTATCATATAAAAGACACAGTATATAATAAATTTGGTTACACAGTTAACATAGGTATTTCTGAAAATAAATTACTTGCTAAAATGGCTGGAGATTTTGAAAAGCCTAATAAATGTCATACCTGTTTCCCAGAAGAAATACGAGATAAAATGTGGATACTACCAATTGAAGATTTATTTATGGTAGGTAGGAAAACAAAGCAAAAACTAAATAAAATAGGCATTTGTACTATTGGTCAACTTGCAAACTTTGATTATGATAGTATAGTAAGATTACTCAAATCCCATGGTAGATTAATCTATGATTATGCATGGGGTAGAGATAATTCTACATTTAAACAAATTGAACATGTTAAAAGTGTAGGTAATAGTAGCACTCTCAAATTTGACGTTACAGACACAGAAACAGCTCACGCAATAATTCTTAGTTTAGTTGAAGTCACTGCATGGAGATTACGAGAAATTGGTGCATTTTGCAAAGTTGTGAGCATTGGTATAAAATATAATGATTTTTTCTATATATCAAGACAAAAGAAGCTATCATATTTTACAGATTGCACAAATGATATACATGAAAATATATGTAAGCTATTTGATACAACTTGGGATAAAAAACCAATAAGACAACTAGGAGTATCTGTAACTGACCTAGAATTTAGAGCAGTTAAACAAATTAGCATATTTCAATCAAATTTTAGCAAGAAAAGTGAAATATTAGACAAAACCATTGATAAAATAAGATATAAATATGGTGATACTGCTATAATTAGAGGAACATTTACAAACAATAATTTACAACCACTACTTGGTGGTTATCCATCGGATGAATATATTGGTATGAGTAGTATTTTGTAAGGAGATAACCCATATGAAAATTGTAAATGAAAACATAAAAGTATTGGCTTCCTTTAAAACCGATGGAACAATAATACCATTGAGATTTAAAAGAGAAGATGATAAAACTATTCAAATTGATAAAATTGTAAAAACCCATGATGAAATATTGGCAGGAAATCACAGAGTAGTTTTTACATGTATACAAAATGAAAAAGATTTATATGAGATAAAATATGAAATTGACACACAAAAATGGTATCTATTTAAGGTTTAGATACCATTTAAACTATTTAATAATTTAATCATATAATTTTTAATCTCTTGTGTTGGTGCATTTTCTAAATCTTTACCATACATTTTAACGAAATCAGAATCTTTATCATAAGGGTCAATCAACATGTAATCAGCACCAAATAAATATCTAAAATCTTCTGCAAATATTTCAGCGGGGCGAGTATACCAATTTGCATTATTTATATTTTTCCACTTTTCAGGTATTCCTCTTAACTTTTTATATTCTTCTAATACTTTATCAGAAGTATCCCAAGTACAATTTAATGCTTTATACATCAATATATGTCCGATTTCATGTATTACTAGACATCCTATATTTTCTTTAGTTGGTTTGATTTCTCTACCACCTAAAATAATATGAGTATTATATGCTTTACCTTGAAAATATTCGCCGATATACATATTAGTTTTTTCATTAAACAACATCAATTGGTCAGGTATTATAAATATAGGAATATTTAAATTAATCAAATCTAAATTTATTTCATCTAAAACTTCTTGTAGAACTTCATTAGGTATAGCAAATATTCTTTCCTTATCCCTATAAGCATAAACTGATTCATCTAAAAATGTAAATTTCTTACCGTTTTCATTATTTGGCAAAACATTAATATAATTTTCTTTATTTACATTTTCTATACGCATTTTATTATTCCTTTCTTATTGAAATTTAAACATTAAAAATAGACAAAATAAATGATACTATTTATCGTATCTGAAACTTTGTCTATCTAAATTTTAATATGGATATTATTCTGTAACCTCTGTTGGATACTTTGTATCTATTAACATTGTCAATTCTGTATATTCTGTCTCTTTAATAGTATCCATTCCAAAACATACATTGACCTTATTAACAGCTATTTCTTTTGTCTTATAGAATTTAACATTAATTAAATTTTTTAATATATTATACATTTGTAACCTCCATATATCTTTTCTCAACTTTTTCTACTTCGTATGCTTGTAGATTAATAACCTGTTCTTTTAATAAATTTAATTCAGATGGTTGGCTTGGTTGGGGTTGATGTTTTAAATTCCATTCAGCAATTTCTTCTGGTGTTGCACCTTCAATCCATTCTGTGCCATTCCATTTTCTTTTAATAAATTCTGTACCTAGATTATTGGTTATAAACGGAGATACTACACTTTCATTTTCCTTTAATTCATAATCCAGTGGTTGATTATCTTCATCTAAGATTACACAATCATTAACCACAAATCCTTGTTGATTTACTATAACTGCATACATTTTAATACCTCCTAAGTTGTTGAATATTCAATACTAAACATCGCTACATTATTTGTTCCAATATAATCAAATCCAAGCAATGTTACTATTCCAGTATCTGTTACAACAACGCCACAAGTAGTTGTGTCTGTACCTGTATAAACGCCATTTAAATATATCTTTGCAATTCCTGAAATACTTTTAATTGGTCTATATCCGCTTGGCATAGTAGCCAACAAAAATCCGTTAACATTATCTGCTTTAGTAGTATTTGTAAATTGGCACCAGCAATTTATTTTTACTTCTCCAAAACTATTTTTTTCATAATGCGTTCTTTGTCCAAATACTGTCCAATCAGTTACTCCACTGGCAAATGGAAGCAATAAAGTATCAATTTTATCTGTAGTTGCTACTTGCGTCCACGCACTCCATGTACCATTATCGTTACATCTAATATAGTTTCTTACATTTGTTCCAATCTTGCTTGTTAGAATTTGTTCTCCATAATTATTTCCATTATACATAGGTTTATATTCTAAAAATATTTCTCCACCATTAATTTCTATTGGTTTATTTAGTAAACTAGCAATAATAGACGTTAATACAGTTCTATAATATCTTTTATTTATGCATGTATTTAAGTCTTGTCCATTTGTTAATTCGTGAATATCAACTTTTTCTTCCATTTGCTTACCTGTTACAATTGAATTAGTTGAACTTGTTAAATCACATGTACTATATACTGTTACTCCAGATACAGTTTCTGTTGTGACTTCTGGTGCTATAGCTTTCCAAAATATCCCTTCATTATCACTGTTATTTAATAATTCAACTAAAATAGGATTATCATTTATACCACTATAGTATATCTCTATATATGCGTACATATTTGTTGTATCAACTGTGTGTCTAATTTTAGTTATTAATTGTGTTTTTATTTTTTTAGATATAACTATAAATTCAGACGATTCATATACAGATGCTAATTTTATATCGTAAAATTCATTTGTTGTATTATTGTAAGCTCTTTTTAACTTTATATCTAAGCTATTTGCATTTGCTCCTTTAACTTTATAAATAGCGGGTATAGATTGACTTACATCGTATCTGGCTATTCTATACCAACCAGTTGATGAAAATGAAGATTTTTTACTACTTTTATCAGCTTTTAAATCAATATTATTTTTATTTTCATTAATAGCACCAATCACTTCTTTTGAAGTAGTAGTTAGAGCATTGTCAGTTTTATCTTGTTTATTTAATTGTAATTTGTCTATCAAATCTCTTAAAATTGATTTCAAATATTTTTCTCCTTTCCGTTAAGGTCATAAAATACGTCTTTTAAATAGAGTGGGGGGGGAGTTAAGATACTCTATTAATTAAAAATGTCCGAAAAATGTTTATAAAGTAGACATTATATTTCTCTATTATCTATCACAGTTGGAGTTGTACCCCACATAGCAAGTATACTTTCTTGTACATTTTGTGGTAATACTATTAATAATGTTCTCTCTCTTTCTGTATTTCTGTATGTTGTTCTATAATTTTCCCCAACTTGTGCTATTGTTTCATTATTATCTATAAAACTTTGAGTTAAAATGCTAACATTATCTTGTGTTAGCATTTCAATAGTTATTTTTTCTTTTAACATGATTACTACCTCCTAAGCCATCATATATATAACTGTAATAATAACTGTTTTCCCACTTAAAGCTGTACTATCTAATAATGCTCCAGCACTGTTATATAATCCAAACGAACCATTAGGATTTATACATCCAGTACAGCTAGTACTATTAACTACACAACTAAATGTAAATCCTATTCCAAGTGGAATAAAAGGTAATCCATCGAATGATATATTCTCCGTTGTAGATAGTGCTGGAAATGTAATATTAGCTTGTGCTGTAACTTGCTTATTTGTCTTATAATATTTAGCGTTATTAATAATTAACCCAGTAATTTGACTTACTCCCCATGCTCTAGGTGTCCAATTACCATTTTCAAATAAACTATCTATTTTATCAGTGGTTGCTATTGTTTGCCACGCTCCCCAAGTAAGCAAACCGCCCTCAGCTAATCTAAATTTTAAAGGAAATCCATTTGAACGTGTAATTTGTTGTACTCCAATACCACTACTTATATCTGTAGTTACAATTACACCACTTAATCCGCCAAAAGTACCTGTTGCTAGAAATTTAGTTGTACCACTAGGATAAGTATTTGGTAAAGCACTTTCTGTTTTCCAATCATTTACTTGCCATTGTTTGTCCGCTTTTTGTTCCAAATCCGCACTTGTAGCTATTATCTGCCATTCTCCCCAACTATCATCATTTTTGACTAATCTGTATTTTACAACTTGTCCATTAAGTCCAAAAACTTCCTGTTTACCCGCACCGTTTGAATTAAGTTCAGTTTTTATAGTACTATATGCGGGAAAATTAGTAGATGGTGTGCCTACTTTAAAATATGTTGTAGCACTTCTTGGATAAGTTAGAGCCGAATCATTTTCAGTTTTCCAACCATCAGACATCCACTGTACATCAGCTTTATCTGCTAAAGCAATCCAAATATCAGTAAACCATTTTTTTATCTTACCCATTAAAACCGATGTCTTATCCCCAGATACTAAATTTTCTCTTGTGGTAGATTCAGTAAATGTAACGGTTGTATCTTTAGCATCTCCCACTTTGTCTAGCTTTAAAGACAAATCAGGTAATCCACTCAATTTATTATAAGCATAAGAGCCATTAGTAATATAAAACAATAATGATTGACCTAAATTTAAATAAGTTTCTCTATTCTCTTTTGGAACAATAGTTACAGTGTTTCCAACTAATGTATAATCTCTATCTATAACTAATGGTTGGTTATCATCATCTAATATTAATCCTATTACATCAGTAGAGGGATTAAAATAATTACTAGGAATAACGATAGTATTTATGTTATTTTCTGTTGCAATGTATAAATAGTATTTTTCTCCACTTTTAAATACTACATTTATAACTCCGCCACTTCCACCACCATTTGCATTGAAAAATTCTCTAACTCCTAATGGTGTCATTACTTTTGTGTTATCCGCACCAGCTTCAGCTTCAGCTTTAGTTGCATAATCTAGTTGGGTGCTTATTTTTTCATATGTATTACCATTCCAACGATATTGACCGTTATTATCTTTTGTATCTCCATAGACAATATATAAATTATTGGATATAGTAGGGGAAGTAGGTAGAGATGATTTTAAAGTGACTTGAGTAATTTTTTCTGCAATTGCAGTATCTATTTTTGTCATATTATCATTATGTTTATTTATTATTTCATCAACTTGAGCCTTAGCACTATCAGTTCCAGACAAAGTTGAAATATTATCAAATTGATATGCCATATAATCACCTCACTTAAATTTGTTTATAGTAAAAATCATCTAAAGTCATATTAGTCATATCGTTCAGAGTAATTGACTGAATTTCATTTATTGTTCTTAATACACTTAACACTAAAGTTCCAATAATTTTAAAATCATCTTGTCTTAAATCAAGTAATAATTTTTCATACATCGCTATTTGCATTTCTACTGTCATAGGAATATAAAGATTTATTAATAATTTTTCATATAAAGTTAATTTAGTTTCAATAGATATAGGTCTTGATATATTAAGTATTAATGTCTCAATTAACTTAATTTTCATATCAAATGTCATTTTTTGCATAAATTCCACCGCAATTTTTTCTAATGTTGTCATAGTTGTTTCAACTTTATGATTCATATTAACATTAAATAAAATTGCTAGAATTTCTGTAATTCCATCTATGGAAAAATCAACATTATATTCATTTAATATTTTACATAGATAATTAAAAAGGGCATCATTTAATTTGATGTCCACATTTTGAATATTATCGTTAACTTGTGTTTTAACAGATATTACATTATCTACTATTTGTGAATTTAAATTGATATTATTATTAACAGTTGCTTTTTCATCAATGTGCATAATACCACCTACATTGTGATATTTGCTGTATTAGCTTCTATTCTTGGTGTAGCCCCAACCTGTAATAATTTTTTATCTATACCTGTTAATTCCCAAGAATATTTAAAAGCAGTTCCAGTATTAGTTGCATGGTCAGCTATAAAAATATACATAGGTTGAGATAAGTCATTCCAATTAGCATTTATAACTACTGGAAAAGCAAAACTAACTTTATTTGTTATTTTACCACCAGTATAAGTTGTCCAATTTGTTGAATTATTTGCTACTACAATTCTAGCATATCCATTAGTACTTAATGGCTCAGTTATATTTGTTCCATCAACGCTAGGAGCAGTCAAGCTAATTCCTATATAATGTATAGCAGGATTACCACTACCAAATTCACTCTCTAATATTTTTTTCTTTTGTACTGTTGATGTTAATTGATTAGCTATAGGCATGTATAGTCACTCCTTAATTTATAATTGATTCAGTAGATATTCGTTTGCGACCTGTTGAAGAAATTTTCCCGACACCATCGGTAATAATTAGCATAATATCATAAACACCAGAATCTAAATTTTTAGTATCTGTATGTGTTAATTCCACTTTGCAAATATTTCCGTTTTCTAATGTACAATCTTTAGAAATTAAAGACGTACTATTATTTAATAAACCAAGCTTAAAAACAATATTACAACCAATTAATGACACAGGTTCTCCTAAACTATTCGTTAGTGTAAATCGTATAGTTCCATCAGTTCCAGCTACATATTTTAAACTTGTATTTTCCATATAAATCACCTACTTTCTTCGATTTCATCTTCTATAAACTCTATAAATTCAGAAGTATTAATAAAATGCATAGGTTCAATTTTGCTGTTTTCTAAAATGGATATAGGTAAATAGAATTTATCAAATAATAATTCTATATCAACATTAAGAAATTCTTTTAAATCATTATAAAAAGCAGGCAAACATTCATCTTTAACCTGCTTTTGTTTTTTTTCATTTAACTCGCCATATTTATCTATTAATGTATTTCTATATAAATCGTAATTATTGTATTCTTCCATACATTTAGATATAAGCTTACTTATTTTGTAAGACGTTACTCCATTGATTCCTAATTTAGACATTTCTTTTAAGGAATCTATAGAATTTACTATATTAATTAATTTTATTTTTATCATCTTTTATCCCTTTCTTTTATACTCCTTGTAAATAATACTTGCCATTTTCTAATACCCAACTACAATTTCTTCCAATTAAATTTAAACTCGTCTGTATTCTTACTTTACCATAAAAATCATGAACATGCGTTGATGACGAAAATGTTGGAATACACTTATAATAATAATTATCATTGCCAATTATTATAGGCATTGAAGATTGAGTAACGCTTATATAGAAAGTATCTAAATACTGATAAATCTGTCCTCCATTAGTAGATATAGTCCCATCATTACTCATGCTGGCATTGAACCATATTTTATTATCTAAAATTGCAATTCTACCACTGCATAAATTACTTCTTAAGTACATTTGTCCATCTGTAGTGATTTTAAAATTAACTGTATTACCATTCATTATTTTTAAGCCACCATTAGTAATTGTTATACCATCTGTACTGTTAATAACAACCTTAGTGTTATTTATTGCAATAGATAAATTATTAGCGGTTTGAGCTACAGTTGAAACGTTACCATTTGTAGCTGTTATTTGACTTTGTAATGAACTAGCAGTTTGTTGTAATGTAGAAATACTGCCACCTTGAGAAGATACAGTAGAACTTAATCCGTTTACTGTTTGAGTTAAAGTAGATACATTTCCGTTTGTTGCTGTTATTTGAGATTGTAACCCATTGGCACTAATAGTTATAGCGCTATTCATGTCAGCAGTAGTGGAGTATGTTGCTAACTTTAATTCACCATCATTATTTATATACAATAAATCATTCCATGTATTACTGACTTTCTTTTGAACTCTAATAACATCAGTACCATTTAATATTATACGATTCGTAGCTGTTGCATTTGTTAAAGTCATACTCATACTTGTAACATTCATACCATCTTTGTCTATCGATACCGTACCAGCAGTATTTGTTATGTAAAGATTATTTGACATAATTATATTGCCTACAATATAATCGCCAATAACACCTGTTACTTTAGTTCCATTTGGTAAAGTAAATTCACCTATACCTAATTTAGCAGTAACCCAATTATCATCTGTCATCCATATACCATTATTAATAATCTTTAATTGTTTTTCATCATAATCTGTGCTATTTGCTAATATTTTTCTAAATAATGCTCCACGCTTATCAATGACAAAAGTTTGATTGTCAGCATTAGTCACCATCTGTATATCTGCTTGTAGCGGATTTCCTAGCCAATTATTAATCCTATTTTTATCTCCAGAATCAACATAGTTAATCCAATCTGCCATATTTTTAATAACTGTTATTTGAGTCTTAGCTGGACTACCCAGTAAATCCTCAATTGTCACTAAATCATTAGTAACACGCATACTTTCGCTAAATGTTAATTGCATATCCGTAGTATTTTTGAGATTAATTTTACAACCCAATAATATAGGATTAAACAATTCACCTTCGGATTTTTCAATAGTTACTTCGCAAGGCAACTCTAATTGATTATATTGATATTGATATTTTTCATTAGCTAATAAATTAATAGTATTAAGATTAAAAGTCCAATGCGGTTTACCAAGTTTATCTAGTTTGCTTTTCCCAAATGCCATTAGACTTTCTGCAATTTCTTGTTTTTGTTTTTCTGTCATCGTATTACCAATAGCAAATAAATCATTAACGCAACTTCCTGTTCTAAATAAAAAATCTAATTCATTTAGTTGAGAAATTGTAAAATATATTGTATTTCCAATAGGGTTTATAGTAGCGTTAATACTGTCTAGTTCATTGTTTATTGTAGTTGTTTCGTTTTCTTTGGCAGTTATTTGATTTTTTTTAGTTAATATCGCATTTTCTTTTGTTCGTCTTTGTGACACTTCCGAAGATGCGTTTTGTCCTAATTCGTTCTTAATATCAATTGCATCTTTGATAACTTCTAAATCCGCATTTAATACAGCTATTTCATTCTGTAGCGCTAATAATTCATCTTTTTTAGTTTTTAGAGTATTTAATTTAGTTCCATATGTAGTAGCATAAGTGTTATAATCAGTTTTCCATTTTGTCCATGCTGTTTTTAATCCATCCGACATCATACCGGTATTATCAGCTAGATAGTGGTCTAAATTGTATAAATAATTAGTACCAATAGGATTAACACGATTAATTCCTAAATCTCCAGAACCTTTAACTTCTAAAACAGTTACAAAATTATCTTTCGATAGAACACAATTTATATCTTTTATTAAATTTTCATCAGAAAAATACACATCAGTTTTAGGGATTAAATTAGATACTTTTTTAATCTTTACACTTTTATTTATAGTGTCAAATTTAAAAACACATTCATAAGTAGGCTGAATATCTTCTACTATTAAATTATAAATACTGATATTTTCACGATTGAAAGTTCTATAAATATCATATAATTCATTATCTATTTCATCAAAAGTCCAGCTAGACATGTAACCTTTTAATTTGCCAATTAACGTATTTGGAATTTCAGATGCTACGTCGCTAAAAAATTTATAAGTTCCTTTTAATAGGGGTACGTTCTTCCAACTTAATACACACTCTAATGATTGTGCTGTAATACTTTTTATTTCTTCTCCAGTGGAAGTGTCAGTATTTATATCTTGTATCACAAATTGACCCACGTTATCAATTTTTATGACTCTATTTAATACTAGCCAATCATAATAAAATACATCTTTGCCATTTTTAACTTTTGGAACTGATATTGATAATTCATCAATATTATTGAAAGTCAATTGTAAGTCAGCGGTATAACAATCATTAATAATACATAATGTTTCACCATTTGGATTGCACAGTTGTAAATTAACATCTTCTAATAAATTAGCCAGATAGCTTAATTTCAAATTAACCACCAAACTTTCTTAGTATGTTATATTTAATTTTAAAATAGCTTGTATCACCAGTTATCGTAAAATTATGTTTACCTTGTTTTAATCTTATAAAATTCAAATACCCGTCAGTAATACGATAAAATGTTTTTAGGTCTTGTGATGATTTAATTGTCTTTTCCAATGTATCAATAGTTATAATTTCATTTAATTTTAACCCTGTAAATTTAATTGATTTTCCTATTGTAGTATTATTGATTTCAACAGTACCCTCTGCTTTGTTGCACTTTATTTCATAGATAGGGTAGAGTAGGGGAGCAGATGAAGTATTATTAAAAGTCAGAGTAGAGGGACTTACAGTAATATCCGTATTATGAACTTTATCATTAGAATATAAATATTGGCTATCGCAAACTACATGACACATTAAGCAGTATGGAATGTTTCCAAATGTATCATAATCAACTTTTGTAATTACACAATTATAATAAAAGTTAAGCAAATCATCTTGTTCTATATAAAGTTTATGATATTTTTTGTCGTTAGGTTGTAACCATGATTGTATTATGTCAAATTCATATCGAGGTATTTTTTCTTGTCTACCAAAATATAAATCAAATTCTAATGGGGAATCATCTGTTTTTTTTACTATATTAAAAAACGGGCTATTTTGTGCTTTATCAGTTTCAATATTTGAATCACTAATGTTTCCTTTATCTTCATTATTGTAGAGTAGGGTAAAGCCAAAACTATTTAAACTTTTGTTATCAAATATAAAATTTGAACTATAAAATGACAATTTTATCAACTCCTTTCTAAAATTTTATAAATTAAAAGAGTAATAAACTTAAATAAATAAGAATATTACTCTTTGTTTTTAAAGTAACTGTGTTCCAAAATTAGGGGTTATACCTTTATTACCACCCACTATTTTTTTAAACTCTTGAACTTGTTTTGCCAATAAACCCTTTACTTCATTGATTGTGTCTTTATCAGCATTACCACTAATATAAATATCCCCTTGAGTAATTTGAAATCCGCTAGAATGTTGAGAAACCATATTTGGTAAATGTTTATTCATAAATTCACTAGCTTGATTAGGCTTAATATATAATTCACCATTCAATGCTTTGATTAACTGCTCCATAGGTTTTGTTTTATACTGATTGCCACCAACTACACCAGCATAAATACCAGTATGATGGGTAGGTAAACTTTTCACTGTTTTTGAATTAGATTTGACAGTTTTACTATAATCATCAATGGATATACTATTAATATTTTTTAGTAATCCCTGTATGGTTCTAAGTCTGCTCGCCATTTCATCAAATGTATTATTTATATTTAATTGTTTAGAATTAAAATTTACTAATGATTCACTGCAAGTATCCCATGCGGTTTGAAGTTCTTCGGTCGTAAATGTACTATATTTTTTAGCTTCATCCATTAAAATCTTGAATAACGCTTTATTATTTGTTTCCATTTTACGGTCAAATTCTTTATTCAATCTTTCTTCATCATTTAAATAATCTTCAAGTGCTTGAATTTTATACTCATATTCTTCTTGGATTTGCTTTTGCTTTTCTTCTATAGCTGTAATACGTTTATCTCGTTCTTGATTGTCCTGTTCGTCAGTTAAATCTAATCTAGCTTTAGCTAATTCTTCTTCAAGTTCTAAGTATCTTCCTATTTGAGTTTCGTCATTTTTGATTAAATTCATTTCATCTTGAATACTAGATATAGCTTTTGTTTTCTCGTCAATTGCACGCTTATCTTGTTTGTCTTGATATTCTTTATTGATAGCATCTTTTTTAGCATTGGAAACATCATTTATCTGCTTTAATTCGTCTTGATACATTTTTTTAGTTTCATTTAGTTGGCGTTTACGCATAGAAGTATAATAACCTTGAAGTTTAGAATAAGATTCCTGTACTTTTTTGATATTATCACTTTCTAACTTTAATGCTTCAGTATCAAAAACTTTAATAGCTTTTACACTAGCGATTTCCTTTTCATATAGGTCTACAATTTTCTTAGATAGTTCTTTATATTCTTCTTCCCAACCTTTAACATTTGATTTGCGTACTTCAGCTAATTTTTTTTGTAATAAATCTTGTTGTGATAATATTAAGCTATATTTTTCTTCTTCTATAGCTCGATTTTGTGGGTCTGTATCTTCTAATTTAGATTGCTCTATTTCTAATAAACGTATTCTATCTTCAAGAAGTTGATTTTGTTCTTCGTATGTTGCAGTCATAGAATCTAATTTATCTTGATATACAGAAGTTTCATTGTTATACGCAGACCACCAATCTTGAGATAATGTCATACCTTCAGATGAAGTAGAGGATATACCTAGATTAATTTTAGTGCCACTGGCTAAATTTTGTAATTCTTTATATTTTTTAGCTTGTTTATCAGCTTCGGCTATGTATTCTTTAGATGTTTTTTTATATGTAGATTGAAGTTGTTTTGATAGGAATATTTCATGTTCAATTGCTTTTTTACGTTCTTCATACGGTTTAAGAATACTATCTTTAGTAGATGATTTTCCACTAATATCACTGTCTAGTTTAACATCAAAACTATCTAATGTTACTCCTTTAAATTCTTCATTTAAACCATTAACTAAATCAGCAATAGTTTTCCTCATATTGCCTAAACGTATTTTTTCTTTATCACTTAAACTATCCCATTCTTGTTCTGTTATATTTTGAAATGCTCCAGTGGTTGAATTGAAATACTTAGACCATATACCAGCAATTTCAGTAATCAAGTCTTTAGTTATATTGAGTTTAGCTTCTTCAATAGTTTTATAGTTTTTTAAATCAACATTATAACCTACACCCTTATCATCTATATACTTCTGTAATTTTGTCAACAGTTCATTATAAACACCGACATTACCATTTACTAAACTATCATAATAATCAGTAGAGTCTTTTATCATTTCATAATAAGCTTGTTTATGTTTAGATTTATAATCTTCTAATGTTGTATTTAATTTATCTCTAAGTGCTGATTCATCATTTAAAACTGATACAAAATCTTCTGATATTCCTAATAATTCACTAATTTCAGAAGATGTTAATGCACCATTTTTATTTAGTGAAGTAAGAATACTATTAATTTTATTCATATCCGAAGAAACTGCATTGAATTTATCTATACGCTTAGATAGTTCTTCAAAAGCTTTACCAGTATCATCTCCAGATTGCTCTGCCACATCACCTAATTCTTTTAAATTAGGAATAAGAACTCTCATGGATAACATAAAATCATCCATTGTTAGAGTACCATTCGCCAGACCTTTAGACCAACTTGACATATAATCGACACTTGTTTTAGATAAAGCTTCCCGAATAGCATTCTTTTGTTGCTCTGTAGCACTTGTCCATTCTTTTGTGTCGCTGACAATATTTAATACATCAGAACGAACTTGACTAGAAGTTGAATTAAATTCTTCTTTTACTTCTTTAAGTTTTTCTTTTACTTTATCAAAATTCTGACTGTAGTTTAATACAATCTCACTCCAACGGTCTTTTTCGTCGGCTGTTAAAGTACCAGATTCTCTTTTATTGTATAGATTAATATATTCGGTTAAACCTTCTAATTCAGCTTTTAAATTATTATATTTTTCAACAGTTGCACCCGCTGATGATTTTGACTCTAGTGCTAATTCTTCTCTCTTTTGCTGTAAATATATTTTTAACTGTTCATTTAAATCTTCATAGTTTGTAACATTAGATAATATAAAGTCACCCTGCTCATTGTAAAAACCATTGAGGCTTGGAAGTATTGATTTTAAATCACTTTGGACTTTATAGTAACGTTCTGTTTCTTCTGCATTTTTATTTGTATTTTTAGAAAGTTCTTCAAACTCTTTTGCTAGAGATTGAAAGTTTGATTTATTAGAATTAAGGTCTGAAATTTCTTTACTTAAAGATTCTATATTCTCTTGTGTTTTAGCTAATGCTTCTTCGGCGGAGTTTTTAACACTATTGAAGGCGTAAGCAATACCAATTATAGCAGTAGAAATTAATCCAATTATTGATAGAAACTTAATTGCACCAAAACTTTTAATTGCTGTAATAAGAGTCAAAGTGACACCAGTTAAATTTTCAATATTCTTTATTAAAGATACTAATTTTAATCCTGTCAAAGCTACTCCCAACGCAATTATAACAGGCACAGCACCTCCACAAGCAGTTACAAATTCCACCATAGAAGTAGTCGCATCTACCATAGCTTTAACAAAATCAGAATTTAAAGTTTTAGTTGTTAATTGTTCAAAAGCAGAACGTAAATTGTTTGTCTTACCTTCTAGTGAATCTTGCCATTTCTCAAATTCTTGCATTGCACTACCAGCACTATCGTAAGCTAAATCAGTAACCTCAAGAACTCTATTATAATTATTCATTAAAGTTAAAAATGCTTTGGCTTGACGTATACCAGCGGTTTCTTGTGCAATGTACTGTTTTTGATTTTCTGTCAGTTTTCCCCAAATAGGATATAATTCTTTAGTAACTTCTGATAAACTTTTTAACTGACCTGTTGTTGTATCAGCTAAATTAATCCCAGTTATGGTTTTATACATTTTTTCAAGTTTAGGGACTAATCCATCAATAGCTTCTCCATCTTCCGACAGTCCACGGATACGCATCGAAATCGTATTTAATGCCGTCGAACTCATCTCACTATTTCTTAGAACCTCATTTATAGCAACAAACATACCAACGCTATCTTCAAGTGTTACATTTGATGCACTCATAACTCCTGACATTCTTTGAAGAGCAAATGTTATATTTTCAAAAGATTGAGCAGAATTGTTGGAAACATTATTTATCGTGTCCAAAATTGAAGTTACTTCACTGGTTGATTTGCCAAACCCTTTTAATACCGCTATTATTGTACTAGCACTTTCTCCGACATCTTTAATACCATCACCAATAGATGTTAATACTAAAGCAGATTTAGCAAGTCCTAAAATTTCATCGTCATTATATCCTGCTTTCGCAAATTCAGTAGAAGCTTGTATTACTTCTTTACCACTTTTACTAATTTGATTTCCTAATCTATACGCATCATTTACAAACGAATTTAATGAACTCCCAGTTAAATCGGATACTTTTCTTAATTCAACAAGTGCATTATCTAACTCGTAGATAGTTCCAACCATTTCTTTAATAGCACGTTGACCTAATCTTATAACATCATAAAAAGTAAAATATGTAAGAAACCTCTTAAATGTAGCAGAAAAAGCATTAGTAGTATTACTTGCCCTTTTAGATTGAACTTCAAAATCTTTCATACTGACAGTAGTTTTTTTAATATTACTGTCTGCTTCAGCAAAAGACATACTCCCATTAGAGACAGCATTTTTTATTCTTTCAAATTCATTTGCAATATTTTCATATTGAGTAGTGTCAAATTTTTCATTTTTAACAGTTATATCTTTTAAATTAGCTAACTGTTTGTTTATTCTTAAATATAAATCTTCTTGTTCTTTAGAAACATTTAATCCTTGCGTTTCTAAATCTAGTTTTTCTTTTAGCGAAGAAGTCATTCTATTTATAGAATCTTCTGCTGTTTTGAATTCTTTAGTTCCAAACGTTAAAGTTTGTAGTTGTGCTAACTCACTTTTTATTTTAGTAATATCATTTAGATAATTACTAACATTCAATCCTTTAGTAATAGATAAATTATTAATATCATTCTCGTAACCACTTAATTGTGTATTTTTTTTAAATACAAATTTTTGTTGCTTTAATAATTCATTATTTAATTTTTCTTGTGCTTTAGTTGCTTTTTCAATATCATCAACATACTTTACATTTGTTGTGGTAAATACTCGTTTTAATAAATCTCCAGTTTTATTAAGATGATTCTCCCAAGCCATTGTTTCCTGTACAATTTTTCCTGTTTCATCCTTATAAGTAATTAATGCGTTTTTTATACTACCATTTTTAGTTGTGTTAATCTGAACTTTAGCTAAATCATCAATATTATTTTTTACATCTTTAACACGTTGCTTTAAATCTTCGATACCCTGAGTATCAATATCAGGATTAAATTTTATTGACTTGCCAAATATTTTATCAATTTTTAATTGTACTTTACTTATTTTTGAGTCATCTATATCAACTTCGTACTTAGTGCCTTTTTGTAAATCTTTTATACTATTTTCTAATCGTTTTAATACTTTATCATCAAATTTTACTGTTAATTTTAATTCACTTAGTTTAGATGATAATGATTTTATTTGATTATTCAAATCCTTTACCGACTTAGCACTATCATCAATTTTACTTTTGAGTAATATACTTAAATCATCAGCCAAGTTAAATCAACTCTCTTTCTTATAAAATTACATAAAAAAAGACACATTGATTTAACACCATTGTGTCTAACTAGATAATATTCCATGTTTTTTTAATTTTTTCTTGAATAATTTCACAAAATTAGTTGTAAACCAATCTAATTCTTCACTTATTGCGTGAATACCATTTCTAGGGAAGAAGTTTCCATTTCGGGCTTCAGTACCTTCTTCAATCCATAGAGGAATATAATTAGATACATCATTACCATATATATCACTATGTTGATTGAATAAATTGTTATCGGTGAAATAAGGATGGATTGTATCAGTATCATAGTATATTTTGATATATAAGTATCCATTTTCTTTAAATACTTTAGTACAAGTTACTGATTTTAATAATTCTCCTGTTCGTTCATACATATTAGGTGTCCAATCATATATTCTACTTTTAACAGTTTTATATAAATCATCACAAGTTTCCATTCCTATTTCTTCCATGATTTTAATTAGTTGCGATTCTATATATTTATAATATTCTTTTAAATCCTTAAATACTCTCAATGTCATCAACAATCACTTCTTTTTCAACTTGATTTTGTATGATAACATTCATTTGTTTTGCGTATGTTTCAAATAATTGAATTACCTTTTCTAAACTTTCTTCGTTAAAATTCCTAATTATTTGTTCAAATAAACCTAAGTCTATTAAAGCATTTATTAATTGCAAATCTTCACTATATTCTTTTTCAAATGATTTTGATTTAGTAAATTTAATATCTGTAAAATATTTAATTAACAATAAATAAATATTCTGAACTATATTAAAATCCATCTCTCTTTGTTTGCAAAAATTTGAACGGTCAATTAAATCAGCTACTATTTCAGCCACAGTGGTTTCATTCAATTTTTCCTGAATTAACAATTCATACTCTTTCCCTGTATTTGCAATAATAATTATTTTTTTCTTAGAAAACTCTTGTTTTGATTCATTAATTATATCTATTGCTTTCATCATCTTTAAATCTCCTTTTAATTTAAATATTTTAAATAAAAAAAGAACAGTATATTTCAACTGTTCCATAACCAACTATTATTAAATTTATTTATTATTTATTATATACTTTATAGTTTCTATAATTTCTAATGATATTTTAATTGCATCTGAATATTCTGCTGAACCTTTATAAACGTGTGATACTAATGGTATAATTTCAAAGGGTTTTGCAAAATTATTTATACTAATTTTTATACTCAACTCTTTACAAACTTCTTTTTTATTCATGCCACCCAAAATAGCCCCAACACCAGATGCTATTACAGCACCCGTTATAATACTTGCTGTACTCATAATAGTAGAATTATTGTCTATTAGTTCTACTTCTATTATATCATTATAATTAATCAATTTTGTAGTATTAAGATTATTATTATAAACAATCTGCTTATTCATATTATTAAAACCTAGATAAATTTCATCCATATATTTCGTAGAATTAATAACTTGTTCAAAATTGAGATTGCATATTTTATCAAAACTATTAATATTTTTAATAGATTCAAGCATTTCTTCTCTTTTTAAATTGTTTATCTTCATATTGTTTACTTCTTTTTTTATAAAAATTATCACAAAAACAATAATTAAAACACTAAAAATAAGTATAATTTCTGGATTCATATTACACAATACCTCCTAATATATTACCATTATATTACTATATTCTCAATATAATGTCAATAAAGTAGAGTAGGGGAGGGCAGTATAAAAGAGTGGTTTTATACCACTCTTAAATATACATATATTCTAAATCCTTTAATTCATGATATAATCTATTAAATCTATTACCAGCAATAAAATTAGAATGACGATTTCTTTCAGCTACCAATAGAACTCTATCATAAACATCTTTACGATTTTTTAAATCACAAATTATTTCTTCTTGTTTATCAAAATCTTTAATGCCAAAATCAAATTTAATTCTATTATGCAATTCAATCCTAAGTAATTTACTAATAGGGAAGTTATAACTTCTTTCTTCGAGTAACTTGTTTATAATCCAAACTTTACCCATACTTGTAACTTTTGTTGTTAATTCTGAATTGCTACCATTTACAAACTCACTATACGTTAAAATCCCTTTCTCTACAGCTTTTTGTGTTGGTATTCTACTGTTTTTATAAACCAAACCCCATTCACGAAGCTTGTCGTATAAATCTTGATTACTTACCAAAATTCCACGTTCATCACTTGCAATTTTAGCTATATCAGTAACGGTATATATAGCATTTAATTTTTGAGCAGTAGTAGCATAATCAACTAATGGTTGTACATTTTCCAGTTGTTGTTTAAGATTAGTAATTGTACTTTGTGCTATTATGTATGCTTTCGCCATTATCTCTTCATCCGTATCTTGTAGAGAAGTAGGGATATAACCACCTGTTTGGCGAATTTGTTTTAATATTTTCTTCACTTCTTTTTTAAACTCTTTTGCTATTGGCTTACGAGATTGCATTAGAACTTCATGTAAACCATCTTCTGTTAAAAACCATGTTTCACGATTTTAACCTGATAGTAAAATTGTTACTACCAGCTTTTCATCTTCATCAACAGTTTTTAACATTTTGTTAATTTGATAACTTCCATTTGGATTTTTACTATAATCAATCCATTCTGCAACATCTTTTGCTACAAATAATGGTTCTTCTGGCGTTCCATAAATCTTAAACTCTTTTCCTAATAATACTTGTTCTTTTAAAACTCGCACTTCTTTCATTTTTTATCCTCCATATTGATTTTTTTTCAAACATGAAGTATAATGGATATGTCTGTATTAACAGGCTATGTATGAGAATCACTAATCGCTCGCCAAAGTAGAGAAGTGGTTCTCGTTTTTTAATTACCATCTGATTTAGAAGTAATAATTGGTTTGATACCATTTTTTAAAACTTTTGATTTTGAAGTTTTATTTTTTAGACAATATTGTTCTAATAAATACAATTCTTCATCTGTTAATTTACAACCAACTACATTTTTTCTTGGATTATCAGAGAGTGGTCTGCCCATTTTTGTAGACATATAACACCTACTTTCCGTTTAACTTAAATTAATTATACTAAAAGTTAAACCAAAAGTCAACTATTATTTTAGAGAATTTTTCTAAATAAAAAAGAGTAGGGGAGTGTTGGTAATATAAAAAGAACAGTATATTTCAAC
>DLNM01000013.1:0-966 GCA_002479485.1 Firmicutes bacterium UBA7510 | reverse complement strand
GAACAGTATATTTCAACTGTTCTAATATTATTTAAATTAATTACAATACATATACATAAATTTGCAATCTTCATTATCTGTTTCTTTTATGTATTTTTCTATTTTATTACCTATCTGAAAATCAAATCCTAAATCTTTATAAAATTTAATTACCTTTTTTCTTGAAACAGAAAATAAAATAATTTGTTCAATAGCCAGCATTTCTCTAATATGATATATTTTTGGTTTTATAAAGTAATTAAAAATAAGTGTTCCAAAATCTTTACCTTTAAACTCTTTCGCAATAGAAAATTTAGCAATTTCCACACATGGAATAGATTCAATTTTATCTGATTCTTCATCATACAATTCTACCGCATTGGCTTTCAAAGTATAATATGCTACTATAATATTATCATGTAGGATTAGATAAGTATTCCCTTTTCCAATTCGATTGTATTCAAAAGATTCACCATGTAAATAATTTGTCAACCCTTCTTCTAAACTTTCAAATTCACCAACAGTTCTTAAATGTTTATCTTCATCTAATCTTTCTTCATGTAAAACATTTAATATTTCTTCAATCATGATTACTTTTTATCGAAAATTTTACTTTCCAAAATATTTAGCCAGATTCTTTCACATCTTTTGTCCAAATCAGGATTTATCTTTGCATTTTTCATATCATGTAGTAATTTTTTAGATAATTTTTTATCTTCAATAGGCATTAAAATGGCTTTTGAAACTGACATTTTCTTTCTCCCCTTTTTTTTATTACACATTATAATCACCACCTTATACGTATTATAAATGTTATTATTTACGTAATTTGTAGAATTATAATATGCTTGTCCAAAGTATACTGTCAATAATGTAAAATTATGTATAATTTAGTAAATTCATTATATAATAGTCTTGTCCATATTACAAGTGTAAATTATCAAAAATGATATATAATTAATAAAGATGATACTATTTTATCGTTTA
>DLNM01000004.1 GCA_002479485.1 Firmicutes bacterium UBA7510 | reverse complement strand
GCTTATTAAATGAAAATATTCTATATATATTAGATTCATTTAATAACATGGTAATTAAATATAATATTGCTAACAATGAATACTTGGAATGTTATACTGGAAAAGATCCTAGACATATTTGTAAATGCCTAGATAATTTATATATAACAAATTTTGAGTCTGATAGTATTTCAATAATTGACGCTGATACTTGTATATTGACTGGTACAGTAACTGTTGGAGTTAAACCACATGATATTTTAGCAAATGATAGCAATACAAAATTATATATAGCTTGTTATGAAGAAAACGAAATACTGGAGTATGATATAAACAATAGCGAAAAAAAATATCTTAATATTGATGGTAAACCAATGCATTTAATTTTATTTAATAATTGTTTATTTGTTTTATCATATTTAGTAAACGATGTTATTTCAACTGAAATAAATATTATAAATTTAGAAACCTATGCAGTTGAAGAAACATATTTTATAAAAGAAATAACAACAAATTTTGTTTATGATGAGGATACTAATAATTTATTTGTTTTAGCAATTGAAAGTGGAACAGTTTATAGTGTAAACTTAACTAGCAAGCAAATAAAAAAACAGATACATCTTAATGGTTATTTAGAAGATATATCTGTAAGTAAACAATATTTATATGTTGTTAATTCAAGTAGAAATTATATTTCAATTATTGATAAATTTAGTATTAAACAGATTGAAAATATATATTTAGATTTTACACCCCTTTATATTAAAACTCTTTAATCTAAATCCGAGGTAAGAGTCTTTAAAATACTGCTAAATATGTCCTCTGGATTAGAATTCCATTTTTTACAAATAGATTTAGCCATATCTTCAGTAGGAACATTAATACTTAAATTAAATATAACAGAACGATTTTCGAGGACTTGAAAAGAAACTACATATTCATTATCACTTTTTTTGTAATAATGACCAAATAGTTCACTTTTTCTTTTTAAGTCTTTTTGCATTTTTTCAAATTTACTATTAACATCCTTTGTAAAATACTCAGGTAACATATCTCCAAACATATTTAAAGCATTTATGCCTTCATCAGTTAAGAAATAATATTCGTGACCATTCTTTGAATGTATATCTAAAAACTTAGACTCATACAAATCACTTAATATTTGTTGAAGCAAAAAATAGTCCATAAAGTTATTTTCAAGCGCGAAGCTTGTCAATTCTATATTAGTAAGTGGTATCCCAAATTGATTAAATATATATAATAATTTTAGCTTTGATAAAGCTAATTTACTTCCATGCTCTAACATTTTTCCTCCAAAAAATTAACTTTAATATATTATAGCAAATAATGTAATTGATAAACAAGACCCAAAAAATTATTTTGTCTGTAAGAAAGCGATTATAGTTTAGATGATAGTTATGGAAAAATGTATAAATTTATGGTAAGCTAATATTTGGAATGGATATATACTTTAATACATTAGGAGAAAAAAATTATGTTAGGTACAGTCGTAAATTCTATAGCTATAATTGTTGGGGGTATTTTAGGTGTTTTATTCAAGAATTTTATACCTGTTAAATACGCTGATTCTATTAATAAAGCTTCAGGTCTTGCTATAATTGCTATAGGGATTCAATTAATGCTAAAGGGAAGTAATATGACACTTATGATAATTAGTGTCATATTAGGTACATTTATCGGAGAAGTTATAAAAATTGAAACAAAATTAAATAATGCTGGTGACCATTTACAAAAAAGATTTGTCAAATCTGAAAATAATTTATCAGCAGGATTTGTAACTTGCACATTAATTTTTTGTGTTGGCTCAATGGCTATAGTTGGATCTATTCAGAGTGGTCTTACTTATAATCATGAAATATTATTTGCAAAATCAATACTAGATGGAATATTATCCATGACAATGGCAGTTACGCTCGGTGTAGGTGTGTGCTTGTCAGCACTTAGTGTATTTTTATATCAAGGGACAATAACACTTTTAGCACAATCTCTACAAAGTATATTAAATGATGTTGTAATAGCCGAAATGACAGCAGTAGGTGGAATCTTAATTATGGCAATAGGACTAAACTTTTTAGATATAAAAAGAATAAAGGTAGGAAACATGATACCAGCAGTATTTATACCTATTATATATTTCACTATTGCTAATTTATTCTAATATTAATAATGGCACACAGATGACTTATTCGTTCATCTTGTGTGCCAATTTTATTTACAGTTTTGTATCATCAACTTTATTTAACCAGTCTTTTATAGGTGGAATTATGCTTTCCATTATTCCTGGTTCAAATGGGTTTTTGATATTACCTATTTTTACAAGCTCTAAGAATGGTTTACTACCGCCTGCTTTACACAATCTTAAATAGTCTTCCCAAGCTGCTTTTCTATCTTCATTAAATTTAACCCAGTATTGATATGCACAAACTTGAGCTAATGTGTAATCAATGTAATAGAAAGGTGAAGAAAATATGTGTCCTTGCTTAAACCAAAATCCTCCTCTTTCAAGAAAATCATTGCCGTCATAATTTACACTTGGTAGATATTTTTTCTCGATTTCTCTCCATTTAGCTTTTCTTTGTTCTGGTGTTGCAGTTGGATTTTCATATACGAAGTGTTGAAACTCATCAACTGAAACTCCGTATGGTATAAACAGCAATCCGCCTGATAGGTGGTCGAATTTATATTTTAATTCTAATTCTTCAAAAAATAAATTCATCCAAGGCCATGTTATAAATTCCATACTCATAGAGTGAATTTCACATGCTTCATAAGTAGGGAAGCCATATTCAGGTACTTCAAAATCTCTGCTTTCATAAACTTGGAAAGCATGGCCTGCTTCGTGAGTTAAAACATCAACATCACCTGAAGTGCCATTAAAGTTTGCAAATATAAATGGAGAACGATAATTAGGAATATATGTACAGTATCCACCTGATTGCTTGTTTTTCTTACTTTCTAAATCTAAAAGTTCATTATCTGCCATGAAAGTGAAAAATTCATTAGTTTCAGGTGAAAGCTCTTTGTACATAGCTCTAGCCTTATCTACCATCCAGTCTTTGCCTCCTTTTGGAGCAGCATTACCAGAATTAAAAGATAAAGGTAAGTCGTAATGTTTAAAGTCATTTATACCTAATCTTTTTGCTTGTCTATTTCTTAAATCCTCAGCTACTGGAACAATATGCTTGTAAACTTGCTCTCTGTACCATGCTACCTCTTTAGCTCCGTATTCAGAACGATTCATTCTAAGATAAGCTAATTCTACAAAGTTTTTGTAACCAAGTTTTTCAGCTATTTTGCTTCTAACCTTTACAAGCTTATCATAAATTTCATCAAATTCACTTTCATGTTCTTCAAAGAAAGCATAGTATTTTTCGTGAGCATCTTTTCTAACATCTCTATCTTTGTCTTGTTTATATGGAGTCATTTGAGATAGATTTTTAATTTCTCCATTATATTCAATTTTTGCTGAAGCAACTAGCTTGTTATATTGACTAACCAATTTGTTTTCTTGTTGGAGATCTTCTAAAACTTCATCAGAGAAAGTTTTAATATTCATTTCAGCCAATTTGAAAAGTTGCTCGCCATACTTTTCTTCTAATTCTTTTCTAAATTTAGAACCTATAAGTGCTTTATAATATTCAACAACCAGCCCTTGGAAAATAGGTCCAACATTATCAACATAGTCATTTTCTTTATCATAAAATTCATCTGCTGTGTTTATAGAATGTCTAACACTTACTAATGTAAACATTGTGTTAAGATCATTTTGCAGCTTATTAGCTTCGTCGATAATTTTGCTTTGCTCATCAAAAGTTGTTGCATTATTAAATCTAGCTATAAGCTCTTCAAATTTAGGCTTTAATACATCAACCTCTGGTTTTACATATTTGTAATCAGAAAATTTCATAAATACCTCCATGTTTTAATAGTTATGTATTATTATTTTCACATATATTAATAATATCATTGTCTCAACTACGTAATGTTTTAACTACGTATAGTTTTGCTTCGCAAAACATTTGACATTTACCATTTTAATATCTGCCGATATTATATCATAAATAACAATATTTGTAAAATTACAAATTGTTTGAAAAATATATTTAAAAAGTAATTGACAGGGAATAATAATAATGTTAATATTATTACCAATAATTAGGAGGAGAGCTCATGGACAATATAGCTACTAAATCAATTAATATGTTATCATTGTTGTTGGATCTATTATATCTTTTATTAGATGATAGGTCTATTTTGAGTTCTGTTTAAAAGAATGTTCAAAATAAAATAATTATAGATAATTAGACCTATCTCAATCTTGAGGTAGGTTTTTTAATATTAAAAGGAGGATAAGGTTGAAAGAAATGAAAAATAATGAAAGGATAAGCACCGAGCCCATGCACAAATATTTTATGGGTTTTGTGAAATCGGTGCATGGGCATAAATATGTACAATTTTGAAGAAATAGAAAATAAGTGGCAAAATAAATGGGAATCGGAAAAATGCTTTGAAGCAAAAGATTTTGACCCAAAACCAAAATTTTACAGGTTAATAGAATTTTCAGGACCTTCAGGAAGAGGACTTCATATGGGTAATGTATTAGCATTTACAGGTCTTGAAGTGATTTCTAGAAAAAGAAGAAAAGAAGGATATAATGTTTTGTTTCCTTATGGCTTTGATTCATTTGGATTACCTACTGAAAATCAAGCTATATTAGAAAACATACATCCTAAGATAGTAACTGAAAGAAATATTAAATACTTTACTGAGCAGGTAAAAAGATATGGATATTCCTTCGATTGGTCAAGGGTTATATCAACGCATGAAGAAGATTATTATAAATGGACTCAATGGATATTTATTCAGCTATTTAAAAACAATTTAGCGTATAAAACTAAGACTTATGTTAACTTCTGTCCAGATTGCAATGTTGTTTTAGCAAATGAAGAGTGTCAGGGAGGAATTTGTGAAAGATGCAAAAGTAAAGTTGTTCAAAAGGAAAAGGAAGTATGGTTTTTAAAAATAACTGCATATGCTGATAGATTATTAGAAGGACTAAAAGATATAGACTTTACAGAAGAAATGAAAATACTTGAAACTAATTGGATTGGTAAGTCTGAGGGTGCAAATATTAATTTTACAATTAAAGAAACAAATGAGAGATTAGAAATATTTACTACAAGACCAGATACAGTTTATGGAGTAACATTTATGGTAATTGCACCTGAACATCCTATAATAGATAAGAACAAAAGTATAATCACGAATTTTGATGAAATTGAGAAATACAGAAAAGAAACTTTAAGCAAAACAGAATTTGAAAGAACACAAATAAACAAGGATAAATCAGGTGTTAAAATAGATGGGTTTACTTTAGTTAACCCTGTAAACAATAAAGAAATACCAATATTCATATCTGACTATGTAATGATGAATTATGGTACTGGTGCAATTATGTCTGTACCTGCACATGATGACAGAGACTGTGAGTTTGCAAAAAGGTTTAATTTAGAAATAATCAAGGTTATTTCTGAAGATGGTATTATGGTAAATTCTGATATATTAAATGGTATATCAAACAAACAAGAGGCAATAGATACAATAATTTCTTATATGGAAGAAAGAAATATTGCTAAAAAGGCTTGTCAATATAAAATGAAAGACTGGCCATTTAACAGACAAAGGTACTGGGGTGAGCCAATTCCAATAATATATTGCCCAAAATGTGGTATGGTAACAGTACCGGAAGATAAACTTCCACTAAGATTACCAGAATTAGAACAGTACAGACCTGGTAAAGACGGAAATAGTCCATTAGCTGATGTAGAAAATTTTATTAATTGTAAATGTCCAAAATGTGGAGAAACAGCAAAGCGAGAAACTGACACAATGCCACAATGGGCAGGCTCAAGCTGGTATTATTTAAGATATATTGATCCTCATAACAATAATGAGTTTGCAAGTATGGATAAAATGAAATATTGGGGACAGGTTGATATATATAATGGACCGCTTGAGCATATAACTAGACATGTAATATATTCGAGATTTTGGCATGAATTTTTATATGATATAGGCCTTGTACCGACTAAAGAACCATATGCTAAAAGAACTAAGAATGGTATGCTATTAGGTGCTGATGGAAGTAAAATGAGTAAATCTAAAAACAACGGTGTAGATCCAATGAGCATAATAGACAAATATGGAGCTGATGTATTAAGAACATATATATTATCAATAGGCGAATATAGCGAAAATATAATTTGGTCTGATAAAAATATCGTAGGTATAACAAGATTTTTAAATAAGCTTTATGGCTTAAAAGATAAGATTGTAAAAAGCGATAGTTATTCTACTGATTTAGAAAATTTAATTAACAGAACTATAAAAAAGGTTAGCGAAAACTATGAAAATATGAAGTTTAACACTGCAATATCATCAATAATAACTTTAGTTAATGAATGTAACAAAAAAGAATTTATTACAAGTAAGGATTTAAAAATAATAGCTGACTTATTATATCCTGTTGCACCGCATATTTGTGCAGAAATTTGGGAACAAATTGGAGAAAAAGACAATATTGTATTTTCCAATTGGCTTAAGTATGATATTGAAAAAGCCAAAGAAATTACAAAAGAAATTATAATTCAGGTAAATGGAAAGGTTAGAGGCAAGATTAATTATAATGATTCTATGAATGATAAAACGATAGAGTCACTTGCTTTATCAGATAAAAATATACAACCTCATATCAAAAATCAAGATATAAAAAAAGTAATTATAGTAAAAAATAAATTAGTAAATATCGTTCTTTAAAAGTTAAGGCTATTGTAAAATAACAGTTTATACTATTAGTTGCAATAGCCTTAACCATGAATGAAATTATTATATTTAATATTTAATTTATTTTAATCTTTAGGACATAATTAATTATAAAATCATAAATTCGTTTTGTATTTTTAAGTAGTATATGGTATAATTGTTAAGATTAAAATTCGGAGAGTAGTGTGAAAATAAGTATGAATAATAATAAAATAAATCACGACCTCCATGCACAAAATTTTAATGACAATTTGTACATTGGAGCATGGAGGTTATTATGATAATTAATAAAATTGTTAGTGTTTTAAGAAATAGCATTGCTCAGGAGCTTGAAATAGAGCCGGGTGATGAGCTTATAAGTGTTAATGGTGCTAGCATTCAAGATTATATAGATTATAAATTTCAAATATCTGATGATGAGATTGAGCTAGAGATTAAAAAGCCAAATGGCGAAGTGTGGGAATTTGAAATTGAAAAAGAATATGATGAGGATTTGGGTATAATATTTGAGAATCCTTTAATGGATAATATAAAGGTTTGTAGCAATAAATGTGTATTTTGTTTTATAGATCAAATGCCAAAGGGAATGAGAAAAACTTTATATTTGAAGGATGATGATACTAGATTATCTTTTTTATATGGTAATTTTATAACATTAACTAATCTATCAGATGATGAAATAAATAGAATAATTAGATATAGAATTAGCCCTATTAAGGTTTCTGTGCATGCTACTGATTTAAATTTAAGAAATGAAATGATGGGTAAAAAAGATGGCAAGGATGTAATGATTTATCTTAAAAAGCTAGCTGATGGAGGGATAACTGTTGATTGTCAAATAGTTTTATGCAAAGACATAAATGATAAAGAGGTTTTAAATAATACTATTGATGATTTAATTAAGCTTTATCCTAGTGTTAGAAGTGTTGCTGTCGTACCAGTTGGATTAACTGATTACAGGGATAAACTTTATAAGCTTAATAAATTTGATAAGGAAAGTTCTTTAGAGCTTATAAATCAAATTGTTAAAAAACAAAATTATTTATTACAAAAACATGGAACAAGATTTGTTTTTATAGCTGATGAGTTTTACGTTTTAAGTGAAAGTGAATTTCCGGCATATGGCTCATATGAGGATTTTGACCAAATTGAAAATGGTATAGGTTTATTTAGACTACTAGAGAGAGAAATTGACGATAGTATAAATAATATTAAAAAGATAGAAGACACAAATAAAAGATTTACAATTGTAACTGGTGCAGCTGCTTATGACATTATGTGTGAGCTTTCAAATAAAATCTCTAAAAAAACAGGGATTGAAATTAATGTTGTTAAAATAATTAATGAATGCTTTGGTAAAAATATTACAGTTGCAGGTTTAGTAACTGGTAAGGATATAATTAACCAACTAAAGGGTAAGGGTTATAAAAATCTTATAATACCAAAGGTTATGGTTGAGTTCGAAGATAATATATTCCTTGATGATATTAAGATTGAAGATTTAGAAAGAGAATTAGATACAAAAGTATATGTATGTGAAGTAAACGGTAAAAAATTAGTAGATTTATTGTTGAAGCATAGTAAGGAGGAAAGTGTGAAATAAAGTAACATTTCACACTACGGAAGAATCAAAATACGATTCTTCATATAATTTTACGATGCCGTAAACGGCATAATAGGAGGAATAATAATGGCAAGACCGATAGTGACTATAGTCGGAAGACCTAACGTTGGAAAATCTACGCTTTTTAATAGATTGGCTGGCAGGAGAATCGCTATAACAGAAGACACTCCAGGTGTTACAAGAGACAGAATTTATGCTGAATGTGAATGGTTAGATAATCATTTTACTTTGATTGACACAGGTGGTATTGAGCCAAATACAACTGATACAATTTTTGTTCAAATGCGTAAGCAGGCAGAAATTGCAATTGATATGGCTGATGTTATACTATTTATGGTTGATGGTAAGGAAGGCTTAACTGGTGCAGATTATGAGGTTGCACAGATGCTCAGAAAGTCAAAGAAAGAAATAATACTTGTTTGCAATAAAATTGATAAATTTGTTGATGAGGACAATATTTTTGAGTTTTATAACTTAGGACTAGGTGACCCAATTTCTATTTCATCTGCGGAGGCTTTGGGACTTGGTGATTTGTTAGACATAATAATTTCTAAGTTTAAGGATTATCATGATATAGAAGTTGATGAAAACAATACTAAAATTGCAGTTATTGGAAAGCCAAATGCAGGAAAATCATCACTTATTAACAGAATAGTAGGACAGGAAAGAGTTATAGTTAGTGACATACCTGGTACAACTAGAGATGCTATCGATACTGAATTTGAGCATGACGGACAAAAGTATACACTTATTGATACTGCTGGTATCAGAAAGAAAAGTAAAATATCTGAGAGCATAGAAAAATATAGTGTTATTAGATCCTTTACAGCTGTTGAAAGAGCAGATGTTTGCTTGCTAGTAATTGATGCTATAGATGGTGTAACTGAACAGGATGCAAGAATTGCTGGTTATGCTCATGAAAATGGCAAGGGTATGATTATTATAGTTAATAAATGGGATTTAGTTGATAAGGATAATACTTCATTTAATAAGTATATTGAAGAGGTTAGAAATAAACTTGCTTATTTAGAGTATGCACCTATATTAACTATGTCAGCTTTAACTGGTCAAAGATCTAATAAGGTTTTAGAAATGATAAATGAGGTTATGGAATTTAGAAACCTTAGAATTTCTACAGGTGTATTAAATGATATCATAACTGAATCAGTTCTTATGAATCCACCTAGAACTGTTAAGGGTAAAAGACTTAAAATTTTATATGCTACACAGGTTAGCGTTGCTCCACCAAAGTTTGTAGTATTCTGCAATGATAGTACATTAGTTCATTTTTCTTATGTTAGATATTTGGAGAATAAAATTAGAGAAAATTACGAGTATAAAGGAAATCCTGTAATTATAGAATTTAAAAATAGGGGAGAATAAGTTATGAAATTAATTTTAGCTGCTATTATAGCATATTTAATTGGCAATATTTCATTTTCTTTATTAATTGGGAAGCTATTTTTCAAAAAAGATGTTAGAAATTATGGTAGTGGAAATGCTGGTACAACTAACATGATAAGAGCTTTTGGAGCAAAAATAGGTGTAATTACATTTATTGGTGATGCTTTAAAAGGTATGTTAGCTGCATACATAGGAAAGCTACTAGGGGGAATGGATGGCTGCTATATTGCTGGAATAATGGTTATAGTTGGTCATAATTGGCCAGTATTTATGAAGTTTAAAGGTGGAAAGGGTGTTGCAACAACCGTTGGTGTAATGTTATATGTTTTACCAATACCAACCTTTATTTGCTTTGTAATTGGAGTATCAATAGCATTTTTTACAAGAATAGTTTCTATAGGTTCTTTAATAGGTGTTTGTTTATCACCAATAGCTATTTTACTATTTGTTAGACCATTTGATGTAAAATTATTAATATTTTCTGCAATATACACTGCAATGTGCTTGTTTAAACATAGAGGCAATATAGTAAGACTTATACGCAAGGAAGAAAGAAAACTTTAAGATTAGCTTATAGGAGAGATTATATTATGAGAAAAATTGGAGTATTAGGAGCCGGCAGCTGGGGAACTGCCTTATCAAAGGTTTTATGTGAAAATGGTCATGAAGTGAAAGTTTGGTTAAGGGATGAAGCTCAGTGCAATGATATAAGAACAACTAAAATAAATAAAAAATATCTTCCAAATGTTATTTTGCCAGATAATTTGCATTTTACAACTGATATAGAAGAAGCACTTGGAAATAGTGAAATAATTCTAAATGCAATACCAACGCAAAAAATTCGTGAGGTTTTTGAGATGATACCAAAAAACCTTGTGACTAACAAGATTATAATAAATTGCTCCAAGGGAATAGAGCTTAAAACACATTATTTGATATCTGAAATTATAAAAGAAGAAAGTATAAACTCTGAATATGTAATACTTTCAGGTCCATCACACGCCGAGGAAGTGGCACTTCAATTACCAACAGCGATAACTGCTGCTTCAGACAATGAAGAAGCTGCTAAAATAGTGCAAGACTTATTTATGACAAGTTATCTTAGAGTTTATACTAATAAGGATGTTAAGGGTGTTGAATTAGGTGGTGCACTCAAAAATATTATTGCTCTAGGTGCTGGTATCTCTGATGGAGTTGGATTTGGTGATAATGCAAAGGCTGCCTTAATGACAAGAGGAGTCTTGGAAATATCAAGACTAGGTATGTGCTTAGGAGCAGAATTTTCAACATTTCAAGGTTTGTCAGGCATAGGAGATTTGATTGTAACTTGTACTAGTAAACATAGCAGAAATAGAAATGCAGGATTTTTAATAGGTCAAGGTCTTAAAAAAGATGAGGCAATTAAAAAAATAGGCATGGTTGTAGAAGGTATAACAACTACATATGCAGCATATGAGCTAGCTAAGGAAAATAATGTAGATATGCCTATAGTTCATGCAATGTATGATGTTTTGGAAAATTCAGCAGATGTAAAAGAAACAGTAACAAAGCTAATGCTAAGAGAGAAAAAAGATGAATAAATAAATTTATATGCGGCAGAGGTAAATTCCTCTGCCGTTTTTATTATTTTGATATATTGACAATTTTTACAATAATTTATATAATAAAACAGATGTTGCAAAACATTTGTTTTAATTATGGAAAGGATGATTTACATGCCACCAAAAGCAAAGTTTACAAAAGAACAAATAATATATGCTGCATTGAAAATTGCCAGACGCGATGGTATTAATGCGGTCACTGCAAGAGAATTAGGGTCGGAGCTAGGTAGTTCTGCAAGACCTATATTTACTGTATTTCAAAGCATGGATGAGGTACAGCATGAAATAAGAAAGGCTGCAAAGGAGATATATAAAAATTATATTAATAAGGGACTTTCTGAGGTTAAATCATTCAAAGGTGTAGGAACAGCTTATATACAATTTGCTCAGAAAGAATCTAAGCTGTTTCAGCTGCTATTTATGGAGGAAATAAAGACATCGCCTTCATCATCTGATGTACTTTCAGTTATTGAAGAAAATTATGAAGAAATATTATTATCTGTAGAGAAATTGTATAATTTAGACAAAGAAAATGCATATAAGCTATATAAGCATTTATGGATTTATACGCATGGAATTGCCACTCTTTGCGCAACAAAGGTTTGTGTGTTCAAGGAAGAAGAAATCAGCGAGATGATTACTGAAGTATGTTTAAGTATTTTACATAGAATGAAAGCAGGTGAAGTAAAATGATTACGATTGATAATATAACTAAATCCTATGGGAATAAAGATAATGCTTTTCAGGTTCTTAAAGGAGTATCACTACAAATTAAGGATGGAGATTTTGCGGTAATCTTAGGGCCGTCTGGCTCGGGAAAATCAACACTACTAAATCTAATGTCAGGGCTTGAATATCCTGACAGCGGAACAATTATGTATGATTCTAAAGATATAACTGCTTTATCCGATGATGAATTAACCTCATTTCGTAAAAACAATATTGGATTTATATTTCAGCAATATTATCTGCTTCCGAATCTAAATGTAGATAAAAATGTGAAAATGGGAGCTGATTTAGCCAAAAATAGTGATTATAAGAAAATTATTAAAGAAGTCGGACTCGAAGAAAAATTGGATAAAATTCCGAGTGAATTAAGCGGTGGAGAGCAGCAGAGAGTTTCTGTAGCTAGGGCATTGGCAAAAAATCCAAAGATACTGTTTCTAGACGAGCCTACAGGAGCATTAGACGAAGAAACAGGAAGAATGATTTTAAATTATATATGCAACTTACAAAAAGAATATCATTTCACCATTGTTATGGTTACACATAACACTAATATTGCAGAAATGGCAAATGTAATTATTCAAATGAATAGTGGTAAAATTACTGAAATATGCTACAATAAATCACAAAAAACAGCTTACGAGATAGGATGGTAATTGACATGATTATTCAGGTTAAAGATGCTGTCAAGCTTATAGGTATTTCAATCATATCTTTTTGTGCTGTTTTTGTTTGTACATTGTTTTTAAATTTCAATATTGATTTAGTTCAGATAAGAGATTTGATTATTTCTGAGCCTGTTATAGCATTTTATGATGTACAGCTTGTAATGGGAAAGGTAACAAGTGCAATCAGCGGTGGCTGTCTGCTGCTGACTGCGGTTATTATGCTGTTTTTCTATATCAAGCATTATATTGATGTTCATAAAGAAGAATTAGGAATACTCAAAGCATTAGGTTATTCAAATTTAAAAATAGCAAAGGGTTTTTGGATATTTGGTTTTAGTGTTTTTGTAGGGACTTCGCTTGGTTTTTTTTCATCCTTTACTTTAATGCCAAGCTTTTATAAATTAATGAACGAGGATGCAATATTACCTGAAGTAACATTGAATTTTAATTTTATATTAGTTTTGTATTTAGTGATTTTACCATCGCTTGCTTTTGCTTTGCTATCAATTATTTACAGCTATTATAAGCTTAAGCGTCCTGCACTTGAGTTGCTGAAAGGAAAAGGTGATTTCAAACATAAGAAAAAGAAAAGTGAAAAAAAGGCAAATAAGAATATGACTTTTTTGCAGGAATTAAGGCAAAGTACGGTAAAAAGTCGCATATCTTTGATATTCTTTATTTCATTTGCTTCCTTTTGTTATGCTTCAATGATGCAAATGTCTTTTAGTATGAATGAATTGTCGAGCATGATGATGGCTGCTATCATAATTCTTATCGGTATTATTCTAGCATGTACCACTTTATTTTTAGCAATTACAACAGTTGTTGATGCTAATACTAAAACAATAGCTATGATGAGAGTATTTGGTTATTCTCTGAAGGAATGCAGCAATGCAATACTTTCAGGTTACAGACCGATTTCATATATAGGATTTGCTGTAGGAACAGTTTATCAATATGCCTTGTTGAAAATTATGGTTTCGATTTATTCGAAAAACATAGAGAATGTTCCAGAATATAGTTTTGATGTAAAAGCATTTATAATTGTTCTCATTTCTTTTGCGGTGATTTATGAATTGATTATGCACTTCTATTCTGCAAAAATTAAGAAAATTTCTGTTAAAGTAATCATGCTCGATTAGAAAAGAGAAATATTGGTATTTAGTATCAAACCAATCACAACAAATCAAAGTTTAAATTTTTTAGTGCTTATCTTTAAATTGTCATATTTTAAATAATATGTACATATAGATTAATTGTATATTATTATAGGGGGGATTATTATTACTGGTATAGATATATATGAAGATATAGCTAAAAGAACAAAAGGTGAAATATACTTGGGCGTTGTTGGGCCTGTAAGAACTGGAAAATCTACATTTATTAGAAGATTTTCTGAGATAATGATGATACCAAACATTGAGGATGAATATGTTCGTGAAAGAGCTAGAGATGAGATGCCTCAAAGTGGTACAGGTAAGACAATAACAACTACTGAACCAAAATTTGTTCCTGGAAATGCAGTTAAGGTAACTTTAAGAGATAATGTAAATACATATTTAAGATTGATTGACTGTGTAGGATATATGATACCGGGTGCATTAGGCCATGTGGAAAATGAACACCCTAGATTTGTTAATACTCCTTGGAGTGATCAACAAATACCATTTGCAGAAGCAGCAGAAATAGGAACAAAAAAGGTAATTAAGGAACATTCGACAATAGGAATTTTAGTTACAACAGATGGAAGTATTACAGATATAAACAGAGATAATTATATTATGGCTGAAGAAAGAGTAGTAAAAGAATTAAAAGAGATTAATAAGCCTTTTGTAATTATATTAAATACTACTAATCCACATAATGAAAACACAATTGAATTAGCTAAGCAGCTAAAGGATAAATACGATGCACCAGTGCAAGTTGTAGATTGCATGAATTTAAAAGTTAATGACGTAGATGATTTGATAGGCAAGGTGTTGTATGAGTTTCCAATTAAAGAAATTAATATTGATTTGCCTAGATGGTTTGACGGTTTAAACCTAGAACATCCGTTGAAAAGCAGCTTTATCAATACTTTGAGAGATGATTTAGAGAATTGTTTTAAAATTAGTGATTTTGATGCGGACGAGATTTTTTCTACAGGCAACGAGCTTATTCAAGAATTTTTCGTTAAAAGTATAGAGCTTGGAACAGGAAGCATTAATGTAAAAATTGATGTAGATAATGCCCAGTACTATAAAGTAATAAGCGATATTTCTGGTATAGAAATAGAGGGTGAGCATCAAATATTAAAATTAATAGGAGATCTATCAAAATCTAAGAAGGAATATGATAGAGTTGCTGTTGCGTTAAGTGAGGCTAGAACTAAGGGTTATGGTTTTGTTACTCCAAATCTTGATGATATGATAATTGAAAAACCTGAGTTGTTCAAAGAAGGAAGTAGATATGGAATTAAAATTAAGGCAAATGCTCCTTCTCTTCACATTATAAATGCCGACCTCAATACAGAATTATCACCAATAATTGGAAGTAAAAGCCAAAGTGAAGATTTTATTAAATATATTATGAGCAGCGCTGATGAAAATCCTGCTGATATTTGGAATGCTGAGATATTTGGCAAATCTCTATACAACCTTGTTGAAGAACAACTAGAAGGAAAATTAACAGCAATGCCTGAAAATGCAAGAAAGAAAATCAAGAAAACGATTGAAAAGATTGTTAATGACGGAAGTGGTAGCATAATATTCATTATTATATAAAAAATCTATATGAAGTACAAAATTTTAGAGGGGAAAGATGTCAATTCTTTTCCTTCTTGTTTTGTAATATAAATGTTGCAACATTGTCCATAAATGTGGTATAATCAATTAAAAATTGAAAATAACGGTGTTGAAAATGTCAAAAAAAAGGTTTTACTTTAGAAATTATGTTATAATTTTTATAATAGTATGTTCCTTTCTATATGTAGTTCAAAAATATAATAATATGATTGATACAAGTATTTTAGAATATGACGAATTAGAAGAAATCATTAATACAGATGGTATTATTATAAAAGATGAGGCTATATTAAGCTCAAAAAGTATTGGTGATGTAAAGTATTATTATAATGAAGGGCAAAAAGTGAATAAAGGAGCTTATTTGGCTGATATTTCGACAGTTAGCAGTGCTGAGCAGATTAATGCTGAAATAGCACTTATTAATAAAGCTTTAAATAGCACTGATAGTGTAATAACTATTGGAAATGGCGAGAATGGCAAATATTCAAAGTATACCGATGATGAATTAAAGGTTTTAAAGGAATCCTTTGAGAAAGCTCTTACGAACAATAAGGTGCCTGTTTTTTCTCCTAAATCAGGATTTGTAACTTATGTTTTTGATGGATTAGAAGATACATTTAAATACGAAGATGTTTTAGATATAATGCCAAGTAGATTACATAATCTTGAAGAGGTGATTGTAAATACTAATAATGCTGGTAGTGTAAATGTTGATGATAAGCTATTAAAGGTTATTAATAATTTTGAATTTTACATGGTGTGTCTTGTAAATAATAGTGATATTAGTACATATAAAGAAGGCTCTTATATAAGAGTTAGGTTTAATGATGATGATAATATAGTATTTGGCTATATAGAAAAAATTAATTCTAGTAGTGAGGAATCTGTTTTAATAGTAAGCTTTGATGATTTTTTCTATAAGGTATATAATAAAAGAATAGTAAAAACAGAACTAATCAAAAATATTTATCAAGGAATTAAAGTTGATAAAGAAGCAGTAATTGAAAAAGATGGTATTACAGGAGTATATGTTAAGGACATTAGTAATATAATAAAATTTTTTCCGGTCGATATAATAGGTAGTAATGATGAATATTATATGGTTTCACAAGGAGATATTATTACAGAAGGTGATAGAGGAAGAATTACTATAAATGATGAAATATATAGCACTGTAAAAGCTTTTGATAAGGTAGTTCTAGACCCAGATAAGGTGTATGAAGGACAGATAGTTGATTAGGAGGTAATGAATTGGATATAAAATATAATATTGCAGATATATTAAAAAATGTTGAAGCTTCAGCTAATAAGGTTGGTAAAACTTTAGATGATATAACTGTAATAGCAGTAACAAAAACAGTTGATTATAAAAGGGCAAATGAAGCTATTGAAGCTGGACTTAATAATCTAGGAGAAAATAGAGTTCAGGAATTTATGAATAAATATGAGCAAATGGATAATTCTAATATAAATTGGCATATTATTGGACATTTACAAACAAATAAAGTAAAATATATAATAAATAAGGTTAAGCTTATACATTCTTTGGAATCATTATCTTTAGCAGAAGAAATAAATAAGAGATCTAAGCAAAATGGTGTTGTTACAGAAGTTTTAATTGAGCTAAATATTGGCGAAGAAGAAAGTAAATTTGGTATAAAAAATAATGAACTTATTGATTTTATAAAATCTGTTGAAAATCTTGAATATATAAAAATTGTGGGCTTAATGACTGTTGCACCTTACGTCGAAAATAAAGAAGATGTAAGATGGGTATTTAAAGAAATGAAAAATTTATATGATGTTGTTTCTAATATGAGCTTTAAAAATGTGCAAATGAAATATTTATCCATGGGAATGACAAATGATTATGATGTAGCCATTGAAGAAGGCTCAAATGTTATAAGAATAGGGACTGCTATATTTGGCAGTAGAGTATATAATTAATAAAAAATTTTATTAATAATAATAAACATATTTATAATTTTGGAGGAGTGTACAATGAGTATAATAAATAAAATGAAAGACTTTATAGGATTAACAGATATTGAAGATGAAGATGAATTTGAAGAAGAGTTTGAAGCACCTGCTTATAAACAACAAGAAGCACAAAAGCCTGTAGATTCTAATGTTAACTCATATACAAAAAAAGGTAATGTTATTAAAGTGCATTCAAATGCAGATATGAAATTATTTATCTGTGAACCGGAAAAATATGAAGATTGTACTAGAGCGGTTGACGAATTAAAAAATAGAAAAGCTGTTGTTCTAAACATAGAAAGTTTGGATTTAGATGATCAAAGACAAATATTTGAATTTATTAAGGGAGCAGTATATGCATTAGAAGCAAGTATTCAAAAAGTTTCTAAAGGAATATTTGTTATAGCACCATTAAATGTTCAAATTGACGGCAGAATGGGAGAAAAAGAAAAATTTGAAAGAAATTTATATTATAAATAGATAAAACAGAGGTAAAAAAAGAGAGCTAATGTTGACTTATACAATAAAACGGGCAATATTGATTTTAGTTGAAATTATTGATTTAGCAATATTAATAAGAATTCTACTATCGTTTTTTCCTAACTTAAGGAATAATAAATTTGCTGATATAATAAATCAATTAACTGAGCCTATTCTCTATCCTTGTAGAATGTTACTTGATAGGCTTGGTCTAGGTAATGGTATGTTTGATTTTTCGCCAATACTTGCTTATTTCTTACTAAGATTTATTGTGACGATAGTATTTAGAATATTATAAATAGGACTATGTATGATGAAGGATTTTAATAAATATTATGATTTTATAGCAGATGATGAAACAAAACTTTTGGTTAAAAAAATTGCAGATAAAGCTAATTTAGTTTCCAAAAACTGTATTTCATTATCTACAGATTTTGTTAATCAAAACGTTATTGGTTATAGTATTCCGATTATTAATAGCTGTGATGTTAATTATAAACTTTTCCCCAACTATGAACATAGCGAAAGGAAAAGTTTAATTTTATATCCCAATTTTACTGACACTATTGATGAAAAGGATTATATAAGAGCACTGCGTATTAACAACAAATCAAAATTTAAAGAGCTTGACCATAATAATTATTTAGGTTCTATTATGAGCTTAGGTATAGAGAGAAGTAAAATTGGTGACATTTATGTACACAATAATTATGCAGATATAATATGTCAAGCTGATATATGTGATGTAATACTTTATGGTCTAGAAAAAGTGGGTAATAATAAGGTCGAGATCGAGGAAATAAACATTAATGATATTGATTATAAAGAGCCTGACTATGTATTATTAACAATAAACACAACATCGATGAGATTAGATAATATTGTTAAGTCGCTGATAAATAAATCTAGAGATGTAAGTACAGATCTAATTAAATCCGGTGATGTTAAAGTAAATTTTGAAGTTGAAGATAAGGTGTCTAGTTTACTTAAAAAAGGTGACTTGTTATCAATTAGAAGATACGGAAGATTTTTTATTTACAATGAATGTGGAAATACAAAAAGTGGTAAAATTAAGTTAGAAATAAAACATTATAAAAACCTTATAGTCTCAAACTCAGTTTGAGACATTTAAAATTGAGTGAAGATTAACGGAGGGTTTCATGAAAAATATCGGTATAATTGGCGCAATGGAAGAAGAAGTTTCTGCGCTTATAAAGCATTATGGATGTTCTGAAAAAGTAAAATTTTTAGACTTCGAGTTTAATATTTTAAACTATAAGGATAAAAAAATAGTTGTTGTTGTATCAGGTATAGGAAAGGTTAATTCTGCTATATGTACTCAGCTATTAATAGATAGATTTAATGTAGAATGTGTGGTTAATTCAGGTATAGCTGGTGCAATATCAGAAAAAATTGATATTGCTGATATAGTATTTTCAAGTGATTTAATTCAACATGATGTAAATGCAGTTAACTTTGGTTATAAGATAGGTCAAATTCCTAGAATGGGTGATAATTACATATTTAAGGGTGATAAATATCTTTTAAACAAGATGGAGGAAATAGCTAAAAGTAAAGATATTAAGTATTTTGTTGGTAGAATTGTATCAGGTGATGAATTTGTTTCTACAAATACAAAAAAACAGTGGCTCAAAGAGAATTTTGATGCTATGTGCACTGATATGGAAAGTGCTTCAATTGCACATGTATGCTTTTTAAACAAGATTCCTTTTATGGCAATTAGATGTATATCTGATACTGCAGATGATAGAGCAGAAATGGCATATAATGAATTTGAAAAAATAGCCTTAGAGAAATGCTTTATGATATCAAACGCTTTAATTGAAGAGTTGTAAAGGTGAAAGATGGCATTTTTATGCAATAATTGAAAAGTTTCAAACATAGTTTGAGATTATGGAGGGATATATGTATATTATATATGGATTAATTTTTATATTTTTTTTAGCAATAGATCAAATTACAAAATATTTTGCAGTTGCTCTTTTACAAGGTAACTCATCTGTTCATCTTATAGGAAACTTTTTAAGATTTACTTACGTTGAAAATAGAGGTGCGGCATTTGGAATACTACAGAATCAGAGATTATTTTTTATAATTTCAACAGTTGTATTGGTTGCATTTTTAATTTATATGATAGTTTTCAATAAAAAGGTTACTACTGCAACAAAGCTAACACTGTCATTAATTTTAAGCGGTGCTATAGGTAATTTTATTGATAGACTTAGACTTGGCTATGTTATAGACTTTGTTGATGTGAGATTTGGTGATTTTTATGATTTCCCTGTGTTTAATGTTGCGGATAGCTGTCTTGTTGTAGGTGTAATTATTTTAGTTATACTAATTCTATTTAACAAATTTGAAAAGAGTGAGAATAAGGTTTAAAGAAATGAAAAATAATAAGAAAGTATGCACCGAGTCCATGCACAAATATTTTGTCTTTATAGTCTTTCTTAAGAAAGACGAAAATAAAGACTGGGATTCTTGTGCAATAGAGGCATGGACATATTAATGGATGAAATTAAACTAATTTCTGAGGAAAGTGATTTAAGAATTGATGCATATATTTCATCTAAGTTAGATAGTTTATCTAGAAGTGCTGTTCAAAAGCTTATAGGTGATAATAATATTACTGTAAACAACAAAGCGATTAATAAAAACTATAAAATAAAGATAAATGATGAAATAAAAGTCATTATGCCACCTCCTCAGGTTTTAGATGTAAAAGCTGAAGACATAGAACTTGATATTGTTTATGAGGATAGTGATGTAGCCGTAATTAATAAACCTCAAGGAATGGTAGTTCACCCGGCAGCAGGTCATTATAGCGGAACTTTAGTAAATGCACTGATGAATAATGTTGAGGATTTATCCTCAATAAATGGTGTACTTAGACCTGGTATTGTTCACAGATTAGATAAAAATACTTCTGGACTTTTGATTATTGCTAAAAATGATTTGTCACACAGCTTTTTATCAAATTGCTTAAAAGAACATTCAATTAATAGAATTTACTATGCTTTAGTAGAAGGTGTAGTTAAAAACGATAAGGGTGTAATTAATGCTCCACTTGGTCGAAGCGAAAAGGACAGAAAGAAAAGATGTGTAACAACTAAAAATAGCAAGGAAGCCATAACAAATTATGATGTTATAAAAAGATATAAAAAGTATACTTTAATTAAACTTAAGCTGGAAACAGGAAGAACACATCAAATTCGAGTTCACATGAAACATATTGGACATCCAGTTGTTGGAGATGATGTTTATGGAAAAGAAGATAAAAAGTTTGGACTAAAGGGGCAATTACTACATTCAAAATCAATTGGCTTTATACATCCAACAACTAAAGAGTATTTAGAGTTTGATTCAGAATTGCCAGACTATTTTAAAAAGGTTTTAGAAAAAATAGAAAAATCGGAGTGATAGTGTGAAGTGCTATCTTCACACTATGGAAAAATCAAAAACGATTTTTCGTCCTTATTTGTAGTGCCGCGAAGCGGCATAATGGAGGTTAAAATGAAAATTAAGGCTTTAATAATGGATGAACAGGCTATAAAAAGAGCCATAACAAGAATAACACACGAAATTATAGAAAAAAATAAAGGTGCTCAAAATTTAGTGCTTATAGGCATTAAAACTCGTGGATGGCCACTTGCGTTAAGAATAAAAGAAGCTATTAATAACATTGAAGGTGTTGATGTTCCTGCATTTCCACTTGATATAACATTTTATAGAGATGATTATGAAAAAGACATTGAGGAGCCAAAATCAGTAGAAAAATTTACATTTAATATTAAGGATAAATCAGTAATTTTGGTTGATGATGTACTTTACACAGGTAGAACAGTTCGAGCTGCATTAGATGCTATTGTAGACAATGGCAGACCAAATAATGTTGAGCTTGCAGTATTAATAGATAGAGGTCACAGAGAGTTGCCAATAAGAGCTGACTTTATCGGCAAAAACGTACCAACAAGTAGAGGTGAAAGAGTTAAGGTATATCTTGAAGAATTAGATGAAAAAAGCCAAGTTGTTATTGGTGAAAGAGTAGAATATTAAAAAATCCTAAAGTTTTCACTTTAGGATTTTTTGTCTTTTAAGTTTTCTAAAATTTCTTCCATAAACTTTATTTCTTTTTCCTGCGCTTCTATTATATCTTGCGCTAATTTAGTTATTTTTTCATTGTCAGTATATTTTAAAATTATTTTTGACATGTCTACAGCCATTTGATGATGCATAATCATTCCCTGTGCAAATGCTTCATCTACACTTTTTGGATTGCTAGTTTGATGTGAAGAATGTGCCATAGGGTCATTTACCAACTCTTTGTATTCTTTTAAATATTCAGCTTCTTTCGTTTCATCGATCTGCGGATTTTCTTTTAATTCCTTTATAAGTTTATTCATATCTTCAATTTCTTTTGTTTGAGCCTTTATAATTTCCTCTGCAATTTGTTTAATATCTTGATTTTTACCACCGTATTTTAATAGACTATTAGACATAGCAATAGCTGATTCATGATGCGGTATCATACCATGCAGAAAATCTAATGCTGGATCTTTAGTATTTGGAATATTCTTCATATCTTCCATCATCTTATTCATAATTTTATCTTGTTCTTGTACATAACTAGTTAAATTTTTATCTTCTTCATTTTTGTTTGTAACATTGTCTGCATTACCATTTTTATTATTGTTTTCTGTGATATTACCATTGTTTTTAGTATTATCTTTATTAGGTATTTTATTTGATAAAGCTAACCAAGCTATTATGATAACTGCTACAATTACGATACTAATTATCCAATATTTTGTTTGTTTATTCATTATTTTACTCCTTTAATTGGTTTTATCTGTACTTTATGATATATTATGTAATTTATAAAATTTTATACAATTAAGAGAATGTATTGTATAAAAATAGCTTTGATAACTTGTAAAATAACTTTGCTTAAGTTATAATAGTAAAAATAACAAATTATACACAAATATACGTAGAAAGAATTAATAAAAAGTTACAATAATTTTAAGGAGTTTTGTGATGCCGTAAAGCGGCGTATTGGAGGTAAGTATGAAAATCATTTCATGGAATGTTAATGGACTTAGAGCCTGTATGACTAAAGGCTTTATGGATTTTTTTAATAATGTGGATGCAGATATAGTCTGTTTACAAGAGATTAAAATGCTTGATGGACAAGCTGAGGTTGATACACCAAAATATAAACAATATTGGAACAGTGCAGAAAAAAAAGGATATTCAGGTACACTTATTTTTACAAAAAAAGAACCAATTTCTTTTACATTTGGAATGGATGGGAAGTATACAGATGAGGGAAGACTTATAACCTTAGAGTATGATAATTTTTACATGGTCAATTGTTATACTCCAAACGCTCAGCCTGAGCTTGCCAGACTTGATTATAGGATGGAATTTGAAGACTACTTTAGAGAATATTTATCTAAACTGTCAAATAGTAAGCCTGTAATTGTGTGTGGTGACTTAAATGTTGCTCATCAAGAGATAGATTTAAAAAATCCTAAACCTAATGTAGGCAATCCAGGATTTTCAAATGAGGAGCGTGAAAAATTTACTAAGCTAATTGAGGCTGGTTTTACAGATAGTTTTAGACATTTATATCCAGATTTGATAGATCAATATACATGGTGGTCTTATCGTTTTAGCGCGAGAACAAAAAATGTTGGTTGGAGAATTGATTATTTCGTTGTATCTGATGATTTAAAAGATAAAATAATAGATAGTATAATTTATAAGGATGTGTTGGGAAGTGACCATTGTCCAATAGGTTTGGAGATTGATTTAGTATAATATTTTATAGACGGAGAAAAAACTTTACATGAAAAATTTATTTAGAAAATTAAAAGAGCCCACAGATATGACTGTAGGTGATCCATTAAAAAAGATAATTTTATTTATGATACCGATGCTTATAGGTAATATTGCACAGCAAATGTATAATACTGTTGACAGTATAGTAGTGGGAAAATTTGTTGGAGATAATGCATTGGCAGCAGTTGGTAGTGCTGGCCCAATAATAAACTTATTACTTGTATTATTTGTTGGAATTTCAGTTGGTGCTGGAATAATGGTATCTCAATATTTTGGAGCTAGAGATAGGGAAAATTTATCTGGAGCTATAGGATGCTGTATATTATTAACTGCCATAGTTTCTGTAGTTTTAATGATAATAGTCCCATTTATAATTAGACCATTACTTGAATTATTAAATACTCCAGAGAGTATAATTGATTGGACAGCTTCATATTTGTTGATAATTTTTCTTGGAATAAGTGGTATGGCTTATTATAATATTTTGTCGGGTGTTTTAAGAGGATTAGGGGATTCTATATCACCATTAATTTTTTTGCTTATTGCTACAATTATTAACATTGTATTAGATTTATTATTTGTTATCGAATTTAATATGGGTGTAGCTGGAGTAGCACTTGCTACTGTTATAGCTCAAGTTATCTCAGCTGCATTGTGCCTTATTAAGTTATCAAAGATGCATAATATTTTTGATTTTAATTTACATCATTTGAAGTGGAATAAAAAACATGTCAAAACAACTGTTAAACTAGGGTTGCCGTCTGGACTTACTCAAATGATTTTTTCTTTAGCTATGATAGTTGTTCAGTCTCTTACTAACAGCTATGGAGAGATGTTTATAGCTGCAAATGTTATTGTTATGAGAGTAGATGGATTTGCAATGATGCCAAATTTCTCTTTTGGTACAGCAATGACAACTTTTGCTGGTCAAAATGTTGGTGCCAAAAGATATGATAGAGTTATGGAAGGTGCAAAAAAAGGAACAATATTCGCATTGTTAACAGCTACTGTAATAACAATTTTGATTCTAATATTTGGCAGACAATTAATGTCAATATTTACTGATACACCTGAGTTAGTCAATTTAAGCATGAACATGATGAAAATATTAGCAGTTGGATACTTAGCAATGTCAATAACTCAATGCTTATCTGGAGTAATGAGAGGTGCTGGTGATACTATGACACCAATGTGGATATCACTTATAACTGCTGTTGTAATAAGAGTTCCTTTGGCTTATTCATTCGCGTATTTAACAAGAACTCCTGAATTACCTAATGGTAATAGTGCTAGTGTATTTATTTCATTGTTAACAGCTTGGGTTATAGGCTCTATATTGACTACAATTTTTTATAAAAGAGGTAAATGGCAAAGTAAAGCTATTGATAATTAGAATAATAAATTAGTGAGGATAAAAGCATGACAAATAAGGATAGTCTTTTAATGAGAAATATCCCAAATTTTATTACTGCTTTAAGAATACTACTTTCAATAATATTACTAAATATTAAACCATTTAGTGTGTTATTTATTTTTATGTACATAATAAGTGGATTTAGTGATATTGCTGACGGTTATGTTGCACGAAAACACTCATTGGCATCTAAATTTGGCTCAAGACTTGATAGCCTAGCTGATGTTATATTTATATTTGTTATGATATATATTTTACTTACTAATGTTAATATATCAAAAGCATTGATATATTGGATTATATTAATTGCTATTATAAGAATTATCTCATGTATTATATCATTTATTAAATTTAATAAATTAGCATTTTTGCATACATATTTAAACAAATTTACTGGCATAGTGCTCTTTATTATTCCTGTTTTTATAATAAAGTTTGATATAAATATTTTAGGTTGTATAGCTTGTATCATAGCAAGTATTTCTGCTATTGAGGAACTAATAATCAATATAAGGTCTGAAGATTTAGACCTAGATATTAATGGTATTTGGAGAATACCGTTGTTTTATACAGATACAAATTATTCTAAATCTAACAAATTATAAAAAATTGGATTTGTAGAGTATGATAATTTAGTTAAAATTACTTTAAAGCAAGATTAAAGGAGTAGTATTATGACAACAATATATTTTATAAGACATGCAGAACCTGATTATAACAATCACGATGATTTTTTTAGACCTTTAACTGATAAGGGTATGAAGGATAGAATTAAGGTTACAAATTATTTATTGGATAAAAAAATAGATGTTATTCTATCTAGTCCATTTATAAGAGCTGTAGATACTGTTGCTGATTTTGCAAAAAATGTTGGCTTAAGTATTGAAACAGTGGATGATTTTAGAGAAAGAAAAATTGATAATGTTTGGATAGAGGATTTTAATGGCTTTTGTAAACAGCAGTGGAGTGATTTTAATTATAAGCTAACAGATGGGGAATCGTTAAATGAGGTACAAATAAGAAATATAAGAGCCTTAGAAGAAGTTGTTGACAAGTATAATGGTAAAAATATAGTAATTGGAAGCCACGGTACTGCACTTAGTACAATTATAAATTATTACGATAAGAGTTTTGACTATGACAACTTTAATGCAATTAGATCAGTTATGCCTTGGGTAGTTAAATTTGAATTTGAAGATAAAAAATGCATTTTTATTGAAGAAATAGATATGGAATAAATGTTGATATTTAACCTAATATTAAAGATAGTTTTTTAATATATCTTTTATATTGGGTTTTTTTATCTAATAGGAAAATTCTCTAGAGTGAACATAGTTCACTTTTTTTATGTCTAATA
>DLNM01000056.1 GCA_002479485.1 Firmicutes bacterium UBA7510 | reverse complement strand
ATGTTTAATAGTACAAAATAATCTTTACTGTCTTAATAGCAATTTTAAATACTATGAATAATAAAAATACAATCTGAAATTATATTAGTCTTTCACATAACGTCTCGGTGTTCACGACGTCGCTGAACTGGACATCCCTGACTTTCCTTCCTGGCGGTGGTCACACCCGGTGAAGTGATGTGGTCTGACTTGCTCTCTTGAACGTTCCCGCTAAGACCCGTAGCGTGAACATGTTGTTAGATGTAGGGTTAATGGTCATCTTCAAAGCATCCACTTTCATTATTTATTTTCCTCAATTACTATATCCGTTTTTATTAGCAGTACTGTAAAATATAGGTAACTAAAAAACACACCTTATACCTTTCTATTGGTTGTTTATTATAAGCTTTAAGCAGTCGTTAATAAAGTTAGCATTTCTTGTGTCTCCTTTTATATAATAATCAGGAGATGTACCAAATTCTACATTATTGCTTCCGTCATGATTTAATATAAATGCTGGTTTAAAATTTATAACATATTGACTGCTTGGGAGTTTTAATAATACAGTACCAAGTCCAAACCCATCTCCTTTTGTTGTCTGTCCAAGTAAAGTTGCAAAACCGGTTTCTTTACAAAAATAAGCAAATTCGTCCGTTGCAGAATAGCTATCACCTGATATTATAACCCATATCCGTCCATTAACGGCCTTTTTATCTGCATTTGAGTATATTGTATCAGTCCCACTGAAAAAATAAGGTGTAATATCAAAATCGTCTTTGTTTATATTTTCAAAGAATAGTAATTCTTTTACCGGTCTTAATTCATTATAAATGCTATTGCTTATATCTATAAAGCTTTCACTATACTTTCCTTTTTGCAAAAGTAAGTAGCAAGTGTAACTAAGCTTATTCCTCCCTATAATTGGTTTTACAATATTATTTTTCCAATATAGTGTACTGCCTCCTCTATTTTTTGATACATCAAAAACTATATGCTTGTAATCTTTAACTTTTTCATATATATTTTGTAATATTAAGCCATCATAATTTATATCATTACTAAAGCTTTTTATCTCTATATAAGCAACTTCATTTTCTACTAGATCATAATATTTTATATTATTAATTTTATCTTCTTCCAAACTTAAATCATATTTCTCATAATCTATTTTATTTTCGTCTTTTGCTATTCTAAGTCTTTCATACGCCTCCTCAACTTCTGGGTTAAACAATATATCATTGCAAGATTCATATCTTTTGTCATCACGAAAATCTTTAAAGGCAAATTGATATTCTTTAAAAAATTTATAATTTAATAAATTTAAGTGTCCTATTTTATAAAAACTGTTTATTGTATTATTTAGAAGATTAAAAAATTCAATCTCATTTTCAATAGTATTTATCTGTTTTTTATAAATTTCATAAACCTTATCAGCATCAATTCCTCGTCTTTTTATAACTCCCCATGAAGGGTAATTTTCTCTAAGTATATCCCACATATATTCATAATCTTCAAGCATTAACCTTTGAAACTTTGTAAGTGATGATTCATCTGAATTTTCAGCCGCATTTTGCAAATCATCGCTTTGATTTATTTTACTACAAGCACTAAAAATTAATGTCAAAGATATAATAAGTAGTAATACTGTTTTTTTAAACATACTTACCTCCAGAATTATTACACATGAATACAATATATTCAGTACACTTATCATCAGGTTATAGGTAAACTTAAGTACAAATCTACTCTCACCAATAACACTCTAAATGGTAACTTATATATTCTAAATTATTCTTAAAATACTAAAATTGCTGTACAACCACTGCATTTTATACCTAAATAACTATCCACGTAATGAACATTAACCTTTCACATAACTACCACTTTAATCAACCAAAGGTTCGCTAAAGTGTACATTACAGTATTGTTTTGCGCATGTGTTGTTCTTTCGTAAATATATTATTTTAACTAAATTTCAACTTATCCATTTTTCAGACATCATTGATTTATTATGCGTAATCATTAAAATAAAAATATCAACATTAAGATATAATTTATTAATTACACTTTAGTATTACGTTCATGGATCCCTTTGATATATAAATATATTTTAATAAAGTTAGCTAGTTATTATCTTGAATTTGAATACAATTATTTCTCTGTAAATATTCCCTAAGTAGTTTGTGATTCCAAACTTGTGCTTCAATATATGGAAAAAAATCATCTGGAAGCTTTCCCCACCAGCCTTCCACTGGCGATCCCCTTTCTTTTATTATTGAAAGTATTTCAGTTAGTGTAAACACTTTCCCATGATATTCCGGTTGATAGTACTCAGAAGATTTTTCTCGACCTAGTGAAAATGAGAACATACTATCTATAAAGGTAAAACTTACATCTTCTTCTTTAAAATCTGAAATTGGTATTTGTATTTTAGCTAATTTATCATCTGGCGTATTTTTTTCTAGCAAATCACATGATCCCATAATCATATAAATCGGGTATTCTTCCTGAGGACACCCTCCTTTTGAAATAAATTCTTTTAATACCCACAATTCTGTTTCCTTTCTCTCCCGTAAATATCGAGCTGGATTCTTAAAACGACCCCACATTGCATCATCGACATATAATTTTTTCATTATTTGGATTGCTTCCATTTCTGGCAATGCTGATAAACTTCTAAAAGGAGTAGTTCCAGCATTGTAGTAATGGGTTAAATATTCTATCATGATAATACCTCCTCAGTTATTAACCAAGATTTAATTACATTCTTC
>DLNM01000036.1:2071-3108 GCA_002479485.1 Firmicutes bacterium UBA7510 | reverse complement strand
AAATTCCTTTGGAACAATATTAAATTTTATAACTAATTATTTATGGTTTAATGAAATAGGATATTTAAATACATTTTTCACAAAGATAAGTGCTGAGCTTTCAATTGGAATTCCTTTATTTCTTGGATTGTTTTTATTATTTTTCTTCTTTATGAAGAGATTAATGAAAAAAAATTATAGCCAAGATAAAATAATTGAAGTTGTTGGAAGTAAGAAAAGAGCTAATTTATGGGTTGGACTTGGAGCTATAGCTATAAGTTTTTTCTTTACTACTAGTGTAACATCAAAGTTGTGGTTAGAAATATTGCAATTTACAAATAGTAAGAGTTTTGGAGTTACAGATCCAATTTTCGGACATGAGTTAGAATTTTATGTATTTAAATTACCTTTAATCAATAGTATAGTAAGTATTATTATTACTATATTGTTCTTAATGATTGTATTAGTTATTGTGTTTAATTTAATAAATGGAATAGGTAAAAAAATAAAGGATATACCTGGACAATTCTCTGATCAGCAATTTGGTCAAGGTCAAACTATTCATATGCCAAATTTTATTGATAAGAAAACTATTATAAGAATTATAAACCAAGTATCCATATTAGGATTTATACTTTTTATTATGTTTGGTATAAAAATATTTTTAGGCACTTTCGATTTACTATACTCCTCTAGAGGTCGAGTTTTTGGTGCTGGATATACTGATATAGCGATAACTCTTAATGTTTACAGAATTATGGCTGTTCTTTGTATAATTTCAGCTTTTACATTCTTCTTTGGATCAAGAAAAAGAAATTTAAAAATTTCACTTGCATTGCCAGTAGTTGTAATAGTAATATCTATAGTTGGAACTTTTGCAGCAGGTGCTGTAGAAAAGTTTATAGTTGAACCTGACCAATTATCAAAAGAAGAAAAATATATGCAAAATAATATAAAGCATACTCAATTAGCATATGGTTTAGATAATGTAAAAGAGGTTGATTTTCAGGTTGAAGATAATTTAACCAAAAAAGATATAGAGAATAATAAAGAAGTTA
>DLNM01000036.1:657-2049 GCA_002479485.1 Firmicutes bacterium UBA7510 | reverse complement strand
TGAAAATATACGAATAAATGACAAGGCTCCTTTAAATCAAGTGTATAACAAATTACAAGGTATAAGACCATATTATACATTTAACGATGTGGATATAGATAGATATGTGATAGATGGGCAATATAAGCAGGTTTATTTATCAGCTAGAGAGTTAGATCAATCTTTATTAAATGAACAGGCGAAAACTTGGATTAATCAATATTTAAAATATACTCACGGATATGGTGTAGCATTATCACAAGTTAACAAAGTTACATCACAAGGACAGCCAGAGCTTCTTTTAAAAGATATACCACCTACAACAAATACAGATTTAAATATTACAAGACCTGAAATATATTTTGGTGAAAAAACCAATGATTATATTATAGTAAATACTGATGAAAAAGAGTTTGATTATCCATCGGGTTCTGATAATGTGGAAGCTATATATGAAGGGGACGCAGGTATACCACTTAATTTTATGAATAAATTACTTTTCTCTATAAGAGAAGGTAGCTATAAAATGTTAATATCAAATAACATTAACAGTGATAGTAGAATTATAATAAATAGAAATATACTAGATAGAGTGAAAAAAATAGCTCCGTTCATATCTTATGACAATGATCCTTATATAGTTATAAATCAAGAGGACGGAAAGCTATACTGGATAATTGAAGGCTTTACAATGAGCAGCAGATATCCGTATTCTCAGCCAATAGCAGAAACAAATATAAACTATATTAGAAATTCTGTTAAGGTTGTTGTAGATGCATACAATGGAGATACAGATTTTTATATAGTAGATGAAACAGATCCTATAATTATGACATATAATGATATTTTTAAGGATTTATTTAAATCTATAGATGAAATGCCAGATGGAATAAGATCACATATTAGATATTCTCAAGAAATGTTTAATATACAAGCTGAAATGTATAGAACATATCATATGGAAAATTCAACAGTATTCTTTGGAAGAGAGGATACATGGGATATATCTAAGGAAAAATATTTGGATAAAGAGCAAAAAGTTGAACCAAATTATTATATGTTTAAATTACCAGAGGAAGATGATATAGAATTTTTACTTACAATACCATATACACCTCAAGGTAAAGACAATATGTCAGCTATGCTTGTCGCTAGAAATGACGGGTATAAATACGGAGAGCTGTTACTATATAAATTCCCTAAAAATAAAACAATAAAAGGAACAGCATTAATAGAGTCAAAAATAGATCAGGATACTGAAATTTCATCACAGTTGACATTATGGAGTCAAAAAGGTTCCAATGTTTTAAGGGGAAATACTCTTATAATACCTATAGAAGATTCTTTATTATACGTTGAGCCTATATATTTACAATCAGATACACAAAGTAATTTCCCTGAAATGAAAATGGT
>DLNM01000036.1:0-507 GCA_002479485.1 Firmicutes bacterium UBA7510 | reverse complement strand
ATTTCCCTGAAATGAAAATGGTCATAGTTGTTTATGGTGATAAAATAGTTATGGAGCCAACATTAGAAAAAGCACTAGATGAAGTATTAGGTGAAATATACACACCAAAAGATCAAAATAACCAAGGAATTGATAATAGTGGTGTAGATAATAAGTCTGTTGAAGAGCTAATAAAGCAAGCAAATGACATTTTCGTAGATGCAAATAATGCTCTTAAAAATGGTTCATGGGCTGAATATGGTGAAAAATTAAATAATTTAGAGAAGATATTAAATCAATTAAATCTATTAATAAATGGCCCAGCTGCTGAAAATATACAAATTGAAGGCATTGACGGAAATGAAGGAATGAGCGAAAATACAGAAGGCTCTAATAATATAGAAAATACAGAAAATCCTAATAATAATGAGTAAAAAAGTAAATTATGGGTAGAATATAAATATAAACCATTAAGGGCACAAAGAGCACAATTAACCTCTTTGTGTTTTTAGTGTTCTAGTGGTAAAA
>DLNM01000058.1 GCA_002479485.1 Firmicutes bacterium UBA7510 | reverse complement strand
GATAACTTTGTATATAAGTTTTTATAACTCTTTATATTTGTTCAAATTTAAATGATTTATACTATTGATAAAATATATAAACATATGTTGATAACATAAGTTTCTATATATTTTTTATGAGATTAATAAACAAATGTTTATAAATTGTTATAAACAATGTTTATTAATTTTATAAACATATTGTTAATTAGTAGAATTTTAATAAACTTATTATTCATACTTATAGAGTTTTGTTAAATATTAGGAGGAAACATCGTGAATTTAAATGAAATATGGAGTAATGTATTAGAAATACTTAAAGAAGACGTTAATAAAGTAAGCTTTAATACATGGTATGAGCCACTTAAGATAATAGCTTATCAAAATAATACCATTTATTTAGAAGCAGCCGATGAATTTGTTAGAAACATGCTAAAACAAAGACATTATGCTTTATTAAAAAATGCTTTTGACTATGTTTTAAAAAAAGAAATAGAATTAGTTTTTACTATACCTGGTGAAAATTTAAATAATAATCAAAGTAAAAAAATTACTCCAGCTTCTTTTGATATAGATAACTCAGAAGATTCAACTTTTTCTAATAGAAAATTAAATGTTAAATATAAATTTGATAATTTTATTATAGGAAATAGCAATAGATTTGCTCATGCTGCTTCTTTAGCTGTAGCTGAAGCGCCTGCTACAACATACAACCCCTTATTTTTATATGGTGGAGTTGGTCTTGGTAAAACTCACTTAATGCATGCTATTGGACATTATATATTAGATTGTAATCCTGACGCTCAAGTTCTTTATGTAACGAGTGAGAAATTTACAAATGATCTTATTAACTCTATTAAGACTGGTACAAATGATGCTTTTAGAAATAAATATAGAAAAATTGATGTATTATTAGTAGATGATATACAATTTATAGCTGGAAAAGAAAGTACACAGGAAGAATTTTTCCATACTTTCAATGCTTTACATGAATCTAATAAGCAAATAATTATTTCAAGTGACAACCCGCCAAGCGAAATTCCCACACTTGAAGACAGACTTCGTTCTCGTTTTGAATGGGGACTTATAGCAGATATTCAGCCACCAGATTTTGAAACAAGAATTGCAATTTTAAGAAAAAAAGCGGAAACTGAAAATTATCAAGTTCCTGATGAAGTAATTAATTATATTGCACAAAACATTCAATCTAACATCAGAAAACTAGAAGGTGCTTTAATTAGAATATTTGCTTATTCTTCATTATATAATAAAGAAGTTAATTTAGAATTAGCACAAGAAGCATTAAAACATTTAGTTTCCTCTAATAAGAAAATCACTATAAAAGATGTTCAAGAAGCAGTGTCAAATTACTATAATCTATCTGTGGATGAATTAACATCTAAAAAGAAAAGTAAAAATATTGCTTATCCGAGACAGGTAGCTATGTATATTTCAAGGAAATTGACTGATTGCAGCTTACCTAAAATAGGAGATACCTTTGGTGGAAGAGATCACTCAACAGTTTTACATGCTTTTAATAAAATAAGCGAAGAGGTTGAAAATAGCACAGAATTGAAGAAGGCTATAGATGACATTGTTTCAATGCTAAATAGTTAACATCAAATTGTTATTAAAGTGTTCATAAATATTGATAAATTTTTATGGTTGTTTTTTATTAAAATATTATTTAGTAACAATCAACAGTTAAAATAATGGCTATAACTTTAAATTTATAAGGCTCGTATAGGTTCTTAACAAATTAACAGCCCCTATTACTATTACTATTATTATTTTATTATTATTATTATTAAAAACGCGCAAAACAAAAATTGTGTACAACTTTTTATTAATCGTTTTTATTAATCGGATTTTTTAAATTATAAAAGTTAAAAAAATTTATACTACGCCTTATTAAGGCGTAATGGAGGTAATTATGAAAATAAATATAAGTCAAAAAGAATTAAATAAAGCTATTAATATAGTACAAAAAGCTGTAACAACTAGAACTTCATTACCTATTTTATCTGGAATTTTAATAGAAGCATCAGAAAATAAATTAAATTTCACTGCAACAGATTTAGAACTCGGCATAAATACATATGTAGAATGTGAAGTTATAGAAGAAGGTTCTATTGTAGTTCACTCAAGACTTTTAGGGGATTTTGTAAGAAAATTACCTTCAAATTCATTAGTAAATATTAAGACAACTGAGAATAATAATATGGAGATAAAATGTTTAAACTCCGATTTTAATATTTTGGGTAACTCATCAAAAGAGTTTCCAAATAATACTTTCGAAAATGACGGTGTTAAATTTTCTATAAATTCGGATATATTAAAGAAACTAATAAAATATACTTCTTTTGCTGTTTCTCAAGATAATATGAAACCTATTTTTACTGGATGTCTATTAGAAGTAAAAAATGGAGTATGCTCTTTTGTCGCTCTTGATGGATTTAGAATGGCTGTAAAAAATGAAGATTTAAATTTAGACGAAGAAATTTCAACAGTTATACCTTCTAAAGCATTAAATGAGGTTATTAGAATTTTAGAAGATGATATTTGTGATGTAGGGATAATATTATCAGAAAGTCATATATCTTTTAATATTGAGAATACAACAATTATTTCAAGTTTACTTGAAGGTAAATTTGTCGATTATAAATCTTTGTTAAAAAATGATTTTGTAACTAAAATCAAAATTAATACAAGTGAATTCAAAAATAGTATTGAAAGAGCTTCTTTATTAGCAAGAGAAGACAAAAATAACTTGATAATATTCGACATAAAAGAGAATACAATGCAGATATATTCAACTTCTGAATATGGAAATGCTGAAGAATTTATTGTTTTAAAGAGTAAAGATGGATTAGATATGAGAATAGGATTTAACTCAAAATATATTATAGATGTTCTTAGAGTTATAGATTCTGAAGAAGTAGAAATAAAATTCTTAGGTAATGTAAATCCATGCTTTATAAATGAAGCAGATAATGATAAATTTAATTATATGGTATTACCTGTTAGAATAAGTTAAAAGATTAAAATATTATTTTAATCTATGGTGAAATAAAAAGACATTTCACTCTATGGAAGAAGCAAAAGATCGCTTCTTCGTGTGAATATGTCTGTGAAGTTTGAAAATAGTTAAAATTTAGTTATGAGGATAAATTAAATGGAAAAAATATCTATTAATACTGAGTATATAAAACTTGACCAATTTTTAAAATATGCTAATATAGTTGAAAGTGGCGGAGTTGCTAAAATAGTAATTCAAGATGGATTAGTAAAAGTAAATGGAGAAGTTTGTACTCAAAGAGGGAAAAAAATAAGGGTAAATGATACAGTTGAATTTGAAAATTCAAAATTTATAGTAATCGAAGAGGAAAGTGTGAAATAAAAAACATTTCACACTAT
>DLNM01000032.1 GCA_002479485.1 Firmicutes bacterium UBA7510 | reverse complement strand
TGTGAAGAAAAGCACTTCACACTATGGAAGAATCAAAAAAACGATTCTTCATTAAATTTTGTGACGCCGTGAAACGGCGTAATGGAGGTAAAATATGAAAAGAAAATTATCTTTAATTTTGGTAATGACAATTATTTTTACATCATTATTTTCAGCTTTAACTTTTGTAAGTGCTGAAAATAAGGTTCTAAGTATTGAGGAAATTGCAAATCAACAGGCAAAGCTTTTAATTGATACATATGGTGCTACAAGTGTTCAGTATGCATTGATTGATAACGGAGAAATAACCTTAAATGGAACTTCAGGAGTATTTAGCAAGACAGAAAATAAAGCCTTACTTGATACTACAATGTATGGTATTGGCTCAACAAGTAAAATGTTTATTACAGTAAGCGCTATGAAGCTTTATGAAATGGGAAAATTGGATATTGATAGGCCAATAATTAAATATTTGCCTGAATTTGAAATGGCAGATATTAGATACAAGGATATTACCGCAAGAATGCTTATGAATCATTCATCGGGACTTAACGGATCCACATTTATAAATACTTTTTTATATGAGGATAATGATACATATTCACATGATAATTTTTTAAATGAATTAAAAACTCAATCTTTAAAGGCAAATCCGGGAGAATTTTCTGTATATTGCAATGACGGATTTATACTTCTTGAGATACTTGTTGAAAAAATAAGCGGTATGCCATATACAGAATTTTTAGATAAATACATAACAAAGCCTCTTAAAATGGAAAACACTAAAACACCTCTTGATGATTTTAATAAAGACAATTTGGCTAGAATATACAATACAGGCTCTACAAAGGCATTGCCAAACGAAAATGTAAATGCCATAGGTACAGGAGGAATATATTCCACAGCTTCTGATTTATGCAAATTTTCCGCTGTTTTTACAGGCAAAACAAAAATCTTAGGCGAAAAATATGTAAATATGATGGCTGAAAGTGAAGCTAAAAAAGGTATGTGGGTAGAGGCAGATGACAGCATCATAGAATATGGTCTTGGCTGGGACAGTGTTAATCTTTATCCTTTTGACGAATATGGAATTAAGGCTATGGTTAAGGGTGGAGATACTATTTATTACCATACAACTTTTATTGTTTTACCAGAGTATAATTTATCTATGGCAGTAGTTTCATCAGGTGGAGCTTCAGTATATAACCAGCTTATGGCAACAAATGTGCTATTAAGTGTATTAATGGAGAAGGGTATAATATCTTCTTTAAATCCTCCAAAAGCATTTACTGTGCCAGTTGCTTCTGAAATACCAGAAAGCGTTAATGAATATTTAGGAGTTTATGCTGACAGCACAACATATTATATTTTAAGTATTGAAGATAACAAGCTTTGTCTGACAAATCCCTTAATACCAAATTTTCCTAAGATGTATTTAACATATGATAAGGAAAATACTTTTTATCTTTCTGACGGAAGCATAAAAATTAAACTTATTAATGAAGAAAACAACAAAAAATATGTATATATAGAACAATATACAACCTTGCCTGGATTAGGTCAGACTGCTGCAAGCATGTATTTTTTGCAAAAACTTGAAGAAAATAAAATAAGCGATGAGGCAAATTTAGCTTGGCAAGCAAGGCAAAATAAATCATATTTTTTAGTTAACGAAAAATATACGTCATTATCATATTCATTTTTACCTGTAGCAGGTATTGCAACATTTGATTTCGCACCTGGATATTTATTAGGAGCAAAGATAGTTGATGAAAACAAAGCTGTCAATCAAATACAAATTCCAGGTGTATCCGGAAGAGATACAACTGATTATGAGTTTTTTACTAAAAACAATAAAGAATATTTGAAGGCATCAGGAAAATTATTTATATCAGCAGACACTCTAGAACCTGTATATGCTGGAAATGCAATATGCACAATTCAACCTGATGGAAATACTAGATGGTACTATATTGATCAAAAGTCAGCAGATAAAACAATAAAAATCGAAAAAAATGAAAATAGTGGATTTGTAATATACGATGCTAGTGGAGCATGTGTTTTTAATTCAGTTATTGACAATTCAACCGAAGGAATAAAGCTACCTTTAGGTGGATTTATAGCATTTATTTCTGAACCAGGAACAGTGTTTAATGTAATTGTAAAATAGAAATAAGTAAAAATTTTATAAAAAAATCATTGACAAAAATAGTTTATAGTTATATATTATAAAGAAATATAACTGTGATGGAGCTAAGTAAATAATTTATTTCTTTAAGAGAGCCTTGTTTGGTGAGAAAAGGCAGAAAGATTATTGAAATCTACTCCTGAGTTTCCGGCAAAACCGGACGTGTAAAAGCGTTAATTTTTTGAGAGACTGCATATATTATGCAGTAATTAGGGTGGTACCGCGATTTTACTCGTCTCTAAAGATAATCTTTAGAGACGATTTTTTTATTTGTAGATAAAATTAAGAATTAAATGTATAACAGGAGGAGAATAAAATGTTAGATATTAAAAGAATTAGAAGAAATCCAGAAGAAGTTGTGGAGCTATTAAAAAGAAGAAATTCTGATTTATCTTTAGATAAAGTACTTGAGCTTGATAAGAAAAGACGTGAACTTTTAGTTAAGGTTGAGGAAATGAAGGCAAAGCAAAATGCAGAATCAAAGCAAGTGCCTATTCTTAAAAAAGAAGGTAAGGATGTTACTCCAATACTAGAGGACATGAAAAAGCTTGCTGAAGAAGTTAGGGTGTTAGATGCTGAGGTTAAGGTTGTTGATGAAGAAATAGAAGAAACACTTATGGCAATTCCTAATACACCAAATCCAGATATTGCAATTGGTAAATCTGATGAAGACAATAAGGAAATTAGAAGATGGGGAGAGCCTAGAAAATTTGACTTTGAGATAAAGGCTCATTGGGATTTAGGAGTAGATTTAAATATTTTAGATTTTGAAAGAGCAACTAAAATAACTGGAACAAGGTTTTCAATGTTCAAGGGATTAGGTGCTAGATTAGAGAGAGCTGTAGCGCAATATATGCTTGATATGCATGTATTTGAGCATGGATTTACTGAAATTGCACCACCATTTATGGTAAATGCTGATAGTATGCGTGGAACGGGACAATTGCCTAAATTTGAAGAGGATATGTTTAAGCTAAATCAAAAAGACTATTATTTGATTCCAACAGCTGAAGTACCAGTAACAAATATGTATAGAGACGAAGTGATTGATGAAAAAGACCTTCCAATATACATGACTGCTTATACTCCTTGCTTTAGAGCAGAGGCTGGCTCTGCTGGTCGTGATACTAGAGGGCTTATAAGAAATCACCAATTTGATAAAGTTGAAATGGTAATGTACACAACTCCTGAAGAGTCATATAAAAAACTTGAGGAATTGACTAGCTTTGCAGAAAATGTATTAAAAGGACTTGGTTTACCATATAGAGTAGTTGAGTTATGTACAGGAGATATAGGATTTTCTTCAGCTAAAACTTATGATTTAGAGGTTTGGATGCCAAGTTATGGTAGATATGTTGAAATTTCTTCTTGTTCAAATTTCGAGGATTTTCAAGCTAGACGTGCTAATATTAAATATAGAAATGACAATAAAAAATTAGAGTTTATTCATACACTTAACGGTTCGGGATTGGCTGTAGGCAGAACATTTGCGGCAATCCTAGAAAACTATCAGTTAGAAGATGGTACAGTAGTAATACCAGAATCATTAAGACAATATATGAGAGGTATGGAAAAAATAACTTTCTAATATATAGCAAAAAATAGCAAAATCATAAAGTTTGGTTAAAATTTAATTAACTTTATGATTTTTTTATTTTAATTAGGTGTTTATTTTTAGAGAATTTTATTATATAATTAAATGTATTAATATTTTGACTACGGAGGGCGTATGAGATCAAATAACAAATTAATTAAATTTATTTCAATGAGTATGGTTTTAATTATGCTTTGTTCTAGCTTTGTATATGCTGGTGAGGTAGATACTGTTAAGGATAACTTAAAAGGAGCATTACTTGGAGATTTAGAAACAAATGAAATTCTGTATGAATATAATATAGACAAGCCTTTACCTTTAGCGAGCATAAGTAAGCTTATGACTTATTCTTTACTAATGGATAAGGTTGCAGAAGGAAAAATTAAGTTAGATGATGAAATTACCATTTCAAATAATGCTGCTAATACTGAGGGCAGTAAATTTGGAATGATTGAAGGCGAAAAAATAAAAGTTTCTATGATGATAGAAGCATTACTTATTATATCTGGTAATGATGTAGCAACTGCTATAGCTGAACATGTAGCAGGAACAGAAGAAGAATTTGTAAAAATGATGAATGATAAGGCAAAAACTCTTGGTCTATCATCAGCAACATTTATAAATCCTCATGGTTTACCGGAAGAAAATGTTCAGCCTGACCAAAATTACATGAATATAAAGGATTTATATACTTTTGTAAGATATTTATTAACAACATATCCTCAGGTGCTAGAAACAACTAAAAAATCAGAACTTGTTATTCCTGAAAGAAATTTTAGCAGAAAATCTACAAATCCTTTATTTGGAGTAGTTGATGGCGTTGATGGCTTGAAAACAGGTTATACAGATGAAGCAGGTATATGTCTAGTATCAACACTGCCTGTTAAAGCACAGAATCAAAATAGTGAGGATTATAGAGTAATTGCAATTGTCATGGGTGCACAAACTCATCCAGAAAGGATAGAAAAATCAAAAGCATTACTTGACCATGGAAGAAACGATTATATAATGCAAAATTTATCTAACAAAGATGAAGTTTCTGATACTATTCATATAGGCAATGCAAAGGTTGAAAATGTAAATGTTTATGCAAAAGAGGACTATAGTAAGCTTATAAAAAATGGAGAAACTATAAGAACAGAAAAAGTTTATAATGAAGAAATAAAAGCGCCTATTAAAGAAGGAACAAAAATAGGAGAATTAAATTATTATATTGGAAACGAAAAAATAAAAACAGTAGATTTAGAAGTTAGAGAAGATATAAAAAAAGCAAATATATTTGTTAGAATATTTAGATTTTTCAGAAACTTATTTAAATAAGAATATAGGGAGTTGAATTTTCATGTTGATTGGAGAAAAAATTAGAAGTATTAGAAAAGAAAAAAACATGACTATAAGTGCTTTGGCTGACCAAATAGGAGTAACAACAGGATATATATCACAAATAGAAAGAGATTTAATAGACCCTTCTTTATCCGTGCTAAGGAGGTTGTGTAAAGCACTACAAACTCCTTTATCTGTTTTATTTACAGAAGAGGTTACTTTAGGTGTAATAGCAAGCCCTGCTGAAAGTAGGACCGCTGTTAGATTTGAAGATAAAAAATCAACATATGAATTTTTGACACCTTATATTAAGGACAGAGAAATTTCACCTAGAATGGAAGTATTTTACTATAAAACAGACCCAAATTGCTGGGTTAGCGAAGAAGTTATGATACATGAAGCTGATGAATGTAACTATATTTTAAAAGGTGAAGCAGAATATCATATAGATGGAGAAGTATATATAGTAAAAGAAGGTGGAAGTATATATATACCAGAAAACACACCACACAGAATACGCAACAAGGCTAATGAATGTGTTGAAGGAATTGCAATAATTACTCCACCAATATATTGACAAATAGTGATTTTTGTTGTAAAATCAACTTTAGTTATAAATACGCATCTGTAGCTCAGTAGGATAGAGCAGTGCCCTCCTAAGGCATGTTTTGCGGGGGTTCGATTCCTCTCAGGTGCACCAAAAATTGAAATTTACACGTTTTATTTTTTAGATGTTGTGTAAAAGTTGTGTAGTAGCACAACGGGGTAAAAAAGTGTAAAATTAGTAAAGACTACTTGTGTTTAGAACAAGTAGTCTTTTTTATATCTGTTTTATTCTTGTAAAATTTTACAAATTTTGATAAAATAATATTTAGATAATTACGAAACTCTCATTGAAATTAAGCCAATAAAATTGATAATACCTAAAAATTTTATAGCTAGCATTAACAAATTTTGACTATAGACAAAATTAATTTTTATTAAATATAATTTTTTAAGGAGTATGATAATGAAATATAAATATTATGTATTTTTAGTAACATTCTTGTTATTTTTTGTTGGTTGTAATAATGTTGATAAAGTTAACGTTACAATATATGGTTTAGACACTAATAAAGTTATTCATAGAATTGATGAAGATGGGAAGTATGTGGATAGCTGTGGAATAGAGTTTAATAGTTATATAAGCAATAACCATTTTGAAATATACTATAACAACTTAAATGATAAAAATAAAGATAATGTAAATAACCTGTTAATTGAGCTAGAACAAGCTTATCCTAAAGTAATTAATTTTTTAGATTTAGATGATGGTAAATTACCAGTAATAAAAATTTATATGTATGATGAAATAGAAAACTTATATAATTCATTTGAAAGTGAAACTATAAATAATTATGAAGATTGTACTTCAAAATATGTTAGATCTAATTCAATATATGCTATATATGATTCAAATAGTATAATATATAGTTTTGTGGATTGTGTAATTTTAAATATTGCTCAAGAAAAACATGTACCAATTTGGTTGTTAGAAGGTATCTCAACTTATATTTTGGAAGATATTAATGAAAATAATTGGAGATATGCTGAATATTTAGAACTTGAGGATTTGAGTATAAGTGACTTAAATAGTGATATTAATGTTGAATATGAATTAGCTTATAGCTTGGTATCAACTATTATTGATAATTATGGTAAGGAAGCACTTAAACAATTAGTTCTGTCTTATGGTGATATTGAAGAAATTGATAAATTAAATGAAAGAGACCTTTTAGAAAAATGGAAAATATATTTACAAAAAAATTCCGTTGATAATATACACGGTTATGATTATACAGATATTATAGGTATCATAGAAAAAGATGATAAATATTATGATGAAGCAGGAAATTTATTCAATGATTATATTAAGAGTGAACATTTTGAATTGTACTATAATAATACTTTATATAAAAGTAATGAAAAGCTAACAATACAGTTGAAGCTTTGGAAGATGTTTACCATGAAATTTTAGATACTTTTAAAGTTTCAGAGGAAAATATGCCTGTGGTAAAAATAAATATGTATAATAGCGATAAGGCATACAATGATCAGATTAAAGCTTTAGGTAAAAATGTATATAATAGTAAAGGATATACTAAAAATACAAATAGATTTTATTTTGTTTATCATGAAGATAGGGATATTCCTTGGTGGAAGATATTTAGTACTCACGAATTTGTACATACTGTAAATTTCTATGCAACTCCTAAAAAAGTAATAAATGCATGGTTTACTGAAGGAATTGCTATGTACATTTCACAGGATCAAGATTATTTTGGACAATACTGCTATGACGAGCTAATTAAGACTGGTTTTGGCAGCTATGAAAAATTATGCATTAAAGGAGATATGTCATATAAATATGGATATAGTATGGTTGAGTATATTTTGACAAACTATGGACAAGAACAATTGATTAAATTAATTTACGAATATGGTAATATAGAAAAAGCTTTAAATATCTCTATAGAAGAATTTGAGGTAGGATGGTTGAATTTTTTAAAAAAGAAAATTGATTAGAAGTATATAAAATTTCTAACAAAAGGATTAGTATGAAGATATATATTTTTTGTAAAGAATTTTTGATTAAATAGTTTGGCGAAATATGATGCAAAAATAGGCGAGTAAGTATGTTTAGTTATGATAAAATGCCATCAACATAAACATTTGCTAATGATTTTGGCGGAAGAATGCGGGAAGAATTTTAATATAGAGCAAGACTGATTATTCGTCTTTGCAAAAGAGTATGTATTAATATTATTTCTTTGTATCTGACTAAATTATGTTAACTAAAAAATTTAAATATTATGAAATAGTAGCACAACGAGTAGCACAACGCCACTAAAATTATATATGAAACAATAATACTAAACAAAACATAATTATTGAAAAATACAACAAAAAAAGAAATGATGACATATCATAAAACCTATGTCATCAATGGCATGTTTTGCGGGGGTTCGATTCCTCTCAGGTGCACCAAAAATTATCAGTCTAAAAAAGATACAACTTGAATCTTTTTTAGACTGATTTTTTATGTTATACTAATAGAATCTGATAATTACAGCGAACAAATAAATTCTAAGTGTTTATGTTTTATATAACACGCAGAAGGTGAAAAAATGAAAGCAATAGTTGTTGTAGATATGCAAGAAGATTATGTGAAACAGTATGAGCATGATTTACTTAATAGGGTAAATGAACGCATTATTCAAGCAAAGAAGAATGATGAACTTATTGCCTATATTAAAAATACAAAAGTATTGAGAAGTGGTGTCTTTACTTCCGAATTTTCACCAGAGCTTCAAATATTATCAACAGCTATTTTTTGCAAGGAAAAAGCTAGTATATTTTCAAATGAAAATATTATCATATGGTTAAAAGATAACAAAATTATTGAAATAGAAATAATAGTTGTTGACGGAAATAGTTGTGTTGCTATTAGTGCCATAGAAGCGCATAAGAGAGGTTATAATGTTATACTTCCAAGGATAAATTTTTAGATAAAAAAGAAGAGTTAAGAAAAACGGGTATAATAATTTGCGAATAAAAAAACAAGATGATTTTTAGTCATCTTGTTTTGTAATTGTACTTATTATAGTTATAATTATCGTTTTTTGCGTTTTATGTATAATATTATAATAGCTAAAATTATAACAGCAATAGCTATTATAATAGCAATTTCTAACCAACTTGTTGAAGAACCTATGTAAATTTCTGTTGGGCCATCAGCACTTCCAATGATTCCTATACTATTTTTAGTACAGCCAACAAACAATAGTACTATTAATATTAGTAAAATATATACTTTTTTCATATTATTATTTACTCCTCATCAAACCATTATTTATAAATTAACTGTCTAATCTATGCTCTATTCATGTTACCAATAATTACAAATATAATAATATCATACAATATGCAGAATTTAAAGTAATATTATGAGTTAGCGTTATTTAAAATAATTTGAATTAAATGATGGAAATCATTGATTAGAAACTTAAGTTGTAAAAAATATAAACGACTACTTGTATTTAAAACAGTTAGTCGTTTAATTTTATCTATAGTAACTTTTTTATTTCAATATCTTTTTAATAAGTTTTAAATTGTCTTTATAAGGCGCATACCTCAAATTTATATCGGATGATGTTCCTCTTTTTAATACACTTTTTGTATGACTGAAAGTATAGAAACTTTCCTTTCCATGGTATTTTCCTAAACCACTCTCTCCAACACCACCAAATGAAAGATATGGATTTGCTAAATGAAGAACTGTATCGTTTATGCACCCGCCGCCATACAATACAGATTTCAATACTTTGTTTTCTATTGTTTTAGACTCTGTAAAACAATACAGCGCAAGTGGTTTTGGTCTACTATTTATCTGTTTAATTATTTCATCAAAGTCATTGTACGAGATAATAGGGAGTATTGGCCCAAAAATTTCATCCTTCATAACTAAGCTATCCCATTGACAATTATCTATAATAGCTGGTGCAATTTGGTATGTTTCTGAATTTGTCTTTCCACCATAAACATTTTCACTGTTATTTATTAATTCTGATAACCTATCAAAATGAATTTTATTGATAATTTTAGGATATTCAGGATTTTTCTCAGGATTTTTTCCGTAAAACACTTCAATATATTTTTTTAATGCATTTATAAATTCATTTTTTATACTTTCATGAACGATAATATAATCTGGTGCAACACAAGTTTGACCAGAATTCAATAATTTACCCCAAGCAACCCTCTTAGCAGCCAAATCGATTTTTGCGGTTTTATCAATGATACATGGACTTTTACCTCCTAGTTCTAACGTCATAGGTGTAAGATGTTGTGCTGCTTTTTCCATAACAAGTTTGCCGACCAATGGACTTCCTGTAAAGAAAATATAATCAAACTTTTCTTCTAATAACGCGTTATTTACATCACGTCCACCTTCAACGACAGCTATATATTCCTGTGGAAATTCACTTAATATTTTCAAAATAACTCGAGAAGTTTCTTTAGCGTAGTTTGATGGCTTTACAACAGCGCAATTTCCAGCTGCTATCGCACCAATCAAAGGAACTAACGTCAACTGGAACGGATAGTTCCAAGGAGACATAATCAAAACACATCCATATGGATCATGATATTGATAGCTTTTTGATGGAAAATGCATAAGTGGAGTCTTTATACGTCTTGGTTTTGAAAAGTTCTTTATGTTTTTTAACATAAATTTTAGTTCCTCATATACCATACCAATTTCTGTTTCGTAAGCTTCAAAGGCTGATTTGTTTAAATCTGACTTTAGGGCAATCAAAATTTCATTCTCGTGTTGTTTTATGCTTTTATATAATTTTTCTAACTGTTTTTTTCTAAAAGATATATCTCTTGTTTTCTCATTTGAAAAATACAATTTTTGATTATTTACAATCGTTTTAATACTATTCATTTTCATTCTCCTTTAATCTTAATGATATCCTGCGCTGGGAGGATATATTAATGTGCAATGTGAATATATGTTGGTAGTGAAAATAATTTAAATCATATAGATAATTTTTATATATTTATTTAAACATTCTAAGAAATTATATATTTAAATTTTTTTATTGCAGTTACAACTTTGCTCGATATAATGTTAATTATAATTTGTTTTTAAAATAATGTCAAAAAATAATTTTGTATAATAAAGCCTAATTTTTCAACAAAAAAATTGTCAGCTTTTTTGTTTAATATATGTTAATATGTAGTTAAATCATTAATTTACATTATATTTACTTGATTTTTTAATACATGAAATGCTAGGTTTTATTTTTATTTTTACGATACAATTATCTCATGAGGAGGGAAATTAATGGATTGGCTTAACAGAATAAATAATGCAATGAATTATATCGAATCTAATTTGTGTGAAGATATCTCATATGATAAGGCGGCTCAAATTGCTTGTTGCTCTACTTATCATTTTCAAAGGATGTTTTCATTCATAACTGGTGTAGCGTTATCAGAATATATCAGACGCAGACGATTAACATTGGCTGCCTTTGAATTACAGACAAGTGATATTAAAGTTATTGATGTGGCTCTCAAATATGGATTTGAATCTCCAGAAGCATTTTCCAGGGCGTTTAAGAATCTGCAAGGTGTAATGCCAATATCTGCGCGCGATAAGGGCGTTTCGCTTAAAGCTTATCCAAGAATGACCTTTTCAATATCAATAAAGGGAGATATAGAAATGAATTATCGTATTGAACAAAAAGAAGCTTTTGAGGTATTTGGAGTATATGGTATTATAAGCACGGAAATGGAAAAGGCATTTATAGAAGTACCCCAGTTTTGTATCAAGTGTGATGAAGATGGAACAGTAGACCGTATGAATGACCTTTTAGGTAGAAATCATGATTCTATGTTACATGCTACACTGTACGATCTTACCGATACTACATTTAAATATATGATTTGCTATCATGTACCTGAAACGGCTAAAATACCTGAAACATATACAAGGCTTAATATATCCGCATTAACATGGGCTATTTTCCCAGATGCTAAATGTGATATGCAGAATCTTAGGAGAAGAATTTATTCAGAATGGTTTCCAACATCTGAATATGAACAAGTCGAGGGACCTACATTTGAAATGTATTACGGCTTTGCAAATAATTCCTCTGGTGAAATATGGATACCTGTAAGAAAAAAGTAAATATTTAAATTACTCATTATAATAGGCAAATTTCTTTTTGATATTTGCCTGTTTCTTTGATTATGAAACTATGATATAATAAACGGAAAATATTGGGTGTTTATGTATTATATCGTTTATAAGTTATAATACATTCTATGCCAAAAGGAGAGATTGCGTATGATGATGAAAAACATAATAAACAAAAAGCGCATAAGGAGGGTTTGCGCAAAATAAACCCTTCATAATTTATGGAGGATTATTATGATAATTTTAGATTTTGAAAAGAAACATGTGGAAGAAGCAAGGCAAATTGCTATGGCAAATTATAAAGAAGAAAAAGATCACGTATCAATATTGCCTGATATTGACACTCTTCCTGATTTAACACATTTTGCGGATAACAGACTTGGTGTAGTGGCCTTTGATAAAGGTAAAATGATAGGTTTTTTATGTTGCTACAAGCCATGGGATAATGCATTCAATTCAGCAGCAAAGGGAACTTTTTCACCAATTCATGCCCATGGCACTATATTGGAAAACCGTGAAATGATTTATAAAAGGCTTTATCAGGTCGCTGCGAAAAAATGGATAAAGCGCAAAATTGCATACCATGCAATTGGATTATATGCACATGATAATAAAGCAGTACATGCATTGTTTACTTATGGATTTGGGCTTCGTTGTATAGATGCTATCAGACCAATGAATAAATTAGATTGTCAACCGTGCGATGATATAGTATTTGAAGAAATTGAAAAAAAAGATGTAAATCAGGTTCGGGATATGAGGCGTATGTTGTCTGAACATTTAGGTGAAAGTCCAAGCTTTATGTGTTCTACACCGCAGAACTTTGAAAATTGTATTGAACGAGCTGAAAGGCGTGATTCGAGGCTATTTGTCGCAAAACAAGACGAAAAGTTAATTGCATTTTTGGAGGTAAAAGACAACGCAGAAAATTTTGTAACAGAAGTAAATGGTATGATAAATATCTGTGGTGCTTACTGTATTCCTGAATTTAGGAGAAAGGATATTTTTTCGAATTTAATAAATTATATGATAATGACTTTAGAGACAGACGGATATAAGAGATTAGGTGTTGATTTTGAGAGTTTTAATCCTACAGCCAGTGGTTTTTGGCTGAAGCATTTTGCGGCATACACCAATAGTGTTGTTCGTAGGATTGATGAGTGTGCTATACATAACTAACAGAATTATAAAAAAACTCGTTGTATCTTGAAAATGGTTTTACATTTCAAGATTTCAACGAGCTTATCGCTTTATTAGATATCTTTCTTACTTTGATAACAAAAGAAAGAGGAAACTTTTCAGCCTTACATGGTGCATAATGATGAGATGAATATTCTGCTACTCTGAACAAAGTATTTTTATCGGTTCCTCTATGAATGTTTGTTTTGTTCTAAAATATTACTATGTATCATGTTTACCCCACAATTTCCTTTCTCATTTGCTCCACAAACCAATTAAATTCTTCTTCACTTTCATATGGTGAAGGTTCTGTTATATTGTAATCAATACATCTGCTTGGGAAGTCGTCGTCAAGATATCGTGGAAACAAGTGGCAGTGAATATGAGGTCCTGTATTTGAGTGTATCTCGTAGTTTATTTTTATTGCTCCGGTGATCTTATGTAAAGCTTTCGCTGCTGTTTGAATGTCAGTCATAAACCCTATCATATATTCTCTGGGCATTTCTTCAAAATCAACAACATGTAGTTTTGATAATACATGACATTTTCCAAATAATTTACCTTGTGCCTCCTTTTCAGCAGTGACATAGGAATATTGCAGTTCAACTATATCAACATGCGACGCAGGTGGTGGAAAATTATTACAACACAAACAAAATTCTTTTTTTGAATACTTATTGTATGAAGGATAATTATAATGAAAGCTTCCACCTCGTTTTTCATTGGTAGGTGCAATTTCCATTCTACAAATTGGGTTGCCTAAGTGATCGAAAACTGTATTATCTTCGTCAATAAATCCTAGTTTGTGATACACTTTTCTAGCCGCTAATCCTTTTGGATAATCTGCTCGATATGTTTCAACAGTAATTGTTTTTGTGTTATCAAGATGTCTTAGAGCTGTAGTTAACAGTCTTGTTCCAATTCCTTTGCCACGATACTTTTCAAATACACCGAACCATGTAATACGGTTATATGTTCTTGAAAAACCTATAATACCTAGACAATTTCCGCTCATTCTATCAACAGCGATAAGAGCTTCAAATTTACTTAATTTACCGTCCATGTAATTATGAAAATCTTTATCTGTAGACATGGTTGGATTTCTGAAAATGTCAGCTACATTATCTGCAAGCTGCATCCAGGCAGTTTTATCCTCTTTTGTTGCCCATCTAATTAACATAAAATCACCTCACAAAACACATAAAATTTGGTTAATATTAACATAAATAGTTAATTAGTTCAATAATTAGTAACTACTAATTATAAATTATTAATTTTTAGTTAGCTTATATAGAAATATTTAAGAATTTTGTCAAATAATATAAAAAATAAAATATAATAATTTACTTTTAGTATATTAATGATATAATACATATGCATAATTAAAAAAATCTGAAATTTAGGAAATACATCAAGTTTTAATATTTTATAAATTTATCTATTTTTGGAGAATGAAATGCTGTGTAAACAAAATCATGAAATAATAACAGAAACTGATTTAGTAATTTTAAATAAGTTTGTATCAACACCTCTTATTTTGTTTAATTGCGAAAATATTGCATATGTAAATGATGAATGTAGTCTATTATTTGGATGTAATAATTCTAATATACAAGTACCAATAAAAACAAAGCAATTTTTTATGGATGATAAATTTATTGATGGAATTGAAAAGATTCTGGAAAGTGGTGAAAGCTTAAAGTTCACTGATACATTTATTATAACAGCAAATTTTAAGAAAATATTTATTAAATTAGATTATAAGGTTGTTTTATATAAGTCAAGTAAATATATTCTTGCTCATCTATTTGATATAACAGAAAAGCTAAATGTACAGTCAAAATTAATGAAATTTTCAATGGTAAGAAACTTAATGCTTGATGTAAGTCAATCTATAATTAAAACAGAAGATATTAGTCAAATATATCAATTAATATTAAATAATGCTATAAGAGCGTTAGAAAAAGCAAAGATTGGTACTATATTTATTAAGAAAGATGATATTTTTAAGGTAGTGGCTCATGCTGGTTTTTCAGAAGAAATATTAGGCTTCCAGTTGAACATACAGGACGCATTTTTATATAGAGCAACTGACGGCAAAATGGATACCATAAAAAACATAGCTGATTTAATGACATTTAATAGCTATTATCCTATAAAAACAACTTTAGGAGAAGAATATATTAAATCTACTTTGACAGCGCCTATAAATATAAATAATACCATATACGGCATGATAAATATAGATTCTGTTGAGGTTAATGCTTTTGATGATGATGACATTCAGTACATGGCATTTATGAAAAATTGTATTGAAATTGCTATATCTAATTTTTTACTATATGAGGAAAGAATATATTTAGCTAATCATGATAGCTTAACCAAACTATACAATCGTTTTTATATTGAAGAAAAATTTGAAAAATGTAAAGATGATGCTGTAAGAAATAACTTAACATTCTATTTAGTAATATTCGATATTGATAATTTAAAGGATATTAACGATAAATATGGTCATAGCGAAGGGGATTTAGCTATATTAAAAATAGTTGATGAGTTAAAAAAGATGACTAATAAAAATGATATCTTAGCTAGAGTTGGTGGAGATGAGTTTTTAGGAATATTTTATGATGAAAATGAAGATTCTATCTTAAATAAAATAGAAAACTCCTTAAGAGATATTGATAATAAGATTAAGATAGACAACCATTATATATCATGTTCATTTAGCTTTGGCATATCAACATATGGTAAGGATGGAAATACTTTTAAGGAATTATTTAAAATGGCAGATGATAGAATGTATTTGTTAAAAAAATATAGAATAAACTAAAAAAGAGTATAGATTTTCTATACTCTTTACATTAATCAACATGTATCATATTAGGATATATTTTTTTTACACGCTCATCAGGATATTTTTTATCTATGTACTCTTCAAATTTGTTAGATGGAGAAATATTTTCATAACGACCTGCCATTCTTCCTACCACGCAAGCAGACATAAAGGTATTTATAATCATAAATATTAATAAAAACCAAGTTAATACTTTGCCAAATGAATTAGGGATTTTTTCTATATACTCTGTAATAAGAGGAAAAAGATTTTTAACCCAAACTAGAGCAAGAACTCCCCAAAATAAAGAATATAGCATATTTACTCGACCATGTAGATTAAAAGGAAATTTACTGTATTCCCATGAAACAGTTCCAAACAACACTTCTTGTACATAGCTGCAAACATATTCAAATACAGTACCTATTGCTAAACCACCAATTATTATCCACAAATCACGTCTATTTCTAAGACAATACAGACATACAGTCATAAGTAATGCACCAAAACCATATACAAGGTTAAAAGGACCATAAATAAGACCTGTCCTACTTTCATAATGAAATCGTGTTATTAAGCACCATATTGTTTCGATTATTACACCTGCTATACATCCTATAAAAAATACCCAAAATAATTTATAAAAATTTAAACCACTAGCAAATGATTGATTTGGATAAAGTTGAAAACTATTTTTTCTAAATAAAGAGTTTTTTCGTTTTGATTTTTCCATATAAATTCTCCGTTCATATAAAATTGTGATGATTTTTTAGAATAGGAAATTTTTATCATTTGTTAATTTTATCATATAAATTTTTTTTGTCAAATTAAAGGAAGATACTCAGACTGATAACAAAGGTTATCAGTCATAATTATTCACTGAACTGCGAATTATATAGCTCGTAATAAAATCCTTGTTTTTCAAGTAGCGTTACATGGTTTCCTTGCTCAATTATATCTCCATCTTTCATCACTAAAATTAAGTCAGCATCTTTAATTGTTGATAATCTATGAGCTATTACAAAGCTTGTTCTTCCATTCATTAAGTTATTCATCGCCTTTTGTATAAGCATTTCTGTTCGTGTATCAACAGAGCTTGTGGCTTCATCTAGTATCAGTATTTTATTATCAGCAAGTATTGTTCTAGCAATTGTAAGAAGCTGTTTTTGTCCTTGTGATATATTGCTTGCATCTTCATTAAGCTCCATGTTGTAACCACCTGGTAGAGTTTCAATGAAATGGTGTATATTTGCGGCTTTTGCTGCTTTAACAACCTCCTCGTCTGTCGCATCTAGTCTACCGTATCTAATATTTTCCTTTATGGTGCCTTTGAATAGCCAAGTATCCTGTAAAACCATTCCAAAAATCTCTCTTAAATCATATCTATTAAAGTTTCTAACATCATTTCCGTCAATTTTTATACTTCCGCTATTTACATCGTAATAACGTAATAAAAGCTTTATCATTGTTGTTTTACCCGCCCCAGTTGGACCTACTATAGCAACAGTTTGACCTGTGTTTACAGAAGCGTTAAAATCATTGATAATTATTTTATTAGGGTTATATCCAAAATGTACATGATCAAAGGCTACATTGCCTTTTATAATTTTTGGATTAACAGGATTTTCAACTGTAATATCCTCTTCCTTTTCTTCTAGAAACTCAAAAACACGTTCTGCTGCTGCGGCCATTGATTGAAGCAAATTTGAAACCTGTGCAATCTGTGTAATAGGTTGTGTAAAGTTTCTAACATATTGTATAAATGCTTGAATATCGCCAATTTGAATTGTACCATTTATAGTTAGTATACTACCAGTAACTGCAACAGCTACATATCCTAAATTACCTATAAACATCATAACAGGCTGCATTAAGCCTGATAAAAATTGTGATTTCCACGCTGATTGATATAAGACCTTATTAGTTTCATTAAATTCATTCAGTACAATTTCTTCACGGTTGAAAGCCTTAACAACATTTTGACCGCTATATACTTCTTCTATCTGTCCATTAATCTTACCAAGAAAGCTTTGTTGTGTAGTAAAATACTTTTGAGAATATTTTACTATAAAGCTTATTAAAAGAGCTGAAACAGGTAATATTACTATAGCTATTAAGGTCATTAAGGGACTTATACTTAACATCATAATTAAAACACCAATAACTGTTGTAATAGATGTTATTAATTGTGTAATGCTTTGATTTAAGCTTTGTCCAAGGGTATCTACATCATTTGTTATACGTGATAAAGTTTCACCTACAGTGTTTGACTCAAAGTATTCCATAGGGATTCTATTAATTTTCTCTGAAATTTCTTTACGAAGTCTAAAGCTTATTTTTTGTGAAATGCCACTCATTACATAGCCTTGTACAAAAGAAAAGACTGCACTTATTAAATATAGTATTAAAAGAAGAATTAAAATATTCCATATTCTACTAAAATCAATAGTACCTGTTCCAGAGATTTTTGCAACTAATCCATCAAATAGCGTGGTTGTAGCATTACTAAGAATTTTAGGACCTATAATACTAAAAATAGTGCTTCCTACGGCAAATATTAAAACTGTAACTAGTCCTATTTTATATTTCCCCATATAGTTAAATAACTTTTTAATTGTACCTTTAAAGTCCTTAGCTTTTTCCCCATGCATCATTCTTCCACCAGGACCATGGCCACCACCTAGAGGAGACGACTTCTTCTGACTCATGTTTAGCACTCTCCTTTCAGTTCTTTTTCAGATAATTGAGACTTTGCAATTTCTAGATAAGTTTTGCAGTTTTTAAGTAATTCTCTATGTGTTCCAATACCTACAACCTCTCCATCATCTAAAACTATAATTTGATTTGCATGAAGAATTGTACTTACTCGTTGTGCTATAATTATAATTGTTGCATCAGTAATTTTCTCATTTAAGGTTTTTCTTAAAACAGCATCTGTTTTATAATCCAATGCAGAAAAGCTATCATCAAATAAAAATATTTTAGGTTTTTTAGCTATTGCCCTGGCAATAGATAATCTTTGCTTTTGACCACCGGAAACATTAGTACCACCTTGTGCAATGCTTGATTTATATTTATCAGGTTTATCCTCTATAAATACTTTAGCTTGAGCAATTGCAGCTGCTTCCTTCATAGTCTCATCTGTTATACATGAGCCTCCAAATTTTAAATTTGACTCTATATCTCCAGAAAATAAAATTCCTTTTTGAGGTACATAACCTATTAAGCTTCTAAGCTTATATTGAGATATGTCTCTTATATCCACTCCGTCTATGGTTATTTTTCCGCTGATAACATCAAAAAATCTTGGTATTAGATTTAAAACAGTTGATTTTCCAGAACCAGTGCTTCCAATTATCGCAGTAGTTTCTCCAGGTTTTGCAGTGAAGCTTATATTTTCTACTGTATTTTTCTCTGCATCAGGGTATGCAAATGATACACTATCAAATTTAACTATACCTTTACAGTTTTTTAGTTCATTATCTTTTGCATTTTCAGTATCATTTATAGATAATTCTGTATCTATAACCTCATCAATACGGCCAGCAGCTACACTAGCACGAGGAAGCATAACAGAAATCATAGTTAACATTAAAAATGACATGACAATCTGCATAGTATAAGTTATAAATGCCATCATATCTCCGACTTGAAGATTACCAAGATCAACACCTTTAGCTCCAAACCAAACTATAACTAAAGTTATGATGTTCATGATTAGCATCATAGCAGGCATCATAAAAGACATAATTCTATTTGTAAATAGTTGTGTTTTCATGAGGTTCTTGTTAGCAACTTCAAATCTTGCTTCCTCATGTTTTTCTCTACTAAATGCTCGTATTACAGATACTCCTGTTAATATTTCTCTTGATATTAAATTCACTTTATCCACAAGAGTTTGCATTTTTTTGAATTTTGGCATAGTTATATACATTAAAATTCCTACAAGTAGAATTATCACTCCAACTGCAACTCCAATTATCCATCCCATGCCTGTTTTGGTACTAGCTACCTTAATTACACCACCAATACCTAGTATAGGAGCGTAAATTACCATACGAAGTAGCAATACACAAACCATTTGCACTTGTTGTATATCATTTGTACTTCTAGTTATTAGTGAAGCCGTTGAAAATTTATTAACCTCAGTGTTTGAAAATGATATAACCTTACTAAAAACTTGTTCACGAAGGTTCATACCTATTTTAGCTGCAGTTTGTGATGCTATAAGACTAACAATAATTATGCAAATAACTAATATTATTGTTAATCCAAGCATTATCGAACCTGTCTTTAATAAGTAATCAGTTTGAAGTTTACTCAAATCAATACCAATTGATTTATATTCATCCTTAATAAATAGCACTGATTTTTGTGATATTAGCAACTCGTTTAAATCACTAAAATTTTCTGTCATCTTATCTCTTATTTCTAAAATTTGTTCATTTGATATTAAACCACTGTTTTTCATTTCCTTAAAAGTGTTTATATCATAATCACTAGATTCCTTTAAGTTTGATAACATAAGGATAGGAATTCCGAAAATATTGCTTAGTTCATTAATTTTTTCCTTATTTTTTGTATTAAGTTCATAATTGCCATTGTCATTTAACGTATAGAAGCTTTTTACCTTATCAACTTCATCTTTTGTCATAAAAAACATTAAATTTTCTAAAGTTTCTTGTCTAATTTCTTTTGGTGCTGCATTTTCAATACCGCTTTGCTGTATTCCAATGTCTACAATATTTGATGTATATTGTGGCAATGCTAACTCACAAGAAGCTGAAATTATAAGCAATATAACTATGAATAAAACAGCAAGCTTAGAATTTTTCAGGTATTTAAGTATTTTTAGCATTAAGTCTCTCCTTTATAGATTTTCTAACTTTTATGTAAAATTTAATTATAAAATACAAATCAAAAAGTAATATTAAGAAATCAATAATATTATAAACAATATTAAAGTAATATTATAAACAATATTAAAGTAATATTATAAACAATATTAAAATAATATTATTAACAAAATTTCTAAATGTATTATTTCTTATAAACTATATATGTTTTATATAAATTTTGACAAATTAATACAATACGCTATAATTGAAGATAACGTAAAAATGTAGTAATGAGCTTAAATCTATAATAAAAAAGAGGTTAATTATGGGGATTCTACAGAGATTTAAAAATATTATAAGAGCTAAAGTAAATGCAAAATCATCAAAAACAAAGAAAGTTAATGAAGAAGATTTAATAAATAAGTATATACATGACGTTAAAGAAGCTTTAAGACAGATAAAATCTGATATGGCTGCAGTTGAGGCTAATGAGTCAACTAGCTTTAATAAACTCTGTGAAAATGAAAAACTATATGAAAAATTTATAGATGATTTAGAAAAGACTTTGAAAAAGCTTGAGGAGTTGAAGAATAAAAATTCTTTGGCCAATCAACTAGAAAAAATAAATGAAATAAACGATAAAGTATATTATGAACAATTAGGTGATTTTGATAGCATAATTGATAAAATTCAAAACAAAATTTATGTTGCAGAAGCTATTGAGGAGTTAAATTCTCAACAATTTGACTTTTAAAAATCGGTATGATAAAATATTTTAACATTTAAAAACGTGTTAATTAAGATTATGAAAGGAAGAGAGTATATGCAGGAATCTTCTATAATTGAACTACTTGATAGAAAAAATCAGATACTAGATGAAATAAAGTATATTGAAGAGAATTATGAGGGCACATATAATCCTTTAAATACAGAAAAAGCTCATAAACTAAATAAAGAACAAGCAACTTTGATGGCAGAGAAATCAAAGCTCTTAGAAAAGCTATCAACAGTAGACTCTCAGTTAAGAAGGATAAATTCAAGGATAAGAACACTTTCTGGAGAAGGAATTGATAAAATACTTGATGCCATAGGTGAACAGAGGTGGTTTTTCTTTAAAAACAAACCTAAAGTTATTATGGATAGAAATACCGGCATATTATGGGCTAATCTAGATTATTTTGATTTTTATAATGAAAATAGTGAGGCACATACATTTACATATGAAGAAGCTACAGAAATTGTTGATAATTTAGAATTAGATGGTTATAAAAATTGGATAATTCCATCAGCGAAACAAATGATAACAATGATAAATGATAAAACTTTCCCTTTTCAGGATGGAAATTGCTATAGAATAAATAATTTAGATTATTGGTTTGCGATAGATGGAGAAAATTACTGCATTGACTTAGATAACTATAATAGGGGACAAGCAAGTGTATATTTGTTACCATGCAATACTTCTTTAACAAGTGATGAATACGAAAAGAATATCATGGACAACCGTATTTATACACAGACGGAAAAGCTGCAATTCACTCTAAGTGTATTTGTAAACAATGGATTAGAGCCAATATTTAAAGATGATAAAATAACTGAATTATATTATAAGGTGTATATAGAGAAGCCTATGCTTATTAAAGAGTACGAAAATGTAAAGAAAGATATAGGCAGTTTGCAAGAAAATGTTATGCTTTCATCTGTTTTTGACTTTTCTGTACTTATTGATGAATACGATATAAATTCTATAAACAGTTCTGTCATAAAATACTATAAAGCTGTCCAAAAATGGATTGATTCTATTATTGAGATGATAGAATTTTTTGAAAGTGAAAAGATAACTTTGCTTAAAAATTTTGAAGAAATTAACGAAACTATTTTAAAACCATATGAATATGAGCTAGAAATGGAAGAAGATGAGAACAATATATTTGAGAAAAGAAGAAACTATCTTCAAAAAAATATAGTTCTTGATATTAAGGATATAAAATCAAAGCTTTTATCAATTAGAAAAAATGCAGATGATATAGAGCAAAAAATAGATGATATCAACAATGGAGATAATATTATTGAAGAGCTCGCTAGACTTGAAAAAACAGATAGAGTAAGTTTTGAACTATTAGCAGAAAATACTGTTGATATAGTTAAAAATATGCTTATTAGAGCCGAATACTTTGAAAAAAATAAAAGAGTATTGATTTCTATTGTTAATATAGAAAAAAGCTGGGCAGAAGATTTCAAAATGCTTAAAGTAAAATTTAAAAGTAAATTTAAAAACATTTGTGAAAAAGAAGGTGTAAGTGGATATAATTGGGGCCTATGGTATAGAGATTGGTGTTTAAAAAGGTTTACAGTTGAGAAATTATTACTTCCACTAATCCAAAGAGAATTTACTTCAACAATAAAAGAAAATAATTCTAATGCTGAACAAATAGTTAGTGCAGTTGAAAAATTATTAAATTGTCTACAAGTATTTAAGGACAATATTGATGATTTTTATACAAATGAAAGAAAAAATATATATAATCGATGTGTGTCATTAGTCGATGGAGAACACTTGGAAGATGTAGAAATTAATAAAGAAATGGCAAGATTAAACTCTTATCTAAAAGGAAATGTTGAGAATATCGTGTCAAATCTAAATAGTGTTGATGATAAAATATTTATACAAAAATGGATTAAACCGCTAGTTAATATTGAAATTTAAAGGACTCTTTGTCAAAAGCTGACAAAGAGCTTTTTTAAAAGGTCTAGATATTTTGGTAAAATAGAGTAACTATTGACAAACATGCTTAAGATGTATTATACTCTTTTCATAGTGTACTATGTGTATTAGTACACACAGTAATGCATGGAGGATTCGTATGAAGCATGTGTACATTGTTTTAACTAGTATAAATACAAAAGTTTCAAGGTTTTTACGCTTATTTACTAGGGAAGATTATAATCATGTATCTATTGCCTTAAGTGATGGCTGTAAAGAAATGTATAGCTTTTCAAGATGGATTGTATGGTTTCCTTTGGTAGGCGGTTTTGCAAAAGAAAATGTGGATGAAGGTGTATTGGCACAACATCCAGATGCGAAATGTATAATATATGATTTAGAGGTAACTGAAAAAGATTATGCTTTAGTTATGAAAAGACTAAAAAAATTTTTAAATAATCCAAAAAAATATAAGTATAGCTATATTAATTTACCATTGATGCTTTTAAATATACCGTATGAAAGAAAAGATTTATTTGTATGCTCAACATTTGTATCTTACATATTAAGAGGAATAGTTGATCTTGAAAAAAATTTTACATTAATAAAGCCAAGTGATTATAATCATTTGAATTTAAACTCTGTATACGAAGGAAACTTAAGAGATTTTGTTTACAGTAAAAGTGCAAGCTAGAAAAGGTGGTGTAAATATTGATAAATATAGATTATAATAGCAATAGAGCAATTTATGAACAAATTTATGACGAAATATTAAGATTAATTTTATCTAAAGCACTAAAACCAGATGATAAACTGCCTTCTGTTAGAGAGCTAGCTTCATTAACTAAAATTAATCCAAATACTATTCAAAAAGCATATAAATCTCTAGAAAATGACAATTATATATGCACAGTGAAGGGAAAAGGCAATTTTGTCAAAAACAATGATGGTTTAATTAATGCTCACATCAGTAAACAAAGTGAATCATTAAAAGAAATTCTTAAATCATTAAAGGAACTATCTTTAAGTAGAAACGACATAATTGGATTAGTAAATGAAATACTTAATAGTTTATAAGGAGGAATTATGTTAATTGTTAGAGATTTAAATAAAAGCTTTGGAAAACAGCAGGTTTTAAAAAATATAAATATAACAGCAAACAAAGGCCAAATTTATGGTCTAGTTGGTTCAAATGGTTGTGGAAAAACAACACTCTTAAAGCATATAATGAAAATTTACAAGCAAGAAATAGGAGAAATATTCTATAATGGAGAATTAGTTAATGACAAAACCCCTATTATAGATGAATTTTATTATGTACAGGATAATTTATTTTTCCCTAGCCAATATACATTAAACAAGTTATATAATTATGAAAAACTTTTATACAAAAATATATCAAGACAGAAATTTGATAAGCTAGTAAATTTTTTCAACATAGATCCAGAAAAACCACTTAACAAAATGTCTAAAGGACAGAAAAAGCAAGCGGCATTTGTCATGGCAATGTCTACAAGTCCTAAATTGCTTTTGCTGGATGAAATTGTAGATGGACTAGATGCAGTTATTAAAAGAAAGTTTTGGAATGTACTTATTCAAGATGTTATGGAAAATGACACTATAGTTGTTATTTCTTCACATGATTTAAAAGAATTAGACAATATATGTGATAGAGTAGGCATAATGCACGAAGGTGAAATAATAAAAGAAGAAAACCTAGAAGAACTTAAAAATGAAGTAAAAAGAGTTCAGTTTGCAATAAATAAAGAGTTTATAGCAAACAACACCAATAGTTATAGTGTAGTAAAAACTATGAAAATGGGTAGCGTTTATATTTGTACTATTAAAGGGGATTTAGAATCATTTAAAAAGCATTTATATGATAGCTATAGTGTAGTGTTATTTGATGAATTACCAATGAATTTAGAAGAAATATTCATCACTGAACTTGGGGATAAGGGCTATGGAACTGAAATATATCAAAATGACGATGAGTCACTTTAGATAGGAGGATAGTATGACAGGTTTAATTATACACTCATTAAAAAGTAAAAAGAATTGGTTCTTATTAAATATAGCAATATGTATTGTAGTTGCAATAGTCTTGCCAATATTATTTAAGTCAGCCTATGAATTTTTTTCGGTAAGTGCATTATTTATTGCATCATTAATTATATTAATAAGTACTTTTTCAGATTTAATATTTCTACATGATGATAGAAAAATTTCTTATTATTTATCAAAACCTATTAGTTTGACAAAAAGAATTAATATAGCATTAATATCAAATGTTATATTTTGTACTATTACATTTTTATTAACATTTTTGATAGCAAGCGCTTCAGGTTCAATATTATCAAATATTAAATATATGAATTTTATTGATAAATACTTATCATATACTCAGGTAATGTATGCTTGGTTGATGCTTTTTATTTTTATAATAACACTATCTTCTGAACTTACTGGTAATACTACAGTTTCAGTGTTAGTAAGTTTATTTAATTTTATGTTGCCTCTTATATTATATTTTATAACAACTTATATATTTTATATTTTAGATTCTGTAATAATCGGTATTAGTACAGAAATTATGTCTAAATCATTGTTAGAAAACATACTTCCATTAGATAAAATATATTTTATAGATTATGGTGTAAAAGGTAATATAGATGTATTCTTCTTTATTAGATTGTTCGCATCTTGCGCTGTTGTATATATTATTACAATAATTTTTGCTAAAAAAAGAAAGAATGAAAGAACAGGTGATTTCATCATTCATAGTAGCTTTAAGTACTTTATGTCACTTTTTGCGTCTTTAATTGCACCAATGCTTATAACAATGGTTATGATGGGATCAAACTTATTTACTTTAGTAGTTGTGTTAGTGATTTTATCTATGCTAAGTTATTATATATTAATATCAGCATTTAATAAAACATTTAAAATTTCAATTCAAGCATTGAAAATATATATACCATTTATTATCATAATAATTACTGCTATCTTCACTACATCTTTTATATTGAACGAAAAATCAGCATATGTTCCTGATGATTCAGATGTTAAAGCTGTATATATAGGGGATAGTCTGTCATACTTAAAAGGTGCTAAGATGTTAAAAGAAACATCATATAATTGGAGATCTTTACTAGAAGCTAAATATGAAGAAGTTAAGGGTAATGATAGTCTAGTAATACTTCATGAAAAAGAAAGTATAAAGAAAGTAATTGAATTGCAACAAATGTTAATGAGCGAGGAACCAACATATACCTATAGAGAAGTTAATATAATTTATTATTTAAATAATGGTAAAAAAGTAGTTAGAACATATAAGCTTCCAGACAATTATAAGGAAGAATTTAATGAATATGATACTTCAATATACACAAAAATTATGGAAATAGCTAGGATGGATGAATTTATAAAAGCTAGATATAAAATATTTTGTGATGAAAATTATATAAACAATGTCAAGTTTAAAAATGTGTTTATCTACAGTTCAGATGGAACAAAAACTTTAGTAAACTTTGATTATAAGACATTTGCTAAGTATTATTTAGAAGACTATACACAATTTATAAATAATGATAAAAATGTAAAAAAAATAAGCTTAAATATTTTATCTCATGCAAGAACTTATGATTTTATTGAACAGACATATGCTAAAACAGAAGCAATTGATATTGAAAGTGAAAAATATGGCATAAACAATATATATGAAATAAATATTGAACGTTCAATAGATGATGGAATTTCGTTAGATTATCTATCATTAAACAAAGAACTTGTTAAAACAAGGCAATATATTGAGTCATTAAAAACGGAATAAGAATTTAGTTGAATAAGCTTAGTAGACTATTTTGTTTCTTCGATATACTTTAGTCACGAATCTGAGTAGAGCAAAGCATATAAGAGACGTTTCTGTTCCGTAATTCGGTTTCCCTTGATTTTTGTTAAGGATGGGAAAGCCTCATTAAGTCACATAAACGTCTCTTATATACTTCGCTATTCATAGCAACAGATAACCAAAGAAAAATAAAAGGATTTTTCTTTGGTTATCTGCGTTTTTGGCAGAGCTTTTTACTAAGCTTGTTAGTAGGCTGGGGGTCATGAAGGCGTACTAACACTGTAAAAGGTCAAAGTAGTTTAAGTACAGAAATTGTGTAAAAGTTAATTCTATTATGCCTTCAATGTACTTAGGTCATCACCCCACTAAACATATTCAGAATTTTCAAGTAACTATGTATTAGAAGAACACGCCAATGCAGTAGAAAATCAAAGAAAAATGCTTTTTATTTTTCTTTGATTTTCGGTGTTATGGAGGCAATGAATATAAAAAAGTTTATGCGACTTCAACGAGATTTACCTTCCTTATAAATATCAAGGTAAATCTCGTTGCGGAGACAGAAACTTTTTTTATATTTATTGCTCACCTTAAATTCACAACAAAAGTATGTCGAAGAAAATAATATTTACCTAATTAAATCTATAGAAAATTTATTAGATTTATGTGTTTTTATGTTTATGTTTTCTAGAAAGTCGTTTTTTACTTTATCTTCTCCAACTGTTGAGCGATATAAACCAAATGATCTACAGTCAAACACTCCTTTTTTTCCTACAGAAAAGAATTCTTGTTGAGAAATGTGCTTTGAAAATCCTATGACTGCCATTTCAAAGGCTGTTTTATTATTAAATTTTTTTAAAGGTACATCCCAGTTCATAGATAGCCTGTTATTTTTATAAAGATGAAGATAACATTTTGGTACATCCCATACTCCATATTTTTTCGCTGATTCTGCAAACATTGTATTATCACTGCTTATTTCTAACGCCTTTGTAAGGCTATTAGCATTGAGCATATGTACACCGTGCCCATATTCTCCGTTTAAATCGTGACCTATAACAACATATGGTTTGAATCTTCTTAATAATTCAACCTGATGACCTAGAATTTCATCTTCATTGTACAATTGTTTTGCTTCATCTAAAGAGGAAGCATAATAGTCATGAAATTCTGGAATTATTGGATAAGCTCTAATGCCAACAGACCATAATCCATTTAAAAGTTCATGTACTCTGAAATTATAATGATTGGTCAAATAAGCCACTTGTACCTTTAATTTTAGTTCGCCTGCATAATAAGGCATAGTTCCACCAAAAAATAAATGCTCATCATCAGCATGTGTAGGTAGTAAAAGCATGTCAGCTTTTTCGTATGGCTCTTTCCAATCCTGTACCCATTCTGGCAAATGACCATCACTAAAAACATAAATTTCTGCTATTTTACAGTTTCCACTATCAATAGTTAAATTCAAGTTATTTATATCTTTATCTATTTTAATTAATTGATGAAGAAATATATTATCTTTTCTGTCATAGGAAGATATCAAATTTCCTGAAGCATCTTTAATAGAAAAGCTACTAGGTATATTATCCCATAGTATATAAATTGCTTTAATATGCTTATCACCTTTTATCCCAATATTATCATTTTCAGATAGAGCTAAGTTTGTTGAATATCTACCGTCTATTATATTATTAATACTTTTGCTAGAAGTTATGTGGCAATTTTTTGTAATTTCCGTGGATATATCACCGTGGACTATTATAGTACATAAACTAAATAAGATTATTAACAATATTTTCAATTTTGTTAAAAAGAGTAGTAATTTTTTTGACATTGTAAAATCCTTTTTTCTTTTAATTTTATAATTTTTACTGCCATATGTCTACATAATATTTACTTAAAGCTATAAGTATGGTATATTAATAACAATGTAGAATAATAGATTAATATGTAATATTATATATAATTTTTAATTTTGGAGGACAAATTTGACTCAAGAATTAGTAATTAAAACTAAAAAGAAGAGATTTAGACCGATTATAACTGTATTAAATATATTATTAATAACCTTAATATGGATTCTTATTACCTTATTAGGAACAGTATTGTTAATACTTCATGGACCATCAAATTATATAAGAGGTTTATTTGTAACAACTGTTATGGAAACCAGTGCTGCTAAATTTTTAGCTACTGGGTTTTTAGGTGAAGAAAGAGTAGAGGAGATTTTATCTCAAAATACTATAGTAACTTTTGAAGAATCAACAAATACTGACTTAATAGATATACCAACCGAAGAAAATATAGTTGAGGAAGAATTAAATTCAATAAAAATTGAAGATGTGTCTGGGAGCACATTTAAGGGAAAAATGATGATAATTAGAGATCCATCTAGACTATATGTTGGTGTTACAAAAAACCTCGGAGCTAGTGGAGAGAGAACCGATAAAATGGTAAAAAGAGAAGATGCCATAGGTGGAGTAAATGCAGGAGGATTTGTAGATGAAGGCGGAATGGGACATGGTGGAGATCCTCTAGGCATAGTTATACAACACGGTAAGATAATATCAGGAGGACTGGATATAAGACATAATCTAATTGGGTTTGATAATAATAATGTGTTAGTTCTTGGCAATTATACGGGTCAAGAGGCGTTAGACTTGGGTATTAGAGATGCAGTTAGCTTTGGTCCTTTTTATATAATTAATGGAGAACCTGCTCAGGCTATTGGAACAGGAGGAGGATTAAATCCTCGTACTGTAATTGGCCAAAGAAAAGACGGAACAGTTTTGCTGCTTGTTATAGATGGGAGACAATCCTCAAGCTTAGGTGCTACTTATAAAGATTGCATAGATGTAATGGTTGAGTATGGTGCATATAATGCAGCTAATTTAGACGGGGGTACTTCAACAGTTATGGTATATGAGGATAAAATAATAAACAGTACCTTCGCATTGTATGGAGCTAGAGAAGTTCCAACGTCATTTTTAATAAAAAAATAAACGCTTTTAAGAAAGTATAAAGTGTTTGGAGGTAACTGTGGAAAAAATATGTTATAGATGTGATGCTAGAAACGATATGTACGCAACAGTTTGTCAAAATTGTGGATATGATTTATATGAAGAGGTGAAGCTTATTAGTTCTAAAAAAAGAAAAACTAAACCTGTATTTTATATAATGTTTGGTTTAGTTATTCCGTTAATTCTTGTTACCACATATTTTATAGGATTATACATTTATTTATACGGATTGGAAAATTATAATTCAGAGGTCTTTTTAAATAAATATATAGACTTAATTAAAAGCGATAATTATGAAGAGATCATGAAATATAATGGAATTAAAGAAGATAAATTTAACACAAAAAGAGAATTTGCTATGTATATTAAAAGAGAATATGGAGCAAATCATGATAAAGCTATTATAGTAAAAAATTCAGCTTTATCAACGGAAAAAGATGATTTTTACAAAGTTCAATTTAATGGAAAAAAATTAAAAGAATATAAAGTAAGTAAAACAGATGAAAAAAAATTTAACTATTTCAATACATGGCTGGTAAATGCACCTGAACAAGATATTTATACCGAAAGTGTTAAAATATATGCGCCATCAGGGATAGATGTTTTTTTAAATGATATTTTATTAACTGAAGAGTATGTTGTAAACGATGGAGAAAAGTATTCATACTACAGTGGAATTAAGGATTTAGATTACAAACATCCAAAGATTTTATGCTACGAAGTAAATGACTTAATGGGCGTTTCTTCTGTACATGCAAAGAGAAAAGATGGTGAATTTTGTAACATAGATTTAAAAGATGATAACTATGAAGTCATAGCTACCATTTCTCCGGATGTATTAAAAGAATTAAAGCCAATGGCTGAGGAATTCGCTAAAAAATATGCTGCTTTTGTAGCTGAGGACTGTAAATTTTCAGAATTATCCGAGTATATATATAAAAATACGCAAATTTATGATACCTTAGGTGAATTCTATAATGGTTGGTTTCCAGAGCATAGTACATTTGGATATGAAAATATAGAGTTTGGCAATATGCTATGGTATGATGAAAATCATGCATCAATACAAGTGAAATTTAATTATTATATCACATATGGAAATAATAAAAGAAGAGACTATCCAGTTGCCTATGAAGTATATTATGCAAAAATAGATGGCAAATGGCTAGTCACAGATGTTAAAAACTTTTAAAAACCCATTCTCTTTGTATTTGAAAGCTTAATGCAAATAAAACTATATCTACAAATAATTTTATTGCGGTACTATTAAAGTGTAATATTTTTGATAATAAATAAACGCCTAAATATGATAAAGACATCTGAATGACGGCAAGGGTATAGTACTTAACCATTGTCGTCTTTGTATTTGAACCATTGTTAAAAACAACATTTTTATTGATATAGAAGTTAAATAACGACGACAATATACGAGACAATGCAGTTGATAAAAATATTTTTGTTGATAAATCAAATCCCTTAAATAAAAGCATAAATAAGGCAAATAATCCTAAATCAATAATTGAAGATAAAAATGATACAGAACAAAACTTAAATATCAATAAATAAATTTTAAATGAATCCCTCAGTGGATTAAAGTGAGAGGATTTATTATTTTCTATGTAAATAGTTTGAATTTTAACTTCTTCTATTTTTACATTTCTTAGTTTTGCTTCTATTAGCATATTTGTTTCAAACTCGTATCTTTCACCATCAATATCAATAAATTCTTTAACTAAACTTGTTGGTATAGCTCTAAGACCGGTTTGTGTATCGCTAAGATTAATACCACATAATGATTTAAAAATGAATTTAGTAATTTTATTGCCAAACTTACTTTTTAAAGGAACATTATTTAAATCAAAATTTCTGCTACCTAAAATTAAACTGTTGCTTCTTTCTTGTAAAGCTATAGCACAATTACAAATGTCGTCGATGTAATGTTGGTTATCAGCATCAACAGTTATTAGTCCAATATTATCTGAATATGTATTTATAAAATAATTAAATGCAGTTTTTAATGCTCGACCTTTTCCTAAGTTCTTACAGTGTTTAAGAACTACACATCCCTTATGCTTTTTTGTTAAGTCAAAATATTTGTCATATTCCTTATCGCTACCATCATTTACAATAATGATGCTTTCAAAACCCCTACTAATTATTGATTCAACTACTTCTATAAGCTTCTCATCAGGATTTAAGGAAGGAATAACAATAGATATACTTTGCAAATTAATTCCTCCAAAAAATTAACAATATTATAGTTTATCATAGTTTCAAACTACGTTTGAACCATTTTAAATATGCCACTATTATACCATTTTTTGAATTATATTTCTACAAAATTAAAATAATTAAATATTTTAAACATTATTGAAATATTTTGTATTTTATAGTAAAATTAATTTACCATATATTAACATAAAAAAGGAGTAGTGCAATGGAAACTAAACGATTTGTGGAATATAAAGACAAAATACTAAGTAATTGTTCAAAAGTTATTTTAGGTAAGGATGAAGTTATAAATTTGATCATAGTTTCTTTTATATGTTCAGGACATGTACTGTTAGAGGATGTTCCAGGTACAGGAAAAACAATGCTTTTAAGAGCATTTGCAAAATCAATTGGTGGAAAATTCAAAAGGATTCAATTTACTCCTGATTTATTGCCATCAGATTTAACAGGAATAAATTATTATAATAATAAAGAAGGAGAATTTATATTCAGACGTGGTCCTTTATTTTCTAATATAGTGCTTGCTGATGAAATAAACAGAGCGACGCCTCGTACTCAATCAAGTTTATTAGAAGCTATGGAAGAAAAACAAATAACTGTTGATGGTGAAACAATGAAGCTTGATGAACCATTTATGGTTATGGCTACACAAAATCCTATTGAATCATCAGGAACCTTTCCATTGCCAGAGGCTCAGATAGACAGATTTTTTATGAGATTATCTCTTGGATACATGCAAAAAGAACAAGAGCTAGAGGTTATATCTAGAAAATCAACCATAGATATTGTGGAAAGTTTAGATTGCGTAGTAAATAGTGAAGAGACAAAATATGTTAAGGACAACTTTAGCCTAGTTACGGTTAATAAAGATGTTTCGGAATATATGATGGAAATTGTAACGAAAACACGAGATGATAAAAGGTTTCTAGCAGGCGTATCAACCCGTGGAGCTATAGCTCTATACAAAGCTAGCCAAGCCTATGCTGCTATAAATGGTAGAGATTATGTTTTACCTGAAGATGTACAGTTTGTTGCGCATGATGTATTATGCCACCGTATCGTGTCTGCTGGTGGGAGAAGATCAAAAGATACAGCTACATATTTAGATGATATTATAAAAAACATACCAGTACCATTAGAAAGGGTATAAATATGTTTTTATTAACATTAATAACCATTATATTAATTGTATATATAATTGAACAAAATTCTATTAAGAACGCCTTAAAAGGTATAGAATACACTCAAAACACTTCATTAACATTAGTAGAGCCAAATGAAGAGTTCGATATAGTATGTATTTTACAAAACAGGACACGACGTTTTGTTGCTTTTTTAAGACTAAAAGAAAAGTTTTCAAAAGAAATTGAATTGTTTTTAAAAAATAGTGAGAAATTTGATAACAATATCCTAGAAAGTAGTCACTATTTGATGCCAAGACAAAAATTGGAAAGAAGATTTAGAGCATCAATACCAAAAAGAGGAAGGTACTTTTTATATGGTGCTACAATATTTGGAGGAGATTTTTTAGGTATTAGTGAAACTATAGGAGATTATAGCTGTATTGAAGAAGTAGTTGCTATTCCTAAAGAAAGTAAACTACCAGATATTGAGATAAAGCTAAGTGGTTATATCGGTGATATATCAATAAATAGATTCATATTTGAAGATCCGATACTTACAGCGGGGTTTAATGACTATACAGGACAAGAGCCGCAAAAAATGATTTCATGGGTTCAAACAGCAAGAGTTGGGCACTTAATGGTAAAGAAGTATGATTATACTCTTGAGCTTATTGTTACTGTTTTATTAAATATTGATTACAATGGAGATAATAATGAGGAACTTGTTGAGGAATGTTTTTCAATAGGAAGAAGTGTTTGTCAGTTTTTAGAAAGTAAAAACATAAAGTATAGGTTTATAACAAATGCAACAATAGCAGGTACAAGACCAATTTGGGCAAATTCAGATTACGGTTGGGGTAAAAACTATTTGATGAATATTTTAGAGGGGCTAGGTAGGGCAGTATATATAGTAAGAGAGCCATATGAAAAAATGTTGGACAGAGCTCTGAATTTTGCTGAATTAGGTGTAGGTCATATTCTTATCACACCAAAAATGGAAGAAAGCTATCTAGCAGGAAAAGATAAATTAAAAGAATTGACAGGCTATGACGTATGTATGTTAACTCCAAATCAAGGAGGCGAATAATATGTTTTTAGTTTTTTTAATTAAAAATATGTGTTTAATGGCTTTTTATTTTGCATATGCTACCATGTTATTTGTTCAGCCAATGCATAAATCTATGATTGTAGTATATTTTATAACTCTTGCTTGCTTTTCATTAAGCTATGCCTTCAGATTTAATGAAAAATACAGTAAGCTAAAATATCTGCCTGTATTAGGGGTTCTTGTAGCTATATTATATTTGAGAACTTTAACTGGTACCATAGCAGTTATGTTCCCATTTATCTATATGATTTTTTTCATTAGAAAAGATGAATACTATATAGATTATTATATCTTTAAAGATTTGTTTGCAAAACTTGTTATAGCAATTCTGGTATTAATCTTAGGTGTTTTTATAATAAACTGGTTTGAATTATTTAAAAATGTCAGTATGCAGTATGTTATTGTTTTTATTATAAGCGGATTATATTTATTGCGTACCACTAGACATAGTAAGGATGTGATCACAAGCAAAATATTTGCTGTTATGAATATATCAGTTATTACAGCTGCTTGTATTATATGCATAATTTTAAGCTCGGATATAGCTATAAATGCTATTATTTATGTTTTGAAATTAATATATGATAAAATATGTGTACCGGCATTGATAGGAGTTGCTTATGCCATTATGGGTATAATCTGGATTTTTATGAAGTTTATATCTCTATTTGTCAATACAAATAACGACACAATGCCTATGGAAGACTTGTTAAAAGCAGAAGAAAAAGCTGAAAACTTTGTAGATAGCTTTGAAAATAATGAAACATACTTTTTGATTTTACATATCTTAGCTTATGTACTTATTGCTATTCTATGTATATACTTATTGAAGAAATTTTTATCAAAAAGAAATAGAAAATTAGATGATGAAGTAGAAGGTATTAGACAGTATAGAAGCTTTTTAGAAGATAATAGGAAGGCTAATAAAAAGAGAAAGCAAATATTTAAAAGCAGCATCAACCAAATAAGATATTGGTATAGAAAATTTCTTGTGCTTTGCCATAGAAGAAAGATAGATGTTGGTATATTTGACAGTAGTCAATCAATACATGAAAAATCATGTGATGTATTTGTAAATTCTAAACAAGAGTTAGAGGATATAAGAGAAATATATAGAAGAGCACGCTACAGTGAAGAAATTATAAATAATCAAGACGTAAAAAAAATCAAAAGCATTTATAAAAATTTAGAAAATGAAAAAAATATTAAAGATAAAATATTTAAGGACAAATAAATGAATAATACATATTTTATGCAAGAGGCCATAAAAGAGGCTCTTAAAGCTAGAGAAATTATGGAAGTACCAATAGGTGCAGTAATTGTTAAAGATAATAAAATTGTAGGCCGTGGATATAATAAAAAAGAAACTCAAAAAGACGCCACATTGCACGCTGAAATTATAGCTATAAAGGATGCATGTAAAAATCTTGGAGGCTGGAGACTTCCTAACTGCACTATGTATGTAACTTTAGAACCATGTGCAATGTGTACAGGTGCTTTGGTAAATGCAAGAGTTGATCGGTTAATAATTGCAGTAAAAGACGAAAAAACGGGTGCCTGTGGGACAGTATTAAACATAGCTCAAAATGAGTGTTTAAATCATCAAATAGAAGTCGAGTTCGGTGTGCGCGAAGAAGAATGTAGATTAATACTTAAAGAATTCTTTAAAGATTTACGCAAAATAAAAGGTGAAAAATTAAGTGAAATAGGAGAAAGTAATGAAGGAAAAGATTAAAAGTATAGTTGATAATATAGCAGATGAAATAATTAAACTTAGTAATGATATTTACGATAATCCTGAGCTAGGAAATGAAGAATATAACTCATGTAAATTACATGTAGAGCTATTAAGAAAGCATGGGTTTAATGTTGAGGAAAATTATTTAGATGAAAAGACAGGCTTTAAAGCCGAATATAAGTCAAAAAAAGAAGGACCAACAATTGCTTATATGGCTGAATACGATGCTTTACCAGGCATAGGACATGGATGTGGACATAATATACTTGGAGCTACAAGTACTGGTGCTGGAATTACCCTTAAAAATTTATTAGATGAAATTGGTGGTACAGTTATTGTATTTGGAACACCTGCTGAAGAAACAAATGGGGCTAAAGTTACCTATGCGGAAAAAGGAGCATTCAATAACGTTGATGTAGCAATGGTTTGCCATCCATCAACTGTACATCAAAGAAGTGGAACCTCACTTGCTATGGAGGCTATACAATTTGAGTTTTATGGAAAAACATCTCACGCTGCCTCTTCTCCAGAAAAAGGCATTAATGCTTTAGACGGAGTTATAAATACTTTTAATAATATAAATGCAATGCGTCAACATATAAGAAGTGATGCAAGAATTCATGGAGTTATAGCTGATGGAGGAAAGGCAGCAAATATTGTACCAGATTATGCAAAGGCACAGTTTTATGTAAGAGCAAAAACGAAAACTTATTTAATAGAGCTCGTTGAAAGAGTTAAAAATTGCGCTAGAGGTGCAGCAATAGCTACAGGTGCAAAGCTTGAAATATCTAACTATGAGTTAAGCTACGATAATCTTGTTACAAACAAAAAATTGTCAGATTTATATTGCGAAAATTTATCAAAATTTACAGATGCTAAAATTCATGACCAAGATAATAGCTTTGGCTCTTTAGATGCTGGTAATGTAAGTCACATATGCCCTACAATACACCCATACTTTAGCATAACAACCAATAAGTGCATAGCAGGACATACAAAAGAATTCGCAGAGGCTACAAAAACATCCTACGCATATGAACAAATGAAAATAGCTATTCAAGCTTTAGCGATAACAGGTGCTGAAATTATAACAAACAAAGAATTACTAAATGAAATAAAAGAAGAGTTTAATAAAGCAGAAAAATAAATTAACAGCAACAAAAAATAACAATTTAGCGCATGCGCTAAATTGTTATTTTAATTTTCTAATTAATTCTATATATAAATTTCCATTCTTAATTTCAAGTGTTGCACTATCAAGCATTGAGCCTACCAAAAACAGTTCATCTTCATCACTTGTTTCACCCATAAGCCCCCAATAATACTCTTCTATTTCTGATTGACGCTGAAAATTTAAAAACTCACTTAAAGTATTTATTTCTTCCTCATTCATTGAAGTATTATAATCAGTTATATATATCGTAGTACAATCCTCATCTTTTCTTAGTTTAATATCAATTTCTGTCGTACCTTTTTTCATTAATAAAGAGGTAAATTCATCTATAATTTTAGTTGTTTTTTGTATTTCGTTATGCATTTTATTTTTCTCCCTTTTTAAAGGCTTCAATTATTGGCACTAAAAATCCAGCTACTAAACCTCCAGCAAAGCCATTATTATATAAATTAAGTCCACCGTGTATTATATTGATATTTGTTGCTAATGTATAGTGTAGCATTCCCGCTATTATGCCGGTATAGAATCCAAAACTTCCTGCAATTGGCGCTAGAGTAGTTGAAAATAATACTGTTATTATAATATTAGTAGAGCTAAAATCGTTGTGGAATATTATTGCGAATATTGCGACCCCTAATGCAACTGGAAAACAGTTCTTAATATGCTTACCAAAAGCTCCAAAGCCAACTAAAGAAAATATAGCTGCTATAACAGGTCCATTGATTATTCCACCTACTGCTAATACAAATGCTAAACTTATTAGACCTAAAATACCCATGTTAAAGAACGTTATACCATATCCAACCAAGAATGTAAAATCAGTTACTGTTCTTCCTTTGTATTTTAATATACTTTTATAAGAAAGTATACAATTTTTATTAATTAATATTCCAATAACGATTAGAAAAATAAACTGAAACAATAAAAGAAATAGTAAAACATAGTTTTTATCAGTATAAAGAATATTAGCGCTTTCTACCTCTACATTTATACTTCTTAATACACTCGTCAAAACAGTACCTAATATACCAGAAGTAAAACCTATATTGTATATATTGTAACCTTCATGAAATTTAAGCATATGAGTTGAGAGTGGTACAATAACAAAACCTATAAATATTCCTACAATTAGCCCAACAGGTATACTTATATGTAATGGTAAAATACCAGAAAAACTAATTTGACTGATAACAGGAGAAAGAGCAGTACCAAACATAATTGATAATATAATATCCTTAAATTCTATTTTTTGATACTTACTGTAGAAAAAACCACCTAGATATATAGGGATAATATTAAAAATATTTTTTCCAAAGAAAGAAAAGCCTATAACTGTCATGAATGCAGCTATGAGTAATCCGTTTAATCTTAACTTATATTTTCTTAAAAAATATAAATTAAAAAATCCAATTAAAGATGAATTTATAAGAGCTGAGCTTACACCTCCGACCGCTAAAAAATCTGTATAAAGTGTAGTCGGTGATGATATGATGTCTTTTAAACCAATTAAAATCGAATTTAAATTAAAATTTGCTTCTATTAACCATGTAAATATTCCACACATAAAAATAGATAGGGGAAAAACCAATAATATTAAAATTTTATGATTTTTTCCTATCTCTTTTTCATCAATACTTATTATTTGCATGCGTCCACCTTTCCTATATAGATTGCAAATATACTATTTATTTGAAGTAATAATAACATAAACATATATAATTTTGCAAGAAAAAAATTATTGAACTAGAAAAAAATGTACTTAAAAAGATACAAAATATTGGAAATGGGACAAAAAACGACTAAAAATAGTACAATGTATTTAATGTGCGTACAGTAGTCTATTAATGGCAACTAATATAAATGTGAAATATGAATAATTTATATAATGTAGAAATATATGGCACAAATAATGCAATATGATAAGCATACGTTTTCACAAATGGATATGTATACTAATATTTATAAGTGCAATTAAACATAATTGCGAGGGAGGAAGAAATGAGAAAAAGGTTTATCGTCATAGCATTAGTAGTGTGTATGGTTTTATCCATGACGACACCGGCTATGGCATTTGAGGCTAATGATGTTAGCGGTGAGTTTTGGGGTATAGAAGCTATACAAAATCTTAACGAATTTGAAATTATTAAAGGTTACAACGGTAATTTCAAGCCAAATGACTTTATTACAAGAGTTGAATACTTTGCAATGATTAATAGAGCGTTTGGATTTGAGAGAACAGACTTGGCTAAGGAGTTCAAGGACGTTGATTATAGCAGAAATGATTGGAAAACTTTAGAGATAATGAAAGCGTCTTCGCAGGGATTTTTACAAGGATCTAATGGATATGCAAATCAAGATAGCAATATTACAAGACAGGAGGCCTTTGCTATCCTTTCCAGAGTTATGAAGTTAGATAAAAATTCAGAAATAACTAATTTTGCTGATGACGTAGAAATATCAGACTGGGCAAAAAAAGAAATATGTGCCATGTGGAAAGCTGGATATATAAATGGCTCAAATAACAAAATCAATCCACAATATCAATTAACAAGAGCTGAGGCTGCACAAGTTATTTACAATGCTATGGGCACATTAATAAATAAAGCTGGAAAAAATGACGGAACAAATGTGCAGTATAATAATCTAACCATAAATACAAGCGGAGTTATATTAAAAAACGCAGTAATAAATGGTAATCTCTATATAACTGAAGGAGTCGGCTTAGGTGATGTTGAAATAGACAATGTCATAGTAAAAGGTCGTATCTTAATATCAGGAGGCGGAGTTAACAGCATTAAATTAAAAAATGTTCAAATATCAGATTTAGTTGTTAATGTTCCAACTAATGAAACTGTAAGAGTTGATATATCAGAGACATCTAATATGAAAAAAGTTAATACATTATCAAATGCAATATTTAACTTATCTTCAGCTACAACAATTGAATTATTGAATGCCAATTCGCGTGTAACTGTGGAGGGAACAGGAAAAATAATTACAGCTTATATTAACTCTAATGATGTTTCTATATCGCAAGCTCCTGTTAATGTAATAGTAAAGGATGGTATTGTTGCTACTGTTAATAATAAAAAAGTAACATCAAACTCAAATGGTTCAAAACCTAATAATAGTGGCAATAACAACAATAATGACAATGACAATGAAATTATTGATGACAATGAAAAACCATTTGACAGTGCTTTAGGTGCTATTGACAGACAAAACTATAGCTCTGATAAGTTTACAGCAAAACCTTTAATTATTTTAATGGAATTTCCAAATTACAAACATACAGATTTAGATGATAAGGAAGATTGGAGAATAAATGCATTTACTGGTGAAGAAACAACACCTGAGTTTTATGAGTCACTGTTTTTTGGAGATGATTTTTATACTACAAACGACGGAAATCAGCATATAACAGTAAACAAGTTCTTTATGGAGGAATCTGGAGGAACTTACGAATTTAAAGGGGATGTATTTGGTTGGTATACAGCGCCGAAGAATATTGAATATTATGGTTACAATGATCCAGATTATTGGGATTCAGATCAGAAAAGAGCTAGTGAACTTGTACAGGTAGCTATAGAAGAATTGGTAAAAAATAATCCTAACTTAGATTTAACTAATTATGATGTAGAAGATAAGTGGGATATAGATAATGATGGTAACTATGATGAACCAGATGGAATTGTTGATACGCTAGTTGTTATACATGCTGGCTTAGGTGAAGAATGGGGAGGCGGTTCAGTTGGTGAAAATGCTATTTGGCCATTTAGAATAGGCTTTAGCTGGTATAACTATGATATAAATTTTGATAATCCTTTAGAAGCTGCCAATTTAATCATACCAGATGAGAATGGAATTACTCCTGCATATAAATTCGAGGATGGTAAAGGTTATACTTGGTTTGCAGAAGATTTTACAGTGTTTGAGCAAGACCTACCTGTAGATTTATTTGTGCATGAGTATGGTCATGTGTTAGGATTGCCTGATTTATATGCATCAGATGGTACACCTCCTGTTGAAAACTGGTCAATAATGGGCGGAAGCTATACTGGAAATCCAAGAGGATCGGAGCCAAATAGCTACGGTGCATTATGCAAAAAATTCTTACAAGAGGATTTTGAAAAGAGAGGAAGAAATGCTAGATGGCAAAACTCTCTAGAAATCAATCTTGAAGATATCGGTAAAGATGGACTTGATATTATTTTAGATCAAGCTAGTTTAAAAGGTAAAAATAAAGACTCTGTTATAATAAAATTGCCTAAAAAGAAAGGAAATCAAATAGTATCTCCAATTGGTAATTATGCATATTTTAGTGATAACAAAGATAATATGGAAAACTATATGAGTTTAGAAAACAGCTTAGATTTAAGTGCAATTACAACATCAGGTTCAGCCATTTCAATGTCATTTGATGCTTGGTGGGATTTGGACCCAGGATTTGACTTTTTTGCAGTTCAGGTTAGAGAAAAAGGTACTGAAAAATGGTTAACTTTAAAAGATAATACTGGTCATACGACTGATAAAGTGGATGATTGGTTGTATAAAAATGAAACACCTGAACAAATTCTTGATAGAAATCCGGGATGGGCTATAACAAATGATTCCGGAGACAATTGGGTTAATGTTAAATTTGATTTAACAGAATTTGTTAGCAAAAAAATAGAATTTAGATTTAGAATAAAAACTGATGGTAATACACCTGAACAAGGTGTATTCGTAGATAACATTTGTATTAAAAACGATAATAATATATTATTTGAGGATAATGCTGAAGAAGATTCGCAATTTGTTTTAGATGGATTTTTAGTCTCTGATGGTTTTGAAGTTCCGACAGACCATTACTACATACTAGAATGGAGAAACAGCGGAGCTGACACATTAGTTGACAAAGGCTTGCAGACTATTAATATTGGAAGACCTACACTTGAATATGATCCTGGATTAATCATTTGGTATATAAATGATAAATACGCGGGTAGAAGACCTGATCAAAACAACTGGAATCATAAAAATGAACAATATGCAGGTGTAATTGATGCTGATCAAAATCCAGTATTGTATAAATACGAAACAAAAGATGCAGAGGGTCCTGATGCAGTTAATTATCAAATGCACGATGCTGCCTTTTCTTTAAAGCTGGGCACTGAAATATTAATCAATGGTAGTAATACTAAAGATAGATGGATTATAACAGACAAGAACTTGTTTATGAACCCAGCATTTAGTGATAGTAATGATTACACAGCAGTTAGATCAGAACCAAAATGGATGGGTATTTCATTAGTTGAATATGGATTAAAGGTTTTTGTTACAGATGAAAGCTATAATAGAAGCACCGCTAAAATTCATATCGCATTGAACAACGGTGAAAATAATTCTGTGACACAAAGTCAATCGATTATTAACTCAATTAATTTAATTAATAATTCTATTAACGTAAGAACAGATAAAAAATACGGCAAAAATGCATTTGTTGAGTTTGTTGGAAAAGATGGATCAATAAAACAATGTATATTAAGCTATAATAAAGATGGATACTCTGCCAATGCTGAATTTTTAGCTGAGGATAATGATTGGCAAATAAACTATGTAATACTTGAAGATGCTAGCGGAAATTCAAAAGCTATATACAATATTTCAGTAAATGGAATATATGGTGTTGATTTTGAAAAATTAATTAAATAAAAGACAGAAATTGTAACTAGAGGCACTTTAATATTAAGTGCCTTTAGTATATGACTTATAAAGTTTTTAATTTTAATTTTACTTAGGATAAAATGGTAGTTATTATAGAAGATATTTTACAAATCTGTAGAATAAATATAAATATATGCTCATACTGCAATAGTATAATTATTTGTAAATAGTGTAAACGTATGCCAGTTTACTTAAAAAATTTGAATATTTAAATTTATTTTATTGTTATTAAATATCAATAATAAACCAGAACTTACTAAGATAAAATAATAATAATTTATAGGGGTATTTAAAATGAATAATTTAAAGTATAAGTTAAAAACAAAAACTCTGTCATTAATTGTTTCTTTATTATTACTTTTTAGTATTTTTACAGTTCAACCTTTATACGCTATTGAAGGTATACAGACTTTTTCAAGTACAATAGAAACGCAAGCCGCCACATACACTATGGCTGACTTAAACGCAATGAGCGACAGTCAATTAATTTCACTAATACCTACTTTAAAATGGAATCAGATAACAGACCTATTTGTTTACAATAATGATGCATATAAATTCTACAGTAATACAACTCGTATGAGAGCATTAATTCGAGAAATCGAAACAAGAGGTGCCCGTTATACCGCTAGTGATGATTTAGGACTTCCAACCTTTTTAGAAATCATACGTGCTGGATACTATTTGGCATCTTACAATACAGAGTTAAATTATCTTAACTCTGTAACTGAGAAAAATAGATGTACATCGGCGCTAAATGCCATAGTTAACAATTCTAATTTTGCGTTAGGTACAGCTGTACAAGATGAAATTGTAGACTGTGCTGCACTTTTTACATCTGCAACCTTTATAAACCTTAATACTATAGATAAATTCGCAAATATTTTCAAAACCTTTAACAATAATATAGGTTCTTATGCTTCAAATTATAGTAAAAGTATATCGATATACCACGCTATGGAATGTATTGACTATTCACTTAGCAATTATTTACGTGTAACAGGTACTTCTTTAACTTCAAGTCAATACTATAGAAATATAGATTCATTTATTAATGAAATAATGAAGCTTTCTAACACATTGCCGCTTACTAGTAGCAATACATGGCTTGTGGATAATGCACTATACTATACAGGCTCATTTGCAGATTATCTAAGTAATCGCAGCTTAGCAAACAAAACATTAACAGATGCGGTTAGAATATATCCATATATGGGTTATCAATATTTCCAAGCACTATTCATGATTGATCAAGAATTTAATGGAATTGACTATAACAATAAAAACATTAATTATGAGCAAGCCTTAGAAAATGGTAAAGCATATAATTTACCTAATACTTATACCTTTGATAATGGAAAAGTAGTAATTAAATCTGGAGCCAATGTTACTGAAGAAAAAATAAAAAGACTTTATTGGGCAAGTAAAGAAGTAAAGGCTCAGTTTTTTAGAATTTATGGTTCAGATGCTGCTTTAGAACCAGGAAATGCTGATGATAGATTAGAAATTATTCTATACAATTCACCTGATCATTATGATTTAAATAGATTTTTCTATGGCATTGATACAAACAATGGCGGAATGTATATTGAAGGTGATGGCAGATTCTTTACTTATGAGAGAACAACGGAAGATAGTATTTACAGCCTAGAGGAATTATTTAGACATGAATATACCCATTATCTTCAAGGTAGATATTTGATTCCTGGACTATGGAATCAAAGTGCAATTTATCAAAATGAGAGATTAACATGGTATGAAGAGGGAGGAGCAGAATTATTTGCTGGTTCCACAAGAACAGAGGGTATAAAACCTAGAAAATCAATGGTTCAAAATATTGATTCAAATGCATCAGATAGATATTCATTATCTAGAACTATGTATGCAAGGTATGGAAATTTCAAATTTTATACATATTCTTTTGTTTTCTTAAATTATTTATATCAAAATGATATGGCTGCATTTAATGAGTTAGGAAGACTTATAAGAACAAATAATGTATCAGGTTATGATTCTTATAGAAGTACATTAAGCACATCATCATCATATAACTCTGCATATAATTCACATATGCAACAGCTTTATGACAGTTATCCTAATTTAACAACACCATTAGTTTCAGATGATTATCTTTTAAATCATTCAGCCAAAGATCTACAAGAAGTTTCTAATAAAATTGTTCAGGTAGCTAATTTAACTAATACTTCTACAACTGTCGAAAATTCACAATTTTTTAACACATTTACATTAAAAGGTACCTATACTGGAACAACTTCTGCTGGATATCAAGATGACTGGAATACTATGAACTCTTTGACTGATAATGCTTTAATACAGCTTTCAAATGAGCCATGGAGCGGATATAAAACATTAACTGCATATTTTACAAACCATAGAGTGAATTCTAACAATATGTTCGAGTTTGATGTTACATATACAGGATTAACAACTTCTAGCGCAACACCACAAAATACACCTCCTGTTGCAAACATTAATGGTCCATATACAGGAATAGTTCAAAGTCCTATTAATTTCTCTAGCAATGGGTCAAGCGATGCAGACGGAAATATAGCTTCGTATTTATGGAATTTTGGTGATAATACTCAAAGTACAGAGGCTAACCCTGTTCATGCTTATTCGACTTCTGGGACATACCAAGTATCTTTAACAGTTACAGATAACCTCGGAGCTTCAACTACTGTGGTTACACAAGTTACAGTGTCAAATGACGGAAGTCAGCAAATCCAAGAAAAGGAACCTAACAATTCATTTGCAACTGCAAATGGTGCAATCGTTTCTGGACTACCTTTAAATGCAAACTTTAGTGCTGATGATAACTTAGATTATTATTATCTAAATGTAACTGAACCTTGTGATATAAATATAGTTGTTAACAATTATTCAGGAGTAGGATTAAACTGGTTACTTTATAAAGAATCAGATACCAACAATTATGTTGCATATCCTTCAACTTCATCCGAAGGAAGTATAAGCGGTTCTTATAACGCACAGGCTGGAAAATATTACTTGCTTGTTTATAAAACAAACGGTCAATCAAGTAATTATACTTTAACTGCCACTTTCTCATCAAATCCAACTTCACCTGTGACAGAAGTCGAGGATAATAACACAATAGAAAAAGCAAATTCTATTAATTTGGATTCTACGATTGAAGGTAGCTTAAATGCAAACGATTCCATTGATAATTTTACTTTTGATATTATAGAAGATTCAAATTTAACAATAAAAGTAACTCCAAATACTAATAATCAAATTAATTGGGTATTGTTTAAAGCTCCGGATGTAACTAACTACTACGCATATGCTCAAAATGTTAATGGAATATTGACAAAGGATGTTGGCGTTACACAGGGAAAATATTATTTGAGAGTATATCTTTATGGTAGTTCAAGTGTTCTTTATGAAATTAATATAAAAAGTTAAGCATTATTAAAAAAAGTGTTGCAATTTGCAACACTTTTTTAGACTGCTCTGTTGTATATTTTTTTGACATGTTCTCTGCCTCTATACATTACTAAGATAACACCTAGAAGATTTAAAGACATGAACATTATAATTATTATACGTTCTGGCATAAATTCACCTAATCCACCAGCTATTAATTGACCTATAATACTTCCGGCAGTACAAAGCATTTGAAATACACCATTAAAACGTCCTCTGATTTCATCTGGTATATAAGATTGTGTTGCAGAAATTCTAATATTGAAAGAAGTAACACTTAAAATTCCTACTAAGAAAAAGCTTATTGCCATTAAAGGTATAGGTAAAAAATATTGAGTTGATTCTAGTACCGTAATAGTAGAATAAACAAATAACGCAATTGCAAATTTCTTGGCTACTGGATATTTAAATTTATAATGTATAGCACCGCCTATTAATCTACCAAATACGCCAAAGCTTGTTACAATACTATATAAAGTAACTACATCTATTGCTATATGTGAAAACAGTTCCGGATTGTTTTTAAAAAATGGTAAAACTACAGTTTGTGCACCACCAGATGCGAACATTGTAATAAAAAAGTATACAGTAATTGTCAATAAACCCTTTTCAGAAGCTATATAGCTAAGTGATTGTTTAAAATCATTTCTATATTGCTTAAAATTAAACTTATTGTTTTCATTTAATTTTACATGTGTTTCGTCATATTTTATCTGTGTTTCAAAACAAGCTGCTGCAAAAAATGTTATTGCATTAAATAAAAACAATGGTGCAGCTGTACCAAAGCTAGTATAAACTATAGAAGCCACAGGTACCATAAAAGCAGCTAAAGGATAAATCATGCTTGAGATTGAATACGCTTTTGAATAATTTCCCTCACTAATTAAATTAGGATACAAGCTTTCATAGGCTACAGTATATATTCCATCAATAGTTCCAACTAATAAAGATAAAAGCAGCAATACAGTATAGTTAATATAATTATAGCTTAGTGCAATAAATAGTATTAAATATATACCAGATGAAATAAAATCTAGAGTATAAATAACCTTTTTTCTTGAAAAACGATCAACATATGGCCCTGCAAACAGAGGTGCTGCAATCTTTGGAAGGTTATAAACTACCATAAATAAAGCAAATAAAAATGTTGAATTTGTGTAATCTAATACCATAAGTCCAATGGCAAAACCTGATACGGCATTACCAAGCATTGAAATAATCGAGCCTATAGTAATTATTGAGAAGTTACGCGTCCATAACTTATTCTTCATGAAATATACCCCTCTTTCCGATATAATGCTGTTATAATGATTTGATTTCCTTGTCTATTTTTGCAAGTTCTGTAGGTATATCAATATGTTGTGGACATACAGATATACATGCTCCACATTTTACACAATTATGTGCCTGTGCAGTGCTTTGTAAATTATTAAGATATGAATTTTTAACATATGTAATGTTTTCTGTTTTCTTATAATTATTGTAAATTGTAAATATTCCTGGTATATTCACACCTGCTGGGCAAGGCATACAATATCTGCAACTTGTGCAAGGGATTGGTTTAATTTTTCTAAGTTCCTCTACTACTGTATCTATAACCTTAAGCTCATCTTCATTAATAGGATTAAACGGAGACATAGTGCTTATATTATCTTTTAATTGCTCCATGTTAGACATACCGCTAAGAACCACTGCTATATTTGGCAATGATGATACCCATCGAATAGCCCACGAAGATATAGTTGCTTCCTTATTATAGTTAGTCATATGCTTTTCAACGTTAGGTGCCAATGATGATAAGAATCCTCCCCTTACAGGTTCCATTACAAAGCAAGGTAAGTTATATTTCTCCAATATTTCGTACTGTTTTTTAGCTTCAAACTCATACCAATCATAATAATTGATTTGAAGTTGCACAAAATCCCATTTATAGTTTGATACTAGATTCTCCAAAGTCTCGTTGTCATCATGAAAAGAAAAACCTATGTATTTTATCTTACCTTCAGCCTTTTTCTTTAATAGAAAATCATATAAATTGAATTCTTCCATAATTTTAACACGATCTTTATTCATAGCATGTAGTAGATAGAAATCAAAATAATCAGTTTGACATTTTTCTAACTGCTCGTTAAAATACTTTTCTGCGTCGTCTTCCTTTTTAATATTATATATAGGCATTTTGTCAGTCAAAAAATAGCTGCTTCTTTCATATTTAGGCAAAACCTTACCTAAAAAAGTTTCAGATTCACCATTATGATATGGATAAGCAGTGTCAAAGTAATTTAATCCATTTTCCATTGCATAATTAACCATCTCCACGGCACTATCAAAATCTATTTTGTCATCTAATTTTGGAAGCCTCATAGCTCCAAAAGCAAGTAATGGTAGTTCAATTCCTAGTTGTTTGTTATATCTCTTTTCCATAATAAGCACTCCCTACTTTATGTATAATTTTAATTCAAGTATAGCATAATAAAAAAGTCATATCAATAATTCTTTATGATAAGTTAGATATAATTCTAATAGTTAATTAGATACTCATTATAAATTCAATGAAAAAAATTTTAAAAATATTTTTTATTTTTCTATTGACAATTTAAAATAGTGATGTTACTATTTACATACACCCCCCGAGGGAGGGGACAATATAAGTTAAAGGAGTAGATAAGTGTGAATAACGACAAACATAAAGCTGTGCAGGCGCTTAAAACTGCAAGAGGACAAATAGATGGAATTATTAAAATGATTGAAGATGAAAGATATTGTATAGATATATCCAATCAAATATTTGCCGCTTCATCATTGTTGAAGAAGGCAAACTTAGAAATACTAAAACAGCATATGAATCATTGTGTTTTAGAGGCAGTAGATCATGGTAATGGTAGCGAAAAAATTAATGAAATTACGCTAATATTATCAAAAATTCTTGATAAGTAGCACTATAAAATAGATTTATAAAAGAAAGGAGAACTTATGAAATCACAAAAATTTGATATAAGGGGCATGACTTGCTCTGCTTGTTCTTTAGCTGTTGACAAAAGTGTTAATAAACTTCAGGGCATAGAGGGAGTTAATGTTAATTTATTAAACAATAATATGATAGTAAAATATGACGATACAGTGCTTAGTGATGATAAAATTATTAAGGCTGTTGAAGATGCAGGCTATCAAGCGCTTGTAGTTGGCAACAAGAAAGAAGCAATCAATTCTTCAAACAAAGAAGATGTTGCGGAATTAGAAGTTAAGGAAATGAAAAAACGATTATTTATTTCATTGATATTTTCGATACCACTATTTTATATATCAATGGGACATATGATGGGTTGGCCACTTCCTTCTATTTTTCACGGACATAAAAATGCAATAACCTTTGCTTTCACTCAGTTTTTACTTGCACTTCCAGTAGTGTTCGTAAATAGCAAATACTATAGAGTTGGATTTAAAACATTAGTTAAGGGTTCGCCAAACATGGATTCTCTTATAGCTATTGGAACATCAGCAGCTATGTTTTATGGTATATTCGCAATATATAAAATTGGCTATGGGCTAGGCTATGGCGATATGGATATGGTAATGCAGTTTTCTATGGACTTGTATTTTGAATCGGCAGCTGTTGTTCTAGCGTTAATAACACTTGGAAAATTTTTAGAGGCAAGAGCAAAAGGTAAAACATCAGAGGCTATTAAAAAGCTTATAGATTTAGCACCAAAAACAGCCTTAGTCCTAAGGGCGAACACAGAAACAGGAATATCCGAGGAAATTGAGATACCAGTTGATGAATTAGTTTTAAATGATATTGTAATCGTAAAGCCGGGTCAGAGCATACCAACAGATGGTATTATAATAGATGGACGTACATCAATTGACGAATCAATGCTGACAGGTGAAAGTTTACCAGTTGAGAAAAAGGTTGGAGATAAGGTTATTGGTGCAAGTATAAACAAATCAGGTTCTTTTAGATTTGAGGTTACAAAGCTTGGCGATGATACAGTTTTATCACAAATTATAAAATTAGTTGAAGAGGCAAGTTCTTCCAAAGCTCCAATTGCTAAATTAGCAGATAAAATAAGCAGTGTGTTCGTTCCTGTAGTTATAGCTATTGCAATAATTGCAACGGTAACTTGGTTACTTCTAGGGTATTCATTTGAATTTGCTTTGTCTATAGGTATTGCAGTATTAGTTATTTCTTGTCCTTGTGCATTAGGTTTAGCAACACCTACAGCAATTATGGTTGGTACAGGAAAAGGAGCCGAAAATGGAATATTAATTAAATCAGCAGAAGCATTAGAAACAGCTCATACTATAAATACAGTTATAATGGATAAAACAGGTACTATAACTGAAGGAAAACCACGTGTAACAGATATATTGACTAATGGTAAAATCGACAAAGAAAAATTGCTTCAGTTGTCTGCATCTGTAGAGAAAAACTCTGAACATCCATTGGCAGATGCCATAGTTAAGGAAGCAGAAAATAAAGGTATTAAGTTCCTAAATATTAGCGATTTTGAAGCTATACATGGTATGGGATTAAGAGCTAAGGTTGAAGATATGGTTATCTACATGGGCAATAAAAAGTTATTAGATAGTAAAAATATTCCAATATCTTCATTTGACAGTGCAAGTCAAAAGCTAGCCTCAGAAGGAAAAACACCTATGTTCTTTGCAAACGAAAAAGAAGTTTTGGGTATAATAGCTGTAGCGGATGTTGTGAAGCCAACCAGTGAAAAAGCTATTCAAGAGTTTGAAAGAATGGGTATAGAAGTAATAATGCTTACTGGTGATAACAAAAAAACTGCTGAAGCAATAGGTAAGCAAATAAATGTAAGCAGAGTAATTGCAGAAGTTTTACCACAGGATAAAGAAAAAGAAGTAAGAAAGCTTCAAGATGCAGGTAAAAAAGTTGCAATGATTGGTGACGGTATAAATGACGCACCAGCGCTAGTTAGAGCAGATGTTGGAATCGCCATAGGAGCGGGTACTGATGTAGCTATAGAATCTGCTGATATAGTATTAGTGAAAAATGATTTACTAGATGCAGTAAAAGCTGTACAATTAAGTAAATCAGTAATTAGAAATATAAAGCAAAACTTATTCTGGGCGTTTATATATAACGTAGTTGGAATTCCATTGGCAGCAGGATTGTTTTATAGCATACTTGGTTGGAAATTAAATCCGATGTTTGCAGGTGCTGCGATGAGCTTAAGTAGTGTTTCAGTAGTATCAAATGCTTTAAGATTGAAGTTCTTTAAACCAAGGATAAGTGATGATATAAAAGTAGATAATAATACTAAAATCATAGAAGAAATTAAAGAAATAAAAAAAGTAGAAGAAAATAAAAAAATTGGAGGTAATAAAATGGTAAAAACATTAAAAGTTGAAGGAATGACATGTGGACATTGCAAAGCAAGAGTTGAAAAAGCTCTTAATGCTTTAAGTGGAGTTGTAAGTGCAGAAGTAAATTTAGAAGCTAAGGAAGTAACAGTTAATATGTCAACAGACATAGGAGAGCAAACACTTATAAATGCTATAACAGATGCAGGATATGAGGTAGTTAAATAATAACTTAGTAAGATTAGTAGATATATTACTGCTTTGATGTACTTTTATTACGAATCTAAGTAGAGCAAAGCATATAAGAGACGTTTTTGTTCCGTAATTCGGTTTCCCTTGATTTTTTATAAGGAAGGGAAAGCCTCATTAAGTCACATAAACGTCTCTTATATACTTCGCTATTCATAGCAACCGATAACCAAAGAAAAATAAAAGGATTTTTCTTTGGTTATCTTCGTTTTTGGCAGGTCTGTCTAATAAACTTGTTAGTCGGCTAGGGGTTGCGAAAGCAGACTGACATTAATAAACGAAGAAGTAGTTTATGTACAGAAGTCGTATAAAAATTAAATTCTATTATAGCATCAACATACTTAGCTTATCTAAGCTAAACGTATAGCAGATTTTTAAAGTAATTATGCATGCGTGAAAGCTTAGTAAAAAACATGCCAATACAAAAGAAAATCAAAGAAAAATGCTTTTTATTTTTCTTTGATTTTCGGTGCTATGGAAGCAAGAAATATAAAAAAAGTACAAGAGCGGTACGCTCTGGGACTTCAACGAGATTTACCTTCCTAATAAAGATTAAGGTAAATCTCGTTGCGGAGACAGAAACTTTTTTTATATTTATTGCTCACCTTAAATTTACAGTAAAGGTGTATCGAAGAAACAACTCTATACTGAGCTTTCACTCACCAATACCTTAATTATAGCTTTGTAAATTCCTATTTATTTAAAATCTTAATGATAAACAGCTTAATCCACCATCTAGCTTTTTATACTCAGATGTGTCAACTAATATTACTTCGTAACCTGCATTTTCAATTGCTTTTTTAGTTTTTTCATATCCTACTGGAACTAAAACTTTTTCATTTACCCAAATACAATTTGCTGAATATGCCTCATCTGTTGTTATTTCAATTTTGTTAAATTTGGCAAAATCCTCTTTATCAACAAATTCACCAGCTACAAGCAGGTTGTTATTTTCTAAATATGCTAAACCAGTTTTCAAGTGCAATACTTTTTCTAATGGAACTATTGAACCGGTGTGACCGTGCTTTTCTAGTGCAGCTATAAATTGTTTACAACCTTCTTCGTTAGTTCTTGCTGAAAGTCCAATGTAAAAATGATTACCAACCATCATAACATCTCCGCCCTCCATAGTTCCAGGAGAAGTTATATATTCAATTTTGTCTTCACTGTAGAATTTTTTAATTGTATCTACCATATATCCTGACTCTTTTTGTCTTGTCGGAGCACCTGGATTTGATATAATAGCACAGTTTTTTGTAAGAACAGCTGTGTCTTCTACAAAACATGAATCTGGAAACTCTTCCATAGCATCTAAAACTGTTACCCTAACTCCACAAGATTCCAGTGCCTTTATATAATTATCATGTTGTTTTAAAGCTAATTCATAATCTGGCTTACCTAGTTCTGGTGCTGAAGTTATTCCTTCTACCATTGATTTTGATGGTCTTCTAACAATAACATTTTTAAACATAATTTTTCTCCTTTACTTTTTTAAAAGTATATTGTATATTGTATACAATATACTAACATATTATTTTTATTTTGTAAATGGCATACATAACTTACTTGATGTTGAAAGTTAAAAAGTAAAATGATAAAATTATATTGTTAACAGGCAAATGAGAAAACAATGAGCAGAGAAAGGTAGAAAGAAATAATGTTTAACCATAGAATAACACCTAATCAATTGGAGGCATGGAAGTAAATATGAGACAATATTTATCTTTAAAAAACCATGTCTATAATTATATTTCTGAAAAAATAAATGAGGGAAGCTTACACCCAGATGATAAGCTTAATGAAGTTCAAATAAGTGAAGAATTAAATGTAAGTAGAACTCCAGTACGTGAAGCACTTATACAGCTTGCCGCAGATGGTTATTTGGAAAATTTACCACGAAGGGGTTTTAAAGTTAAGAAAATTGATGAAAAAACGGCAATTGAAATATACAATATTATAGGACCATTAGATGGTAGAGCAGCTTATTTATCAGTTGATAATATTACAGATAGAGACATTGAACAAATGGAATTTTTAGCTGCATCTATGGATTCAGCTATAGAAAAATCACTATTTGATAAATTTTATGAAATTCAATTGGAATTTCATAATGTATATATGTCAAAATGTGACAATGAGCAGCTTATATCACTAATAAATCAAGTAAAAAAAACATTTATTAGAAAAAAATATGCTATAGATGAAAATATAAACATGCAAGAAATATTAAAAAATACAAATAGTGAGCATCATAAAATAATAGAGTTATTTAAAGCTCGCGATAAATGTGGATTACAAGACTACATACGGGACATACATTGGTGCAAAGAAAATGCAAAATTTGATACGTTGTAAATAAGAGTTTAGCCTAGCTAAATTCTTATTTGTTTGTGTCGATATAAATGATATAATGTCAAAAATATTTTATATCACGAGGGTACTATGCTATATGATATTTTTATAGATACACTTTTATGCGGAGCAACTGGATACATAACAAATAAATATGTCATAAATATGCTATTCAAAAAATATTCTTTTTTCAATAAAATCAGATGTGGCGACAGTATAATAAATTCTAAGATGCAGTTTATTAAAAATGTAAGCACTATGATGGAAAAAGATATTATTAATGCACAAAAGATATCAGAGAAGTTTATAATACATAATTTTAATGAAGAATTTGAGAGTTTTTCACAGGATTTTTTTAATGAATGTATATGTAGAGATATAAAAAATCTTAGGTTAAAGGATATACCTGTTTTCTATGATGCTTGTATTTGTGGAAAAGACATAATTGTCAACATATTAGACATCAATATGAAAAGTATTCTACAAAATATAGCTAATGATATAAAGCTTTCAAGTGTTATAACGGAAAAACAGGTTGAATATATATCTAAAAATATAATTCAGAATATCATTTTGACAATACAAAATACTCAAATAGTAGACAACATAGCATCAGAAACATTTGATGCTTTTTGTGATGTAAAAATAAACGAAATAATTTCGAAAAATATATCAAATAAATTAAAAAAGAATATTGAAAAAGAAGCAATAAAATTTAGTGGTGTTATAAAGCAAAATATTGATGAAAAAATAGATTCAGCATTTAATGAAATATTATATCAAGTTGATATAACTAAAATTTTAGAAAAAATGCAAGATAGTATATTAGAAAAACCTATTAAAAGTCTTGTAAATTTAACAACTGAAGACATAAGAAAAATCGCAAATGAGAATATAATAGATTTTATAAATTCTGATAAGGGTGAAAAATCTATAGAAAATATTTACTATGAACTTAAGGATTATTTAGTAAATAGCAATATCAGCCTTTTTGATATTTATAAAAAAGATTATGAAGATGTTATAAAAAAACAGATGAAAAATAGAGTAAATAATATTGCATATTCTGTTATGCAGTGGATTGACAGCAATAACATTGAATTAAATGATGTTATTAAAGAGTCGGTAGATGAAATTATTTCCGGAAATGATGAGCTAAGAGCTAAAATATATTTAACAATTAATGAGTACTATAATAGTAAAAAATATAATGATAGCTCTATAGTTAAATTGCTGCTAGAATTTGCAGTAAATGGTGATAATCTAGACAAAATTTCATCCTTTATAATTGCTGAAATTGGGAATTATTTAAAATCAAGAAATGCTAGAGATATAATTAATACGCTTGAGGATAGAAAAATAATTAGTGCTGACATACTGACTACATCTGTAATTAGTTTTCTAAAAGATAATAAAGGCACTCTAAATTATATCATTGACAATATAACGTCAAAACCTTTAGGAGATTTTATAAATCTAGATTTAGTCAAGTTTTTTAATAGTAAATTAAAATATGTTTTTATAGATTACATTAAAGAGAATACATTTTATTCAAAAGAAATACATGTAAGTATAGCTAGAGAAGTAAGTGATTATATTTTTAATTCTTTTGATAACAAAATTGGTGAATTTATAAATAAAGAATATTTAATAGGTAACACAGACACTATCAAAAAAATACTGATAAAAGACATAAAAAGTAATGAGAATGCTATAACAACTAAGATTAATGATATAATAAATGATTTTGTATCAAAAAATAATATAGCGAATTTATTTGATAAACTAAGCGAAACCAATCAGACCTTTGATATTAGAGTAAGTGAAAAATTAACTAATCTTATAAATAAAAACTTTAGTCGATTGGTTGATGATATTGGAGATACTAGGGTTAGTAAGGTAATGAATACTATTAGCAGTATACCAAATATTCATGATTCTTTATCAGGCTTTATGAAAAATGTTGTAGGTGAAAGTATTGCCACTATAACAGAAGGATATATAAGTGAGATCGTAGAAAAGCATTTTGATGAATTTACTAATGATGATGAGTTTATTAATTATATAAAAGATTCAACACTTACAAAACGGAAAAATTTATCTATTTCAGGAGGAGTTATTGGTGGTACGCTTGGATTATCAGCATCTTTAGCGTCAATAAATTTATTTAGCAAACCTCTTATTAATAGTGTATTTTCTTGGCAGGGTGTAGTTTTGAATTCAATTATTGGTGTATCAACTAATTTTGTCGCTATGGAAGGTTTTTCAACAGCTAATATAAAAAATAGCTTTCTAGCAAATATACCTATTTTAAAAAATTGCACAGATAAATTTATTAAAAAAAAGCAAGAAAATTTTGCTGGTTATATGTCAACTATTGTTAAAGCAAACCTAATAGATAAAGAAATGGTTCAAGATTTGGTGCAAAGTAAAAGCACTCAAATAAAAGAAAATATACATAAAACAATTGTTGATAATGAGTATCAACATATTTATGAATGCTTTGAAAATAACAATAAATATATTTCGTCAAATTTATCAACATTGACGAAAAATACTTTAGATAAAAATAAAAACAATATAGCAACATATATATCTAAAGAAATTTCAGACATACCTATTAAACATCTAATAAATAGAAATTTGATAGATAGTATTATGAATGAAGTTAATTCTAAAAAAAGTGTCATAATTGATGAAATATTTGCCTATATTAATAAACATTTAGAAGAAGATATTAGTGTTTTAGATTGTATTCCAAAGGACTTAATTGATAGAATTAATGATGATATATTATTAAGTGTAGAAGAACGTTTTATAAAGGGTATAGAATTCTTAAAGGATACAGAAAGCTTAAAAAAATATTTTCTTAAGTATAAAAAATCATATGATAACTTTTTAAATGAGCCTTTGATAAATATTTTATCTCAGGATAGATTAGAAGGTATATATTCCAAATTGTTTAATAATATATATGATAATATTTTTACAGAGGATAAATTAAATGAATTATCTGAAAAAACTTATTATGTTTTAAATAATAAGTTTAATGCTCAAACAACCTTAGAAGATGCATTAAATAGAAGAAGTAAGATTTTTTTAAATGGTATGTTTTATAAATATTTCAAGGATATAATACTTAGCTTACAAAGCTATTTAACCTTAAATAGACATACAAAAATAGAAAGTGACATAAAAGAAAAATTACTAAATAGCTTAAATTTAAAAGAGAGATCTGCCTACAATGGAATAGGTGGAGATAAGGCTTTATTTGACATAATAAATAATCTTATATTAATTAAATTACCTTTATTTTTTGATAGGAATTTTGAGCAATTCTACGAAATATCAAAGGGTATAACAGGTGATATTTTTAGTGTTAAGCTTGAAGAGTTAAGTGCTAATATTGATAATAACAAGTTAGAAAAGTTCATTAAAGAATTATTTATAGGAAATGAAAAAAATCCTATAGTAAAAAATAAAAGTTTTTTGATTTTTAATTTATATATGCAAAAGTATAGTGATATGGAACTAAAAGCTATTGCTAGTCACACATATATAGATAATATTGGTAATATTTTTATAAAATATGACAATGAAATATCATCCTGTCTAAAGCAGCTTTATAGCGACACTAAAAAAAGTAAAATACAAATTTTAAAAGAAATAAAGGGTGTTGTTAGTGAATCATCTTACAAAATATTTGATTCCATTTTAATTAAAAGATTATTTGTTAAAATAGATAAAAATGATCTAATTAATATGGAGAAAGCTATAAGGGATATAATTGAAGCAAATGATTTAATTTACTTAAATATCAATAGTGTAATAAATTGCTTTTATAATTATCTTGAAGATATTGATTTGATGGATAGTATTATTAATATAGACGAGTTAAAGTTATCCATGGATAATCTTATAAATAAGATAGTTGGGGAAAAAAGCTTTAACCTATTTATCGAATCACTGTATTCTCAAATTGTATCAAATGATTTAAAGCTTAGTGCGTATATGTGTATAACTAAAAATGTAAAAAAATATTTTGTAGACATGTTAGTAGATGGATTTTATATAGCGATTAAAAAGAACTTAAGTAATATATTTCAAAGTATAGATTTAGATGAGATAACAAAAGAAGAGATAAAAAATTTACCTTCAGAGAAATATCAAGAGATTTACAAGGTGTTTTGGAAAAATAATTTAAAAAATACAGTTTGGACAGGTATAGCAGGTGGTATTATTGGAGCAAACAAGTATGTGGGAATGGCATTAACTTTATTAGAAACAATAAAAGGCATACCTAAAATAAAGAAAGAGCAAATAAAAGACCAATGATTGATAACTATTGGTCTTTCAATTTACTTAGCTTTAGAGCTTCTAAGCCCTATTTCTTGTCCGGATATAATTTTTTTAATGTTACTTATGTGTTTAAATATCATAACAATAGAAGCAACAGTTACTATTAGAAGGACTATTATTTCTATTCTTGTAAAAATCAAATATAAAGGGTATACCACAACTGTAGTCAATGTAGCCAGTGCTATATAGTCAGTAACCACTGTAATAATTATTATTGAAACACCAATGATTAAAAAGAATCTCCAATCCAAGGCTAATATCATACCCAGATAAGATGCGAATCCTTTTCCGCCCCTAAAATTAAGATAAAATGGGAATATATGGCCTAAAATACATGATACACCTGCAATTACTCCAGCAAACTCTAATTCGGGGAAGATAAATTTTGCTATAATAACTGATACAAACGCTTTTAAAATATCGCACAAACCAACAATTACACCTATTTTCCAGCCCATAGTAACGGTAGCATTAGATGCTCCGGCGTTAGTTGAGCCCTTTGTTCTTATATCAAAACCTTTTATTCTGCCTATAATATACGCATAATTAACTGTTCCTAAAACGTATCCAATCAAAAAGCACAGGATATATCTCATAATTAACCCCCAGTATATAGTCTCAAGCTTTGAGACATTTTAAATATCTATCGACATTTTAACATATTGCGATAAATTTTTACAGTTATTTTTGTAGCAAGATATTTATGTTTTCATAGTATGCATAGGGGAGTGATTATATGATAATACATGTTGTTAGACAAGGTGATTCTGTGTACTCATTAGCGCAAATGTATGGTACAACACCTTTAAAGATAATAGAGGATAATGAACTTAATGATCCAACCGATTTAGTAATTGGCCAAACATTAGTAATATTAACAGGTGAAATTCCAGAAAATTTAAAAGAAATAGCTGTTTTTGGATACGCTTATCCAAATATTAGGGAGAGGGTACTTGCAAGTGCATTACCTCATATGACAGGTATAAATATATTTAATTATATGGTTACTGAAGACGGTAATCTAATATACATAAATGATGAAAACCTCATTAAAGATGCATTGGAATATCAAGTCGCACCATATATGGTATTAACTAACTTAGAACCCGGCGGAGGTTTTAGCAGTGAAATAATGCAAAAAATATTAAATAATGATCATATACAGGATGTTTTAATAAACAACGTACTTGATACAGTTAAAAGTAAAGGATATTTCGGTGTAGATGTAGATTTTGAGTATGTATATCCAGAAGACAAGGAAAAGTTTGAAGATTTTCTAAGAAAGCTAGCAACTGTTCTACATTCAGAGGGTTATAAAATAAATGCTGCATTAGCACCAAAAATAAGCAGAGAACAAAAAGGTCTTCTATATGAAGCCCATGACTATGCTGTCATAGGGGATATAATGGATAAAATACTTCTTATGACATATGAGTGGGGGTTTATGTTAGGACCTCCAATGGCGGTAGCTCCGATTAATCAAGTAGAAAGAGTTTTACAATATGCGGTAACAGAAATCGATAGTCAAAAAATATTAATGGGAATACCAAACTATGGCTATGACTGGACTTTACCATATGAAAAAGGAACAAAAGCTACTATTATATCAAATCCTGAAGCAGTAGATATTGCAAGAAGATATGGGGCAGAAATAAAATTTGATTATACAGCTCAATCACCATACTTTAATTATTATGATGAAGAGAAAAGAGAACATATTGTTTGGTTTGAAGATGCAAGGAGTATAGATGCTAAGCTTAAGTTGGTTGATAAATACAATTTGGGTGGAATTTTTTATTGGACTATAATGAATCCATTTCCACAAAATTGGTTGGTACTAGAAAACACCTATAGTACTATAAAATATCTTTAATTTAAACATATATGGTATAATATGTTTGATTACTATAAATGTATTTAAATAAACTGTTGCAAAGTTAATGTATTTTAAACTCAAGTAATGCTTTAGTAAAAAAAATTATAAACTAAAGCATTACTTGCTTTTTTATTACAATTAAATATGATAGTATAAAGAAAAATAAAGGAGGATATATAAGATGAAATTTAATTTAGAGGCTAAGCTTGTTAATGAACAAATAATTGACATAAGAGAAATAAAAAATATATTTATATCCTATACATCAGATACTGTTAATCTATATAAGGTTGATTCTGATAAGGTTATACTAAAGGAATATATGAATTATGAACCAGAAAAAGAGGAACTTGCAAACATTACAACTAATAATAATAAACTAATCATAGAATCTGGCGAAAGAATGCTAAAGATCTTTAATTACTTAATCAGAAAGATTGAGATATACATACCTTCTAATTATGCAAATGATTTTGAGATTATGACCTCTAGCGGTAGCATTAAATCCGATGAATCATTTAAGTTTTCAAACTTTAAAGCAACAAGCAAAAGCGGTAGTATAAAATTAAAGGATATATGTGCTAACAATATAAATGCTCAAGCATCTAGTGGGAGTATATTCATGGAAAATGCCAACGGTAATAGAATATTTAAGACTTCTAGTGGAAGTATAAAGGTATTAAATGGTTGTGGTGATAGCATTTTTTCTAGTTCGTCTGGTTCTATAACAGTAAATAATATGGTTGGGAAATTAGAAGCGAGTGCATCAAGTGGAAGCGTTAAAGCTACAATTAATGAGCTTAATAATGATATAGATATTAGCGTTTCAAGTGGTTCTGCTAACATAACCTTACCGCCGTCATCTAGCTTTAAACTTAATGCTCAAACATCTAGTGGAAGTATAAAAACTTATTTTGATAATCAATTATTCTATAATAAGAAAGGCAATCAGGCTTCAGGTGTAGTTGGTGATAACCCAACTATCAGTATTAACGTTAAAACTTCTAGCGGCAGTGTAAAAATTAATAACATATAATTTAAAAGCAGATGTAACGAACATCTGCTTTTAATACTACTATGTATTTTTAGTGAATTTTGTACTGCATTTTGGGCACGTTATAGCCACTTTGCCTTTTCCCTTTGGCACACGAACAGTCTGCTTGCAATTTGGACATTCAAAATATTTGTGAGTTTTCGAGCCCTTTACTATATTAAGCTTCTTTTTTACCCATGCTTCAGCAGGGTTGTAGAATTTAAGGAATTTATAGTTTTCTTGTATTCTAGCGTTAGTATTTCTGGAAAAAATTCTATAAATGCACAAGATTAATGGTATATAAGAGATATATAGTAAAATAGCTAAATCTGTAATACTAGAAATAAAAGTTAATATCATAGAAAATACAAGTAATGCAATATTAAGCTTATCTACTCCGTATCTTCCCATCATAAAGTTCCTTAACCAGTTCATTTTATCCTCACCTTTTTATAATATATTTAGCTTTATAACATATTATATCACAAAATTTTAATTTAATCTTAAATATTATTATCTTTTAAATGATTTTTTTAATGAATTAAAGTCGCTTGGCTTAAGGCTTTTTAAAATAAATAATAATATTAAATAAATTAAACCAATTGAAGCAATAGAGAGTATTAAGCTATTATTTAATGATAATATATTAGTATATATTGCACTATATAAAAGTTTACTTATTAACCCAGAAATTATTGCAGCTAGTATGGGCTTAAATACCCAGTTAGAAATATCAAAAATAATATAAGAAACTTTTAGCAGTCTGTATATATAAAGAATTGTATTAAGTATAGTTGTTATAAATAGAGCAAATAAATAAGCAGTAAACCCATATTTTGGTACTAAGAAGAAAATCATCATTATTTTTATAATTGATTCTATAAGGTTAATTTTAAAAGAACTAACCTGTTCTCCAAGTGCATTTAATACAGATGTTACAACCATATTTAAATACATAAATGGACATAAGAAAGACAAAATTCTAATTAAAGTACCGACTTCTGTGCTATTATATAATGCGTTGCCAAGCTCATATGGAAATAGCATAAACAAGCTAACTACTAATATTCCTGATATGGATGTAAAATGAAGTACCTTAGACAGAGTATAAGTTATATGCTTTTCATTGTTATTGACATTAGCACTTGATAATGAAGGTAAAAGCATTGTTGCTAAAGACGACAAAAATGATGTAGGGAAAAATAGTATTGGAAGTACCATACCCTTTATCATTCCGTAAATACTCATAGCAGATGAAACTTCCATACCTGAAGCAACTAACTTTATAGGAATAAGTGCATTTTCAAGAAGTCTCAAAGCAGAGTTTAAATAAGAGGTACCGGCTACAGGTATACTGATATATAACATGTTAAATAATATTTTGTCTGTGTTTTGTTTTTTTGATTTATATTTTTTGTCAATGTAATATAAAAATACAATATAAATGTAAGATATCAATTCCCCTGCTGTCATACCAATAGTTGCAGCAGAGCATGCATATATGATATTGTCTACTCTTATTGATTTTATTAGATAGACAGTTACAAAAATTCTAACAATTTGTTCAAGCACTTGTGCAGTTGTTGGCTTTACTACATCTCTGACAGCGAAAAAATATCCCCTGTAGCAGGCTGAAAATGCCAGCAATGGAAGGCTAGGAGCAAGATATTTTAGAGGAAGGATTGCTCTTGCGTCCTTAAGTATATATATACTAACTGGTTCTGCTCCGAAAAATAACACTACAGTTGCAATACCACTTGTTATCAAGGATATAATAAGAGATAGTTTTAGAGCTTTTTTAGCATTTTGATATTTATTTTTTGCTATTTCCTCTGCAACTATCCTAGAAACAGCAACACTAATACCAGAGGTAGCCAGCGTTACAGTAAGCATGTAAAATGCCATAATAAGCTGATATAACCCTATTCCTTCTGCTCCAATAGCGTTAGCTAAATATATTCTAAAAACAAATCCAATAGTACGAATTATTATAGTTGTAATAGTAAGTATAATTGTTCCTTTAATTATATTTTCTTTCAAATCAATTCCTCCAAGAAACAAGCTATGTATTCTAAATAATATGATTATTAATGATTGATTATTCCATAATCGGTTCTACAGTAAAGTTTTTTAACTAAATAATAATTATCTTAAAAAACATATTGACAATATATGGGATATAAATTATAATTAAAAAAATTTAATTATTTTTAAACCGTTGAGGTGGAGATAAAAATAGAAAATGCGCTGTACAGAGAGCTTGGGATGCTGAGAACCAAGTAGAAATGCAGTCTATTAAATGGACCACTGAGGGCATAGTCAAAAAGCGAAAGCTTGAGTATTCTATGACGTAAAGACATACGTAAGTTGTCAGGAATATCTTAGTATTCTGGAAGAGTATAGGTATATTTTGTTATATCTATGAAACAAGGTGGCACCGCGGATAGTTGTTTATTCGTCCTTGGTAAAGTTTATTATAACTTTATCAAGGACTTTTTTTGTCCCTTTATTCACCATATTTCTCTGAGAGAAATTGCGATATTTCAATTAATATTATAATACTAATCTCAAATTGAGATAGGTATAAGGAGGATATATGTATAAACCAAGCTATGAATTAACAAAAATGCTTGCTGAAAGTGAGCAGTATGGAGTAATTCCAATTAGTAAAGAGATTTTCTTAGATATAATAACTCCTGTTGAGTTATTAAAAATTTTACAAAATGTTAATAATAACAGTTTTATGTTAGAAAGTATTGAGGATACAAAACAAACGGGACGGTATACATTTTTAGGATTTAATCCGTTATTAGAATTAGTATGTAGAAACGGGAAAATGAAAATTAAATCAATTGTAGAAAATGAGTTTGAAACTACAAATCCTAGCAGCTATATCCAAAAAATTATTGACGAAAACAAAAGCCCTAACTTTGATTATTTACCTACTTTTACAGGAGGATTTGTAGGCTACTTTTCTTACGATTATATAAAGTATAGCGAGCCTAAACTAGAGCTTTTAGCAGATGATGTAGAAGAATTTAATGATGTTGATTTGATGCTTTTTGATAAAGTAATTGTGTTTGATAACTTAAAGAAGAATATTGTAATAATTGTCAATGTAAAAACTGATAACATAAGCGATGAATACGAAAGGGGTATTAAGGAAATTGATTATTTAGAAAATCTTATTAAAAATGGTGTAGCTAAAAAGAATAAATCTGGTAGACTGATTTCCGAATTTAAAACACTTTTTACTAAAGATGAGTATTGTAAAATGGTTAATAAAGCAAAAAATTATATTGCTGAAGGAGATATATTCCAAGTTGTATTATCAAATAAAATTGAAGCTGAATATGAGGGTAATTTATTAGATATTTATTGTATTCTTAGAAAAACTAACCCGTCACCTTATATGTTTTATTTTTCTAATGATAGTATTGAAATTACAGGAGCATCTCCAGAAACTCTTGTAAAACTTGATGGAGAAAACTTATATGCCTTTCCATTAGCGGGAACACGGCCAAGAGGTATTAATCATAAAATGGATTTGGAGCTTGAAAGGGAACTATTGTCTGATGAAAAAGAACTTGCAGAGCATAATATGCTAGTTGATTTAGGCAGAAATGATTTGGGGAAAGTTAGTAGGTTTGGTACAGTTAATGTTGAAAAATACTTATCCATAAAAAAATTCTCACATGTTATGCATATTGGCTCAGTTGTAAGTGGCAAGCTACAAGATAATAAGTCAGCTATGGATGTTTTAAGTGCAGTATTGCCAGCCGGAACTCTTTCCGGTGCGCCAAAGATTCGTGCCTGTGAAATTATTGACCAATTGGAAAATGACAAGAGAGGTGTATATGGAGGAGCGATTGGATATTTAGATTTTAAAGGGAGTTTAGATACTTGCATAGCAATTAGGGCTGCATATAAAAAGAATGGCAAAATATTCATACGTTCAGGAGCTGGAATTGTCGCTGACAGTATTCCTGAAAAAGAGTATCAAGAATGCATAGATAAGGCAAAGGCAGTAGTAAAAGCAATAGAATTGGCACAGGGAGGTGTAATTTAATGATATTGTTAATAGATAACTATGATAGCTTTTCATACAATTTATATCAGCTAGTAGGTTCAGTTAACTCAGATATAAAAGTAGTAAGAAATGACGAGATTAGTATAGAAGAATTAAAAATACTAGGTCCAACACATATTATACTTTCGCCAGGTCCAGGTAAGCCGTCAGATACAGGTATATGTATGGATATAGTCAAAAAATTGGGAAGTAGTGTATCAATATTAGGAGTTTGCATTGGACATCAGGTAATATGTGAAGCTTACGGTGGTGTTATCTCTTATGCAAATGAGTTAATGCACGGAAAAAAATCAACTGTAGAACTAGATGTGAATAATTATTTGTTTAGAGGATTACCCGATACAATTGAAGTTGCTAGATATCATTCACTGTCATTGGTGGAGGAAACTTTACCTAATGATTTAATAGTTACAGCAAAAACCCTTAGTGGCGAAATAATGGCTGTGAATCATAAAAAGTATAATGTAAATGGATTGCAATTTCATCCAGAATCAATATTAACTCAAAAGGGTAAGGATATAATAAAAAATTTCTTGGAGGGTATTTAAATTGATTAAAGAGGCAATTGAAAGGCTGACAAATGGAGAAAATTTATCATATGAGATGGCTGAAATGGTGATGGATGAAATAATGAGTGGTAAAGCGTCTGAAATTCAAATTAGTGCTTTTTTAGTCTCGCTTAACATGAAAAAGGAAACAATCGTAGAAATTACAGCTTGCGCAGCAAGTATGAGGAAGCATTGTATAAAGCTGTTACATGATCAAGAAGTTCTGGAGATAGTAGGTACAGGAGCAGATCATTCTAACTCTTTTAATATTTCTACTACATCGTCAATAGTTGTATCAGCTGCTGGAATACCTGTTGCAAAGCATGGCAATAGGGCAGCTACAAGCAAGTGTGGCGCAGCGGATGTATTAGAAGCTCTTGGTGTAAATATTTCGATACCAGTTGAAAAAAGTAAATATATACTGGATAAAATAGGTCTTTGCTTTTTATTTGCACAAAATTACCATATTGCAATGAAATATGTTGCTCCAATAAGAAGAGAGCTCGGGATACGTACAATTTTTAATATATTAGGACCTCTATCAAATCCAGCAGGTGCTACTATGCAGCTAATGGGTGTATATGATAATTCTCTTGTTGAACCTTTAGCAAAAGTGTTATCTAATCTAGGGGTTAAAAATGCTATGGTTGTTTGTGGGCAGGATGGTTTGGACGAAATTTCTATAAGCTCTCCAACCACAATTTGTGAAGTAAAAAATGGTTGGATAAAATCATATGTTATAGAGCCAGAACAATTTGGGTTAAAACGATGTAAAAAAGACGATTTAAAAGGTGGAACTCCAGAGAAAAACGCTCAGATAACAAGAGATATTTTAAGTGGTTATAAAGGTGCTAAAAGAGATGCAGTAGTTCTTAATTCTGCTGCTGCTATATATTTGGCTAAGGATGGAATTACATTTAATGAAGCCATAAAAATTGCAGAGGATACAATTGATAGTGGTAAGGCTCTTGAACAGCTAAATAAATTTATAACTCTATCAAATATGGGAGGATAAAATGATTTTAGATAAAATAGTTGAATATACAAAAAACAGAGTAGAAAATTTAAAAACAATTCTTTCCTTTGAGGATATAAAGTCTAAGGCATATTCAAATAGTATAAATTCTAATTTTTTATTTGAACAGGAGCTTAAAAAGAAGGGGATTTCTTTTATATGTGAGATAAAAAGAGCATCCCCTTCTAAGGGGATAATATCAGAAAATATCTCTTGTGTTCAAATTGCTAAGGAGTATGAGGAGTCAGGGGCAAATGCGATTTCAGTTGTTACAGAGCCAGAATTTTTTCTAGGAAAAGATGAATACATAAAGGATATCAGTAAAAATGTAACAATTCCTATTTTGAGAAAGGATTTCATAGTTGACAGCTATCAAATTTATGAATCTAAGGTTTTAGGAGCATCTGCTATACTATTTATAAGCTCCATACTTAGTGAAAAAACATTAAAGGAATATATAAAAATTGCACACAATTTAGGACTGTCAGCGTTAGTAGAGACACATAATGAAGATGAGATATTAAAATCTATCAAAGCTGGTGCAAGAATTATTGGTGTAAATAATAGAGATTTGAAAAATTTTGAGGTTGACATTAATACAAGTATAAGACTTCGTAAATTTGTACCTGATAATATACTTTTTGTTTCAGAGAGTGGAATAAAAGATTATGACGATATAAAAATGCTGAGTGAAAATAGTGTTGATGCAGTTTTAATTGGTGAAGCATTAATGATAAGTAATGATATAAGAAGAAAGCTTGCTATATTAAGAGGTGATACGGTTGGCTAAGATAAAAATATGTGGATTATCACGAGTATGTGATATTGATTTCGCCAATGAGGCTAAACTTGATTATGTTGGTTTTGTTTTTGCAAACAGCAGACGCAAGATAACTAAAGAACAAGCATATATTTTGAAGAAAAAATTAAACTCAGATATAAAAACAGTTGGTGTATTTGTAAACGAAGATATCAATTTTATACTTGAACTTTTAAATGAAAATATTATAGATATTATTCAACTGCATGGACATGAAGATGAAAAGTATATGCTTGAATTAAAGAGAAAAACTGATAATCCTATTATAAAGGCTATAACAGTTGATAAAAAAGACTTTATAAGTAATTTTTCTAATACTTTTGCAAATTACTTGCTTTTAGACAGCGGTGCTGGAGGAACTGGGGTAAAATTTGATTGGAATCTACTAGATAAAGAAATAAAAAAGCCATTTTTTCTAGCTGGTGGTATTAATGCAGAAAATGTTGAACAGGCTATAAAGCTAATAAATCCATTTGCTATTGATATAAGCAGCGGGGTAGAAACAAATGGTTATAAGGATAGATATAAAATACTAGATATCGTTAGGAGAGTTAAGGTTTAAAGAAATGAAAAATAATGAGAGGATAGGCACCGAGCCCATGCATAAATGTTTCATGGGTTCTTGTGAAATAGGTGCATGGGCATAGATGTGAGTAAAGGAAGATACGGAAAGCATGGCGGGCAATACATACCAGAAACCTTAATGAATGAAATAATTCACTTAGAAGAATGTTATAATTTTTATAAAAATGATAAAGATTTCAATGAAGAACTAGATAAGTTATTAGGAGAATATGCTGGAAGACCATCCCTTTTGTACTATGCACGAAATATGACAAAAGATTTAGGTGGAGCCAAGATTTATTTGAAACGTGAGGATTTAAACCATACAGGCTCTCACAAGATAAATAATGTGTTGGGGCAGGTACTGCTAGCAAAGAAAATGGGTAAATCACGTGTTATAGCGGAAACAGGTGCAGGGCAACATGGAGTTGCAACCGCAACAGCGGCTGCACTTTTAGGGTTAAAATGTGAAATATTTATGGGCAAGGAGGATACTCAAAGACAATCTCTTAATGTTTTTAGAATGGAGCTGCTTGGAGCAAAGGTTCATCCTGTTACCAGTGGAACAATGACTTTAAAGGATGCTGTAAATGAATCTATGAGAGAGTGGACTTCAAGAGTTGATGATACATATTATATTTTAGGTTCTGTTATGGGGCCACATCCGTTTCCTATGATTGTTCGCGATTTCCAAAGTGTAATAAGTAAAGAGATAAGACAACAAATTCTTGAAACAGAAGGAAAATTGCCTGATGCTGTAGTAGCATGTGTTGGTGGCGGTAGCAATGCTATGGGTGTTTTTTATAACTTTATAGATGATGAGAATGTAAAATTAATTGGCTGTGAGGCTGCAGGACTTGGTATCCATACTGACAAATATGCTGCAACAATTGCTAAAGGAAAACTTGGGATTTTTCATGGTATGAAATCATATTTTTGTCAGGATAAACATGGTCAAATTGCACCTGTATATTCTATTTCAGCGGGACTTGATTATCCTGGTATTGGTCCTGAACACGCTAATTTGCATGATATTGGCAGAGCTCAGTATGTTCCTGTCACAGATGATGAGGCTGTCGAAGCATTCGAATATCTAGCTAGAACTGAGGGGATAATTTGTGCAATTGAAAGTGCTCATGCTGTTGCATATGTGAAAAAAATTGCACCTGATATGGATAAAAATAAAATCATTGTTATGTGCTTATCTGGTCGTGGAGACAAGGATGTAGCCTCAATAGCGCATTATAAGGGGGTAGATATAAATGAGTAAAATAAAAAACGCCTTTATGAATGGCAAGTCATTAATCGGATTTTTGACAGCAGGTGATCCAACTATTGAAAAATCGGAGGAATTTATATTAGAGATGATAAGAGGCGGAGTTGATTTAATTGAAATTGGCATTCCGTTTTCAGATCCTGTTGCTGAGGGTATAGTAATTCAAAATGCTAATATACGAGCATTATCTTCAAATACTACAGTAGATAAGGTATTCGAGTTAGTAAAAAATGTAAGAAAAAAAGTCGATACGCCTATTGTGTTATTAACATATCTTAATCCCGTATTTGCATATGGTTATGATAGCTTTTTTAGCAATTGTAAAATGCTTAGTGTTGATGGAATTATAATACCCGACATGCCATTTGAGGAAAAAAGCGAAATATTAACTATTACAACAAATTATGACGTTGATATTATCTCTTTGATCGCTCCTACATCTGAGCATAGAATTAACAAGATTACAGAAAATGCAACCGGATTTATCTATGTAGTATCTTCTATGGGAGTTACAGGAGTACGCAATGAAATAAAGACTGATTTAGAGCCATTATTAAAAAGCGTAAAACTAGCAGCAAAGATTCCGGTTGCAGTAGGCTTTGGAATTAGTACTACAGAACAAGTCAAAAACATATCTATGCTTGCTGATGGAGTAATCGTCGGAAGTGCTATTGTTAAAATAATTGAAAAATATGGTGTTAATGCAGGAGAATATATTTATGAATATGTAAAAAGCTTAAAGGATGCTATGCAAGATATAAGTTAAATATTTATAACTATTTCAATGTAATTCTTGACGATGTAGCTTATAAATACTATAATGTCATGGGAAAACACAACAGGAGATGACAGATGAGACGAGAAAATGATTTAGGTAAAGATAATATTACAGCTTTAGTATTTAGGCTTGCTATACCATCTATGTTTGCTAGTTTTGTAAATGTACTGTATAGCATTGTAGATAGAATGTTCATAGGAAACATCAGTGAAATTGGCTCAGTAGCGTTGGCTGGAGTTGGTGTATGTGGTCCCATTATAACTTTAATATCATCATTTGCATATTTGGCAGGTGCAGGAGGAGCTCCGCTTCTAGCAATGAGATTAGGTGAAAAGGACAAAAATGGTGCAGAAAAAATATTATCAAATTGTTTTTTAATGCTCTTAGTTATATCTGTAGTTTTGACTATATTTTTTTTAACATTTAAACGCCCGCTCTTAATGGCTTTTGGAGCTAGTGAGAATACTTTTTTATATGCGGATAGATATTTGACTATTTATACGATTGGTACGGTATTTGCGATACTATCAGTTGGACTTAATCAATTTATCGCTTGTCAAGGATTTTCAACTGTAGCTATGACATCAGTTTTAATTGGAGCAGTATTAAATATAATATTAGATCCAATATTTATATTCACATTTGGTTTAGGTGTATCTGGCGCAGCAATAGCAACTGTTATAGCTCAATTTGCATCTTGCATATTTGTTGTTATGTTTTTATTTGGACAAAGAGCTCTTGTACGTATAACCTTTGGTGGTTATTCGTGGAAATTAATGAAAAGGGCTATGTATTTTGGATTTTGTCCATTCATTATAATGGCAACAGAGGGTGTTATTATAATTGTATTAAACGGTGTATTGCAAAGATATGGTGGACCTGGGCTTGGTGATATGTTAGTAGCATGCGCAACAATAGTTCAAAGCTATATGTTTATTTGCACTATGCCGCTTGGTGGAATTACACTTGGTACACAGCCTATTTTGAGCTATAATTATGGAGCTAAAAACATAGACAGAATAAAAAAATGTTTTAGAGTAGTTTTAATGTTAGCACTTTCTTTTACAACAATTATGTTTGTACTATCTCAAGTAGTACCTAAATATTTTGTTTTGATATTTACAAATGACCCACAGCTTATAGAGATGTCAGTAAATTATATCAGAGTATTTACCTTTGGTGTGATAATATTAGCCTTACAATATGTATTTGTTGATGGGCTTACAGCACTTGGAGTGGCTAAGGCTGCAATATCCCTATCGCTATTTAGAAAAGGTTCATTTGTCATATTGACAATTATTTTACCAATATTTTTTGGTGCATCATCACCATTTTATGCAGAGCCAATAGTAGATATTGTAAGTGGAATAACATCAACAATAGCTTTCATGCTTCTAATTAACAATTTACTTAGAAAACGAGAGGAAATGCCGGACGGAAAACCGCTATACAGTTAATTAATAAATTTGCTTCTGTAGATAATATTACAGAGTTTTTTTATCTAATAGGAAAGTTCTCTTTCCTATTAGATAAATGAAGAATCGGAACGATTCTTCCATAGAGTGAATGTAGTTCACTTTTTTATAAAAACTTGTAACGAAATTGATTTTATAGACACTAATGTTATGAAAGGAGGATTTTAATGTTTAAAATAGAAAAATTATATATGCAATATAAAAAGGATATTTATATATACCTTATGAGTTTAACACATAATCCCCTTCTTTCAGAAGATTTGTTATCTGAAACGTTTTTAGGTGCTATAAAATCATTGCCTGCGTTTAAAGGAAACTCAGATATTAAAACATGGCTTTTTTCCATTGCCAGATATAAGTGGTTTGAGTATTTAAGAAAAGATAAAAAAGATGTATCCTTTGATGATTTAGCAATGCTGTATATCACAGAGGGAGTTGATGATAAAATTGTAGAAAAAAAGGCAGTTAGTCGAATAATAGAGCTTTTAGACTGCGAGGAAAAAAGATCTAAAGATATTGTATTAATGCGAATAAATGGTTATTCTTATTATGACATTGCTTTAAAATATCAAATTTCTGAAGGCTCGGCGAGAGTCATTGATTTTAGAACTAAAAGACGTATCAAGGAAATACTTATTAAGGAGGAATGGAACAATGAATAAAATTTCTTGTGATGTTTGTATGGATTTAATGCCGCTTGTGAAAGATTGTGTAGCAAGTGAGGAAAGTATTAAATTAGTAGAAAAACACATTAAAGAATGCGAATGCTGCAGAAATGAATATGATAATGTGACTGCTATAAAAAATACTGATGTCAACGATAAAAAAATAGTGCGACAAATTAAGAGAAATTTGATTTTTCTTCTTATAGGAATCTTGTTAATCGGAAGTATCTTAGGTATTGCCCTTTCGTATAGCTTCGGAATGTTTTATAATTTTATTTTAATGCCTGTATTAGGTGGTGTAGGATATTTAGTCCTGTCTAAAAGGTGGTACTATATACCGCTATGGATTTTTATATTGTCCTATATTTGGTTGTTTATTTCCGGTTTCATAGAGGGTATGCAGTATTATACTTCACCAATATTTTTTATCATTTCTCCTTTGTTTTTATCATTTATATATACAGGATTATCAATTATAGGAATTATTATAACTAGATTATTAAAATTTGCATTTAAGAAAGAGGTCTAAGAGTGAAGAAAAAACACTCTTCACTCTATGGAAGAATCAAAAAACGATTCTTCATCGGATTTTGTAACACCGCAAAGCGGTGTAATGGAGGAAATTATGAAAAAGAAGGTTTTAAAAATAATAGCCGGTATGGTGGCATTACTACTTATAGCATTAATATTGTATGTTACAAATTCATTTGTTGGAAATCCGATTTCAAAAATACTTGTAAAACATTCAGTTGATAAATATGTTACGGAGAATTATTCTGACCTTGATTTAGAGCTTAATAAACCACAATATAATTTTAAGGATGGAGGATATTATGTTCAGGCAAAGTCCAAAACAAGTATAGATACTCATTTTTCTATAGTTTGTAACGGAAATGGTAGGATCAGATATGATGATTATGAGACATATGTTTTGGGAAAGTTTAACACTTGGTGCAGGTTAAATGATGAGTACAAAGAATTGATTGACGAAGTTATTGAAAAGGAATTTCCTTATGAAAGTGATATTGCCTTTGGTGAAATTATAGAAAAAGGTAATGATTTTTCAGGTTTAGAGATTGATATGAAGGTTGATATCAGTGAGTATGCAAAAAATGTCGGAAAGCTTGTTATTTATAGTGATAGTGAAACTATAACAGAGGATGTTTTAGCTGAAAGGTTACTCAAAATAAAAGAAATTTTTGACAGAAATAATGTTAAGTTTTACTCTATTGACTGCGTTGTTCAAACACCGTTAAAAGAGGATAAAAAAGGAAGAGACAGTATATCGGTTAGATCGTTCTTGTATCAGGATATTTATGAGGATGGTCTGCTTGATAGAGTAATGAAAAATGTAAAGGAAACTGAAGAATATTATAAGGAGATGGATGAAAAGAAGGATATGCAAAGAGATAATTAATGCTAAATGTATGTTGACAAGAACAAATTATAGGTGTAGAATGATGAAAATATATAAACTGTTGATTAAGAGTAGTAGGTATTATGATTATAATTTTAGAGAGCTGCGGATGGTGAAATGCAGTATTATAACTTTTACTGAATGGACTTATGAGGGCAACCCGAAAGTGATAGTAGGCGTTGACGGATTTCCAAATCGTTATTTTGGAGCAGATATGATAGTATCTGTAATTTGCTATTGGGTGGCAAAACGGAGTTTATACCTCTGTTCCAAAAGGAACAGAGGTTTTTTATATTTAAGGAGGTTATTGAAATGAATGAAAAGAAAAGAATTTTAACAGGTGATAGAACTACAGGAAGATTGCATTTAGGACATTATGTAGGAAGTTTACAAAGCAGAGTTAAGTTGCAGGATGAATATGATACTTTTATATTGCTAGCTGATATTCAGGCACTTACAACACATTTTGAAAAGCCCGAGCTTATAAAAGAAAGTATATATGAGGTTGCTATTGATAACTTATCCGTTGGGTTAGATCCTAATAAGATAACTATGCTTTTACAATCTAAGATTACAGCAATTGCGGAATTAACTGTTTTTTATTCTATGGTTGTATCAGTCAACTCTCTAAGACATAACCCAACCATAAAAACAGAAGCAAAGCAGTATGGTTATGATGATTTAAGCTATGGGTTTTTAGGATATCCAGTTAGCCAAGCGGCAGATATAACATTTTGCAATGCTGATTTGGTACCTGGCGGAGATGATCAAGTTCCACATATAGAGGTAGCCAGAAAGATAGTAAGAAGAATAAATGATTTGTATGGAACTAATATAAATGAGCCTGAAATAATGTTAAGCAGCTGTCCAAGACTTATGGGACTAGATGGCAATGCTAAAATGGGCAAAAGTCTGAATAATGCTATATATTTATCTGACAGTGACGAAGAAGTTAATAAAAAAGTTAGTCAGGCATTGACTGATAAAAATAGAATAAGCATAAAGGACAAAGGTAATCCTGATATTTGTGTTGTAAGTAAATATCATCAAATATTTAACAGTGATGATTATGATAATATCTGTGAAATGTGTAGAAATGCAAGTGTTGGGTGTGTAGCTTGTAAAAAACAGTTGAGTAAATCCTTAAACGGATTATTAGCTCCATTTAGAGAAAAAAGAGCATATTATGAAGCCCATAAAAATTTAGTGAGAGATATAATTGAGGAGGGTAGTAAAAAAGCAAACATTGAAGGTAATAAAACTGTTGAAGCGCTAAAAAAAGCAATGAGTTTAAGTCTGTAACAAATATAAATTTTAAACTTATATTTGTCTATTTACAACTTTAAGAGCTTGTCTTATACTATATTTAGAAAAGATATTATGTTATAGGAGGGTATTGTTTATGCAAAATGAAATAGTCCAAGGAGGATTGTTACTAGATAGTAAAGGCAGATTAACTCAAAAGGGATATTCGAAAAAGATGGTTTTAGATTACGATAGAAAATCTATTAAAGCTAATTCTATGAGAATAAAAGAGTGGGATTATTATTTAATATATAATCAAACACATGCATTAGCATTAACAATAGCTGATAACTCCTACATGGGTTTAGATAGTGTTACATTAATAGATTTTACGCACCCTTGGCAGCGCACAACAAGTCCCATGAGAACTTTTCCAATGGGTAAAACAAATCTTCCTTCTTCATCTTCTAATGGGGATGTTCGTGTTAACGGAAAAGACTATACAATATGGTTTAAAAATAACGGAAAATCAAGAAGAATTATTTGCCATATGGATAATTTTATAGGAGCGAATCCAATAGATGCGGATATTTCTATATTAGATGAGCCTGAGGAATCAATGGTTATAGCTACTCCTTTTAAAAACAGAAAAAAAGCTTTTTATTATAACCAAAAAATAAATTGCATGAGAGCACATGGTATAGTTAGATTTGAAAATAAAGAATACATATTTAGACCTGAGAACTCTTTCGCCACTCTTGATTGGGGAAGAGGAGTATGGACATATAAAAATACATGGTATTGGGGAAGTGCATCGGGGATTGTTAATGGTGAGCCATTTGGATTTAATATTGGATATGGCTTTGGAGATACATCAAATGCAAGTGAAAATATGCTTTTCTATAAGGGTAAGGCACATAAATTGTCTCAAATAACCTTTAATATACCTAAAAAGAATTTGAAAACACGCTATATGGACCCTTGGACTTTTACTAGTGATGACGGACGCTTTGAGATGGATTTTAAGCCAATAATTGATAGACATGCAAACACTAATGCAGTGTTTATTGGAAGTAATCAACATCAAGTATTTGGCATGTTCTCTGGTAAAGCTGTTTTAGATGATGGAACAGTTATAGAGTTAAATGAGTTTCTAGGCTTTGCCGAGAAAGTATCAAATAGATGGTAACGAAAGGGGTGGTTAAGTATGAAAAAACAGCAAATATATTCGATTTTATTAGTTTTAATCATAGTATTGATGTTACCATTATTTAATCAGCTTCTAAACAACTCTAATATGCCATTTAGAAGCCTTAAGGCTGAGGATATAAAAAGCATTGATTTATATTTGCAGCCACCTAATAAGGGTGTTGCTATTGATGACGAAAAAAACATTCAAGATATTGTAGATGCATTAAATAAGCTAGTAGTAAAAGCTGAGGAATCTTCAAAAGTAGACGGACAAGTAGTAACTTATACCTTAAATAAAAATAATGGTGATAGTGTAGAAGTTAAAATTTACAGTCCTTATGTTATTATAGATGAAAAAATTTATAAAGCTGACTATGAAATTTGTGATGTTTTAAATCTACTAGGTAACGACTTGCTAGAAAATAATAAATAAGAAATTTTTTAATAAACAAATTATTTTTATTTTTTGAAAATAAAAAATTTATTTTTTGTTTATTAACTATTTCTTTTTTTAATTAGATATGTTATAATTTTGCAAACGTTATCTTTGATATCTGGAGGTAGTCATATGCGAGAAAATCTTGATACAAAAAAATTATACGATTTATTGAAAACTAAGGAAAATACGTATTTTTTGACATTTGATGTTGTTGATATGGAAGGAATAAATGCAATCAGCTATGTGGCAGGCAACTTAGCCATAGCAGAGGCAGAAAAAAGAATTAGGGATTATTCACCGAAGGATATGACTCTTGTTTATTTAGGTGAGGATAAATTTGTTTTAGTTACAGGTATAATTAATATCAGAGAAGCTCAAGCTTTAGCACAAAAAATTGTAGACCTAAACGGTGAGCCAATAGTATTTGATTATGAGGAACTCCCAATATATTTAAGAGTTGGAGGCACAAAAATCGAAAATATAGTTGATTATTGTGAGCTTCTATCCACATTAAACGCAACTATAGAAAAGCCAAAAGAAGAAAAGGTTGAATGTGCATTTTTAGAATAAGTATTTTAAGCGCTCGTATATTATACGAGCGTTTTTAAGTTTATAATTCATGCTCAAAAAATCAAGAAATATAATTTTATATTTGCTATAATTTTTATAACATTGTTAATAACATTATTATTTATATGGAGGTAGGTTTCTTTGAAAAATTTTTATATATTGACTGAAGCATTAGAATATATTGAAAATAATCTATGTGATGAAATATCACAGGAAGACATAGCAAATGCATGCTATTGCTCTTTGTCAAGCCTTCAAAAACTGTTTAGATATGTATTTCATATAAGTATAAAAGAATATGTTTCAAAGAGAAGACTTACATATGCCGCAAAAGAACTTATAAATACTGATAATTCTATTATTGATATTGCATTAAGATATCAATACAATTCTCATGAAGTGTTTACAAGGGCATTTACAAAGGTTTGGGGTATAACTCCACAAATGTTTAGAAGTAAGAGGAGATTCACCGGTTTATTTCCCAAAATTGAATTTAAATATAATGGAGGAAAAATAAATATGGCAAAAAGAAAATTTGATATTTCAGAATTATACGATGAGTTAAGAAACAGAAACAATACATATGTTTTATGCTTTGATATAGCTAACCTGCTGCCAATTAATGAAATAAGTAGAGAAGCTGGTGACAAAGCAATAGTTGAATGTCTTAGAAGGATAGATGAAAATTCTTCTGATGATATGCTATTATTTAGAATTGGTGGGGATGAATTTGTCTTAGTAACAGGTCTTGATGATATTGACAAGGTGAAAAAAGTAGCTAAAAAGATTACAGATTTAAATGGACATCTAATAACATACAACGGTACAGAAATTCCGGTTTCCTTGCATGCAGGTGGATTAAAATTAAATTATCAAAACTTAAGATATAGCGAGCTTTTTCCAAAGCTTTCAGATACTATAGATAAAACAAAAGGGCAAAAAGAAATTTTTATAGTATAAGTAAAAGTATCGGGTTTTTAATAAACCCGATACTTTTTATCTATTTATTGCTAGATTTACTAATTCTTCTATAAGCTCTGTATATCCCATTCCAAGACCTACTCTAACCATTGATGGATATCTGCTTACACTTGTTAGTCCTGGTATTGTATTTACTTCATTTAAAATAATTTCATTGTTAGGAGTTAAAAACATATCGACCCTTGTCATTCCACTGCATCTTAATGCTTTATATATATGAGCTGCCATTACTTTTGCTTCCTTTTTAAGGTCATCACTTATACGAGCTGGGCAATGTATTTTAGATGTAGTAGAGTGATATTTTTCTTCATAGTCGAAAAAGTCATGATACATTTCTATTTCATCAACTTCTCCTACTTGTATTTCATCGTTACCCAAAACTGCACAGCCTATTTCAAAGCCTTCTATAGTTTTTTCTAATATAACCTTCTTGTCATGCTTAAAGCCAAGTTTTAAACCAGCTTCAAATTCTTCATAGCTTCTTATTTTGCTAATTCCATGTGAAGAACCGGCATTTGCAGGTTTTATAAATATAGGAAGTGAAAGCTTATTTACTGCATCTTCATATAAAGCTTTAATATCTAAAGTTTTTTCATTTATAACACTCATAAATGGTGCAGTTTTAATTCCTGCGCTTTCACAAACGATATGTGTAAATTCCTTATCCATACATACTGCTGAAGACAAGGTGTCACAACCAACAAAAGGAATTCCTGCAATTTCACATAAGCCTTGAATAGTTCCATCTTCACCGTTTTTACCATGTAAAACAGGGAAAACACAGTCAATAGTTAAAGTTTCAAATGTATTATCTTTGTTTAGTTTTACAAAGCCTTTTAATGTGGCATTTGGACTTAAAATCATTTCACAACAATTTGGGTTTTCAAACCAACTATTGTTATCTATCTCCTCAACATTTCCTGGGAAATATAGCCATTTTCCTTCCTCGGTAATTCCTACTAGTGTCACATCAAATTTGTCATTAGGAATATTTTTGATTATTGATGCTGCTGAATGTAATGATATTAAGTACTCACTTGATTTTCCACCAAAAACCACAGCTAATTTAATTTTTTCCATAAAAACCTCCAATATGCCACATCGTGGCATAAAAAAATAATGAAAAATCGTATTTTGATTTTCCAAGCGTGAAGATCTTTTTTTCACGCTATCCACCTTTTTATTTTAATCTAAGTTTATCAACTACTTCATCAAGAGCTAAGCTTCTTGATGCTTTAATTAATATAGTACACTCTTCGTCTAAATATTTACTTAAATATTCAATCATAAGTTCTTTATCATCAAACATTTTAATATTTTGGATGACATTACTTGCACCTTCAGCAATATTTTTAGCAAGTTGACCATATGTTACTAATTGATCAACTTTATAATTAGATAGCTTGGTACCTATTTCATAATGAAGCTTGGCTTCATTTTCACCAAGACCTAGCATATCACCTAATACGACAATCTTCTTAGGTGATGAAAGTCCTTCAAAAGTGTCAAGTGCAGCTAATGTACTTTGAGGGTTTGACTTATAGGAGTCATTTAATATAGTACAACTTTTAATTTTAACTATCTCATTTCTTAAACCAGTTTTTTCAATTTTACTTAAGCCATTTTTAATATCAGTATTTGTTAAATCAAATCTTTTAGCAGCTAAAATAGCAGCTAACGCGTTAAGTGCTTGATGTTTTCCTAACATATTCATACCAAAGCTATCTTTTACCTCTCCATAAGTTTCAAAAGTAATTCCATTTTTATCTTGATCTATAATACTGTAATACAAATCATTATCTTCATTTTGTCCAAATTTTTTAATAGTAAGTGTATTATTGATTGATATTTTCTTAATTTCATCTTTAATTAATTCATCATCACCGTTATATATAAATAAACCATTATCTTCTATACAATCTACTATTTCAAGCTTTGCATTTGCTATTTCTTCAACACAATTGAAATTCTCAAGGTGGGCTGTACCAACATTAGTTAGTATACCGATGTTTGGTTTAACTATATCCTTTAAAAATAGCAAATCTCCCTTTTTTTCTAAGCCCATTTCTACTATCGCAACTTCACAATCCTCATCAAGACTTAATATAGTCAAGGGTACACCTAGTTCATTATTGTAATTACCCATTGTTTTTTGAGTTTTATACTTTACTGAAAATATACCAGCGATTATGTCTTTAGTTGATGTTTTACCGTTGCTACCGGTTATTCCGACTACATCTATATTAAGAGCGTTTCTATAAGCAATTGCTAATTTCTGCAAACTTTCAACCGTATCCTCTACCAGTATTACACCTATATTTGTAGGTGGGTTAGGTTCATTTCTATTCCATAAAGTAGCTGCACAACCATTATCAATAGCACTATTTATATAATTATGACCATTTGCATTAAGACCTTTAATCGGGACAAATAAATTTCCTTTTTGCACTTTTCTAGAGTCTATACAAACGCCAGATATTAAAATGTCATTAAAGCTACTGTTTTTGACAGTTGAATTTATCATATCGGCTATAACACCTAAGCTTTTATTTATCATTTGTTTGTTCTCCTATATTCTATAATATTAACATATTAAATGGGTTATAATAAATTCCTACTTGCAACTTATATAATAACACTATACAATGTTAAGGTAAAGTAGAAATATTTTTAAAGAAACATTTAAGAATTTTGATATAAAATATTAATAGTAAAGCTAGATTTTATATACTATATAGATTTTTAATACTTACATTTAGTTTTATATTATAAATAGAATAAAATGGAGGAATTTATGATAGATATTATTATAAGCAAGCTGCTTATATTGCCCGGTATACTTATAGGATTGTCGGTACATGAGTTTGCACACGCTTATGTTGCGTATAAATTAGGAGATGATTCACAAAGATTTCAGGGTAGATTAACACTAGACCCTACAAAACATATAGATCCATTAGGATTTCTTTTTCTGCTCTTAGTAGGATTTGGTTGGGCAAAACCTGTTATGGTAAATTCACGTATGTTCAAAAATCCACGACGAGATGATAGCTTAGTGTCTGTTGCAGGGCCACTTATGAATTTAATAACAGCTATACTATTTACAGTTATATTAGGTTTAGTTCTAATATTTATACCAAACAGCAGTCAAATTACAGACATTGTTATTACGATAATAACTGGCATTATTCAAATTAATCTTGTTTTAATGGTATTTAATTTAATTCCTATACCTCCTCTTGACGGTCATCATATTTTTGGCAATATATTTGGAGCACCTGTTTGGAATTTTTATTATAAATATGCTGATATGTTAAGAATTGGTCTAATGCTTTTAATAATACTTGGAGGAACAAGTTTTATTATAAGTCCAATAGTAGAAAGTACTTATGAATTTTTAATTAGCAATATGTTGAAAATTGTTTCAGGTATAATATAAGGTGATAGTGTGAAAAAACACTTCACACTATGGAAAAATCAAAAAACGATTTTTCATTTTTATTTATGATGCCACTACAATGGCTCGCGTAGCGAGACTATGGCATAATGAGAGGTTAATATGAAAACAAAAGCAGATATTAGAAAAGAGATTTTAGATATAAGAAATAATTTAGACATAAATGAAGCAGTAAACAAAAGCTCAATAATAATTGATAAGCTTAAGAATACTGACGAGTACAAAAATAGCACAAATATTATGGTATACATGGATTTTAAAAATGAAGTTAATACAAAGATATTTATACAAGAGGCATTAAATGAAGGAAAAAATATAATAATTCCTTACACAGATATGAAAAATGTTGAAATAATACCTGTGGAAATAAAGGACTTTAGTGATTTGGTTATGTGCAAATTTGGTTATTTAGAACCAAGGAAGGAAAAAATAGATAATCCATATGATGTTAAGCTAATTGACTTAGTAGTAGTTCCTGGTGTTGTTTTTGATAAAAATAAAAATAGAGTAGGCTTTGGAAAAGGATATTATGACAGGCTTTTAATAAACCGAAAAAATTCTTGCAAAGCAATAGCCTTAGCCTATGAATTCCAAGTGTTAGAAGAAGTGCCTGCTAATGAACATGACATTAAAATGGATATGATAATAACAGAGTTTAATATATATAAATAAAAAAATAGCACAGGTGTGCTATTTTTTATGCATTTAAATCTATATGACAATATCCATTTGGATTTTTTTGCAGGTATTTTTGGTGATATTCTTCAGCTGGATAGAAGTATTTTAAACTTTCTACTTCAGTAACAATTATTTTATCGTAATTATTTTGCTCCTTATCAACAGATGCTTTTATAGCAGTTAAATCATTTTCATCTACATAGTATATACCAGTTCTATATTGACTTCCTATATCCCCGCCCTGTTTGTTAAGAGATGTGGGATCTATTACCTTCCAAAAGTAAGATAATATTTTATCTAAGCTAATTGTGTTTTCATCATATTGGATAAACAGTGTTTCGGTGTGACCAGTAGTATTTGTGCATACCTCTTGATATGTAGGATCTTGTGTATGTCCATTTGCATATCCTACAACAGTATTAATAATTCCATCCTTTAAATCAAAATAAGCCTGCATACCCCAAAAACATCCACCTGCTAAATATATCTCTTTCATAGACACCTCTGCTTTTTATTGAATTTCTTACTATTGTAATTATTTTTTGTTTAGTTGTCAATTGAAAAAACTCTGTTAAAGGTTCAATTGCAAAAAATGATAAAAGTAAGGTAATAAAAAAAGAATTTATATACTTGTATATAATAAATTTATTGAATAGTATGCAAAATATTGTTATAATTTGTTCATAAAATATTTTAAATTTTTAATGTTTTGGCAAACGATGACATATACTTCTATATAAGAATTTAAGGTATTAAATGCTTGGAGGTAATCATGGAAAATAAGATTAGAGCAGCTTGGGTTGAAATTGATACAAAAATGGCTATAAAGAATTTTGAACGTATAAAAAAGCGTGCAAGGGAAAACAATAAGGACACAAAAATATGTGCCGTAGTAAAGGCGAATAGTTATGGCATGGGTTCAATAGAGCTTTCAAAATTATATGTTGAAAGCGGAGTTGATATGCTAGCAGTTGCTATTTTGTCAGAAGCACTTGAAATTAGGGATAAAATAATAGATACTAATATTTTGGTATTAGGATATACTCCAGATGATCTCTTTGAAGATGCAATAAAAAACAACATTACATTAACGATTTATACGTATGAGCAAGCATACAATTTAAATGAAATAGCCAAAAAATTTGATAAAAAAGCTAATATACATATTAAAATAGAAACAGGTATGAACAGACTTGGATTTATAACATTATCTGAAAATGCAGATAAAATAAAAGATATTCATGATCTAAGCAATATTAATATAGAAGGTATTTACACTCATTTTGCAAGGGCAGATGAAAAAGATAAATCAACAGCGCACATGCAAATGAAAGCATTTTCATATTTTATAGATTTGCTGGAGCAAAGAAATGTGAATATACCAATAAAACATGCAGCTAATAGTGCGGCAATAATTGATTTGCCTGAATACACTTTTGATATGGTTAGACCAGGAATTATACTTTTAGGCTTTTATCCTTCCGATGAAGTTAATAAGGATAATTTAAAAATAGAGCCTTGTATAACTTTGAAGGCAAAACTGGCAAACGTTAAAACAGTGCCTATTAATACAGGTATAAGCTATGGGCATACTTTTAAAACAAAAAAAACAACAGTGATAGGTACAGTTCCATTAGGCTATGCAGATGGTTTTTCTAGAAGTCTTTCAAATAATTATTATGTTGTAGTAAAAGGTAAAAAATGTTTGCTTTTAGGAAGAATTTGCATGGATCAATTTATGATAGATTTAACAAATGTTGACAACCCACAAATTGGTGATGAAGTAATTATATATGGGAATGGCCATGATGCTGCTTTATCAATAGATGACGTCGCTAAGATGAGAAGTACAATTTCATATGAAGTGGCATCAACTTTATCTTATAGGTTGCCAAGAAAGTATATTTAGTTTATAATATATATTGGTAAATTTATTCACGCTAGATTAAATTTGTCAACAATATTTTAATATTATTAACAATATTTTCAATATTATTAAACAGTATTTTCCAATATTGTTAAATAAATTGGCAAAGGAGAACATAAATGAATTTAGATTTAATTAAAGAGTTTGATAGCGAACTTTATAGCGCTATGATGGAAGAAAAAGAAAGACAACAAACAAACATTGAATTAATTGCATCTGAAAACTTTGTTTCAGAAAGAGTGCTACAAGCTATGGGTAGTCACTTGACTAATAAATACGCAGAAGGATATCCTGGAAAGAGATATTACGGCGGATGTGAATTTGTTGATAAGGTTGAAAATTTAGCAATCGACAGATTAAAAAAATTATTTAATGCAGATCATGCAAACGTACAACCTCATTCAGGTTCTAATGCTAACTTTGGTGTATATTTCTCAGTTTTAATGCCTGGAGATAAAATACTAGGTATGGATTTATCACATGGTGGACACTTAACTCATGGATCTCCTGTTAATATGTCAGGTAAATACTTTGATGTTAAGTTCTACGGAGTAAATAAAGATACTGAAAAAATTGACTATGATGAAGTTAGAGCAATAGCTAAAAAAGAGCAACCAAAATTAATAGTTGCTGGAGCAAGTGCTTATCCAAGAGCAATAGACTTTAAAATTTTTAGAAGTATAGCTGATGAAGTTGGAGCATATTTCATGGTAGATATGGCCCATATTGCTGGTTTAGTTGCTGCAGGATTACATGCTAATCCAGTAGAATATGCAGACTTTGTAACGACAACTACACACAAAACATTAAGAGGACCAAGAGGAGGAGCTATACTTTGTAAAGCAGAATTTGCTAAACAAGTTGATAAAGCTATATTCCCTGGTACTCAAGGCGGACCATTAGAGCATGTTATAGCTGCTAAGGCAGTATGCTTTGAAGAAGCACTTCAACCAGAGTTTAAAGAATATCAAAAAGCTGTAATTGAAAATGCTCAAACGTTATCTCAAGCTCTAATTGAAAAAGGATTTAGATTAGTTTCTGGTGGTACTGATAACCATTTAATGTTATTAGACTTAAGAAATAAAGATTTAACTGGAAAAGATGCAGAGAAGCTTCTTGATGAAATACACATAACAACAAATAAAAACACAATTCCTTTTGATCCACAATCACCATTTATAACAAGTGGATTAAGAATAGGTACTCCAGCTATCACGACAAAAGGTATGAGAAAAGCAGAAATATTAGAATTAGCTAATATCATGGATTTAGCTTTAAGTAAAAAAGCTGATCTTGAAGTATTAAAAGGAAGAGTACTTGAATTAACAAATAAATTTTGTAAATAGTAGTCAATTAAATATAGCACCTTAAAAGGTGCTATATTTTTTTATCTAATAGGAAAGTTCTCTTTCCTATTAGATAAATGAAGAATCAGAATGATTCTTCCATAGAGTGAACGTAGTTCACTTTTTTATCTAACTTTAATAATTAAATGTTTTTAACCTTAAACTTACTTACTAACTCATCTAAAACTGCTGCTTGACTTGATAGTTCTTCACTGGCCGCTGCACTTTCTTCAGCTGTAGCAGAGTTTGTTTGAACAACTGCTGAAATCTGTTCAACTCCCAGTGTTACCTGTGCAACTGATTCGGCTTGTATAGAAGAAGCCTCAGTTATATTTTGAATTTTTTCATTTACTATAGAAGTTTTTTCTACTATATGAGTTAAAGAGTTTGCTGTTTCATCAGCTATTCTCTTACCATTTTCTACTGCGCTAATTGATCCTTCAATAAGTGAAGTTGTATCTTTTACAGCTTCAGCACTCTTTTGTGCTAAGTTACGAACTTCATCTGCAACAACTGCAAAGCCTTTGCCCGCGGAACCTGCTCTTGCAGCCTCAACAGCAGCATTAAGTGCAAGTATATTAGTTTGGAATGCTATATCTTCTATAGCCTTTATTATTTTTCCTATTTCATTTGATTTATCACTTATTTCATTCATTGCAACAATCATTTCCTGCATAAGTCTATTTCCCTCAGAAACCTCTTGATCAGTTTCTATAGAGAGTTTGTTAGCGGATCTTGCATTTTCAGCATTTGATTTAATTTGATCTGATATTTCAGCTATTGTAGCAGATAGCTCTTCTATACTACTAGCTTGCTCTGTTGCTCCTTGTGATAATGCTTGTGCGCCGGCAGAAACTTGTTCAGATCCACTTGAAACTTGGTCAGCTGATATCTTTATTGAACCAATAGTATTGCTTAAAGAAACAATAATTCCTACCATAGCATCTTCAATTTTTTTATATATTCCAACATATTCTGTAGTAGGCTCTAAATCGAAATTCCCTTTTGACATTTCTTCAAGTCCTCTAACAGTATCTTTTATTATATCATTGGTTGTTTCTATCATTTTCTCTAAGCTTCGTGACATATTACCTATTTCGTCATTAGTATTACAGCTTACTTCTACATCAAAGTTTCCTTTAGATATCTCATTAACTGCATATTCCATGTCTTTTATAGGTTTTGATATTTTGTTAGAAAATTTTATCATTATTACTAAAGATAAAATCAATGCTATTAAAGAAAAAATAATACAAATAATAATTGCTAAATATGTATTTTTCATAAATTCTGATTTTTCTACCATCAAACCTAAAACCCAACCATCTGTTCCGTTTATAGGTGTAGCATGTAAAAAATGTTTTACACCATTATATGATACTTCATCAAAGCAAGCTTCTCCATTTATTGCCTTCTGCTCAAGATTTGCAAAGACAACAAGCTTTTTATCTGACTTTGACATTTCAATAGTATTTTCTTGAGACATAACCAAGTTATAGTTAGCATCTGCGATAGTGGTACCCTGATTATTGATTATATATCCACTACCGGTATCACCTACTTTTATTTCATTTATAATATTTGATAGATATGTTCCGTCTAAAGCACCAAATATTACACCTACAATTTCTGAACCATACATGCCATTTTTCCATATTGGTGAAGAAAAAAGCATTTCTGTTCTTTGTCCATCTGCTGTTATCTGCGGATAGTTAACAAATGTTTCTCCATTTATTGCCTTTTTAAAAAAATCATAATCTGATATGTCTTGACCATCTAGAAGTTTTCCGTTTTTATCAGTCATTGTTAACGTTACAAAGTCATATTCTTCTGCTTTGTTTTGAAGAATTTTTTGTTTCTCTTGTTTTGAACTTGTAGAATCGGACAATAATTGAATTGTTCCAATTTCTTTGATGACATTATTTATAGAAGAAAGTTGATTCTCAACTGCAAGTGCAGCAGTCTTTGATGTTTCACCTAAAATTTCTTCTACTGTAGCTTGCGTTGTACTTAAGCTACCTATACCATTAATCGCAATGACAACGCTTAATGATAGCAATAGTAAGGATAAAGTTATTGTTAAAATTTTAACTTTGATGCTTTTAAATTTCATGTTAGTACCCTCGTATTTTAGATTTTGTAATATATTTTTTTTACCCATCTGATTGAAATTAAAACATATTTATGAAAATTTCGAATAAAAGTAATTGTTACTATATAATTTTTAATTTATAGTAATCAAAATGTAAGAATATGCTTAGTTTTTTACGAATTTCATTAATACTGATAATTAAAGGAAAAATTTATTTCTTTACAATTTACTTAATCTTTAATATCATAGCAGTATGCATAACCGAAAAAATAAGGAAACTGCATAGATTAATGTAAAGGATAATTTAAATGAAAAAAGTTAATAGTATTTTTGATGTGTTAGGTCCAATTATGATCGGACCATCAAGTTCTCATACAGCAGGCGCTGCTAGGCTTGCAAAAATAGCTAAGGATATATGTAATGATAAGATTAAAAAGGTAAAGTTTTATCTACATGGTTCTTTTTCACAAACATATAGAGGTCATGGTACTGATAGGGCATTGGTTGCTGGAATATTAGGCTACGAGCCAGATGACGAGAGATTAAGAGATTCACTTAAAATAGCGGATAAGGAAAATATAAAATATGAGTTTATAATGTCAGACTTAGGCTTGGTGCATCCAAATACGGTTAAATTTGTTATAGAAGATGTTAATGACAAAATAACAGATGTTGTTGGTTCATCTATTGGTGGTGGAGCTGTAATTATTACTCAAATAAATGGTTTTGAAGTTGAATTTACTGGTGAATATCATACAATAATTACAAGACATGTTGATAAAAGAGGAATTATAAGTGAAGTGTCAGGTATACTATCTCATAATGGAATAAATATAGCCAATATGAAGGTTTCTAGAAATCCAGGCAGCAAAGAGGCTTCAATGATAATAGAAATTGATAGCCCACCAGAAAAAAGAGTAATAGATATGATAAAGGAACTTGAGCCAATGAAATCAGTTATTGAAATCAAAAAAGCAAAGGATGGTGTATCTAATGTATAATAACGCAAAAGAATTACTCAGTGAATGTACAAATAAAGACCTTCCAATATCTGAAGTGGTTATAAATGATGAAGTTGAATGTACTGGTGCTACTAGAGAGAATATAATAAGGAATATGGAAAATGTTCTTGATGTTATGAAAAAATCAATTAGTAACTTAGAAGAAAAAGGTACAATGGGTGGAATTATTGGTGGTGAAGCCAAAAAATTAGATGAATATCTAAAAAATAAAAAGACAATATGCGGTAATACCATAAATAAGGCTATGATTCGTGCTTTAGCAGGTGCAGAACACAATGCTTCTATGGGAAGAATTTGTGCAGCACCAACTGCAGGATCAAGTGGAATAATACCAGCATCCATAATAACAGGTGCAGAGCAGCTTGGATGTAACGATGAAACTATTATAAGAGGATTATTAACTGCAGCAGGTATAGGAAAGATAATTATACAAAATGCAACTGTTTCAGGAGCTGAAGGTGGTTGCCAAGCAGAATGCGGTTCGGCAGCAGCAATGGCAGCAGCAGGTCTCGTTGAAATGGCCGGAGGAACACCAGAGATGTGTTTAACAGCAGCTACTATTGCACTTAAAAATGTTATGGGATTAATATGCGATCCAATAGCTGGACTTGTAGAATCTCCTTGCTCAAAAAGAAATTCATCAGGAGCAGTCAATGCGATGACTTCAGCTGAATTAGCTTTATCAGGAATTTCAAGTGTAGTAAATTTTGATGAAACAGTAGAAGCAATGTATAGTGTAGGTCGTTTAATGCACCCTAATTTAAAAGAAACTGCTTTGGGTGGAATAGCTGTAACGGAAACAGGCGTTAAATTATCTAGAAAAATACATGGAGCATAAATTAGTTTAGACTTAGGGTAGTAAAGGAAACCTCTAATAGTAAGGTTGGATTAGCTGGCAATAATATCAGTATCACTGATATTGTTGTGGCTCGTCCCCTTTCCACTCGTAAAGGTGAGTTATCTTATGCTCACTACTATTATATTTTTGAGTTAAACTTTTTTCTAAATTTGCTTAGCATTATTAAAAAAACTATCGAAACTAAAGAAGTAATCAAGATAGAAATAGTAATAGATAGAGCGTTGTAATTTATATAAGACGATACAATCTTTATAATAAAGATACATATAGGAATACATATTATGCTTGTAACAAGTGCTGGAATATAGCTTTTTAATATAATTGCTTGAAAACAATGAATAAATAAATGAATAGTAAAAACGCAAAATATAGAAAACCATAGCAGATAAAATTTATAAAAGTATGCCAGTAATGTACAAAATATTAATACTACATAAATAATCGAAACACTAAATGCAAAACTGTCTGTTCGAAAACCTTTGAAAGAGTTTAAAACTTTAGTTGATATTTTGGGATGATGTATAAAAAAAGATTGCTCTTTATTTAATCTTTGAATCCATCGTTCCATAAAAACTATTTCCTCAAGGTCATGGAACATAAATATTACTGGTAAAATCCATACAATTTCATTCATTGAAAATAACCTCCAAGCCAAAAATGCAACATTTGTTGCACTCTCGCTTTATTTTTATCTATTATCAATTTTGCTTTCTTCCATTATTTTTGGTATAAATTTTTTAGCAACCTTTCCTTCTCCACGTTTTTTAACATAAAAATATCCTATTACTGAAAATACAACAGCACCGATAAAGTTAACAAACATATCTTTCATAGTATCTAGAAGTCCAATATCTAAATATCCATTCAGACCTAATTCTTGACCATTTACAATGACACTTGTTATATCCTTTATTTTTACAGGTACATTTAATCCGTCAGGGTTTAACATGACAGTGGAAATTGAATTAATAATAGTGTCCTTTTGCATATCAGTTGCAAATATTAAATCCATACCACATTCAAAGAACTCCCATAATACTCCAATGGTCATTGAAAAACAAAAGGCTACTATAGCCATAAAAATTGGTGATAATTTAAATGAAAATTTTTCATGTCTGTTAAGTAAATCTACCAATGAAAATCCTATTGCAGCGGCTAAAAATCCATTTATGGTATGAAGCATGGTATCCCAATATGGAAACTTTATATAGTATGCCTGTATTTCACCTAATATTTCAGCTGCGAATATAAAAAGAAGAATTATAACCTCTAAGGTGTCCGGTATATCAATGTGAAAGTTGTTTTCAATGAAGCTAGGTATAGTAAATAAAAATAATGTCAATACGCACATAAATACATTTTCATAGTTGCCGTTAAAAAACTGTGCAATCATCACCAGTATAACCGATATACGAAGTATAATATACAATATAAATAATTTCTTATTCTGAGCTATTTGCTGCTTCATGGTTTTTTTATTATGCTTTGTCTTGTTTTTTTTCATAATTTACAATCCGTCCTTACTTATATTAAACTTGAATAATGTTATCTCTGGCGGAGCGAGGAATCTAAAAGGTATTTTAGATGTGCCTATACCCTTATTAACATAAATTTTACCTTCGCGATCTGAATCTAATTCATACATTCCCTTTACATATGTTTTAGCCAAAGGAGGTAGAATTATATCATCCATAAATGGTATTTTAACTTGTTCACCGTGACTATGTCCGGATATAGCTAAATCAAAGTTATAATCAGCTATATATTCAATAATGTCTGGCTCATGACAAAGTAAAATATTGTACGCTTCTTTATTTATAAATTTAGTTATATTATCAATATCTGGATTGCCAAAAAGAGCATCGTCTAAACCTGTAATAGTCAAATTATATTCCTTTAAATACACGCTATCATTTATCAACAATTTAAATCCAGCATCATTCATTATTTCCTTATATATTCTTGTAGCACCACCACCATAGTCGTGGTTACCATATACTGAGTATTTACCCAATGTTGCATCAATTAAACTTAAAACATATGAGATTTTCTTTGAATCTATCGTAGATTCACTATAATTGTCTATTAAATCCCCAGTAAATAAAACAATATCTGGATTAAGCTTATTAATTTTTTTTACAGTTTTCATTAAATCTTTAATTGTAAAATAATCAGAGATGTGTGTGTCTGAAAATTGAACGATTTTTATATTAGATAATTCTTTAGATATATATTGAGATGTTATTTTTGATGTTTTTATAGCTATAAGTTTTGGCTCTATAAATCGAGCATAACTGTAAATTAAAAATATAATTAATGTCAAAAATAATGAAAGCTTTATTATCCTTTTCAAACTAACGATACCTCTTTATTCAATATTGTAATAATTTATTATATCAAATTTTTAAAAAATTTTAAATAATAAATAGATTTAAATCGAAAAATAATTTTCTAAAATATTTTTTAATATTATAATTAATTAGTATTTTCTAACCGCGATAGTATGCAAAAAAATTCTTGCAAATTTATTATAATTAGCATATCATAATTATATATGTAACTGATGCAGTTTTGTATGTATAATAAAATTGTGCAAGTTTTTAAAAAAAGTGGAAATAATTTATGATGAGGAGTGATTGATAATGGACGGGAGTCCCAATGCCTATAGTTACACGTTTATAAAACTTAATACTGTTCTATTATCAAAAGCTTCTCATACGTTTTGATAATAGAAAGTGCATACACTGTATGCACTGTATACAATGCATATTTTGTATACAGTGGCAAAAGCTATTATTGGTATTGTTAGTCATTAACTATTTTTAATGATGGTTTTTTGGTGCCAATAATTTTATTAATATTCTATTATTAAAACGAGGTGAAACATGCTAAATATTTATAAAACAATAGGCGATAGTCTATATACTTTAGACAGTATAGAAGATAATGCATGGATAAATTTAACTAATCCAACGGAGGATGAGTTAGATTTTATTGTTGAAAAATTAAACGTTGAAAGAGATTTTTTATATGCAGCACTAGATGAAGAGGAAAGTGCTCGTGTAGATACTGAAAAAGAACAGATTTTAATTCTTGTAGATACCCCAGCAGTAGAAAAAACAGATGAACATATAATATATGAAACCTTACCTTTAGGCATTATTTTAACAGAAAACAATATTATTACTGTTTGTTTAAAGGATTCTATTGTTCTTGACCAGTTTGAGAAAAATAGTGTACGTACTTTTTCTACAAATAAAAAATTTAGGTTTATATATCAAATATTATATAGAAATGCTCAAAGATATTTGTTGTATCTTAGACAAATTGATAAAATGAGCAATCAGGTTGAAAAAAAGCTTCATAAATCCATGAAAAACAAGGAGCTTATACAACTATTAGACCTGGAAAAATCGCTAGTTTATATAACTACTGCATTAAAAGCAAATGAAGCGGTTCTTGAAAAAATATTAAAACTAGACATTATAAAAAAATTTCCTGATGATAAAGATTTGTTAGATGATGTAATTGTTGAAAATAAACAAGCAATTGAAATGGCTAATATTTATAGTGGAATTTTAAGTGGTATGATGGATGCTTTTGCATCAATTATATCAAACAACCTAAACATAGTTATGAAGGTGTTGGCATCTATTACTATTATAATGTCTATACCTACTATATTTGCAAGCTTTTATGGTATGAATGTTATCAATATCCCATTTTCTGGTTCTCCATATGGCTTTTATATTGTAATTGGTATGTCAGCTTTAACTTCATTAATAGCAGGGTTGATATTTATGAAAAAAAATTTATTTTAGTAGAAGGATAAGGATTTAATGGATTATTTAAAATTAGCAAGAGAAATAATGTATAATGAAAATCAAAAAATTGTTATAGTTAATAATAACGAAATAATATATAAAAATGACGGATTTGGCATAAAACCTTTATATTGTGCTTATATGAGAATTAAAGACCAAATGAAGGGTGCATCATGTGCTGACAGAGTTATCGGAAAAGCAGCCGCATGGATATATAAAGAGGCGGGAATCAAAGAGCTTTATTGTGATGTTATAACTACAAGAGCAAAAAATTTGCTTCTTGACAGTGAAATAGAAGTAGCATTTGTAGAGGAAGTAGATTATATAGAAAATAGAGATAAGACTGGAATGTGTCCAGTTGAAACCCTTGCTAAGAATGAAACGGATTTTGATAATCTATTAAAAAATATTGAAAAATTTTTGATTGAAAAAAATTTAATGTAAATATTATAAAATAATAAAAAGTGAATATTTTAAGTTCACTTTTTTATTTTATATAAATCCCGATTAAAAGTGCGTTATTACGTTATGGTAAGGTTTTAATGAGAGATTAGTATTATGGAGGATATAGGTTGAAAGAAATTATGAATAGAAATAAAGGTATAAAACTTAATTCATATGCAAAAATAAACTTGTTTTTAGATGTTATAAATAAAAGACAGGATGGGTATCATAATATAAAATCAGTAATGCAGGAAATAGATTTGCATGATGAGGTTCAAATAAATGAGAGTAAATCAGGAATAATTATATCTTGTGATAACTATAATGTGCCGTTAGATGAAAAAAACACTTGCTATAAAGCAGCTATGTTAATTAAAGAAAAATTTAATATTAATCTAGGTGTGAGCATATCAATTAAAAAAACTATACCTACAGAAGCGGGACTTGCTGGTGGCAGTGGAAATGCTGCTGCTGTGATAAAAGGTCTTAATAAACTTTGGAACTTAGGTATGTCAATTGATGAAATGAAAGAAATCGGAATAAAAATAGGTGCGGATGTGCCATTTTGCTTAACAGGTGGTACGTGCTTATGTGAGGGTGTCGGTGATAAAATCACTGAATTAAAATCATTTAAATGGGATAATATAATTATAATTAAGCCTGACTTTAGCATTTCAACACCATTAGCATATAAAAATGTAACAGATAAAGAGTATAATTATTATGAGAACAACAAAATATTAGACTACATAAATAATAATGATTACCATAATACTTGTATTTCTGTAGCTAATACTCTTGAGGTAGCTGCTATAAAGCTATGTCCTCAAATATCATTAATAAAAGATGATCTAAATAGCAGTGGAGCAATTTCATCGCTTATGACAGGAAGCGGTTCTAGCGTGTATGGTTTTTATGATAATAATGCTTTAATGTTAGCGGCTTATGGTGAACTAGCAAAAAAATATAACAAAATATTTATTACAAAAACAGCAAATAATTAAAGCATGCATATAGGAGGATGATGAAATAATATGAATGATGTAACATTTTCTGTTGCATTTGTAGCAGGAATAACTTCGTTTTTTTCACCATGTATATTGCCTTTGATACCAGCGTATATTGCATTTATGGCTGGGGTTTCAGTAGATGATAATACAAAAAAGGGTAGGTTTTTAATTTTAACTAGAACGGCTGGATTTATAGTTGGCTTTACGATTATATTTGTTCTCTTAGGAGCAGCAGCTTCAGCATTAGGTACATTTATTTCAAAAAATTTAAATATCTTTAGAGTTATAAGCGGGATTTTTATAATATTTTTTGGACTTACTATGTTAGGTGTAATTAAGCTTGATATGTTTAAATTTGCATCTAAGGTAAAAACTCCAAAATCAAAAGGATTTTTAGGATCTATTTTAATGGGTATGGCACTTTCTATAGGTTGGACTCCTTGTATTGGTGCAGTTTTAGGATCCATACTGTTTGTAGCTGCTGGTCAAACTACATTTACTTATGGTATTTTATTACTGCTAGTTTATTCATTGGGTTTTGCTATACCATTTATAATAGTTTCACTAATTCTTGACAAATTTGATAAGAACATATCGAAGTTTGAAAAAGCTAGTGTATATATCAATAAAATAGGTGGAGTAATAATAATTATACTTGGTATCCTAATAATGTTTAACAAATTAACACTACTTAATAATTTTTTCTTATAAAGCGGAGGTAACAATGAAAAAAATATTAATTTTAATAATGATAACTGCAATGCTATTTGTCACAGCATGTGCAAAGAAAAATGATGTAATTGTAGATCCACCAAACAATGTTCCAGAAAATGCGTTAAATAATGAAGAAGAAAAAGTCACTAAGGAAGAACCAGTCATGGCTCCAGACTTTGAATTAGAGGATTTAGAAGGAAATATGGTTAAGCTAAGCAGCTTACAAGGCAAGAAAGTTATAATAAACTTTTGGGCAACATGGTGTGGTTTCTGTGTTGAGGAAATGCCAGACCTTATGAAATTACAAGAAGAATATAAAGATGATTTAGTAGTTTTATATGTAAATGTTGGTGAATCTAAAGAAGATGTATTAAAATTTGTTGAAAAAGAGAAAATTACAGGAACAATACTTTTAGATACAAAACAGCAGGTAGCAGCAACATATGGAGTAAGAAACTTCCCATCAACAATTGCATTAAACGAAAAAGGTGAAGTAGTGACAGGTAGAGTAGGAAAGCTGGAATATGAAATGATGGTACAAATGTACGAAATGATTAAATAAGAATTTAGTAACTTAGTAGCTTAGTTGATAAATAATTACTTCGATATGCTTTTGCCACGAATCTAAGGGAAGCAAAGCAGATAAAAAATGTTTCTGTTTCCGTAATTCGGTTTCCCTAGATTTTAAAAGGAAGGGAAATCCTCATTAAGTCACATAAATTTTTTATCTACTTCGCTATTCATAGCAACAGATAACCAAGGAAAAATAGAAGGATTTTTCTTTGGTTATCTTAGTTTTTGGCAGAGCTGTCTACTAAGTTAGTTGGTCGGCTGGGGGTCGTGAAAGCTTAGTAGAAGAACACGCCAATAAAGTAGAAAATCAAAGAAAAATGCTTTTTATTTTTCTTTATATTTATTGCTTACCTTAAATTTACAACAAAAGTATATCGAAGAAATAACTTACTAATCTTTAGTTGCCAATACCTTAATTACAGCTACGATAAATTCTTATTTATCGAAACATGCACATATGCAATCAAACAGAATATTATGTCTATGTGACATAAAATTTTTATGTCTAATTTTTCAGAAAGGACTTGATATCAATGAGTGATTGCAGTGTAAAGATATATTTTCCTAAAAAGATATTAAAAGGCGCTGGATTAAGAGCGACTTCTTTTATACCATCATGGATTTATACAATTAAAATTGTTGTTAAAAATAATAGCGAATATTTTAAAATATGTTCCTTAAATTCAACCCTTGCAAACGGGTTAACATATTTGAATAATTTAAAGGTAAATGGACCTGATAGAGATATTGCTGAATATATAAAAATTGTTGAACCTAATGAAAAGGTTGGAAATAATAATTTAATTATATTTGCTAACAATTTCAAATTGTCACCATTATCAGAAAATATAATAACTTTTGATTTGGCACTGTATGACAAATATACAGAAAACTCAGTAGTGAACTCAGGTAGTAAAATACCACACAAAAGTACTCTTAATATAAATACATATCTATTATGTGACGGTGAAATTTCAAGTGATAACATTACTAGTGAATCTATGGATTATGAAATAAATGTTACGTGTGATGATAGTAAATTAAAAATCAATGATGAAACTAAGCTTTATATAGAATGTAAGGCGGGTCAATATGATTTAGTAAGAAAGGTATACTTAAAAAGTGTACTTGATAGTGGAGTTAAATATTTAACTCAAACCTCAAATCATGAGCCATCTAACCTTTATTCATATGATAATCGAACTATACTTAAATGGAATTTTGATGTAGTAAATCCATCTGAATGTAAAAAAATAGCATTTAAAATTAAGATAAAAAATAAATATAATGATGACACATTAGTTAAGGCAGGAGATTCACTAATAAATAGTGTTAACTCCAATGGTGTAAATAATTCGTCGTATAAGCAATGTCCTGATACATGTAAATGTAATATTTTAGTAGAAGAAAAATAAAGTTATAAAAAATCTCCTTATTTGTTAAAGGAGATTTTTATAATTTTATTATTTATCTTGGTTTTAATTTTGTTTTGTCCGATTCATATTCTTTTAGCAACTTGGTTACGATTCCGCCAACAGCTAATAATCCAATTAAGTTAGGCAATACCATTAATAAGTTAAAGAAGTCTGATAGCTCCCATACTAAATCAACCTTTAATGCTCCACCAAGTACAATAAATATAGATGCAATTATAGCATATATTTTTGTTCCCTTTTGACCAAATAAATATTTAACATTTATTTCGCCAAAGAAGTACCATCCTATAATTGTTGATAAAGCAAAGAATAACAAGCAAATAGCAATAAATATGTTTCCAAAATTACCAAACACAGATGTAAAAGCTGCTTGAGTAAGAGCGATACCATTTAATGTTGCACCATCTGCTGTATACTGTAATGCGCCAGATGATATTATTACAAGTGCTGTAAGTGTTAATATAACGAATGTATCTATAAAAACTCCCATCATTGCAACTGTACCTTGATCACATGGATGCTTAACTTTTGCTAGAGCATGTGCATGAGGTGTTGATCCCATACCTGCCTCATTTGAAAATAATCCTCTTTTAACTCCATACATAACTGCATTTTTAACTGTGATACCAATCGCACCTCCAACAACAGCTGAAGGATTAAAAGCTCCTACAAATATTTGTCTAAATGTTTCTGGTATATTTGCTATGTTTGCAAATATAACCACTAAAGAGCCCACTATATAAATTAGCGCCATAAATGGTACCATTTTTTCCGTTATAGAAGCAATTCTCTTTACTCCACCTAATACAATAATCATTACTACTACAGCTACTGCAATACCTACAATAATTGGATTAAAATTAAATGCTGTTTTAAAAGAATCTCCTATAGAGTTTGACTGTACCATGACACCGAAGAATCCTAATGCAAGTATAATACATACTGCAAACATTTTTGACAAAAATATACCAGCCTTACCCTTAATTCCTTCTCTTATATAATATGCAGGTCCTCCTATAACTTCGCCTGCTTCTGTAGTTGTCTTGTATTTTTGGGATGCAGTAGCCTCTGCAAATATTGTGCTCATTCCAAAAAATGCGCTCATCCACATCCAGAATATTGATCCTGGTCCTCCTGTTGCTATAGCCGTTGCAGCTCCAGCTAAATTTCCTGTACCAACTTGTGCAGCAATTGCTGTTGCTAGAGATTGAAAAGATGACATACCATCTTTACCCGCTTCTGCTCCAAATTTTATGCCACCAAAGGTTTTCCTGAAGCTTTCTCCAAACTTTCTTACTTGAACAAATCTTAATCTGATTGTAAAATATAAGCCTGTTCCACACAAAGCAAATAAAAGAATGAATCCCAAAAATCCATTTGCATTGGTTACTAATGTTAATAAATTATCCATTTTTACCTCACTTTATTAATTATTTTTGTGTAAATAAAATTATATATAAATTAGAATACCTATTTACATTATATAAAATAACAACGATTGATACAACGGGAAAAACTTGGTAAATGCTAATGCTTAAATTTCAAAGCTAGAGTTGTTACTGCAAATATTTATGAAAGATGTATTTTAATTTATATAAGGATTATTTTGTCAATATAATATATATATTAGGTTTAGTAGATTGTCTTTTATTAATCAAAATTTATTATGTAATTATTGTAAAAATAGATTAAATATATCAAACTAGACATTAATAGTAAACTAATTTGTAAAATTTATTGCATATAATATTATTGTTTGATATATTAAATCTAATAATAAAATAATAATAAGAGGTATGCTATGGAAATAACTAGAGAGAAAGCTTTGTCTGATTTATCTGAATATGTTGATTCGGAATCTCTTATGAAACATAGTTTAGCAGTAGAAGCTTCAATGATGAAAATGGCAAAGGTTTTTAATGAAGATGAAAATTTATGGGGATGCTGTGGACTTTTACATGACATAGATTTTCAAAAATATCCTGATAAACATGGAGAAGTTGGTTATAACATATTAATTGATAAAGGCTATGATATTGAATTTTGTAAAGCAATTAAATCACACTGCGATTTAACTAATGAAAATAGAATAACAAATATGTCGAAGTCTTTATATGCAGTTGATCAATTATCAAGCTTTATAGTTGCATGTGCGTTGGTGAGACCAGAAAAATTTGTTGGTATTACATCTAAATCAGTAAAGAAAAAGTTAAAAGATAAAGCTTTTGCACGTGCTGTGGATAGAGATGAGTTGCAAAAGGGAGCGGACGAACTATCTATAGACATAACAATATTAATAGATTATCTAATAGATGGATTAATACAAAGAGAAAAATATCTAAATGATTTAGGTTTATCATTACTATAGAAATAAGTAATTAATAGACATTAAAATTAAAGGATAAAAGAATTTATTACTGTGTGTGAATAAATAGCTATTTTTATCATTTTGCAAACAATTGTTTATAACTTTGTTGATAACCTACAAAAACATATCATAAATTGTGGATAACCGTAATTTTTTTATCCACAATTTATTTTTTAATAGGGAGATTATATGAATTGGAATAACAAAAACTACCATACTCTAGATTATGAGTTAAAAAAATATTTTGGAGAAAAAACAATAAAATTATCAATAAATGGCGGATTTACATGTCCAAATAGAGACGGCACATTAAGTAAAAATGGATGTATATTTTGTAGCGAAAAAGGTTCTGGGGATTTTGCTGGTAATGTTGATAGTTCTATAAACAAGCAAATAGCTGATCAAATTAATCTTCTGTCAAAAAAGTGGAAATCTTCAACATATATCGCTTATTTTCAAAGCTATACTAATACTTATGATACTGTTAAAAACTTGCAGAAAAAATATTTTGAGGCTTTGAATGTTAAAAACGTTAAAGGAATTGCCATAGCAACAAGACCTGATTGTATAAATGAAGATATTGCAAAGCTTTTATCGCAAATAAACGAAAAAACATATTTGTGGGTAGAACTAGGGCTACAGACAATTCATGAAAGTACAGCTAAACTTATAAGAAGAGGATATGATTTAGAGGTATTTAATGAGGCAGTAAAACTATTAAATAAATATAATATTAAGGTAGTTGTTCACTTAATACTAGGTTTGCCTGGGGAAAAAAGAAATGACATTCTCGAAAGTGTAAAATATATAAGCACTAAAAAAATATGGGGAGTTAAACTACATTTATTGCACATTCTAAAGAATACTGATTTAGAAAAATTTTATCATCAAACAAACTTTAAAATATTATCTCAAGAAGAATATGTTAATTTAGTGTGTGACTGTCTTGAGCTTTTGCCGGAAAATATTGTAATTCATAGAGTGACAGGAGACGGAAAGCGTTCAGAGCTTATAGAACCTATGTGGAGTTTAAATAAACTTCAGGTTCTTAATGATATAGACTATGAATTTTTGAGAAGAAACAGCTATCAAGGCAAAAGCGTCTTAGAGTGAAGAAAAACAATCTTCACTCTAAGACGCTAATAAAATGTAATTTTACTGTAATAAATTACTATCTTCTATGTAATATAATTGAGTTATAAATTAGGGGATTATGTGCCCTAAATACACCAATCTGTTAGAAAAAAACAGGACTAAAGTGTTTCGACGTAGTCGAAACTATGGAATAATAAAATTATATATATAGGGATGATGAAATGAAAAAATTAGTTACAATTTTTATTTTAATAGCATTAATTTCATCTATGTTTGCAGTTAAGGGGTTTGCTGCTGAATATACAGATATTATAAATGATGAACAATCAGAAATGCTAGAAATTTTATCTGCATACAATATTTTAGGCGGATATTCTGATGGAACATTTAGACCGGGAAATTGTGTGACACGCGCTGAAGTAGCAAAAATTGCAACAATATTAATAGGGTATGATGAGTTTACAAAAGGGATGACATCAACTTTTACTGATGTGAAAGGACATTGGGCCGAGAGGTATGTAGAAATAATTGATGAGCTAGGTATTCTAAAAGGCTACGAAAATAATACATACGAACCAAACAAATACATTACATATACAGAGACTGTGGTCGCTATATTAAAGGTACTTGGATATAACGATTCTGTTCTTGACGATAATTATCCAGAAAATTATCATAATTTAGCAAAGCAATTAGGTCTATTTAAAAACATAAATAATCCTAGCATATATATGACTAGAGAGAGTTTAGCAACACTTGTTTATAATGCTTTATATGCTAATACAGTTAGTATTAAAAATGGTGTTACTACTGTTAGCAATAAACAGCTTATCAATAATATAGGTAAAAAGGAAACAGTAAAAATAGACGATAATTTTGCATTGATGCATCCATATATAGATTTAACTGATTATATGTTAAATACTTGTGACGTTTACTTTGATATCTATGGCAAAATATTACTTGTTAAAAATCCTGTTTATAAGAGCATAGATGGGTATGTAAAATCTGCATTGTCAACAAATGTAGTATTTTTAAGCGACAGCATGGGTAATACTAAACTTTATAATTTAAGTGATGTTCCTGTAGTTTTTAATGGAATAAAAAGCAAGATTGCAAATGAGGATTTAAATAATTCTTATTTGAAGCTTTTAATAGATAATGATGATTCAAATAAAATTATTGGGGCTGTAGCTACAAAAGCTACAGATGAAGTAATAATTGACTCTAACTCCTTATACAAAGAAGGAAGCGCAACCTTTGCTGGTAAGCATCTTCCTAAAAAAGATGGCAAAGTTTCACTAGATAAAGTAAAGGTGATAGGAGCAGTAGACAGTATTTATGATATAAAATCAGATGATGTTGTATATTTTTATGAAACAAGTGAAAGTAACGACAGTAAAAGCACTTTAACAATAAAGGTAGTTAGAAATAGCGTTTCTGGAATTTATAATGGTAAGGGAAATATAATGTATGAAAATTTCTATACTTTAGATAATACTAATTATAAATTATCAAATGAATTTAAGCTTACTGAGAGCTTAGCAGAAGGAGATAAAATAAAAGCTATTTTAGATGAAAATAATAAAATAATTAAGGTTAATATATTAAAATATAATAAAGAACCGGAAACTTATGCATTAGTCCTTAGTGTTACACAAGGAACAAAAGATCTTCCAAGTGTAAAGATACTTAACCAGCAAGGTAAAGTTGTAACATATACACTAAGAGAAAATAGTGGTGAGGTAACTAAGAAAATAGTAAATAATATTCCTTTATACTATACTTCCTTAGATAAACACAGTTTTGTAAAGTATGATAAATATGACAATAATAGTATTAAAATAATTAAGAAAATGAACTCTACTAACATTGCTAGTAACTATAGTAATTCAACAGGTGCATTAACTAACCAAAATAATTATATAAATGCGAACACAGTTATCATTCAATTAAATAACTATAAGTATGATATAATAAATAAATCTAGTTTAGGTTATTATGTAGAAGGAAAGGCAGTTATTAACTCCGGTGGAGTTGCAGAGATTTTTCTTTTAGAAAAAAATGTTATTAAAACCGGCGAATCATCGGTAGTTGAAGAAACACCAGCTACTAATACATTTTCTGGTAGCCCACATGGAGTTATACAAACAATAGGTACTGATACAGTAAAGCTTTATAATTCAAATGATACCTATAGTGTTAGTAAGAATCTAAATAAATCATTAAAAAATTACAAAAATAAATTTGTAAAACTTACAGTAGTTAATAATGTTGTAACAGATATTGTAGAATTTTCACCTGAAATTTCAAAAAGTAAGGTAACAGCAATATATAATGGACAATTGCAAATAGATGGTATATCTTATGTAGAATATTCAAATAATGTTTCAGTTTATACATGCACATATGATGCATCTGGAAATATTACATCATTTAAAAAAAGCTCCATAAATGATGTTAAGATAAATTCATCAGTTCAATTCTATAATATTAATAACAATTATAATGGTGTTATGGATGTAATAATTATAAACAATTAGATTTTAAAATTTAAAAGCTTCGTATAATAAGTACGAAGCTTTTTTGTATTTACATTTTTATGTGACTAAGTTACATATTCGAAAAATAGTAATGGAAATATTCGAGTAAACATGATAAAATTTTATTAATAGTAATAAATACATAAAAAAATTTTATAATAACAAATTATAATACAAATAATAATAATGATTTAAGAAATAATAAGTATAAAATATGGAGGTACAAATGAAAAATATTAAAATTTATACAAGTAATACTTGACCACATTGCCATACTGCAAAGGATTATTTTGCAGAGAAAAATCTTCAATTTGAAGAAAAAAATGTTTCAACAGATATGGAAGCAAGAAAAGAATTAATATCTAAAGGTTTTATGGGTGTTCCAGTAATTTATGTTGATGATCAAGTAATAGTAGGATTTGATAAAGCTAAATTAGAAGAGTTATTAGGTTAACTATATAAAAAATTAAGGGACGTATCCTTACGTCCCTTGATTTTTTGAATTGTTATTTATTTAATGCTTCAACTATATTATCTACATTAACTCCATGAACTGCTGCCGCTTCTTCTAATGTTTCCATTTGAGCGCTTGGGCAACCGATGCATCCTAAACCGAAAGACATTAAAATCTCAGCAGAATTAGGATTTTCTTGTAAAACTTCACGAATTAGCATATCTTTAGTAACTGCCATATATTTCCTCCTAAATTTAATTTAGACATAATCCATAATAATATTTTTAATATTATTTATAAATTATATATGTTTTAAAAAAATAAATCAATGATAATATTCCCCAAAGTTCTCACTTTAAACATAATTTTTTTATTTTAAATAGCTAAATTAAAATAAGCTATTTATAAGATATTTGTGTTGTGCTATAATTTAATTGAATATATAGAAGGCCGGTGGTTAATTTGGATGATAATGTAAGTATCGAAAAGCTGTTAAAAGTTATTAGAATGATATCTCAAATAATGCTAGAAAGTGGTGCAGAAGCTTATAGAATAGAGGGAACATGCGATTTTATATGTCGGTCCTTTGGTATATCAGAGGTTGATTCTATAGCTACACCAACAGGTATATATATTACGATATCACCGCCTAACAAAGGAAATAGAACAGTTATAAGTAGAATTAAAAATAGATCTATAGATTTATCAAAGCTTAATGATGTTAATTCAATTTCAAGACTTATTACTAGTAAACAAATCACATTAGATGAAGCTATAAAAAAATTATGTGATTTGAAAAATAATGTAAACATACAGAAAAGACCGTTCTATATTTTTTATGAAGGGATTGCGGCAGCATTTTTTACATTATTATTTAGAGGAGGACTTATAGAGTTTATCTTAGCTTTACTAACAGGTATAATTGTACAGTATGTTTCATCAAAGCTAAAAGACCTTGATTCTCATCAATTTTTTATTGGTTTTTTTGGAGCTGCAATTATTTCATCTATAGCAATTTCAGTTACATATTTTCTTAAAGCAGGTGATTATAACAAGATTATAGTCGGAGGTATCATGCCTCTTTTGCCAGGTCTAGCTATGACAAACGCTATACGAGATACAATGAGAGGAGACCTAATTTCAGGAGTAGTAAGAGCAGCAGAAGCAATATTAGTTGCTACATCTTTAGCTGCTGGTGCTGGTGTTATTTTATCAGTAGCTTACTCATTGGGTCTAATAGTGTGAAATGTGTTTCACACTATAGAAAAAATTTTGTTTTGCCGTGAAGCGGCGTAATAGAGGTTATTATGATAATAGATTTAATATGTAGTTTTATAGCAACATGGTTTTTTGCGTTAGTTATGAATGCTCCAAAAAAAAGCTTAGTTTTTTCATCGCTTATTGCATCTCTGGGGTATTTTGTTTATTCTATGTGTGTTAATTATAATCAACAAATGATAGGATTCTTTTTAGGAACTTTGACCATATCCTTGCTTGGAGAACTATGTGCAAGAAAAGTTAAAATGCCTGCTACAATATTTGTTTTTCCAGCAGTTGTACCTATAGTTCCGGGACTAGGATTATATCAAATGATGCTTGAGTTTGTTCAAAATGACATATATGAAGCTCTACTTACCGGAGTAAAAACTTTGCTTAATATAGGAGCAATGGCAATAGCGATTGCATTGGTAAGTTTAATTCTTACTAAAACACCAAATAGGATATATGGAAACTTAAAAAAATAAATGTAGGATTTCACTAACAAAAAAACTCATTCAAAGAAGAATGAGTTTTTTTATTTATGGCGGACAGGAAAGGATTTGAACCTTCGCGACACGTTAGCGTCCTACAAGCTTTCCAAGCATGCCTCTTCAACCACTTGAGTACCTGTCCATAGCGTAATATTAATTATAACAAAACAATTCATATAGTTCAACTATAATTTTTATTAATAATAAATAAAGGCTGTATCAAACCATGTTTTATTAGCTTTGTTACAACCTTTATAATATAAATTAGTAATCTATTCTAACGGTATTATTTTTTCTTAAACTTTTCAACTAAATTGCTTAATGTTGTTGCACGTGCAAGTAATTCTTCACTTGTAGCCGTACTTGTTTCAGCAGTTATTGTGTTATTTTGAATTACTGAAGAAATTTGTTCTACACCAACATTTATTTGTTTTATAGATTCGGCTTGATCATTAGTTGCACGAGATATTTCATCTATGAGTCTTTCAAGTAAATAAGAGCTTTCTCTGATTTCTTCAAAGGTTTTAGCTGTTAAGTCAACTATGTTTTTACCATTTGATATAGCTGATGTTGTTTTTTCAATTAATTCAGTAGTTGTCTTAGCTGCCTCTGCGCTTCTGCTTGCAAGACTTCTTACTTCCTCTGCTACTACTGCAAAGCCTTTTCCAGCTTGACCTGCTCTTGCAGCTTCTACTGCTGCATTAAGTGCCAATATATTAGTTTGGAATGCTATGTCTTCAACTGCCTTAATTATTTTAGCTATTTCAGATGATGTGTCACCTATTTCACTCATAGCACCTAGAACCTCTTGCATATTATGTGAACCTTTTTCTATTAAATTACCAGACTCCTTAGAGAATTCCTTTGATTTATTTGTATTTTCAGCATTTTTATATATTTGGCTAGATACATCGTTTAATGAAGCAGATAGTTCTTCAATAGCACTTGCTTGATCAGTAGCACCTCTTGATAATTCTTCTGAGCCAGTAGCAACTTGGTTAGCCCCTGCTACAAGTTGATCTGATGTTATAAATAGTTGGTTTAACAATTCACCTAAAGAAATGCGAATATTATTTATAGAGCTTTTTATAAGCTTGAAGTCTCCTATGTACTCTATATCAGATATTGTATCTATTTTGCCTTCAGAGACGTTTCTTAGCGAAATATCTATATCAGATATATACGTGCTAAGCATATTAGTCATATTGTTTAATGATGATGTGAGTAAATGTACCTCTTTACTAACAGGAGGCTCATCAAAGCTAATTTTTAAATTGCCTTCAGATAATTTATTTACCTTTTCACTTATAGTAAGTAGAGGTTTAAATAATTTTTTTTCTAACCGTATACCTAAGATATAACACAAAACAAGTATAATTGCTGTTGATATTGTGTAAATAAGTATTAATTTATAAATTTCAATACTTATTTGTGATTTAGGCAATGTACCTACAAAAGTCCAATCTGTCAAGTTAACAGAGCAAAATTGCATAATCTTCTTTGTATTGTCAAAATCTTTAATAGTTGAGTTACTATTGTTTTTTGTAATTACTGCTACATATTTTGCTAATGTAGTATCTGAAACCTTATCTACATAAGGATGATAAATTATATTCATATTTTTATCAAGTAAAAATAAATTTAAACCATTAGAAACACTTCCATTTTTTATTGATTCTAAAGCTCCATCCATGGATATATCTATACCAAGTACTGCTGTTTTTTTACCGTTTCTTTCTATACTTTTTGACACTGTTATAACAATTTTTTTTGTTACTACATCTATATATGGTTCAGAAACACAAGCCTCATCAGAATTCATAGCAGCTTTATACCATTCTCTTGCGGTTACATCAAAATCAGCAGGAGGAATATACCCAGAGGATTCAATTAAAGTATTATCAGGTGTGCCAATATATATTGATGTAATGTTTGAATTTGAAGTCGCTTCTTTTATAGATTTAACATACTTTTCAACTTTTTTATTGTCATATATTTCATTTGTTTCTATTGAAGTAACAGTTGCATCAACTACACCCATTTGTTGAGCAAGCCATAACTCCAAATCGGTTTTTCTTATTTCTAGTGTTTTTTCGATTTCCATTAGCATAGAGCTTTTAATATAATTGCTTGACATATAAAATCCTAAAACTGCTATAATTATTGTTGATAGTAAAATTAGTAATGCGCTTATAATCCTTATTTTTCTGCCGAAGGTCATCATGATATCATCTCCTTTTCTCATTTGTATAACAATCTTTGTATATATATACCATTAATATAAATAATAAAACATTTTTTGACAAAAAACAACAAAATACTACTAAATTTTTCTAACCTTATATAGTCCATCTAGCACTAACCAGTTTTGAGGGAAGTAAGTCATAATTGTCCAGTATGCAACACCTAAAAGATCATATTCTTTAACTAAGTTAAGTTTAGCTTCTATACTCCTAGCATCTTCAAACCATACTATATGTTCTCTTCCTTCTACATCATAGTAAGTGAAAAATGGTGCTTGAGCTGTTTCGTCATATTCTATAATTGCTCCTACATCTCTAGCTAAATCTACAGCTCCGACATTACTTACAGATTCCGCTTGCGATCCTTTTACAAAAGGTAGAGTCCAATCATAGCCGTAGTTTGGAATTCCTATTAATAATTTCTTATTATCAATTTGTGTTATTGCATATTCTACAACTGCTTTTACTTTATTTATTGGTGCTACAGCCATAGGTGGTCCAAAAGCATAACCCCATTCATAAGTCATTAGTAGCAGTTCATCTGCATATTGACCAAGTGCTTTGTAATCGTGACCCTCATATAATAAGCCAACTTCGGCCTCTGATGTTTTTGGTGCTAGTGCTACAGCTAAAATATATCCTAGCGGATGAAGTGTCTCACTTAGCTTTCTTATAAAATTAGTAAAATTATCTCTGTCATCTCTTGATAAGTATTCAAAGTCTACATCTAGACCATAATAATTTTTTTCCTGCAATGTTTTAACTATATTATCAATTAAAATATTTTGTACATTTTCATCATTTAACATTTTACTGGCCCTATCACTGCTAAATGTGCCATCTGAGCCAAGAGTAGTTAGCAGCATTAGAGGAGCAACATTATTCTTTAATGCTATGTTTATTATTCTATCATCATCTAGTTCTACTAAGCTGCCATCAGGATTAAATCCATAGCTAAAAGGAGTAATATAAGTTAAATTTGGCAATGTTTTATACAATGTTTCTTCCTTTATATTAGGATATGTATATCCGTTTACTACAATTTCTCTATCATATAGATTAGTCCCATTTGTTATAACTAGAGTCTGACCTATAACTAATCTATTTGGCTCATTAAGTTCATTATCTTTTATTATTTTTTCAGGAATTGTATTATAAATTTTTGATATAGAATATAAATTTTCACCTGATTTTACAACATGTATTACCATAATAACCTCCCATTATGCCACGAAGTGGCATCACAAATAGATAACGTGAATGCCTTTTTTCACTGACGTGAATGCCTTTTTTCACGTTATCACCCTTTTTAATATTTAGATTTATTATATGTAAATAAAAAAAAGCTGCCACATTATCTGTAGCAGCTAAAAATTCTCTAATATAATTAATTTACATTTTATCTATTATAACTAAATTCTGGATTTTCATAACCCATACCAACTATAGTCACATTTGCATAACTAATGTCTTGTGATAAGTCGATATTTTTACTAGTTGAACCGTCAGGATAAATTATACGAACTATTGGTCTTAAAGCATTTAGCTGTAGATTTTTAACAACGACAGCTACATTGCCATCACTAAGAGATACAAAAGTACCAACAGGATAAGCAGCAATATTTTTTAAAAATGCTTTCAAAATTTCATAATCAAAATGTACATCGGCACATCCCATTACATACTCTATTGCTTCATTTGGGAAACATGCCCTTCTATAAGAACGAGTTGAGGTTAAAGCATCATATACATCGGATATGGCTAATATCTTTCCATATAAAGGTATTTCATCAGCCTTCAAACCATATGGATAACCTGTCCCATCATATTTTTCATGATGGCTTTCAATACCACTTAATACAGCATCAGATACAAGATTTTTCTTTTTAAGCTGTTCTACAGCTACCAATGGATGTCTTTTTACTGTTTCGTATTCTTCAGGTGTTAATAAGTCAGGTTTATTTATAATGTCAATAGGAATTGTCATTTTACCCAGGTCGTGTAGCAATGCACTTGTTGCGATTTCAGTTAACATATGTTCATTCAAATTTAAAGAAATTCCTGTAGTTATACTCAAAATAGCTACACACAAAGAATGTCTATATGTATAATCATCGTAGCTTTTTAAATCTATCAAATTTATTAAAATTTCATCATTTGATAATATATCTATAACTAAACTTTTAGCCATCTTAGCTATATTATCCACTATGTATGTATTTACTTCTCCACGATTGTTTTTAAATTGATTGAAATTCTTTTTTATATCACATAAAACAGTAGCCTTAAGCTTTTCATTTACAATATCATTTACTATAATATCTTCTGAAACTTCACTCTCAATATAAACTCCCGTTACATTATGAAATTTAATTTTTTTAATAAATAATTCGTTTAAAACTTGTCCTCTTCTTAATAATGGTAAACTAAAATCATCTGTAATGAATAAGTTTATATCCTTAGCTAGAACCATATTAGGTCGTAATAGTTCTGTAGGAATAAATAGCATGTTTACTCTCCCTATAAATTTTAAATACACTGACACTACATTATATAATAAATGTAAATAAATTGCAATATATTATTAGTAAATCTTAACATTAACAATCTATTAAAATAATTTAATTATAAAACATAGTTATATTCAAAATTAAATATATAAAATGTTTTTTGTTGGATTGTGTCGAAACTTCTGTTAAAATGACGATGATAAAATGAAAGGATATTATAAAAATGGAAAAGATGAAAAACAAAGAAATTGTTATTGTAGCAATGATTGGAGCAGTATTAGGAGCTTTTTTTATGTTATTAGATACTCTATATACACCATTAAGCACATTACTAGGCCCTATATTTATTAATTTAACATTTGGAATTTATGCTTTATCTGCAATTTTACCTATGGTTATAATAAAAAAACCAGGTGCTGCATTAATTGGTAGTTTAGTAGCCTCTGTTATAAATATACTTGCAGGAAGCCCTTATGGTATACATATCATCGTTGCTGGACTTCTTCAAGGTTTAGGATGTGAAGTAGGATTCTTTGTATCAAAGTACAAGCTAAGTTTAACATCACTTTTAATTTCAGGAGTATTTATAACTGTTTTTGTAACTATTAGAGATTACTTTGTATTCGGTTATAATATGCTTCCACCAGTTACACTTATAGCAGTAATAGCAGTTAGAATAGTAAGTGCAACCTTTATTGGTGGATATATTTCTAGATTAATTGAAGCCGGTCTGCAAAAAACAGGAGTTTTACAAAAATAATTTAAGGTGATAATCTCGACTACGTCGAGACTATAGCATAATTGGAGGATAACGTGAATTTAAAAACAGTAAATTTATCTTTAACTCATACTAACCAAGATAAGGCTGTTTTTAATAATATATCTTTAAACTTTGATGAAAATAAATTATATTTATTGCTTGGTCCTAGCGGCTGCGGGAAAAGTAGCTTAGCTAATGTCTTAGCTGGAATTATTCCTAATAATATATCGGGTAAAATAACAGGTGATGTTTTATTTGATGACAATTCTATATTACAAAAACAAACTTATGAAATTTCGTTAAAAGTTGGATACGTTATGCAGGATGCAGATAGTCAATTCTGTACCTATAAAGTTGAAGATGAATTGCTGTTTGGACTTGAAAATTTAAAGTATTCAAAAGAAGAAATGGATATAAGGCTAAATAAAGTATTAGATTTGATGAACATAAGAGATATTAGGTACAAATCATTGAATTCACTATCGGGAGGTCAGAAACAGAAAGTTGCAATTGCAAGTGTTTTGATTTTGGATCCCCCCGTTGTTATTTTTGATGAACCTACAGCTAACTTAGACCCTGCCACATCAAAAGAGATATTTCAGCTTATTAATAAAATAAAGTGTGAGTATAAAAAAACAATAATAATCATAGAGCATAAGCTAGATTATTTGATAGAATATGTTGATTATGTCTATATTCTAAGTAACAATGGTATGGTTGACTCGTCAGGTACGCCAAAAGAGGTATTTAGATATCTATTAGATACAAACAAGAGACCTGAGTTTCATTATCCTCAAATAATTGATTTATGGAAGGCAATAAACGCACCATATGAGGATATATCTTTTAACTTAAAGGATTGTATTAAATATATAAAAGATAAGTATTTTTACAAGAACAGCAACACTGAAGATAATGTGGAAAAATTAAATTCAAAAATTTTAGAAGCCCAAAATATTAGATATAAGGTTAATGATTCACAGATAATTAATGATTTAAGCTTTGAAGTTGAAAAGGGAGATTTCATGGCTATAGTAGGTCAAAATGGGGCTGGAAAATCTACAATTGCTAGTATTTTGTTAAATTTAAATAAAAATTATCAAGGAAATATTATTATTGATGGAAAATTAATAAAATCATATAAAAGAAAAGATTTGTGGCATAAGGCAGGTCTTGTCTTTCAAAATCCAGAATGGCAATTTATTAGCTATAATGTTAGCGATGAATTAAAATTTAGCTTAAAGGATTTAAAGTTAGATAAAAACGAAGAGGAGAAATGCATATCTGAGTGCTTAGAAAGATTTAAACTGTTAGAATACAAGGATTATAATCCATATCTGCTTAGTCAAGGACAAAAAAGGCGATTAAGTGTTGCTACTATGTTAATTACTGGACAAGATATTTTAATACTTGATGAACCAACATATGGGCAAGATTACGATAATCAAACTGAGTTATTAGAATATCTTAGTGAGTTAAATAAGGAAGGTATAACTATAATAATAATTACGCATGATATGGATTTAGTAGTAAATTATTGCAATAAGGTTATGGTTATGAAAGATGGAAATTCATTGTATTATGGTGATAATAAGACCTTGTTTGAGAATGATACAATAATAGATGAAGCTAAGCTTTTAAGACCTATTTTTTTAGAAGTATTAAAGGAAATGAATGTAACGGACAACTTTCCTAAAAATCTAAGTGAATTAGCAAAAAAACTAGTAAAGCGTGATGATAAGGTTGAAAGAAATGATGAATAATAATTCCTATTTAAACAGATTAAATCCAATCACTAAAATAATACTTATGGTTATTCCAACCTTATTAGTTTCATTCGCCTATGATGTATATACACCAACAGCTTTTTTTACATTTATATTTTTGTTTTCTTCATTACTTGGTAAAATAAATGTATTTCTTTTAATTAAAAAAATATATAAATTTATTATGATAGGTGTTTCTTTTGGATTATTTGTAATTGTAACTAGACTATTATCAAAAGATGTTATAGATATTGATATTATACTTACATCCATATCCTTATGCATGAGAATTATGGTGTTTTCGCTATTATCTGTTGTGTTTGTTATAACAACTGATCCAAATGAATTTAGTCTAAGCTTGATACATCAAGCGAAATTATCATATAAGGTAGTGTACCCTTTTTTGATTGCATACAGGTTTGTACCAACATTTCAAGATGAATTAAATAAAATTATCATTGCAAAAGAAATAAGAGGAATTAATTCTGAAGGTGGAATAATTAAAAACATATTAAATTTCCCAGGCTATATACTGCCGCTTTTGACCTCTGCCATCAGAGAAGGTGAGAGGGTTTCTATAGCTATGGAATCTAGAGCATTTGGTGCTTTTAGCAATAGAACATATTATAAAAAAACCACTGTAAATAAAGCAGATTATATAGCAATTGCATTTATGATAATAATAAGCATTTTAATAATATGGGTTGGAATTAATTACGGATTTATTGCATTTAAGAAGGGGTTAGTAGTAAATTAATATATTAAAGGAGAAAAAAGATGCCATTTAAAAGTAGTAAAATTACCTATGGAATACCATCTGACGGTTTTAATAGAGAACTAATAAATGAATATATTGAAGATGTTAAAAAAGAGTTAAACTTAAAAAGAGAAATAGTTGGTATTAAACTGTTTTTTAGTAAAGAGGAATATGATAAGTGTAAAATAGAACCAATTAAAGGTAAAACTGCATACTGTGTAATGGTTGAGAGAGCTACTAGAGGACATTCTTGTAAATCAGTGCTTGAAAATCATAATTGTGATGGTGGGACTACAGCACTAGGATTAGAGAGAAGCACAGAGAGAATAGAATCTGGAGAAGAGTATTTTTCATATAATTTATATGCAACTAATGCTGTAGCAAGACGAATGAGACAAAATGTAATGAGTCTCCATAGAGAGGAAGCTTCTACCTATGGTGTTCTAATACAACCTTTAAAAGATTTTGAAGTAATACCTGATGTAATAATACTAATAGGTACTCCTTATCACTCAATGAGAATATTACAGGGTTATGTATATAATAACGGACTAAAGCCAACTCTTAACTGCAAAGCCATGCAAGCACTATGTTCAGAATGTACAACAGTACCGTATATGACTGGAGAAATGAATATATCAACTCTATGTCCAAGTACTAGAATGTTGGCAAAATGGAAAGAAGAAGAACTAGCTATAGGTATACCATATGAGAGGTTTGAGGAAACCATAAGAGGTATTATGGCTACGTCAATGAAAAAATAAATAAAAAAGTCTTAAATTTTTAAGACTTTTTTTATTTGCAATTATTATTTTTTACATTAAACATATAATTATATTATACATAATATAATTACATAAATATTTAAGGGAGGTATGAAAAATGAGCATATTTAAGGGGGCAGCTACAGCTTTGGTTACGCCCTTTAAAAATGGTGTAATTGATTTTGAAAAATACGGTGAGCTTATAGAATGGCAAATATCAGAAAATATAGATGCTTTAGTAATAGCGGGTACAACAGGAGAGGCATCTACAATGAATGATATAGAACATAAAGCTCTTATGAAGTATGCAGTAGATAAAATTAATAAAAAAGTACCGGTTATTCTAGGAACAGGTAGTAATGATACGATACACAGTCTTGAACTTAGTAGATACGCTCAAGATATTGGGGCAGATGCACTATTATTAGTTACACCATATTACAATAAAACAACACAAGCTGGTGTAGTAAAACATTATACCTATATTGCTGACAGAGTAGATATACCTATAATTATGTATAATGTTCCGGCTCGTACGGGATTTAACATAAGCGTTAATTCAGTAGTTGAATTATCAAAACACAAAAACATAAGAGGATTGAAAGAAGCTAGTGGAAATATATCTTATGTTGCTGATATTGCAAGTAAGGTATCTGATGATTTTGATTTATACTCAGGTAATGATGACATGATAGTTCCTCTTTTATCCTTAGGAGGAAAGGGTGTTATCTCTGTTTTGTCAAATGTAATGCCTAAGCAAACTCATAATATGGTTATGGATTTTCTTAACGGAGACATCTATTCTGCAATGAATATGCAACTGAAGCTGTATGATTTTATATCTGCGTTATTCATTGAAACAAATCCAATTCCGGTAAAAACATGTTTAAATTTATTAGGCTGTGATGTTGGTGAATTAAGGTTACCTCTATGTGAAATGGAAGAAAAAAATAAAAAAATACTAATTGAAAAAATGCAAAATATAGGATTGGAAATAAAAGGCTAAAATAAATTGTAAATAACAAAGCAAAAGGGGGCATGGACATAGATATGAGTATAAAAATTATTTTATCTGGCTGTACAGGTGCAATGGGTAGGGCGTTACTAGAGGCATTAAAAGAAGACAATGAAATATTAGTAGTAGCTGGTATATGTAATTCATTAAATACGGATTTTGAGTTTCCTGTTTATAACAAGTTTTCTGACATAAACGAGGAAGCAGATATAATAATTGATTTTTCAAGTAAATATCTGTTAAATGATATACTTGAATATGCAGACAGAAAAAACATAAAGCTTGTTCTTGCAACAACTGGCTACAGCAGCTACGACGAAGAAAAAATATTTTGTATGTCTAGAAAAGTTGCTGTTTTTAGAAGCTCAAATATGGCTTATGGTGTAAACTCTATAATTAAAATTATAGAATATGCAACAAAGCTATTAAATAAAAGCTACGATATTGAAATTATTGAAAGTCATGGAAATAAAAAAATTGATGCTCCTAGCGGAACCGCTAAAATGATATTAAGCTCTGTAAAAAACAATATTAATTTTAGCCCAAACATTGTTTACAATAGAGAAGGTGTTCTAAATGGAAGAAAAAAAACAGACATAGGTATTCACAGTATCAGAGGCGGAAGCCTTCTTGGTAATCATGAAGTCATCTTTGTAGGGGATGGAGACGTTATTAAAATAGAGCATATTACATTATCAAAAAAAATATTTGCCAAAGGGGCTATAGAGGCAGCAAAATTTATTGCAGATAAAAACAAAGGTTATTTTAATGTTGACGATTTAGTTAACATATCAAGTTGGGAGAAATAATTTATGATGGAAATTGATTTAACTGACCCATATGAAATTGCTAGATATATTAAAAATTCAAAAAAACAAACTCAAGTAAAAATAACACTTGAAGGTAAGATAAAAAAAATAGATTTTATGTTATTAAAATCCTTTAAGTCAAAATCAATAGCTATTGCGTTTGGAGAATACGACGAGGTAAAAAAGCTATTGAGTGCTAACAAAAAATATATTAAGAACTACTGTATTGAATGCGATAGAAGAAATTCAGCAATTCCACTTTTGGATATAAAAAATTTAGATGCTCGCATAGAGCCTGGAGCCATTATAAGAGAAGGTGTATCTATTGGCAAAGGTGCTGTAATTATGATGGGCGCTGTTATTAATATTGGAGCTATAATTGGTGAAGGAACAATGATAGATATGAATGCTGTTGTAGGTGCAAGAGGTATAATTGGTAAAAATGTTCATATAGGTGCAGGCAGTGTTGTGGCAGGTATATTAGAACCACCTAGTAAAACACCAGTTATTATAGAAGATGATGTTATTATTGGTGCAAATGCAGTCATATTAGAAGGTGTAAAAGTAGGCAAGGGAGCTGTTGTAGGTGCTTTGTCAGTAGTAACTAAGGATGTTGAACCAAACGCAGTAGTAATAGGTTCACCAGCAAAGATGGTGAAAAAACGCGAAGAGTTAGAGTCAAGTAAAATTGAAATACTTGAAGATTTGAGGGATTAAAGCATAAAGAGGGACGCGAAAATGCGTTATGGAGGGAAGTGTGGCCAATTTAAGTGCGCTTTATTTAGACGATAATAAGTATATTGCTAATACCTATAACAGAATAAATATTGATGTTGATTACGGGGAAGGCTGTTATTTGGTCGATACAAAAGGAGATAAATATCTAGATATGTACAGTGGTATAAGTGTAAATTTAGCTGGGCATTCTGAAAAATCTATAATAAATGCTATAATAGAACAGTCAAATAAATATATACATTTATCCAACAACTTTATATCAAAATCATCTGTTGAATTAGCTAAAATGCTGGTAAACAATACATTTGCAAAAAAAATATTTTTTACAAATTCAGGTACAGAAGCAAATGAAACTGCTATAAAGATAGCCAGAAAATATGGAAGAAATATATGTAGTGAAAAGACAAAGATTCTATCTGCATATAACTCATTTCACGGCAGAACTATGGGTAGCTTATCGTTGACAGGCCAAACTAAGTACCAAGAAAGCTTTAAACCGCTTCTAGATAACATAGATTATTTTGAATATAATAATGCTGAAGATCTTGAAAAAAAGGTTTCTGACAATGTGTGTGCTATTTTTATAGAGCTTATTCAAGGGGAAGGCGGTATAGTTCAGGTAAATAAAAAATTTCTAGAAAGATTAATAATTCTTTCTAGAAAGTATAATTTCTTAATTGTAGTTGATGAGATTCAAACAGGGTTAGGCAGAACTGGAAAATTTCTTGCTTGCGAGCACTTTAACATTGAACCTGATATTGTTACACTTGCTAAAGGATTAGGTGGAGGATTGCCTATTGGTGCAACTTTGTTAGGAGATAAATGTGAGGAAGTATTGAAAAAGGGAGATCATGGTTCTACTTTCGCACCAAATCCAGTAGCTAGCGCTGCCGGTGTTGAAGTATTAAAGAAAATACTTGAAGATGGATTTTTAGATAGTATAAATGAAAAATATAATTATTTTATTGATAAATTAATGGATATGCAAAAGATGTATCCGGAAATAATAAATAATATAACAGGAAAAGGACTAATGATAGGTATTGACGTTGGAGATTTTGCACAAGTAATAAAGGATAGGGCATTTGAAAATAAGTTATTATTAAATGTAACAGCAAATAAAGTTATTCGGTTATTACCGGCATTAAATATTAGCTATGAAGAGCTTGAAAGTTTTATACAAAAATTTATGAATGTAATAAAAACAATTTAGCGCTTAATGCGCTAAATTGTTTAAATTTACTACCTTTTTCATAAATTCATATGCTTTTTCGTAGTTGCCTGTTTTCGAATAGCATTCAGCTATATACTTGTTGATATCATTTCGTATTTGTAAAGTTATTTCGCTACATTCAATTAGCTTACTAAAGGTTTCTATAGCTCTTTCATATTCTTTATTTTCAAAATATAAAACTGATAAAAAATATAAATATCTAAATGATGATTTTAATGCTGGGGTTGTTTCCTTATCCAATAATTCTTTACATTCATCAATCTTGTTATCCTTTAACAGTAATTCGCATTTAACAAAAATGCTATCATTTTGATAATTATATTCACTATATAACTTTTCATATTCGCTGAAATATTGCTTAGCTTCTTCCACTTGATTTAGATATATGCAAATTTTTGTTAATAATAAAAGCTCATTCATTTTTATATTTAAATCACAATAAGGGGTTTTCTTTTCATATAAAAATGAATCTACTAAAAGTTGTTTTGCATTTATATAATCTTTATCTAAGAAAAATTTCAGTCCTACTTCAATACTGCATCGCCAAGCCAAATAATATATTTCTCTAAAGTTTGCAGGTAAATTATTATCGTCAATACTCATAATAATTTTATCAACTGCATTTTTACATTCCAAATAGTCCTTGCTTTCAAAGAACACAAGAGCTTCATCAATGTCTATTACATTGTTTTCATTACATGTCATGTTTTCGTCAACTAATGTTTCCATAAAATAAGCTATCGGTTTGTTTAATGTTTTAGCCAAATGCTCTATTGTTTTAATAGATGGAGTTGCTAAACCATTTTCAATTTGACTTAACATGTTTCTAGTAATGAAATCCCCAGCTACTTCTTTTTGTGTCATTTTTTTTTCAATACGAGCTTGTTTGAGTCTTTCACCTAAACTATTTTCTTTCATAATAACCTCACATTATGCCGCTTCGCGGCATCACAAATTAAAGTGTGAATTGTATATTCGCGCTAATCTTGTGGTAAATTGTTTTTACTTTTTATCATTATAACACTACTTTTGTACATAGTCAAATAAATATTGACAAATTTTATAAAATAGTATATATTTAATATGTAAATAATATTTACTCCAAATAAATTTACAAGGGAGGACAAAGTTATGGTTAGCTGGTGGGAAAGCTTACCCTTTTTACAGCAATTATTTTATTATTGTGCAATTCCGTCAACACTTATATTAGTTATTCAGACGATATTATCTATTTTTGGCATAGGTAATGATGATTTTGATGCAGATATAGATATTGATGTAGATACAGATTTTGATTCTGATGTTGCAACCGCTGATGCCATTGAAAGTGCTGCCAGTCTTAAGTTTTTTTCTATTAGAGGTATTGTAGCATTCTTTACATTATTTGGCTGGGTTGGAGTAGTTTTAGCTGGTCAGGGAATCAACTCTGCTGTTGTAATTGTTATAGCATTTATAAGCGGTTTGATAGGAATGTTTATTATCGCATTATTATTTTATTCTATTACTAAGCTTCAGTGTAGTGGAAACTTAAAGGTAAAAAATGCAATAGGACAGATAGCTCAGGTTTATATTCCTATACCTGCAAATATGTCTGGAAAGGGGAAAATACAAGTTACTTTACAAGATACTTTATCAGAAATTTATGCTATGACTGAGGGAGATGAAAAGCTTGCTACAGGATCAATGGTTTTAGTAGTGGATGAAATAGATTCAAATACTTTACTTGTAGAAAAGCAAATTTAAACAAGAGTTGTAATATAATTAGTATAATAAAAAAACAAAGGGAGGAAGGGTGAAGAAAAAGCACTCTTCACCCTGAAATTATCGTAATGCCACTAAGTGGCATGAGGGAGGAAAAAAATGGAAACACTTATTTTAATTTTAGTTATAGTATTATTAATCTTTGGTACACTTATAGCACTATTATCTCGCTATAAAAAATGTCCATCAGATAAAATACTAGTTATTTACGGTATGGTTGGAAAAGGTAGCACAGGAGATGCAAAAACAGCTAAATGTATACATGGTGGAGCATCATTTATATGGCCAGTTATACAGTCATATCAGTACTTAGATTTAACACCTATATCAATAGAGGTTAATCTAACAAATGCACTAAGTAGACAAAATATTCGTATTGACGTACCGTCAAGATTTACAGTAGGTATATCAACAGAAACAGGTATTATGCAAAATGCAGCTGAAAGACTTCTAGGACTTGGACTTAGTGAAATACAAGAGCTGGCTAAGGACATAATATTTGGTCAATTGCGTTTGGTAGTTGCTACTATGGATATCGAAGAAATTAATACAGATAGAGATAAATTCCTTGAAGCTGTATCATCAAACGTTGAAACAGAACTTAAGAAAATTGGTTTAAGATTAATCAACGTTAACGTAACTGATATAAATGATGAATCAGGATACATAGAGGCATTAGGAAAAGAAGCAGCAGCTAAAGCAATAAACGATGCAAGACAAAGTGTTGCTGAGAAAAATAGAGATGGTTCTATAGGTGAAGCAAATGCACAAAGAGACGAAAGAGTCCAAGTTGCTAGTGCAAATGCAACAGCTGTAGAAGGTGAAAACACTGCTAAGATTACAGTTGCCAAGTCTGACGCTTTAAGAAGAGAAAAAGAAGCAGAGGCATTAAGAATTGCAACAGCAGCTGAAAAAGTTCAATATGCTAAATCTCTTGAGGAAGCATATGGCGCAGAGGAAGCAGCAGAAAAACAAAGAGCTGCCAAAGAGCGTGCAACAAAAGAAGCGGATATAATTATCCAAGCACAAATATACAAAGAAAAATTAGAAATTGAGGCAGAAGCAGAAGCTGAGCAAATTAGAAGAAGAGCTCGTGGTGAAGCTGATGCAATTTACGCTAAGATGGAAGCAGAAGCAAGAGGTAATGAAGAAATTCTTAGAAAACAAGCATCTGGTTTTGCTGAGATAGTAAACGCTTCGGGTGGAGATTCTAACGACGCAGTTAGACTTATGCTTGCTGATAAAATGGAAGAACTTATTAAAATTCAAGTTGAAGCTATCAAAAATATTAAGATCGATAAAGTTACAGTTTGGGATAATGGAAGCGGCGATGGTAAAAATTCATCAACTGCAAACTTTTTATCAGGTCTAATGAAATCAATACCTCCAATGCAAGAAATGTTTGATATGGCAGGTATGAAATTGCCTGAATTTTTAGGAAAAGAAAAAGAAGAGAATAATCAATTAGAAGACTCTAGTAATAATTAAGTAAGTAATAAAAATTTAAAAAAATGCATTCGATTTTTGAATGCATTTTTTTTTTTTAAATATCCCAACAGAAGAATTGACATCACAAATTTTATTAAAAATGAGTTTGGTCTCTTATAAATGACTCATAGATTTTGATGATATAAAAGCTGTTAATTTTTAATTGACTTTTTTATTAGTTTACATTTTTAAATAAAAAACTGTTTCTTATAAGTATAGTAGATAAGTGAATAATAGGGGAATATTTACTTGACACAAGGGGGGATAAATTAAATGAATAACGAACTATTTCAATTGCTTTCCAATGCTCAAAACGGAGATAAAAAAGCAACTGAAAATCTTTATTTAAAATTTTCAAAACTTATTAAAAAATTTGGAAAAATAGTAGAATCAGAAGAAGCAGAAAGTGATATTATTATTTTCTTTCTAGAATTTATTAAAAAAATAAATTTAAAAAAACTAGAAAATAGTTCCTATGGAGAACTTGTTAATTATATATATATATCACTTCAAAATTATACATTTTCATTAATTAAAAAATCATTAAAGAAAAAAATTGATGAAAGTAATATAATTGCGGATCAAATTTACCATGATAGTTATGATAAATTTGAATTAACAGATACTCTTAGTTCATTAAAAAAATTAAGTAAAATTCAAAAGCAAATTATATTAGATATATATTTATATAATTATAAAATTTCAGAAATTGCTAAATTACTTAATATTTCAAGACAAGCTGTAAATCAAAACAAAATAAAAGCTTTAAAAGAAATAGAAAAAGAATTAGTTACTAAAGGAGATAGATAAATTATATGAGTGAAAAATTAATTGAACTAGCAGCTACACAAGGAATATGGACTTTAATATCTGTTTCCTTAACTTTTTATATTTTAAAAAATCAAGAAAAAAGAGATGAGAAACAAGAAGAAAGAGAAAAGAATTATCAAATTATTATATCAAATTTAAGTGATAAACTTAATGTCATTGAAGATATAAAAGAAGATATAAAAGAAATAAAAAGTTTTATAAAAAAATAAGTTTACAAATTTTACAATAATATTGTTTTTATATAGTATAAAGCAATTTAATCGATTAAATGTTTTAAATAAAAAGAGATAATAAGGAGAAATTAAAAATGGCTTATAATTATGGAGAACCTTTAGAAGATTTAACTGGATTAACTGAATTTGCAGGAAGAGATAGTGTAGATCTTTTAGCTAGAATGGTTTATAGTGAATCAGGAAATCAAACTGAAAAAGGGAAAAGAGGCTGTGCCCATGTTGCTAAAAACAGAAAAGCTAAAAACCAGACTCAGTTTGGCGGAGCTACTTATGAGGGAGTTATTTTAAAACAGTATCAGTTTGCAGGAATGACTACTGAACATGCAAGAAAACCAGATTTAACGAGTGATGCTTGGAAAGATAGTCTGGCGGTAGCTTCTACAATGAGTACAAATGTAAATCCGATAGGTGGTTGTTTATGGTTTAACACTAACACTTTATATAAAAACAGAATAAAAACCGAAAATAGCAAAGAATATTACACTTTTAATGGTGGTACAACTTATACAGAAGTAACTGAAAAAGTTGTAATTGGAGATCATACATTTTTTAACTTAAGTGGATATTAATAAAAAAGGTAAACTATATAATATAGTTTACCTTTTTTATTA
>DLNM01000033.1 GCA_002479485.1 Firmicutes bacterium UBA7510 | reverse complement strand
ATATTCTAACAATAATTTATCCCTTTTATCAAACAAATATTTACTTATATCATAAAATATTTCATCATCACAGCTTGAGTTACGTCTGATAGCTTTAATAATAAAATAATAATGATGATATTCCTTTACAATAATTTCTTTTTCTATTGTGTAACCATTATCATACAAATATTTTCTTAACACATCTATATTAGTCATAGGCTGCAAAACAAGTGAATTTACCGTTTTTGATACATTCTTTGATTCCTCTAATATGCTTGAAATCAATTCTCCACCCATTCCAGCAATTACAGCGCAGTCAATCTCATTTTCATCTATTACAGTTAGGCCACCACCAAGCCTAAATTCTACTATATTTTCAAAGCCCAGTTCTGTTAAATGACTTACTGCGCTATTTAAGGGACCTTTATTTATATCTGTAGCTATTACCTTTTTACATAAATTATTTTTAATTGCCATTTCGGCTACATAACCATGATCTGTACCAATATCTGCTAATGTATCACATTTATCTATAAGTGAAACAATCGCCTCTAATCTTTCCATAAAACCATCCTCTAACATATGATAATGGAGAATTATATATGTTAATATGCTAATAAAAGCTTCGTATTTTTTCTATAAAAATGCGAAGCTTTTTCTAATTCTCAATTATTAATTTTCAATTCACTTTTATTCTAAGTAATCTTTTAATTTTTTACTTCTACTTGGGTGTCTTAATTTTCTTAGAGCTTTAGCTTCTATTTGTCTTATTCTTTCACGAGTTACTTCAAACTCTTTACCAACTTCCTCAAGAGTTCTTGCTCGACCATCATCTAATCCAAATCTTAGCCTTAATACCTTTTGCTCTCTATCAGTAAGTGTATGCAATACAGAAGAAAGTTGATCCTTTAAAAGAGCAAATGTTGCTGCATCTGAAGGAGCTTGAACCACTTCATCTTGTATAAAATCTCCTAGATGACTATCTTCTTCTTCACCTATTGGTGTTTCTAAAGAAACAGGTTCCTGAGCTATTTTAAGTATATCTCTTACCTTATCTGGTTCCATTTCCATTTCAATTGCTATTTCATCAGGAGTAGCATCTCTCCCTAGTTCTTGTAGAAGCTGTCTTTTTATTCTTATTAGTTTATTAATTGTCTCTACCATATGAACTGGTATTCTTATAGTTCTAGCTTGGTCTGCTATAGCTCTTGTTATAGCCTGTCTAATCCACCATGTAGCATAAGTACTAAATTTATAACCTTTTGTGTAATCAAATTTTTCAACAGCCTTTATTAATCCTAAGTTTCCTTCTTGAATAAGATCTAAAAACTGCATTCCTCTTCCTACATATCTTTTAGCTATACTAACAACTAGTCTAAGATTTGCCTCAGCTAATCTTTTTTTAGCCTCATCGTCTCCATTTTCCATTCTTTTAGCTAATTTTATTTCTTCCGAGCCAGATAACAATGGAACTTTACCAATTTCTTTTAAATACATTCTAACTGGATCATCAATATTTATCCCTTTTAGGATATCTTCATCACTTTGTGAGATTAAAAAATCAGGATCATCTTTTAAATCAATATCAACATCTTCTTCAATTTTTTCAAATATATCATCTTGAAATCCTAAAATTTCTATGTCATTTTCTTCAATAACTTTATAGAAATCATCAATAAATTCAGGATTAATTTCCAATTTTTCAAAGGCCTTAACTATTTCTTTATATGATATAAAACCATTTTTTTTACCTTTTTCAATTAATCTTGATTTAATACTTTCTATTTTGCTGGCACAATCAAGCATATTTTTTTCATTTAGATCATTTGTTAATTCATTCATTGCATCATTTTCTTTCACAGGTCAATAAACCTCCTCTTTTAATGACTTTATCTTTTTAGCTAATTTCAAAATTTCATTCATTTTTTCTTTTTGCATAATTTCGTCATTAATATTTGTTAAATCTTTGTTCTTAACAGTTCTTAATCCCTCTAAATATTTAATTTTCAAACGTTTATAACAATCATAAAACATTGTTTTTATGCTATCATCGTCTAAGTCAATATCTGTAAATATATTATCAGCATTGAAATCATCAGAGATAATTGTATTTACATATTCTTTTGTTATTTCATTGCAATTTAGTTTAGACTGATAAAGATTTTTGAACATCTCAATATATTTATATTCCCCAAAATCTTCATCATAAACAATTTGATTTAGTAAAAGAGCAAAATTATTTTCTTTTAAAATAAGTTTTAATAATTCCTCCTCATGTGAAGTATTAATATTAGTTTTCTTAATGCTTAAAGGTTTACTAGAATTATTAACTTTAATCGTATTGTTAGTGCTTTTTTTATTATAATTTTTTCTAAATTCATTCATTAATGATTCTTTAGAAATTCCCACCTTAAAAGATAACTTTTCGATTATAAGTTCTTTTTCTATATCGCTTCTTACATTTATTAAATTTTCATAAAATTTATTAATATAATTAACCTTATTAGATAAATTAAATTCATCTTTATAGTAAAATTCAAGAAAATCATAATAATCAAATGCTTCTTTAGTAAGCATTTCAAATTTTGTTTTTCCAAATTTATTTAAAAATTCATCCGGATCCTTTGCACCGTTCATGACAATTACTCTAGAATCAAGATTATTTTTCTTAAACATATTTAAAGCTCTTAGAGCCGCATTTAGACCTGCTTTATCCGAGTCAAAACATATATAAAATTTATCTGAATATCTTTTTAATAGTTTGATTTGATTATCAGTCAAGGATGTTCCGAGCGCTGCTACAGCAGTATCAAAACCATGTACATGCATTTTAATAACATCCATATACCCTTCAACTAAAAAAAAGCTTTTATCTTTCACATTTTCTTTGGCTATATTTAATCCATATAAATTATATCCTTTATTGAATATTAAACTGTCTGGTGAATTCAAATATTTTGGCAATGAGTCATCTAAAACTCTACCACCAAATCCTATAATGTTTTTTCTTATATCAAAGATTGGAAATATAACTCTATTTCTAAATCTATCATAATAACTATTTCTTTTTTCGTTATAAATTATTAATCCAGTTTTTAAAATTTCTTCTTCTTTATATCCTTTATTCCTTAAATATATTAACAAATTATCCCATTGGTTTACAGTATAACCAATTCCGAATTTTTTTATTATATTTTGGTCAATATTTCTTTTTTTTAAATATTCTAGAGGAACTTTATTTCTTAATATTGTATTATAAAAAAATAATGCAGCATCTCTATTAATTTGATATAGTTTCTTTTGTAAATTGTTTTTATCTATTGCTTCTTTATTATTCTTTATTTCTTCCAATGTTATATTCACTCTTCTAGCCATGTATTCTACGGACTCAACATAAGTCCAATTCTTATATTCCATTAAAAAGTTTATAGCATCTCCACTTTTTCCACATCCAAAACAGTGATAAATTTGTTTATCCTTTGACACAACAAAAGAAGGTGTTTTTTCTTTATGAAATGGACAATTTGTTTTATAATTTGTCCCATTTCTCTTTAAAGGCAAAAACTCTTCTATTACATCTACAATATCATTTGATTCAATTATTTGCTGTTTTTTTTCTTCAGTTATATTAAAGGGCATATTATCACCATTATGTATATACGTTGATTTAATATAATAGCATAGAATTATACATATGTCAAATACATTTTTTACTTACTTCTTCAAAGTATAAATTACTTATCCCATGGAATCGGCACAAATATTTCTTTAAATACTTTTATAGCATATCTGTCAGTCATTCCAGATATATAGTCTTTTACTATTTCTTCTTTAGTAAATTTATATTTATTATATAAGTCTAAATAATATTTAGGAACTTTATCAAAATTTTTAATATAATAGTTAAACAAATTATTTATTAAAAATTCAGCTTTATGCTCTTCTGATTTAGCTTTATTATTAAAGTAAATATTTTCAAAAAGAAATTCTCTCAGTTTCAAGGTAGTATTAAATACATTGTCACTCATTCTTATCTCTTTTTTATTTTTACTGTTTTCTATTATATCATTAATCATAGTATTTATTCTTTCACCATGAGTCAACCCGATAATTTCTAGATACTCTCTAGGAATTTGATCAATAGTTATAATATTTGCTCTAATTGCATCATCAATATCATGATTAATATATGCTATTCTATCTGATACTTTAACAATTTCACCCTCTAGTGTAATAGGCTTTTTATCTCCTGTATGATTAAGTATGCCATCTCGAACCTCAAAGGTTAAATTTAAGCCTTGTTGATTGTCATTTTTCATCTCAAGTATTTCTACTACCCTTAAGCTTTGAACATTATGACTAAATCCGCCTTCTACTAATCTATCTAAGGTTCGTTCACCACAATGGCCAAAGGGGGTATGACCTAAATCATGACCTAAAGCTATAGCCTCGGTTAAATCCTCGTTTAAACGCATAGTTCTTGCAATTGTTCTTGAAATTTGAGAAACCTCAAGAGTATGCGTAAGCCTAGTTCTATAATGATCACCCTCTGGTGATAGAAAGACCTGCGTTTTATGCATTAGTCTTCTAAAGGCTTTAGAATGAATTATTCTATCTCTGTCTCTCTGATATTCAGTTCTTGTATCGCATTTTTTCTCTTGGTTAACTCTACCTAGAGTGAATTTACTTTTAGCAGCATCTACCGATAAATTATTAATTTCAAACTCTTCATAGGTTTCTCTAAAATTCATATATAATCTCCTAAATATGCACAAACAATTACAATGATTAACTTCAGCAAAGCAAATCTATACTAATTCTCTTCCTTCAATATATCAAAATTTTCATCTAATATTATTGATGCAGTCTCTTCTACTGCTTTATTGGTAGTATCTATGATTCTACAATTTAGTTTTTTCATTATTTGGTTAGAATATTCTATTTCTTCTAGAATTCTCTCCATATTTGCATAATTAGCAGTATCCTTTAATCCAAGGGATTTTAATCTTTCTTTTCTAATTCTAATTAACTGCTCTGGATCAATAGTCAAACCTATTATTTTTCTTTTAGATATACTGAATAATTCCTCTGGAAGGCTTACTTCAGGTACTAATGGAACATTGGCAACCTTTATATTTTTGTGTGCTAAATACATACTAAGAGGTGTTTTAGATGTTCTAGATACTCCTACTAGAACAATATCCGCTAACATTATTCCTCTTGTATCCTTGCCATCATCATATTTAACTGCAAATTCAACAGCTTCAACTTTTTTAAAATATTTATCATCTAATTTTCTCAATAAACCAGGTTCTCTTTTAGGAGCTAGTCCTAATTGTTTTATTAAAGGAAGTAATATAGGTGTCATAACATCCACAGCTGTTACATCGCTTTGCTCTGCTTTCATTACTAAATAATTTCTAAGTTCTTCTACAATTATAGTAAAAACTATAAGTGCATTTTCAGACTTTGCCTTCTCTACTACCCTATCTATTGTTTTATTATCATTTATATAAGGTATAATTTTTATTTCGAAATCTACAATATCAAACTGCTTACTTACTGCTTTAGCTACCTGCTCAGCAGTTTCACCAATAGAATCAGATACTGCATATATGTTCATCTTTTCCATTATAGTATCCTCCTATTTAACTAAATCAAGCATAACCTTTGTTACATTAGTTTTTGAAACTCTTCCTGTAATAATCATTCTGTTTTTATTATCAAACTCTATTATAGGTATACAATCTACTTCATGTTCTATTATCTTTTCAGCTGCGTCAATTATACTTTCATCTTCTGTACAATATACAGCTTTAGGAACTCTAGTCATAATAACGCCTATAGGCATAGTGCTTAAATCTCCGCCACCCATTGTAGCCTTTAATAAATCTTTTCTTGAAACAATGCCTTTTAAAACTTTATTGTCTACAACAAATAACGTTCCCACGTTTTCTAGAAAAAGCGTTACAATTGCATCGTATACGCTTGTTGATTCATTAACAACAATTGGCATTGATTTTACATCGGATAATTTGATACTCATCAATTTATCAGTTAAATCCTCATTAGATTTTGCTTCAGATATAAAATATCCTACCTTTGGCTTAGCATTTATAATTTTACACATAGATAAAACAGCTAAATCAGGTCTTAGAGTTGCTCTCGTAAGACCTATTTTATCTGCTATTGCTTCACCTGTTATAGGTTGATTTTCTTGTATTATTTTTATAATTTGTTCTTGTCTAGTTGATAGTTTGATAGTATCATCTCCCTTCAATTTTTTGGGGAACACATTAAAAACTTATTTTTTTGTTTATATATTCAACTAAATCATCAATTTTTATTCTTTCTTGTTCCATTGTATCTCTATCTCTAACCGTAACAGAATTATCCTCTAAGGAATCAAAGTCAAATGTTATACAATATGGTGTACCAATCTCATCATGTCTTCTATATCTTTTGCCAATAGCACCAGCCTCATCATAATCAACATTAAAATGTTTTTGCAATTCTTGATAAAGTTCTGTTGCTGGTTCACTTAATTTTTTAACAAGAGGGAATATTGCAGCCTTATATGGAGCAAGAGCAGGATGTAAGTGAAGAATAGTTCTCATATCTCCATCTTCTAATTCTTCCTCATCGTACGCATCAAGCATAAGTGCAAGCATAACTCTATCCACACCTACAGAAGGCTCTATACAGTATGGTACATATTTAGCATTGGTTATTGGGTCTTGATATTCCATCTTTTCACCAGATACTCTAGCATGAGCATTTAAGTCAAAATCTGTTCTATCAGCTATACCCCATAACTCTCCCCAGCCAAATGGGAATAGGTATTCTATATCAGAAGTTGCATTGCTATAGTGAGATAATTCTTCCTTCTCATGATCTCTAAATCTAATATTTTCTTTTGTCATACCTAAGTTATATAAAAATTCCATACAATAATTTTTCCAATATACAAACCACTCTAAATCAGTTCCTGGCTCACAGAAAAACTCTAATTCCATTTGTTCAAATTCTCTTGTTCTAAAAGTAAAATTACCAGGAGTAATTTCATTTCTAAATGATTTACCAATTTGTCCTATACCAAATGGCACCTTTTTACGACATGCTCTTTGTACGTTTTTAAAATTAACGAATATTCCTTGTGCTGTTTCTGGTCTTAAATAAATCTCAGACTTTGAATCTTCAGTCACACCTTGGAATGTTTTAAACATTAGGTTAAACTGTCTTATTCCTGTATAATTAAATTTACCGCACTCAGGACAAACTATATTTTTTTCCTTTATAAATTCTTCCATCTTTTCATTTGACCAACCATCTACTGATTCTTCAACATTTTGTTCTCTTAGATAGTCTTCAATTAACTTGTCCGCTCTAAAACGTGCCTTACACTCTTTACAATCCATAAGGGGATCACTAAATCCTCCAACGTGACCTGAAGCTACCCATGTTTGTGGGTTCATAAGTATAGCAGAATCAAGTCCAACATTATATGGACTTTCTTGAATGAACTTTTTCCACCATGCTTTTTTTACGTTGTTTTTTATTTCAACACCTAAAGGACCATAATCCCATGTATTTGCTAGTCCTCCATAAATCTCCGAGCCAGGAAATATAATTCCTCTTGATTTTGACAGTGCTACAAATTTTTCTAATTTATTTTTTTCAACCTTAGCCATGATTTCCTCCATTTGCGCATGGAGTCGGGGCATATTTTTATTGTCACTCAAAATATCAATAAGCCCTTCCCTCCAAAAACAATATATCAATTTAATTTATCAAATAAACTAATAAATGTCAAGATAACACAAATTTTTTAAAAAGAATTTTTAAAATTATTAAATTCTTCTTTAACTTGATTAACACCTTTATTTACTTCGTCATTTACATAAATTATTTCACCATTATCTTTTAATATTTCTATTTTACATTCAGTTAGTAGCGCAGCAGTTATCCCTGCTAATGCTAAAAAAGGTGCAATTATTACTCCAACTGCTCCAGCTGTTATAGGGACATTAAGAATTATTTCATCTTTTCTTTTAATAGTAAGCTTTGTTACATTGCCCTTCTCTATTATTTTTTTTACTTCATTTATAATATCTTCGCCCTTTTTTTTCATTTCTGAATCACTACCACTTTTTTTGTTTTGCTCAATATATATAATTGACTCTAAAACATCTCCATTATTTTTTTCAAGAGCATTCTTAGCATTTTCATATGTACAATTTGTACGTTTTACAACCTCATCAATTTTTTTTAATAAATCATCCATAAATATCACCTTTCCTTAATAATTTTAATGTAGTAAAATTAGATTTTCCTATATGATAAAATAAATATTTTTTAATTAAGAAATTCATATTATCGCTTATTGCATTAATTATTTCATTGTCATCAAGCTTTGATATTAGAATATTATTTAATAATACTATATTTTTATAGGAAATATCATAACCACTTATATTAATATTTACACAATTCTTACATTGTATACCACCATCTTTAATATTAAAAGAATATAATGATTTATTATTTAATTTTTCACCGCACAAAATACACTCTTTTATTTGTGGTCGATAACCTAACATAGAAATCAATTTTAGCTCATATATAGATATTATATTCTCAATTTTTTTCTCATCATCTTCAACAGATTCTAGTATTTGAAAAAGTCTTATCGTCATATCATAAGCTTTTTTATCAACTTCATTTTCCTGTGAAATATAGTTTAATAATTCTAAGATATAAGTTCCATGCAAAAAAGCAGTAATATTGTTTCTTATGTTATAAAAATTATCAATTAATTCACCGCTATTTAGAATATACATGTCTCTGCTAACATACAGTTGGCATTTGGAGTATGACATAATTTGTGAAATATTAACTAAAGGACTTTTATTTTTCCTGCAACCTCTAGATACTATTTGAATTTTACCATTATTCTTAGATAATGCATGCAGTATTTTGTCATTATCATTATATCTTATTTCTTTTAAAACTAATATCTCATCTTCTATTATCATTTCTTTTTAACCTTATCATATCCTAATGATTTAAGAAGGTTATTATTATCTCTCCAATCAGGTGATACCTTAACCCATAAATCCAAAAATACTTGACAATCTAAAAGCTTTTCAATATCTTTTCTAGCACTCTTTCCAATTCCTTTAATTTTTCGTCCGTTTTCACCTATAACAATGCTTTTATGTGATTTCTTTTCACATATAATTGTAGCCCTTATATCCATTAAATTTTTGTCTTTTCTTTCCTTCATCTTTTCGATTTCAACAGCTATACCATGAGGAACCTCATCTTGCAGGTACATCAGAGCTTTTTCTCTTATAATTTCAGCAACAACAAATTTCTCTGGTCTATCAGTTAAATAGTCCTCTGGAAAATACATAGGACCTTCATTTAAATATTCTTTTATTTTTTTGATTAAACCCTTAACTCCAATATCATTAAGAGCTGAAATAAGTAATATGTCATCAAATATTCCATATTCCTCAAACTGCTTACTTATCTCCATCATGCTTTCCTTAGAGTGTTTATCAATTTTATTGATAACTAAGATTTTTTTACTATTCATGCCTCTGACTTTTTCAAGTATATATTCATCTCCTGGGCCAATCTTACTGCACTCATCAGTTATCATAATAACTAAGTCCATTTCATCTAAGGCATCATCTACTTCATTATTCATAAACTCACCAAGATGATTCTTAGGTTTATGAATTCCTGGAGTATCTAAAAATATAATTTGAGCTTCTTCATCAGTATAAACTGTCTGTATTTTATTTCTTGTAGTTTGTGGTTTATCAGACATGATAGATATTTTTTCGCCTATCATGTTATTCATAAGTGTAGATTTACCAACATTAGGTCTACCTATTATTGTAACAAATCCTGATTTAAACATATTTACTCTCTCTTTTCTTTTGTTTTTAATAATATTGAAAATATTTTATAAGTCTTCTGGCCCAAAGCTATTTGGCAATAGCTCACTTAATTTATATTCAGTATAATTATTTTCACTGGTTGCACTTATTATTATTATATCATCACCAAATTCTCTTAAAAACTGCCTACAAACACCACACGGATATGATATTTTCTCTAAGCTTCCAACAACCGCTATTTTCTCTAAATCAGTGTGACCTTCTGATACGCATTTAGAAAGTGCTGTTCTTTCTGCACATATGGTAGGAGTATAAGAAGATGATTCAATATTACAACCTGTAAATACCTTACCTGATCTTGTTAAAATAGCTGCACCAACCTTAAATTTTGAATAAGGACTATATGATTTTTCTCTTGCTTCCAAAGCATATTTAATTAATTCTTGATTATTCATTATATACCTCCATAGAGTAATGGGCTTTTTCCTTCACTCTTTTCACAATTTAGTTTGTAAATTGTATAGTAGTTGATTTATTAACTACTTGTATCCATATATTACCTGGATTTAAATTTAACTCTTCATTACCATTGTAAAAAACTGTTTCACTTTTCTCAGAGGTCTTTTTCCACGTTATGTCAATAACCTTACCATTTGTTATATAATATCCTGTACCCTGTCCTATTACCCCTAAATATAATCTGCCTTCATTGTCTAACACTTTTTTATCAACTTTATATATAATAATGTTTTTAGCTGTAATTTGTTCACTGTTATTTTCGTCTATATGTTTTTCACCATCTTTGTATCTTATGTAAATTTTATTTTCTTCATCATACTTATATTCAGTGGTATTAAAATCATTGTATGTTAGCTTTATATTGTTAGCAAGTTCATCTGATTTTAAATCTGTATCATCATCATTAAACTTAAATCCAGTATATTCAGCATCACTTCTATATCCTTTATGATCAGCATCTTTTCTTAAGCTAGCTATATCAGTATATACATTATGAGGTGCATATTTGTTAGTTTTATTGTATCTCCACATATTTGATGTATATAAACCATCTATGTCGGCAACTGATAGAGCTTTTAATTTAGCAAAGGCATCTTCGCTACCACCAACATGAGCAAATAAGCTATCATACTCTAAAGCTAAAAATATCATATAAGGTCTCGCACTTCTTACAGGTCCAATAAGTTTAGGCTCCTTTGCTTGAAAAACTGCCAAATATCTTGTATACGGTGATTCCGCCTCTATCTCATAAACTATTTCCGCTTCACTTATACCTGCTTGCCATCTTGCCTTTGGATGATTGTCTATAGAAACAACAATTGGTCTGTTATTTACTGACTCTTCTTTATATTTTAAACCATCAAGCTTTGATTTTACTTTATTTATATCATCTTCCTCAACAACACTTAAATCATCTTTTTGTTTTTCTTCGTCTAATATGATTGTATTATCATCAATTATTATAGTATTATTAGCTTCTTTATTGCTACATGAAGCAAATATAATCATAGAAGATACTAATATTAATGCAATATGTTTTTTATTCATATTATTCTCCATTATTTAATTTATAATTATTTAAATAATTGTAGTTCTTTCATTACCTCTTTTTCTCTTTGCCTCATTTCTAGTTTCTCTTCATCATCCATATGATCATATCCTATTAAATGAAGTGTGCTATGTGCAACTAAATACAGCATTTCTCTTTCTAAACTATGTCCAAATTCCTCAGCTTGTTCGATAATTTTTTCAGTTGATAAAACTATGTCTCCAAGCATAATAATTTCACCCTCATCATCATCTAAGGGAAAAGATAAAACATCTGTTTCGCTGTCAACATTTCTATATAGTTTGTTTAATTCTTTTATCTCTTCGTTAGTGACAAAAGAAACACTAACTTCAAATGTTCCATCCATTCCTTCTGTTTCTAAACAAGCAATAACTGTTTTTTCAATAGCATTGATGTTTTCATCAGTTATCTCCATTTTGTCTTGTCTATCATCATACAATATATTAACTATCATTGTTTTTCTCCCCATACTTACGTCCATGCACCTACGAAACATTTGAAATATTATTTGTGCATGGACTCGTGATTTTTTTAATAATTATTAAAACTTTTTTTCGTACTGTTCATAAGCTCTGATTATATCCTGAACTAATTTATGTCTTACAATATCTCTTTTTTCAAAAAACATAAATCCTATTCCATCAACATCTTTTAATATTTTAATAACTGATCTAAGTCCAGATTTTTTTCCATCCGGCAAGTCAATTTGAGTTATATCTCCTGTTATAACCGCTTTTGAACCATGACCAAGTCTTGTTAAAAACATCTTCATTTGTTCATTTGTAGTATTTTGAGCTTCATCTAATATTATAAATGATGAATCAAGTGTTCTACCCCTCATATAAGCAAGCGGTGCTACCTCTATAACTTGTTTTTCAACATTTTTTAAAAAGTTATCAACTCCAAAAATATCAAAAAGTGCATCATATAAAGGTCTCAGATAAGGGTCAACCTTATCTTGTAAGTCACCAGGCAAAAATCCAAGTTTTTCTCCGGCTTCCACTGCTGGACGTGTTAATATAATTCGGTCAACTTCTTTTTTTCTAAAGGCATTAACCGCCTGCGCCACTGCAAGATACGTCTTACCAGTACCAGCAGGACCTATACCAAAGGTAATATCCTTTTCATTAATTAAATCAATATATCTTTTTTGCCCTACAGTTTTTGGCTTAATACTTCTACCCGATGCAGTTGTAACGATAACTTCTTTTAGAAGTTCGCTATAGTCCAAATCAGAGCTATTTTTGCCCATTTCAACATAATAAGCTATCTTTTGCTCAGTTATATCTTTTTCACTTTTTATTTCATTAATTACATTCTTAATAATATCGCATACTGTATCAACAGTTTTTTTATCACCAATAATTTTTATTTCGTTATCTCGCAATAAAATATTAGCATTAAAATTACTTTTAATAAGCTTCAAATTTTTATCGTGTACCCCCAAGAGCTTACTTAATACTTGTTGCTCTTCAATCAGCAGTGTTTCTTCGTAGTTATCCATTAATACCTCCATGCTTTAATTTGCGCATAATTTCTCAAAACACTTATGCGTGGAGTTGAGATTTACCCTTCCTCCTTGAGTGAATATATCTTAATAATTTCTCCTATATCTTCTATCATTTGAATTTTTGCTCTTAATATATATTCAGTATCCGTTTCTTCCAATACTATATCCTTTTTATCTATTTTAGCATTTTTGTTACAAATTTTCACTAACTTTTCGTGTAAATTAATTAATAATTTATTTTCTGCATATTCTCTAGTCGTTTCTTGTTCTTTTACTTCTAACTCATATTGTTTCACTTTTTCAAAAGAAATATTTAAAAAATCTGTAATTAGTGGTATGGAAATAATTTTACTTTTAGAATCATAATTCTCATATTTATTTTCATTACCAAATATTTTTATTTTTTTATCTTTAATTATTAGCCTAAATATATTATTAGTTTTCCCAGTTTCTTTTTTTATAACATGAGTTTTAGGTTCATTGAGTGTTAAATTATAATATGTATAACCAAAAATTGTTGCATCTGAATTAATTAGTTTGCTTGTATTATCCTTATCTTTTTTAGTACCTTGCACTAGAAGCTGACCAACACTAACAACATCACCTTCTTTAACTAACAATTCACCATGCTTTACAACCGTTTTATATATCACAGCCTGTTTATTTGATACAATGCTTGTAGGTGTATTATCACTAATTGCGTATTCTGTTTCTTTTTTTTCTTTAACAAATAAAACTAGATTGATACCCTCAATATGAGCCTCAATAAACTTAATGTCATTAAATTTTGAATATATTAAATCCTCTATGTATTTATTATTAATTTTTTTAATCTTAATAGGAGTTTTTATATGATTCTCATTTAAATACTCTACTATATCATTTTCCTTAAGTTTTTCATTGCCTATAACCTTTATATCCCAAGCAAATGAACAAAATACAAAAGCATATGTAAATATAATAATTGCACCAATTACAAAACCAACTCTCATATATAACTTATTTAGCTTAAACAAAACACCTATTTTTTTAATTGGTTTTATATTTGCATCCTGAAAAAATTGCTTGTTTTTTTCAAAATCCTTTTTATATATTTTAAAACTAATTCCATCCTGTACCTTATTTACATCCCACATAATTATATTTTTTCTTCTAAGTAAATTGAGAACTTTTTCATAATTTTTGGTATTTAAATTAACAACCACGTAGCTTTTTATAAAATTACTTACCCTTTGACTAAGCATATTTCCTCCATTACACCGCTTTGCGGCGTCACTTCCTACTCCTTAATTTGTATTTCCTTAATCTCACCGTTTACAATTATATAAAAATCTGTAATTTCTCCTATTTTTAATTTATCGCCCTTGATAACTATATTTTGTATTTTTGTCTTTATGTGAATAATATCATTTTCATATATAAGTACACCCACATGATTTTCAATTATCACACGTTTATTTCCCTGAATCCTAATGTCAAAATTATTAGACACGACATTATCTGGCATTTCAAGTTCATCTGCTAATTTACTGCGTATTTTGTTCATATCCATATAATCACATCCTTTATATAAAAATATGAAAAATGATATACTATTAGAACGTTTTATTATTTTTAAGCAAAATAAAAAAACCCTGATTTCAGGGTTTTTAGTTATTGTAAGTATCTAGCCACGATCTGATTTACTTGCTTACCGTCAGCCTTACCTTTTACTTTTGGCATGATTACTGCCATAAGCTTTCCAAGGTCTTTTTTAGTTTGAGCATTTGTTTCTTCTATAGCATCTTTAACAATCTGTTCAAGCTCATCCTCTGACAGTTGAGGCGGTAAATAATTTAAAAGAATTTTAATCTCATCATTTGTGAGATCAACAAGATCTAGCCTATTGCCTTTTTGAAATTCTTCTATACTGTCTTTTTTCTGTTTAACCTGTTTAGCAATAATATCTATAATTTCAGCATCATCCAGCTCTATTCTTTCATCGACTTCACGTTGCTTAATTGCAGCTCTAACCATAGTTACAACATTTTTTTTGACTTTTTCCTTAGACTTCATTGCATCTTTTAAATCTTCCGCTAAGGTCTCTTTCAAAGGCATACTTTCACCTCTTATTCTCTTATCTTATTTTTTTCTTTTTTCTTCTTGCAGCTTCAGCCTTTTTCTTACGCTTTACGCTTGGTTTTTCGTAATGTTCTCTTTTTCTTACTTCAGACATTACTCCTGTAAGCGCACATTGTCTCTTAAATCTTCTAAGAGCATTATCAAGCGACTCGTTTTCTCTTACCTTAACCTCTGTCATTTTTGCTACCCTCCCCTCGTTTCTTCCACTGTATGTCCTAAACAACAGCGAGTTTAAAATAGCACTATCATATTATATACCATATTATGATGAAATGCAATATATATTTATTAGAAAATTTCAGACATTTTTCTACCACCAAGCATATGAAAATGTATATGCTCTACACTTTGACAACCATCTCTACCACAGTTGTTTATAATTCTATATCCAGAATCAGCAATTCCAAGTTTCTTTGCAATTTCAGGGATAGCCGTAAATATTTCGCTAATATATTTAGAATTTTCCTCATTTACTTCATTTGCTGAAGAAATATGAATTTTAGGAATGATAACAACATGTATTGGTGCTTGTGGTGCTATATCATAAAAAGCAAGTATTTTGTCGTTTTCAAATACTACATTAGATGGTATTTCTTTATTAAGTATTTTACAAAATATACAATCCATTCATCTATCCTCCTTTAGCAAGCTTCCTGTTATATAATCATTATTTGCTTTTATAACCTTAACTTGAACTATTTTATTATCTATATCAGTACTACTTTCAACTACGGTTCTTATATAATTGGTTGTGTAACCCTCATATATATCTTCTGATTTCTTTTCAATTAATACATTGACTGTTTCTCCAACCATTTGTTGCATAAAGTTTTGTGCTAATTCATCTGCAAGCTTTATAAGTTTTTTACTTCTTTCTGCTTTAATTTTTTCGTCAATTTGATTTTCAAATATAGCAGCTTTTGTACCTTCTCTAATAGAATATTTAAAAACATGGATTCTTGAGAAGTTGATTTCTTTCACAAATTCTAGAGTTTCATTGAATTCTTCCTCTGTTTCTCCAGGAAAGCCTACAATTATATCAGTAGTTATACCACAGTTAGGCATATATCTTCTAATTAAATCAACCTTTTCTTTATACTCAGAAGCTGTATATCTTCTATTCATTCTCTGAAGCACTGTATCTGAGCCACTTTGAAGTGATAGATGAAAATGATCACATGCTTTATTTAATTTTGAAAGTCTTTGCATAAATTCTTCTGTTATTATGTTTGGTTCTAATGAACCTAAACGAATTCTTTCAATGCCATTTTTGGCATTGCCGTCTATGCTATTAATATTCTCAATAAGTGAAATTAATGCATTTTCCTTATTAATATCTTTTCCATAGGAAGAGATATGTATTCCATTAATTACAACCTCTTTATAACCATTTTCGGACAAATTTCTTACTTCTTTAATTATATCTTCACTATCTCTACTTCTAATAGGTCCTCGTACATAAGGAATTATACAATAAGTACAAAATTGGTTACAACCATCTTGTATTTTAATATTTGCTCTTGTTTTATCATGCTCTTTACTTATACTTAGCTCTTCAAAGCTTTCATGAGGTTTAAATTTATCTACAATTGTCTTAACATCTAAGTTATTTAATTTATCCTTAATAAGACGAGCAATTTCGCTTTTGTTTTTAGTACCTATAACTATATCAACGGAAGTTTCTTCACTAATTCTCTCACTATTTAGTTGCACGCTGCAACCAACAGCAGCAACAATAGCATTTTTATTCATTCGTTTTGCTTTATTGATTAGCTGTCTTGATTTTCTGTCGCTTTCTTTAGTTACAGCACATGTATTTATAATAAAAATATCGCTTTTATCACACGCAGGAATTATTTTAAAGCCTTCCTTTTCAAATAACTCCATCATAGCCTCTGATTCGAACTGATTTACTTTACAACCTAATGTTATAAATGAAACATTTAACATACACATTATTCCAATCTATTTTAATCTAACATTATGCTAATACTTTATATGAGAATAACATAATCTTAACTATAATATTAAGAGTCTCAATATCATTAAGACATTTAACTATCAGTATTAGTTATTATCTCAAAAATAATTTTAGATGTCAACAAAATAATAAGAACCTCCCACTTATACCAAAGTTGGAGTAGACTACAGAACCTTATTTATATAATAAAAGCAGACTTTTCGTCCGCTTTTTATATTATATTGCTCTTGTATTATACTTTAACCATGCTCTTTGTTCTTCATTTAGAGATGGGCTTAATTTTTCGTATACTTCTTTATGGTAATTGTTTAACCATGCTCTTTCCTCTGTAGTCAGCATTTCTACAACTATTCCGTCTAAATCTATTGGACAGAATGTAATTGTTTCAAAATTCATAAATTGACCTGATTCAGTCTCTTCATCTTTTCTAACTACAAGTATATTTTCTATTCTAATACCATGTCTTCCTTGTTTGTAAACACCTGGCTCATTAGTTACATTCATACCTTCCTCTAAAACAGCAGATACATAATTGTTTCTAATTCCATGAGGTCCTTCATGAACATTTAAGAAAAATCCTACTCCATGACCTGTACCACACTTATAGTCAATACCATATTGCCATAATGGTCCTCTAGCAAGTACATCTAGATTAGTACCAGTACAACCATATAAAAACTTTGCCATACTTAAATCTATAACACCTTTAAGAACTAAAGTGAAATCTCTTTTTTCTTCTGGTGTTAAGTTTCCTAATACCATAGTTCTAGTAATATCTGTTGTTCCACCTAAATATTGTCCACCTGAATCAACTAAGAACATTCCTTCTTTTTGTAACTCAACGTCAGTTTCAGGAGTTGATGAGTAGTGCATCATTGCAGCGTGCTCCTTGTAACCAGCAATTGTTCCAAAGCTTAAGCCCTTGAAGTTTTCACCCTCACTTCTAAGCTGTGCTAATTTTTCACTTGCAGAAATTTCAGTTATTTTTTCTTTGCCTAAGTTAGTATCTAACCAATGTAAGAATTTAACCATAGCTATGCCATCTGTAATGTGTGATTCTCTCATATTCTGAAGCTCAACATCATTTTTAACAGCCTTTAATTTAGTAGTGTAGTTTTGCTCCTCTGATTTTTTTACATCAGCATCTAAAGAATTTATAATCCACATGTTTGTCTTTAATGGATCATAAGTAACTACATTTTTGCTATTTAATTCATTTAAATATTTATCTAGCTCATTATATTCCTTTATAGATATACCGTCTTTTTCAAGTTCAGCCTTAATATCGATAGTAACTTTTTTAGAATCAACAAATAATATAGCCTCATCCATTGATATAACTGCATAAGATATTATAACTGGATTACAAGGAACATCAGTACCTCTTATGTTAAATAACCAAGCAATGTCATCTAATGAGCTTAAAACAAAATGAGTAGTTGATTCAGCCTTCATATGCTCTCTTACTTCATTTAATTTTTGGGTTCTGCTTTTACCAGCGAATTTAACATCTAATGAATAGAAATCATTCATAGGAATCTCAGGTCTATCTTCCCAAATTTTATCAATCAAATCATGTTCTAGGTTATATTTAATCTCTTTTGAACATAAAGCCTTATCTAAATTATCATAGAAAGACTTAGATACAACCTTTCCATCAAATCCAATAGTTGCACCGTCTTTTAAGTTTTTCTTTAGCCATTCAACAATAGTTGGCACTGATGGTTGTCCCATCTTATATAAGTCTATAGTTGAACCCTCTAATTGTTTTTCTGCTTGTATGAAGTATCTTCCATCTGTCCAAAGTCCATTTTCATTTTCTAATGTTATAACAGCTGTTCCTGCTGAGCCTGTAAATCCTGTTATCCATTTTCTTGAATCCCAGTGAGGTGCTACGTATTCGCTTTGGTGAGCATCTCCACTTGGTATTATGTAAGCATCTATGCCATTTTGTTTCATTAAATCTTGTAACTTTTGAACTCTTTCCTTAACCTGCATATCCTTTAGCCTGCCTTTCATTTTATATTGTCATTATATAATAAATTTATCTTTAAAATAACAATAATTTTAAAGCTTAATATATTAATTCCACTATAAATAAAAAATTTTAAATTGTCAACTCTATAACAAAATAATTACGAAAAGTAACTTTAAAATGGATCGAACGTAGTCGAGACTATTATATAATATCCTTGTTTTTAAAATTAATTGTGCTCAAGGCAAATATTCTACACTAATATATCTAATATATAATTAAAAATATCTTTTATATCTCTATCAGAATAATTTTTAGTAACAATAATTTTACTTTCCGAATACACGATATTATCAGTATTTTCGTCGACAACAATTATAATATCATAAAGATTGTCTGCACTTATATTATTTGAATTTATTATCATAACTTCAAGATTGTAAAAATTAAACAGCTTTAAAATATTTGATTTATATAATAAATTTGAAGATATGTACTCTATATCATATAAGTAGCTTTTTCCATAACTCGATACAGCCTTTGAATTATATCCCAAAGTTTCAAACATTCTATTTATTTCGTATACTAATTTAATACAATTTTTATATGTACCTTTTACAGATAAAATTGGACCACTTACATTACTGAAGCTATCATTTTCAATATATCGAAGATAGTTATATTTTTTGTATTTTTCATCTGTAAGTGGAATTTTTAAATCATTATAGCATAAATTTTCAATTGAACTTGTTGCTATTCCTACATATAATAATCCAGAAATATAACTTTTGTTTTTTTCTAATATATATAAAATTTTTTCTTCATTATAAAAATCGTTAATACTGTTTGGTATTATAACTAAAGCTCCTGTTTTGTCAAATTCTACATTCTTATAATTAAATTTATTGTAGGCCTTCATTACATGAAAAAAAGGATTATAAATTAGATTTTCATCAGATAAATTAACTAAAACGGCTTTATTAAAAAAATATGGATAAAAGCTTTTTTGAGCAATTGCTTTGTCATCACTTATAAGTTTTTTAATTTCATTGACAGGTATAATACCATATTTATCAATTAAATTATGAACAATAGCAGTTATTAAAGGAGCAGAATAGCTATTGCAAGGTTTTGTCTTTTTTAATTCTCCATCAATCAGTAACTCATGTGTACCTGAAGCAATTATAAATGCATCATTAAAATAATTTTCATTAACGAAATATTCATTGCCTTCTAGTTTTTCATTGTTACGTACTCCTATAACAGAATCAAAAGATGCCGGAAATGTTATTTCGCCACTATTATTAAATGCTGCAACTACAATAATATTTTTTTCTGCCAATTTATTTACAGCACTTCTAATAGAAACGTAATCTATCATTTTAGAGCTTCCTATACTCATATGTACTATAAAAATATCATTATCATAACACCAATCTAGTGCGGCTATAAGTTTCTCACAGCTGCACTGTTTCTGATAATCCATAATTTTTATACTTCCTATTTGCGCTTTAGGAGCATAGTTTCTTATTATCCCAGAACAAACAGTGCCGTGATTGACAATATGTTTTTTATTTTCTCTATTTTGTATATGAGTTTCATCAAGTATCTCTATATCAAAGCTTAGTTTGCCTATTGAAAAAAACTCAGAATTTACTCCATCATCAATAACAGCTATTTTCATACAGATAGGCTCCTTTCATTATACTTTTGTGCCTGATATTTGTACAATACAGCATATCTTTTAGGATTTTCTAAAAGCTCTTTTTCTGTTCCGTTTTCTATTATCTCTCCATTTTCTATTACAACTATTCTGTCTGCCAAAGCTACATTTGATAATCTGTGAGACGTAAATAAGGTTGTTTTGTCCATGCAATATTCTCTAAGCACTTCAAAAAGCATATATTCTGCTTCAGGATCCAGTGATGATGATGGCTCATCAAGAATAACTGCACTGCAATTTTTATAAAGTGTACGAACTAAAGCAACTTTTTGATTTTCTCCTCCAGATAGTTCAAGTCCATTTTCTGAAAAGAAACGTGTAATCTGAGTTTCAAGCCCTTCCTCTGCCTTATCAACAATATTACTTCCGTTAAGTCTTGAAAAAATATCGTATATTTTACTGTCATTTTCTTTGTCTACATCTGAAAATATAATATTTTCTCTTATACTAAATGCAAAATTAGATGATTCTTGAAAATATACAGAAAAGCATTTTCTAAAACTGTCTATTTTGTACTCCTTTATATTTATACTATTTATAAGTATCATTCCTTCATCAACATCATAAAAACGCATCAAAAGTTTTATAATTGTAGTTTTTCCAGAGCCATTAATACCTACAAGCACTACCTTTTCTTTTTCTCCTATGAAAAAACTTATATTTTTCAAAATCATTTTAGATGTATTTGGATATGAAAAGCACACTTCTTTAAACTCTATAGTTTTTATATCCTCTATATCCATATTTCCATCTTTTATTTCCATAAATGATATTTTTTCAAAGGATTTAATATTATCTAATTTTAGCTTATTATCATAAATCAAAACAATTGAATTTATCAATAGTAATATACTTACCCACATCTGAGACAAAAGACCTGTGTAAAATGAATAGTCTCCAACGCTGTTTAAGCCATTTAAAACTCCAAATCCAATTTTGAGCGTTATAAAAAAAATCATTATCTCAGGTAAAAGTTCAAAAATACACGCGAAAACAGTTTTTGATTTCAATTTTTCTCTACGCTGAATAAGAATTTTATCACATAAACGATTATATTTATTTTTAAGCATATTTCCTATTTGAAATATGCGAATATCTACCGCAAAATTTTTAGAAGACGAAATATGATAAACATATTCCTTTTGACGTTCACCACTTATATTTTCAAGACTAAGATGATATAATTCCTTAGTATATTTCTGATCCACAAATGCAGACGGCACAGATGCCAGCATTACAATAATTCCGTACCATAAATTGCTGGCAGATAAAATTATAAAAATACTCAAGAAAGTGATAATAGAAGTAATTAAATTAAGAACACTGAAAACCGATCCAGCTATTGAGCTTAAATCCTGACGTATTGATGTCAATTTATTACGATATTCTGGATTATCAAAAAGCTCCAAATTTGCATTAAGAGTATTTTCAATCATTTGCCTGGTAATATAATTATCAATAATGTCCATATGCATTCTAGTTGAATACTCCATTATTTTATCAGTGACAGCCTTAAAAACAGAAATGCATGTTATTGCAATCAAAAAACATGTTAAAGCTATTTCTTTGTTACTAATAAAATTGTTCCAATTATTATTTGTAAAATTACTTTCCGACAATAAATCAATAATTTGCTTTAGTAAAAATGAAAGCAAAATACCTATAAATGAAACCGCTATACTTCCTGATAATCTAATTAACGTATATATTTTAGATGATTTCCATGACAATGACAGACAGTAGATGATTGTCCTAAATACGCTCAATATACTTTTCATACTGTCTGTAAACTTTCACTTTCAACATATTTTTCGATAATTGAAACAATTTTATTTATAGTACTAAATCCATAATTATCTAAATCTCTTCCGTTAATGTCTATTTCAAATATTTTTTGTACCTCTAAAAAAGTATATCCAAGAGTGATTTCATTAAAACCAAACAAATCTCCCGTAAGCGGCTCATCAAAATTATCTTCTCTAATTAAATTTTCATTAATTTTCAATTTATTAACTAAAATATCACTTAATATTTCAAATATTTCATCGCGATTCATATTAACCTCCTATACCTTCTAAGAAAGTTTATCTAAAATTTGTTGATATAACGTTTCCAAATCATGTTTATTAAAAAACTCATAAATAGGAATACCTAATTGCTGATTTATAACATTTTCATTATAAGATGCTATTTTTTCATACATCGTACTCAGTGTACCAGAAGATTTTGAATACAAAATATCTATAACTTGGTTTGTAGTAATTACACAATCTGTTTTAAACCCATACAATTCATTTATTTCCTTATTCAGCGATTCAATATTCTGAGTAACATCAATATTATGCGCTACAGTATACATAAAAAAGTCGGGCTTTAATATTTTAGACACATAAAATGCATATATGCCAAAATTATTATTAATTTTGCAATCATATGCCATTAGCCCTCCTGGTATTTGCAAAAGCAATACATCAGGCTTTTCTTTTTCCTCGATATGTTTTAGAAAGTTACTGTATAAATTTATCTTCTCAATCTCTGAGTAATTCTTATCCTTCAAGATAATATTAAATGGATACATTCCTATAATCTTTCCTTCTGTATTCGTTACTATTCCTGAGCATTTATATCCATCTTTTCTTAATTTTTCAACCAGAGATAACAAAACACCATAGTTATAATTATCTAAAGTTTCAAAGATTCCACTTATACAAATTATAGGAGTTTTTGGCATATAGTATGATTGTGACGCTCTATATAATTTTTCCGATTCAATGAATTCTTCCTCTATATCGCCAGTGTAAATAAATGATATATTTTTTAGCTTACTTTTATTTTTAAACATTTCAGCTTGTTCAGGTTTTAATTTCAATGCACAGATTATATCCTTTTCTTTTTCAATTGCATATTCAATTACATCTAAGCTATTTTTATGTATAAAATCATCTAAATTACCGTCAGAAACCAGTAATATATCACATTTTTCAAGTGCTCTTTCAATATCGTCTGTTACCGTTAACTCTTCGATATTCAGATTGCAAACATATCCTGCTTTTTTTCCTGCCAATCCTGCGCCATTTACAGAAACCAAATGTGAAACAACTAAATCAGGCAATAATTTACTCATATATACAGATGTAAAAAGTGAATTTTCGCTAAACGGATAAACAGCTACTTTTTTCATAATTACCTCCTTAATTTTTAAATATTATATAATTCTACTGCTTCATTAAGAAAAATTGTCAAATATAAACTTTTTTCAGTGCTATTTAAAACATTGCCACAAAATTCCCTTTTTCTCTCTCCAGTTAATTTTTTTCCGTCATCAGCATGTTTAAAGCATAAGGAGCATCTGTTAAATGCCCAACAGTTACGGCATTCATCTTCAGTAAGCTTACCTAAATTTAATATTGGATAAACTTTATCCATATCAAATCCCGTATCGACATTTCCAATTATTGCAGCATCTGATACTTCACTTACTCTTTCACAAGGTATAAAATTTCCTTCAGCTGTTATAAACAGCCTGTCCTGAGCAGGTATGCAAGTCCCTGCCGGTGCTGCTTTTTCAGGTAGCTTTTCAGTAGGAGACAATAAATCTCTGATTTTTAAAAAGAAGGTAAAACCGTCTTTTACATAAGGATATATCTTTTCATCATCAACATTTTTTCCTAAATAGGAAAGACAATTTAAGAAATCAAAATAACGCTGTTTATACACGAAACTTTCAGCATAAACATTTTTATTAGAGCTATTTATATCATCTATAATCATAGACCTGATATTTATACCCTCAAACATAAGATCATTATATAAACTCATAGCTGTATCAAAATCATTTGAAGGATCAATGACCATATTTATACCTATCTTCTCAAGATATTCAGGGTAATTTTCTCTTATGTATTTTATCTTTGAATAAATTACATCGAATGTACTTTTATTGCTGTTCGCGAATACCCTATTTTTATCATTAAGCTCCTTGTGTCCGTCTAAGCTGATAGTCATATTTATTTTATATTCAGATAAAACTTTTATAATTTCATCACTTAATAATGTTCCATTTGTTGTCATTGTGTATGTATGTTCTTTACCATCAAATTTTACCTCACAATACTCAATTATTTGCTCAATTAGCTTAAAATTAAGCAATGGTTCACCACCATAAAATCCTATATCAACAGACTTAGAATCAACAGAATGTTCCCAAAGAAAGTCTATACCTTTTTTAGCAATTTCAAAACTCATCTGCTTGTCCGAATGTAGCCTTTGACCAACATCATTTTGAGTATAAGAGCAATACTTACATCTAAAATTACAATTTTGAGTAAGCTGTAATGTAACTTTTCTAATTCCACGATTTAAAAAAGAATTAATATATTTTGAATATGAGTGTTCAAAAACCTTAACCTTATTTGAAGATAAGTATCCATTTTGCTTTAAATTTTCAACAGATTTTATAGTTTCTAAAGAAGCATCCTCGTCCAAATCAAGCATCACGTCTTCTAAATAGTTATATATTTCATCCCTTACTGAAATAATTTCATTTCTATTGACATCAAAAAAATATCCTCTGTTAGGAGAACGCAAAAGCTTTATAAACGGTTTATTTTTTACCATTAAAATCCCCCTCTATCAAATTCAAATTAAAATAATTGCTGTACAGGAATAAGCTCCTGTACAGCCATTAAATCTTTAACTATTTATCATTTTCATATTTCCAAGGTGTAGTGTAACCATCTAAGCCTCTTAGAGTAGTTTGCATAGAAAAAGTACTTGTTGTTTTTGTACAATATGTTCCACATTGTGAACATGCAGGACAAGCTGCAAATTGGGTAATGTTAGAAGGTCTTTTAATTTCTTTTTTCAATAGTTTTTTCATATAAATCTCTTCTCCTTTCTTTAAAAATCACAAACTTACAGCGATAGTACCATCTTCTTTAAGTTTATTTATGTATGATTTTCCCTTATACAGGAAATATCATTTTTAATAAAAAGCGTTGAGTATTTATTAAACAGTTATATTATATTTGTCTTTATGGTATCATATCTATAATAAAATAAATGTCAAATTATGCATGCAATATTAATTTATTATTTTTACATTTGCCCCTATAAATAAAAATAGCGCAGATTTATATTATGTACAAATCTGCGCTTTCTTTTATATAATTATACTATTAAAATTCTGCTGTTTTTGGTGTTCTTGGGAATGGTATTACGTCTCTTATGTTTGTCATGCCTGTTAGGTACATGATTAACCTTTCAAAACCTAAGCCATATCCTGCGTGCTTAACTCCACCGTATTTTCTAAGTTCTAAATACCACCACATATCCTCTGATGGAACATCCATTTCTTCCATACGTTTTAATAATACATCAAGTCTTTCCTCTCTTTGAGAACCACCTATCATTTCGCCAACTCCGGGAACAAGTAAGTCTGTAGCTGCTACTGTTTTACCATCATCGTTAAGTCTCATATAAAATGCTTTAATGTCCTTAGGATAATCAGTTACAAACACAGGTCTTTTAAATATTTGCTCAGCCAAATATCTTTCATGTTCTGTTTGAATATCAGTTCCCCACTCAACAGGATACTCGAATTTATCGTTGTTTTTCTTTAATATTTCTATAGCTTCGGTATAAGTAATTCTACCAAAGTCAGAATTTGCAACATTGTTTAATCTGTCAAACAAGCCTTTGTCTATAAAACTGTTGAAAAACTGCATTTCTTCAGGTGCGTTTTCCATAACATAGTTGATGATGTATTTAACCATATCTTCTGCTAAATCCATATCATCACTTAAATCAGCAAAGGCTATCTCTGGCTCTATCATCCAAAACTCAGAAGCATGTCTAGTTGTGTTTGAATTTTCAGCTCTAAAGGTTGGTCCAAAGGTATAAACATTTTTAAATGCTAAAGCAAATGTTTCAGCCTCTAGTTGACCACTTACTGTTAGGTTCGCTGATTTTGCAAAGAAATCTTTTGAGTAATCTACAACTCCATCTTTCTTTTCAATGTTTTCAAGGTCAAGAGTTGTAACTCTAAACATTTCTCCAGCACCCTCTGCATCACTGGCAGTAATTATTGGAGTATGCGCATATACAAATCCTCTTTCATTGAAAAATTTATGAATTGCATAAGCAGCTAGAGAACGCACTCTAAATACTGCAGAAAATGTATTACTTCTTGGTCTTAAATGAGCTATAGTTCTTAAATACTCAAAGCTGTGCTTTTTCTTTTGTAATGGAAAGCTGTTATCAGATGCAGCCTCTAATATAATTTCTGTTGCTTTAATTTCAAATGGTTGCTTAGATTCAGGTGTTTCAGTAAGTATACCTTTTACAGTTATACCACTTCCTGTTGAGAATTTCTTCACTTCTTCAAAATTTTCTAAATTATTTTCAAATACAATCTGAACATTTTTGAAAAATGTTCCGTCATTTATTTCAATGAATCCAAAGTTTTTTGAATCCCTGATAGTTTTAATCCAACCATTTATGCAAACCTCCTTATCATATAAGGTGCTTGCGATTTTGTACAATTCTTTAATATCAATTGCTTTCATTTCTTCCTCCTATTTTAAAATAATATAAAAAAGCTCTTTCATCCCAATATAAGGGACGAAAGAGCTAACTTACGCGGTACCACCCAAATTAACTTTTATAAATAAAAGTTCACTTGACCAAATAACGCTTTGGATGCGTTCAAGCCTACTCTTAGTGTATAATCAAAAAATTTCGGTTGAATATTCAAGGATGTTCTTCATATATATCATTGTAATAGGCTCTCACCTTATCCTATCTCTCTTTGACCTGTTTTATATATTACTTTTTCCTATCATCATAGTTTACAATATATAACTTTTAACAATTATAATCCATCTATTATAATTTTGCAACTGTTTTTTTACATATAATAAAAACAGTTTTTTTATACATAAAAAAACATTATATTAAATATAACCGATAAAGAAAAAAAAATTCCACCAACAATCAATAAAAATCCAAATGGAACTTTTTCTTTACTCATTCTATAATCATAATAAGAATTATAGGCTGAAGATCTTTTTTCTCCATAAAGCTTTTTTGTACGCATTTTCTTAAAGCTATATGTAAATATGTCAAACATTCCACCATTGCTAACTAGCAATAACAATCCTGCTCCTAAAATTAACACACCTGGAAGCAAAAAGCCATCACTTAATATATAAGCAATATCTCTAATATTATTTGCATTAAGCAAATTTCTATAAGAAAATATAGATAAAGATATTAAAATACCGATTACAGTTACAATTATATATTTTATGTACTTATTTCTCATTTGCTATACTCCCTTTTAAAAATATCATTTGGCTGTATTAAACAACCAAATGATATTCTAGCTTTTAATAATTTTTAGCTAACATTAAGTTCTTTGTTTTAATTTCATTAATGTATTCATCATATTCTTTTTTATTACAGTAAACAATGTGTCCGTTTCCTATATCTTTAAGTTCTGGCATATCAACAGAATAATCATGATCAAGTGTAGGATTGTATGTCACCCTTTTTCTTTTTTTCTCATAATGAGGATCAGGATGTGGTATAGCTGACAATAAAGATTTAGTATAGGGATGTAAAGGATTATCAAACAACTCTTTTGATGTTGCTAGTTCAACAATTTTTCCAAAATACATAACAGCAATCCTATCTGAGAAATATTTAACTACAGACAAATCATGCGCTATAAAAAGTATTGTTAATCCCATTTTTTCTCTTATATCATTAAGTAAATTAATAACCTGAGCTTTAATAGATACATCAAGTGCGCTAATCGGTTCATCAGCAATTATTAAATCTGGTTCCATTATTAGTGCTCTTGCTATTCCTATTCTTTGACGCTGTCCTCCACTAAACTCATGAGGATAACGTCCAGCATGTTCAGGCACTAGACCAACTAAATCAAGCATTTCATAAACTTTTTCATCAATATACTTCTCATCATTAACATGCTTAATTCTAAGTCCCTCTGCTATAATTTCACGAACAGTCATACGAGGATTTAGTGATGCAATAGGATCTTGAAATATCATTTGCATTTTAGAGGTTAATTTAGCACCCTTTGATTGAAGCTTTTCAGCATATATTTTATCGCAGTTTTTATGGTCAAAATTTGCCTTTTTAATAAGTTCTCTTTGTTCATCTATAAAACTTTGAAGCTTAACTTTTTCTTCAGAATTAGCTTTTTTCATATTAACTTTAGCTTCCTTTATAGAGTCCTCATAAGAACGAATTCCGGCACATATTCTTTGACCGTTAAAATAAATATTTCCTGAAGTTATATTGTATAATCTGATTATTGAACGACCTGTTGTTGTTTTTCCACATCCAGATTCACCAACCAAACCAAACACTTCACCTCTTTTTATATCAAAACTTATATCATCAATTGCCTTAACTTCTGAATTTCTTCCAAGTTTAAAGTATTGTTTTAGATTCTCAACACTCAATAAAATTTCATTATTATTAACTTTCACTTTCAGCCACCTCCATATAACTTAATGCTTCTATACGATCTGTTACAATTTTTGGTGGTTTCACCATTGGCGCTTTTGGATGCAATAGCCAAGTTGCTGCATAATGTGTCTTTGATATTTCAAATAATGGTGGTTCCTGCTCAAAGTCAATTTGCAGTGCGTATTTGTTTCTAACTGCAAATGCATCTCCTACTGGTGGATGTATCATATTAGGTGGTGTTCCTGGAATAGCATCAAGTTTTTCCCTTGTTTCTAAATCAGGTATAGATGCCAAAAGCGCCCATGTGTACGGATGCGCTGGTTCGTAGAATATTTCATCGGCAGTTCCGTATTCAACTACCTTTCCAGCATACATTACAGCAATTCTATCTGCCATATTTGCTACAACTCCTAAATCGTGAGTTATGAATATAATAGATAGTTGTCTTTCTTCTTTTAATTTATTAATTAATTCAAGTATCTGTGCTTGAATAGTTACATCTAGAGCTGTTGTTGGTTCATCACATATAAGTATATCTGGATTTGCTGAAAGAGCAATTGCAATTACTATACGTTGTCGCATTCCACCTGAAAACTGGAATGGAAATTGCTTAAATCTTTTTCTTGGCTGTGCAATTCCAACTTCCTTCATTAGCTTAATAGCGTTATTTTTAGCCATATTTGCCGTCACCTTATATACTCTAGCCGATGATTTAGCTTTAAGATATTCAATCATTTCTTGTGACTGTACAGCGTGAATGTCTTTTCTCACGCTATTACCAATTTCTTTTTTGTATAAATCAATTATTGTTTTTATAATTTGAATTATACTATTCTTTACAAGCTCTAAATCTACTATCAAAGCTGGAGTGGCCTTATGTACAGATTTTCCTTTTAGAGAAAGCTTTGCTAGTTTAGCAGATTCTTTTTCAAATCGCTTAGATTCTTTGGCATTTGATGGTATGCCTTTAAAATATGTATCAATTGCACTTAATATACTAGTACCAAAGGTATAGGCACAACTATCTTTTTTAATTTCTAATCTATCAATTGAATTTTCAACTGCTGCAATCATTTTCTTTGCTTCCATAGCACATAATTTCTTATCTAGATTCTCAGATTCAAATGTCCTTACTGATTCCTCAAGAATATTTACTGCTATTGCTTTTGATTTCAATGAATTAGAATTAGAGAAGCTTATACCAGTTTCTACAATTTTTTTGAATTCTTGCATAAATTCATTATTAATACCCATTGAGAAAAAATCTGGTTTTGAAGTAAGTAATTCTTTATCTAGTATATTTTTTATTTCCTTCAATAGTTTTATTATAGCATCGGACTCCTGAGCATTTTTGTATTTTTTTATTTTCTTAGATAAATCTACTATCTTTGAAGGTAAAATGCTTGAATCTTTTTTTACAACATAAGGATTATAAACCTTTTTTAGTTCAATCAATAGATATTTTATTTGCTCTTTTATTTCCCTAGGTTTTCCACCTATTATATCAATTAACAAATCCTCTATTTCTTGCCTAGCATTTAATGCATTTTGATGTGCAGTGTTATATTTTTTTTCTAACTTAATGCATTTATTAATGTAATTATTAAATGCTTTAATTTTATCATCATAATTACCATTTAAAGCTTTATTTATGTTCGAATTTAGCAGCTTTATTTTACTGTTAAATTCTTTTTTAGCTGTTCTTTGATTAGCTTTACCATTTAGTATCATGGCCTCAGTTAATTGCTTTCCAATCCTCATTATTGGATTTAGACTTGACATTGGATCTTGAAATATCATTGATAGCTTACTGCCCCTATAGTCATGAAAATCATCTTCTGTAATTTTTAGTAAGTCCTTTCCATCATATATTATTTCTCCACTTTCAATTATGCTGTTAGGAGCTAAAATACCTAAAACCGCTTTTGCAGTTACAGATTTACCAGAACCTGACTCACCTACTATTGCTAATGTTTCACCTTTATTTAAATCAAGACTAATGTTTCTTACCGCCTTAACTGTTCCATCATTTGTCCTAAAGGATACCCTAAGATTATTTATTTCCAATATTTTTTCCATAACTACTCCTCCGAACCTCTTAATGATGGGTTAAACGCATCTCTCAATCCATTTCCAAATAAGTTAAAAGAAATCATTAAAAGTGATATAAATATTGATGGATAAAAAATTGCATGTGGAAATGTTGACAATGCTGTTTGACCATTAGAAAGCAATGTACCAACACTAGTTACATTTGATGTTTGAAAATTAACTATACCTAAATACGACAAGGTTGTTTCACTAAATATAACACCAGGTATAATTAGTATAGTTGAAGTTATTATTGTTCCTAATGCATTTGGTAGTATATGTCTAAAAATTAGTCTTTTATCATTAGCACCAAGAGTTCTTGCTGCTAAAACATATTCTTGACCTTTAAAACGGTAAAACTGTGATCTAACTCTACTAGCTGGACCAATCCATCCCTTTAGAATAAAAGCAAATAGTAATGAAACCACTACCCCAAACTTTCTAGCAAAATATATTTGGAAAAGCGCAACTGCTACTATAAATGGTATACCGCTTAATATTTCAATAAAACGTTCAAGTATTAAGTCAAGTTTACCACCGTAGTAACCTTCTATTGCTCCTATAATAGTGCCTATAATTATATTTATTGAAGCTACAACTATGCTAAGTAAAAACGATAATCTCGCACCATTTGCTAAACGAACAAGGATATCTTGCCCATAACCATCAGAGCCAAATAAAAAGCAAGGATAAAATCCATTTATATATTTGTAATATTCATAGTATAAAACTCTAACCTGATACTGAGTTCCGTTCATTTTAGTAGTATAGTAAGCATAACCATCTGGACTATTTTCATCTTTCAAAAATATATTTATGTAATTATTATTTTCATCATAAATAGCTGCACCCTTTGCATTATGCTTGAACCAATAATTTGGATCCTTTTTAAATCCTTCATTTTTAACTTCCTTTACATCTATCATAGGATATAAAAGTTGAATACCTGTCTCTTTTTCATATGCCAAAATGTTCTTATACTCTGTCTCAGAAAGTGATTTATATACAAAACCAGTTTTCATATATGAATCAATGATTACATCATAATAAGTTATAGCTTTATTTTTCGTATTGTCCTCAAAAACTTTGTTTATCTTAACTACAGCTCCTGGAATAGAATTAAAATAATCAAAGCTTTGTTGGTTATAAGTATAATCAGAGTGTCCTGTCATTATGCCAATTTTAGATAATAGCTCACTTTTTGGCAATGTATATGTATAAAAGCCATCTGTATATTTCATATCAAATTTAGAAAAGATAGGAACAAGAATAGCAAATAATAATAATAAACCAATTATGTAAGCACCGGCAACTGAGCCTTTATTTCTTTTAAATCGTATTAAAGCATCCTTAAAATATCCTATAGGCTTTGTTTCAAGCTTTAAATCATGTATTGAAGCATCTTGCTGAACTAAAACAAATTTTTCATCTGGAATATTATTTATATCAACTAAGCTCATTTGTTTTTCCCCCTCCCATTCTAATACGTGGATCTACTAAACCATAACTAATATCTATTAAAATACCTGTTACTAATCCTATAGCTAAATAAAACATACTTATTGTCATAAATACACTATAGTCTCTTAAGTTATAAGATTGAATGTATACATTACCAATACCTGGAATAGCGAAAATTCTTTCTATAATTAAGGAACCCATAAGAATTCCCATAAACTCGGCTATAATCATTGGTAAAATAGGTACTAAGGAATTACGAAAAGCATGTCTCATTGTAGCCTGTCTTCTTGTTAATCCTTTAGTTCTAGCTAAAAGCATATATTCACTTGTTAAGGTCTCTGTAAGCTCTGCTCTTGTAAAACGCATAAATCCAGCTACTATACCAAAGGATAGTGCCATAATAGGCAAAACCATGGAATGAAACATTGACCACGTAAACCAGTTTGTACCTGATTTAAGTACAAGTGGAAACCAACCAGCTTTAAAGCCCATATAGTATTGCACTATAAATGCATAAACGAATGATGGTACTGATATAAATAGCATTATTACTACTGAAATAAATTGATCCTGCCATTTATTTTTTCTAAGTGCTGCGTATACACCAAAGGCTATACCTAATGGAACACTTATTAACATAGTATATACATTAAGAATTACTGTAATTGGTAGCTTATTTGATAAATATTTTGTAACTGGTTCTAAATAAGTACCAACTGTTGTACAAAATCCCCAGTCCCACTTAGTAAAAACATTTTTTAAAAATATGCCATATTGAGTTAATACAGGCTTATTGTAACCCCATGCCTCTCTCATTGCTTTTACTGCTGCGCCAAAATCTCCTTGAGCTGGAGGAATTTGGTTAGGTAGCATACGAATCATAACAAAGCATATTGTCATTATAATAAACAATGTTATAAACATTAAAACTAATCTTTGTAAAATATATTTGCCCATAATACCCTCTCCTAACTATTTAACTTTACAATCCCCTTTTTTATATACTAAAAGAAATACTTATTAGTATATAAAAAATTACCACAAAGGACACAAAGATTCGCACAAGTGGTTTCTTCGTGTTCTTTGTGGCTTAATATTTTTTAATTATCAAATATTTATATTAGTAAGTTAATTGATTATTTTGACTCTTACAATACTCTTCCCACTCAGCATCTGTATAGTTATATGTCAAATGACGTACTCCACCAAATGCTACAATTTGTACATACTCCTCTGCACCTTGATTAACTTTTTGTGATTCTAATGATGTAGCAGTACGATAATACATTGGAGTACAGTTATAAGTTTCAAGTATACCAAGTTCTATACCTGCAAGCACAACTAATCTTGTATCAGCATCTGCTGCTGCATATTCACCATTTACTAAAGCTTGATACCAATCATAGAATGTTTTTGTTATTGCTTGACCATTAACTTCAATAGTTAGCTCTTCGGATTTTGGTTTAAATCCATATTCAAACATTGTCTCTTCATCACAATAACATTCAACTATTCCATATGGATCCATTGATGAACCGCCCCAAGTTGACATTATCATTTCAAATAAACCTTGTTGTGCATGATCGTAATAATCTTCATCAGGAGTCATCTTTAATATAATTTTTCCTTCTAATGGTGTTCCAACTGTTGCTACATTTATTGCCTCTTGAACAAAGTTAATTATTTTAACATAAGTTTCGTCAGAGTTAAATACTAAAAATTCTAATTCTACCTTGTCTGCAGCCTTAATATCTCCAGCAGCTAAAGCAGCATTATATGCATCTGTAAATAGTTTCGCAGCTTGTTCCTTATCATAACCAGTGATATCTTCTTCACTATCAACACCATATAATTTACATAATACATCTTGAGCTTGCTTAGAATTACGATATAAATCACCTGTTTCTGGTTTATATACATAGTTGTAGTTAAATAATCCAAAACCTGCTGAGTGTGTTGCAGTACATTGTGCTGCAAATTCTGCTCTATTTACAGCAAGTGAGATTGCTTTTCTAAAATCTTTATAGGATAGTATAGTTTTATTAACTCCAGCTACTTCACGATTCTTAAGGGCAGCTTTATCAGTATTAAACGTGAATTTAGTTGTATATGACTGTGGTGTATATAGAATATAGTCACTTGTTCTATATGCATCCATATCAGCAGCAACTAAAGAAACTGTGTCAAGCTTTCCTTGTAAGAACAGCTGCAATGCAGTAGCTTGAGTTGGTACTATTTGACAATTTATATTTGTTGTCTGGAATTGTCCTTCATGTTTTCCATCTGAATAACCATACCAATTTTCATTTTTAGCCATTGTTATTTGTTTATCAGTTTGATACTCAGTCAACTTATATGGTCCGTAAGATATTGTATTTTCAACCGCTGTACCATATGATGTTTTTATAATATCTCCAGTTTGTTTTTTGTTAGCTTCATATGTTTTTTCATGAACTAACCAGTTACTTGATAAATTATATTTTAAATAAAAATCTGTTATTGGTTTGCTTAGAACAAGAGTAATTTCATAATCTCCTGTTTTTATTAAGCCAACCTTTGACCAATCTACAGCTGGACTTAATCCGTCAAATGTAAAGCAAAATTCTTTATATGCTTCTTGATTACTGTCTCCAAAAGCTGCAGCTATTGTTAATAAATCTTTTTTAGCCTCATCAGTCAAATCATAATAATCTTTTTCAGAGTATTTTTTATATAAATCATTTCCTGCAGCATCTGTAAACTCTGCAGTACTACCACCTTCATAGTAGGATTTAGCTGAATCACCAAAGAAAACTACTTCTTTAGTTAAGCTAAATTTCATATCCTTATCTTCTACCTGACGATATGCTCCATCTACAGTTATATTAGTATAAATAGGAGAATTTTGCTTATAATATGCTTCTGAATTTGAAATAGTCATGGTACCTGAATAATATGAACTTGCACGATAGTTTTTAATTTCTGGATTTAAAATTTGTTGCATTGAGTATATGTATGAGTCAGCATTTATAATATCTCCGTTTTCCCAAACAGCCTTCTCATTTAACTTAATTTTAAAAGCATATCCTGTTTTAGCATCAGCTGGAACGCCAAAATCAGTATTTCCTGCATATTCTGTAGTTATATCTACTGGGAATTCAGCAGCCATTTCAGGAACTATTTCATAAGCATCCCTAGCCTCGTTAAGTTTAAAATCATATAATCCAATTTGTGTATATCCCATAATGTAGCTATCTGTACTTGTTTCCCATTCATGTGGATTCCATGTTTTTGGAGAACCTGCCAAATATTCATTATAAGTATATATAGCTGGTTCTACTGGTTTTACATCAGGTTTTTGCTGATCTGTTTGGTCAGATGTTCCACTACTCGGAACATTTTTGTCTTTGTTGCATCCAAAGCTTACAAGCATTAAGCTAAGTACCAACATAAGCACGAGTGATTTTTTAAGCACTCTAAATAACTTCTTATTTCCCATAATAACCCCCATATAAAATATTTTGCGTTATAGACGCATTTTTATATTTAACCCTCCATAATAAAATGGAAGATATAAACTATTACAAAAAATCTTATATACATTTTTATCTTTTGTCAATAGATATTCATATATAGTTCTTTTTATACATATTATACTTAATTAATTTAAATAGGTTAATTTATATATTATATTTTGTAATATAGGTATATATGCTTTATATATATATTTATATATGCTTTATACTTACTATTTATTACTTAAATTATATTTTGACAATATTAATCATTATGTCGCAAAT